>JAVBPH010000012.1:0-173413 GCA_031549725.1 Treponemataceae bacterium
ATTGGCTCCCGGAGTCTTTCTTCCCTTCGTTTACCAGCCGTACCGCCCTCTCCCTCACCTCGGGGGAATACCGTGTTTCTTTGCCCATATCCGTATCCTCTCATACTTTGGGCTCTCCGGTAATCCCGGGGCGGTTCAGTAGCATCAAAAACCCGCAGTTACAGCGAAAGTGAACGATTAGAGGCGCCGGAGGATTCCAACCAATTTTTTTATGAACCAGTTTAGCACACAAAATAGTATATTAATCCGATGCAAATCAGCAACTCTCTTAAACATAATCACTATTCAACCCGGTCCGGTTCAAATTCTTTGCTGACAATCCATCTTATGATGTGTATGATCTATAAATAGATACACATTCGAGAATAAAATGAGAACCAGTATCATTATTGATGATACCCTCATGGCCGGGGCCCAAAAAGTCTTGGGTCTCAAGACAAAGAAAGAAACAGCAGAAGAAGCTCTCTGTTTAATGGTGACGGTAGAAAAACAGGCGGATATACGGAAATTCCGGGGAAAGCTTCAGTGGGAAGGTGACTTGGAATAAATGAGGGCTGCCAGGTGATTGTGATGCCTTGGAAAAACACATGGGGCTTATGGTTCGGCGGTAATAAAGGAGAAGACAGTTTTTATGCATGCAATAAAAGCCATCTATGACGGGACTTCGTTTATACCCTCCGATCCTATTCCGGTTACCGGGGAATATGAAGTGGTAATTACTTTTACTGCTCCTATTAAGAAATCCCAGGAAAAGATATTGGATTTTTATGGTACCTGGGATGTTGACTTAACCAAAACAGTCTTGAATATAATGAATGAGCGATAGCATTTTCCAATGCTTGTATCTTGACGATTTGCTCTTATACCAATAAAATAATATTATATTTGCAAATTGCCGCTTTAAAAAATATAAGCGGCAATTTTATTTTGGTGATTAATGGAACTTAGTGAAGAAGCCAAAAAGCTGGCAAAGTTTAAAAACAGTCTCATAAAAACCTCCGACCTGAAAGCTATGGATATTTCTTATCCAAGGATTCAGGATCTTATCCAGGAAGGGGTTCTCGAAAAAATCAAACATGGATATTACCGGCTTATTTCAGAAAATGATAATACCAATGAAGCTGCCCTCATTGCCCAGCTTTATCCTGATGGAATTCTTTGCATGTATATCGCCCTTTTTTATTATGGTTACTCCGACAGGACACCCCTTAATTGGGATATTGCCATTAATAAAAATGTTTCAAAATCCCGGTTCAACCTTGATTATCCCTATGTCAAACCCTATTACCTTGAACCGGAACAGTTAACTTATGGGGTGTCTATTGCAGATTTTGAAGGTACCGAACTCCACATTTTTGACCGGGACCGCCTCATTTGTGAGTGTATGAAATATGAACAGAAGATGGACCGGGAAATATTTAATAAGGCAATTCAGGCATACATTCATGATCCGGAGAAAAGTATTCATAAACTGTTGGGATATGCTAAACAGCGTCGGATAGATAGAAAACTTAAAAGCAGGATAGGGATTTGGTTGTAGTGGCGAACGACAAGTTCAGCAAGCGTTTGCTGCAAAAGATCTCCCATGGAGTAGATGCAGAAATTTCAATCCATGCAAAATAAAAAAGGCCGCAGAGGAGGATTAAGAAGATGTTCGTAGAAGTAAATCCGGCTTTTCTGATAGCATCTCTTTTTTTTCTTGTGAGCGGAAGCTATTTTTACCTCAGTATTGTCACGTTTACAGACAATACAAAATCTAAATCGCGGAACGATTATTTGTCAGCAGGTTTGTGCCTTGCTTTCTACAGCCTATGCTATGGTTTGATGACAATAGCAGACAATGGTATGCTGATCCGGTTTTTTTGGGCTCTGGGATTTCTTTCAGGGTGTTTGTTTTTTTCAAGGTGGCTTTTATTTTCGTCAAATATGGTGAAGCTTAAGTATAAAAACTCAAGTCGTATAATTAGCAAGACATCCGTTTTAACCGTGTTTATCTGTATTCTATGTGTTTTATCAAATGATACTGTATTTGTCATGACAAGATACGGCATTCAGTTTTCTTATCAAAACAGCCTCTTTTTTATAGCTGCTGCTATTTATATAATCATAATAATTATTGCATTTCTTATTTTGTTTTTCCGGTGGTGGCGTGAATCTGTAATTAAACGTGACCGGAGGCAGGCACTTTTATTTCTTATTCTGTCGGCTTTTATTGCCCCGGCTGGAATTGCAACCGATTTTATTTTGCCGGCCGTATCAGAAAATACGGTCATTCCACTGGCATCAATTTGTTTTTTACCGGTTTCCTTGCCGTTTTTTTTCTCGATGAGAAAATACAAAACGCTCAGTATCACTGTGCCCAATGCTTCAGGATATGTATTTAATACGGTTACCATCCCAACCTTAGTGCTTGACCAAAAAAACATTATTAATCTTGAGAATCCGGCCGCTTTTGATTTTCTGGGTCATAGTGTTATTGGAAAAAATATTTCCGAAATTATTATCCCTGATCAAAAGACATCTAGGCAGTCTTTTTTTTACAGTAGCTTTGAAAGTGAAAAAGTAACAGTAGAAACGCCTCTTGGTATTCGTAATTGCGATATGCTGCTTGCACTGGAAAATGACAAGTACAACGATGCGCTATGCAAAGTTGTCTTATTAAGGGATATAACAGAAAATGAGCATAAGGATAGGTTGTTGCAATCGGCGCTTGAACAGGCATATGCCGCAAGTAAGGCCAAAAGCGATTTCCTGTCCAACATGAGCCATGAGATACGTACGCCTATGAACGCAATACTGGGTATGACCACTATTGGACGATCCACTACCGATATTGAGAAAAAAGATTATAGTCTTGCTAAGATCAGCGAAGCATCTCAACATTTACTTGGCGTAATAAACGATATTCTGGATATGTCAAAAATCGAAGCAAATAAGCTTGAACTCTCCTTTTCCGAGTTTAATTTTCAGAGGATGCTCAAACGAATCGTTGACGTCATAGGTTTGCGCGCGGAAGAAAAAAATCAAACAATCAAAATATATGTTGACAGAAAAATTCCAAATATCCTGATTGGAGATGATCAGCGGCTGGCTCAGGTCGTAACCAACTTATTGGGAAACGCGATAAAGTTTACGCCCAATGATGGTTTTATCCGTATCGGTACATATTTTTTGGAAGAGGAAGACGGTGTTTGCTCCATTCGAATTACAGTAACCGATACGGGTATTGGTATAAATCCTGAGCAGCAGGCTCATCTGTTCCAGGCATTCCAACAAGCTGAAAATGACACAACCCGAAAATTCGGTGGTACAGGACTTGGTCTGGTGATATCAAAAAACATTGTGGAAATGATGGGCGGAAAGATATGGGTAGAATCTGAATTGGGAAAAGGGGCTACGTTTGCATTTGAAATTAAACTAAGGCGTGGTTCAAAGCCGGACGAAGCAGGTCGTCAGGTGAACGGAGTAAATCGCAGTGATGTCCGGATTCTCGTCATCGACGATGATATTGACACGCTGGCTTTTTTAAAAAAAATCGCAGACGAAATAGATATATCATGCAATACCGCACAAGATGCAGCCCAGGCGCTGGCTCTCGTTGAGGCAAACGCGAACTATGATATCTGTTTTATCGACTGGAAATTACCCGGCATGGGCGGGGTTAAACTTGCTGCTGAAATAAAAAAAAGAGTACCTGAATCGGATAAAATAAAGATAGTTATGTTTTCGGCAGTTTTGTGGGGTGCCATTGAAGACGATGCAAAAAAGGCGGGCGTTAATAAATTCCTTTCAAAACCGTTGCTCCCATTTACAATTATTGATGCAATAGACAGCTGCCTCGGAACCGGGAATATGCAGCGGACTGAAGCAGATTCGAACGTTGAGGAGAAGACCCTATTCAAAGGTCACCGTATTTTGCTTGCTGAAGACATGGAAATCAACCAGGAAATCGTACTGGCCCTTTTAGAGCCGACAGAACTGCATATAGATTGTGTAAAAAGCGGGAAGGAAGCTGTGCGTGCATTTAGTGAGTGTCCGGGAAAATACGACATGATTTTCATGGATGTGCAGATGCCGGAAATGGACGGATATGAGGCGACCCGGACAATCCGGGCGCTGGATGATTCGAGGGCG
This sequence comes from Treponemataceae bacterium, assembly GCA_031549725.1. Lineage (GTDB taxonomy): Bacteria > Spirochaetota > Spirochaetia > Treponematales > Breznakiellaceae > UBA937. The sequence continues at coordinate 4,135 of JAVBPH010000012.1, forward strand.
AAGACCATACCAATTATCGCCATGACCGCAAATGTATTCCGTGAAGACGTTGATAAATGCCTTGACGCCGGTATGAACGGTCATATGGGAAAACCTCTTGACTTTCACGAAGTTATCAGTCAACTGCGGAGGTATTTACATAAGCCCAAGGATAAACCCGATTAAGGAGCGCTGCATTTTTTGTCATCAAAATATGATAGTATATAAGTAATTTGAAAAAGAATATTCGTGAGCTTTTGGGATATATGCCAACGTCGGCAGGATTGACGTGAAACTAAAAAGCAGGAAAGGCCGGCTCCCGGCAGATTAAGGACCAAAAGAAAAAAAATTCTTTTTCCCTCCGCCTCAAGAAAGACACCATTGAATGGCGGCTTTTCCTCACTAAAAAAATCAATTTCCCCTGGGGAGCATATTTTTTGCTGTATTGTGGGTTATTTTAATTTCCACGACCGTTTCTTCCGTTTTCTGCAAAACAAGGGCAATTGCTTTCATTACTGCGTCTTTCGTTTCTTCTGTTCCGTCTTTCGTGAAGGCCCGCATTTTTTCAATGGCTACCTCGGCGGCATCTCTGGCAGCGCGTGCAGCATCGTGCGCAACCGCTGCCGCATGATTTACTTCCTGAGCTAAACTCAACGCGGGAATAATTTCGGTCATATTAGATTCATCCATAATCGCGATCCTTTCCGCCACAGTATGTGCGGTACATGTTAAGGGCATTGGCAGAAAACCGCGGCGCTACCTAAAGTCCAGCATCATCATCATGCCATTATCCTCGTGGTCAATTATATGGCAATGGAGCATCCACTGCCCCGGGTTCGAAAACCGGACGGCGATGTCGGCATATTCGTTTGGCGCAACCTCCAACGTGTCCTTAAACATCTCCCGCGATGGTGCGGCACCATTCAGTGACACCACCTCAAAATGTGCGCCATGGATATGGATAGGGTGGGTCATATTGTCTTCCATCTGCATCATATCCTCATTTTTGAAACGCAACCGGTAGACCCGCCCCGTTTGCAGAACCACTGGACGCGTATGGGGATAGCTGTCACCGTTGATAGACCAAACGACGCGGGAGCCCTTCATGTCATGTGTACCGCCCATATCACTTTCACTCATACCACCCATATCGTCCATGCTTCCCGCGTGGTGCGTGCCGCCCATATTCATCCCACCAGAGGCGCCTTTGGCCATGCGGGAATTCAGGACAAATTTAAAATCCGGATGCGGAGGAATCGCTTCCCCAAAGCTCCTGGATGGCGGCGGCACAAACGGCGAGTGCATCCCGCGCCCTTTACCTTTATACAGCACCGGAATCGAAATGCCCAATCCCCGGCCGTTGGTGATTTCATAGACCCCGCTTTCAAAGGCGCCTTTCAGTTCCACATCCACCCGTTCACCCGGAGCCAGGCGTATGCTGTCTGTCATAAAGGGTTCCGGCAAACTATACCCATCCAGATGTGTTACCCGGAATGTATGACCAGGCAGGCTTAATGTATGGGTTTGCGCAGTGGATGCATTCAAAAACCGAAGCTTTATGATTTCTCCCGCTTTCAGCATAATGGGCGGGATATGGGGGGCGCTTTTGTAATTGACCGTTTCCACATTGCCGATCACTTCCATGCCGCTGGTGCTGTATGCGGCGTCGATCCCGCCATCCGGAGATAATGACCAATCGTCCAGCATGAGCACATAGTCCCCAGCATACTGGGCATCATACGCGTCTTTCACAATGAAAGGGGCGTATAGTCCGCTGTTTAGCTGCGGCAGCACCGGCGGCAGATGCGGATGGTACCAGTAGCTGCCTGGTTCGGAAAGGGTGAACCGGAAATCATGTTGTTCACCCGGCAAAATCACAAGGTCTGGATTGTCCTGCGCATTTGGTACTTCCAATCCATGCCAATGTACAGTGGTAGCCTCATCGATGTTGTTTTTCACTTTGAGGGCAATAGGGATGTCTTTTTCCACAATCACCATACCGCCTGGAAAACCGCCGTTGGAATGGTACCGGTTTACGGCCGTGGCGCGTGTACCGCAGAGTTCCGCCATTTCCCTCACAATCTCAATGTTGAACTCAGACATCGGTTCATAGCTAATGATATTAAATGGATTTTCATTCATGTCATTTGTCTCCCGCTCTACATCTTAAAGCAGCCGCGCCAGTACCGATCATGCAGACAAAGAAACAGCTTTTCCATCAGACTACTCTTTGCTTTCTCATAAGAGGAGCTGCAATAAAGTTCATAACCATTCCCTCTGTTTAAAATATATCACTTTCTGAGGAATGTATGGTAAAGAAATTGTGTCCTGCTTATCCGTTGGCATCAATGAAAAATAGCAACCACGATGGAGTATTGTTCTTGCTGTAAGCGTGTATTGCGCCAATACCCTATGTTATTCAGTGCAGCTGTGCCATTTTCAAAATCAAAGGTCCTGATAAGCTTCCGCCGTTTAGCATACCGCAATGCCACAAAGGCTGTATTCCTTGCACGGTTCACCGTATTAGCCGCAAGACCTTTACCGGTGCGGAGGTATACCAGGAAATCCTGTAGGGCTAATTCATCAATCTGACTTAGCATTTTGTTACCGAAGTAGGCTTCAAAATACCGCCCCACCATATCCCGCATATCCCTAGCATGGCGGCGGCCCGGTTTTTTCCCCAGAGTAATCAGTTCTTTAATATACCCTGAATTGTCAAAATCCCAGAAGTCTTTCAGATTTTCATAGAACGTCCGGGAGGAAGGGGAGAGCAGGGGAGTCCTGGTACTTTCAGGCAATCCATTCCGGAGCAACCGCTGGGCAATGGCTGCAGTTTGCCTTTGGCAAACTGACGCATCCCGCTGTATCGAAGTTTTGGTACTCCGCCGAGGTCCAAGTTTTCCACTGTCAGGGTCCGTAAAAGTGACATACCAGACTCCACCTTGTTTCCGCTGATGCAAATCAGCAACTCCAATAAATATAACGGAGTTGCTGGCTCTGTAAGGAATAGGATTGAATGGCCGCTCGCGCGGCCTGCGGGTAATAAAGGCGCATCTCCGCACCTTGCCTAAAAACCGTTGGTTTTTAGGGTACACTTTTTGTACATCAGGACAAAACGCGCCTTTTTGTGGTGGTGGCGTCTAGCCGCTGGTTCGTAATTCCTTGTATTAAAGCAACTTATTTAAGCCAAGACCGGGAATCGAACCCGGGACCTACGCATTACGAGCGGCAGCAGACACCGCGTGGCTTGTCTTCTGATGCACTATAGTGCTGTATGATGCTTTATATTACATCGGAAATTCTCATAGGTCAAGGATTTTCGCATGATTTATGGTGCTTTAACATATTTCAGGGAAGGGCAGGGAAGGAGTTTTGTACATTGTTTTGTACACTTTTTGAAAGATAAGTAAATCAAAAATATATTGACAAAATGTATATACAGAATTAACATTATATATGCTCATATTTGAATGGGATGAAGAGAAAAATGAACTCAATCTCCAAAAGCATGGAATTGATTTTAATTTAGCGCAATATGTTTTTGCTGACCCCTATCATGTTGAATTGTACGATTTATCGCACAGCGTTGAAGAGGACCGATATAAAATCATAGGGATGGTCGGAAAATTGTTGGTTGTCATCAGCACGTTTAGAGAGGATGCCATTAGAATAATTTCTGCCCGAGAAGCAGATACCAATGAGAGGAAGGTTTATGAAAAAAATTACAAGAAGCACCATAAATGAGGAAGCCGGTATTCCTGCCGAAATTCAGGAACAGGTAAAGAAAAATTTAAAGGGACGGAAAGTAGACTATAGCGATATTCCCGCCATGACCCAAGGGGAAGTTAAGAATGCTTTTCGGCAGATTAAGGACCAGAAGAAAAAAGTCCTCTTTTCCCTCCGGCTCAAGAAAGACACCATTGATTGGTGGAAGGAATCCGTGGGAGATGGATATACCACCGCCATGGCAGAATTGCTGGAACGGGCAACCAAAGACCCGGAGGTGTTGAAGAAGTATTTGCATTGATACTATGCTCATGTTTTCAGGAAGGGCAGAAAAGGAGTTTTGTATAGTTATGTATGCTATAAATGTCAGGGTAGGAAAATTATATTAGAAACACAAATTTTGACTATTTGAAAAGCATACTTTGAAAATGAATATGAAACACAATATTTGCAATCTAAAAGTATTGGTTCTTAAATGTGAATAATTGTGAGAAAATACTGTAAAGGATGATGTACAGGGTGGAAGAAATGATTGTCAATTATAAAAAGCTTTGGAAGCTACTAATTGATAAAGATCTGAAGAAATGAGACTTATGTAAAAGAGCCAGAATCAGTTCTGCATCGGTAGTAAAGCTAACTAAAGGTGAAATTGTACAAACTGATGTATTAGTTAAAATCTGTGTTACTTTCGATTGTGGGTATAGAAGATATTGTGGAATTTTATCGGAGGAAGTTCTGAATGAGTAATCCAGATCTATTGCTTATTAATCCGCCCTTTCATATGAGAGTTGGTAGCAGTAACTTTTTGCCTCTTGGTTTGGGCTATATCATGTCCGCTACAATTAACTCAGGCTTCACAGCCGAGATAATTAATTGTGCTGAACAATGTCACTCTTTCGTTTCTAAAGATTTAGCCATTTTTCAAAAATATTTATCAACTGAGCTACAAAAATATGACCCTGTATTAATTGGAATAGGTCCTTGTGTAACTTCTCACATACGCGCTCTTCAAATAATATCTATTGTTTGCAAAAAAGTATTTCCAAATACACCTATTGTTTGTGGAGGGCCCCTTGCCAGCATGAAAAATCAAGAATGGGTATTCTTTGAAGAGTTAGATATCAAATATATCATAAAAGGAGATGGTGAAGAATCTATTCCATCATTAATAGAAACTATAAAAGCAGGGCTGCCACCATCTTCATGCCCAACAGTTTCCTATAAGGGACATATTGTTTTTAATCAAATATCTGATATTGATTCGATTGCTTTTCCCTTTCGTATAGCTGGTAGCAACTCACAATTTTCAGGACGGAGGCAGAATCCGAATAAAACTGGGTTAACAATGCCAATGATAACATCTCGTGGTTGTATGTATAATTGTGATTTTTGCGTTTCTGGCAATCTTAAGACACATTTCCGAAAGCGCTCAAATGAAAACATAATTGATGAGATGTTGTATCTTCGCGATAACTTTGGAGTAACCGATATCATTTTTTATGATGACTGCTTTTTTTGTAACCCAAAAACATCATGCAAAGATATTCATGAGTTTTGTAAGTTACTTCTTGATAAGAATTTAGATATGACTTGGCAAATTGAGCTGAGAACAGATCTGCTTCTTTCTTTATCCAAAGAATCTATCCTATTGCTAGAGGAAGCAGGTTGTCGCCAGATAAATATTGGAATTGAAAAAACAAATAATATGGCACTCGTAACTCTTGGGAAAACCTCATTCATAACTGGCCTAAAGGAAAAGAATAAGCAGATTATAGAGCTGTCTTGTATTAAAATAACAGCTACCTTTATTTTAGGTGGAATTAACGAAGATGAAGCAACAGTAAAACAACTAATAGCTGATTCAAAACAAATGTCATTATCAGAAGCTCATTATAACCCTTTGTTCGTTTATCCAGATACAGGGCTATATACAAAATGCGGTTTTAAAGATCGTGACTGGTACCAATTGATTCAGGAAGACAAAAGACCGTGGGGCGAGGTTTTTTATGAGAATAAAGAACTATCGAGCGAAAAAATATTGGATCTTTTGGATCATGCTTACACCGAGTTTTATAGTAATTCAAAAGAGATACATACCATTCCATATATAGATAGATTTAATCTCAGAGGTAATACTTTTGAAAATTTATGACAGACTCTATAAGGAAATGCAGTTTCCACAACTGATATCTGAGTTACTATTTTGTCCTGGGTTATTACGACTTCGTGATGTCCGCATGGCAAACAATCAGTTTGTTGCTTTCCCTGCCTTTGCATCTACAACGCGCTATGAACACTCTCTTGGGGTGAGTTATTTGGCAGGAAAATGTGCCTCTCAGCTTGATTTGTCTGAGATAGAAACTTTGGAGCTTATGATTGCCTGTTTATATCATGATGTAGGAACCCCTCCTTTCGCACATGCGATGGAAGAAGTTCTTCATCAAGAATTTGGATTCGATCACGAGGTAAATTTACGTCAGTTACTTATTGGTGATACTGGTGAATTTGATTTTGATAGTGCACAAATATATGACGGGAAATTATTGCGTTTAAATAGTGTTTGTCAACGTGCAAAGAAAAGAGGAATGAATATCGATTTGGATAGAATTGCTCGAATAGCTACTGGGGACCCCTTTGAGCCACTTTCACCTTTGGTATGTGGCAAGGGCATGGACCTAGATAACATTGATAACATCATTCGTGCGTCAACAGCGATGGGTATTATAGATATCAATTATTCAATAGCGGCTGAAAAACTTGCTTATAATTTGGCACAATCTTTTATCTTGAAGGATGGTCATGTTTTCTATAAAAATAGTAACATGTTCGAAATATCAGAATGGCAAAGGATACGTGATATACAATATACTGCTATTTTTGAAAGTATTGATGATTTCTCTTATCAAACCATGATCAAACAGGCAATAAGGTTATTAATAAACTATCCAGAACCTGGATTTGAAATTTCAAAAGATGCTTGGAGGATGACAGACTCAATTTTTACCAACGATTACCTGCTTAAACATTCCAAAAGCAGGGAAATAATGCAGCATGTTCAAAGGTGTGAACCATTTAATTGCTTAGGAATTCTTTATGTTAATGGCGAAAATGTGAGCAGATTTATCAATGCAAATCTAGCTCAAATTGAAGCTACAGTCAGTGATTACTTTCTCTCTGAGTTCAACTATAGCAAGCGCGTCTCTAATGCACTTACCACAAACGCAGTTGTTGTTAATTTTTATCCAGACAAGCGCAAGCGTTCTCTTATAGAGTTCTTTTTAAACAATCAAAAAGATAACAGTAATCAGATTAATATGAATAAAAAAACAGGAGCCTTACTTGGGTTGTTTACCCCGCTGAATAAAAGTAGCTATCGCACTATGGAAGTAGATGGGCATAAAGAGAGATTTAGTGTTTCTTATAGCAAATCAAACTTGGACGAGATCATCCAATTACTATTAAGTGGTTGCCTCAAAGGCTTTTCCATTGAAGATTACAGGAGCGACCAGAATGGACAATCAGAAAAAACAGAAACTGAATTCGATCAATTGGGATTTTTCAGATTATAACAGTTCAAAATATCCCCTTGATTTGAATTCCATACATTGGTATCTTGCGACTTTTCCTCCATTAATACCAATGTATTTAATTAGCCTGCTTTCAAATGAGGGTGATGTTGTATTTGACCCTTTTGGGGGAGCTGGAACTACTGTTGTAAAAGCCATCGAACTAAATCGCAAATTTATATATAATGATCTTAATCCTTTTGCTGTAGATATTACAAAAGCGAAAATTGATATTTTGAAATGTTATTTTAAAGATAATAATTTTCTTAAAAATGAAGATGTTGCGCTAAGTAAATTTACTATTAAAGAAAATGAGGTGTCGAATTTTATATATAACAAAAATCTTGATACCAATGTTAGCAAATGGTATGATTCGCAAACACTCGCTCAATTATGTTCAATATTAAATCTTATTTATAACGATACTGATACAAGTGAATTGATGAACCAAATTAGGCGATGTGCGTTTTCTTCTATACTAAAAACGGTATGCTCTCAAAGGGATCATATTACCTATATTACCGATAATTGCTCTCCGAAAAAATTAATTTATAAAAATGCTCATGCGCTCTATTTGGAGCAAATCAATGTGATTCGGATGAGTGCTGCTGATTTTTTCAAGCGTTATCTTGCTATTTTTGATTCGAATGAATCAATTATTCAAAATATTGAAGAATCTATAATTAGTTCTGGTGACTCACGAGATATGAACTGGATTTTGGATGATTCTGTGGATTTAATTGTTACTTCACCTCCTTATTTATGCGCGCAGGACTATATCAAGACCATGAGATTAACTAATATGTTCTTCCCAAATGAATCAATTAAGCAAAAGTCGTTACTTGAAATCGGAGCGCGCAGGAAAAGAGGTGGCAATTCTGAAAGAACTGTTAATGAGTATTATGAAGATATGGAGCGAGTTATTGCTGAGATGGCTAGAGTTTTGAAACCAAGAAAATATTTCTGTTTAATCATTGGACAAGGTTCTGGTAAAATAACCAAAGAATTTGACACTATTGGGGATATCTCTAAACTTATACAAGAAAAGTATGGGTTTATTCTTGAATATACAGCACAAAGAAATATTTGGAGCAGAAGAATACATGTCGGTGGAGTCAGTGAGGAGAGCATTCTAATTTTCAAGAAAAAATAAGATGGAGGTATACAGCAATGTCATCTAAGTGGGTTGTTGGAGTATTGTCAACTGATTATGATCTACACGAACATCGTACTGCTGTCATTGAACTTTTGAAAAATAATGGAGTGATCCCATCTGCCTTTGAGGAGCCTAACTTTCCTGTTTCGCCGGCAGTACATTCACATGATACCTGCCTGGCTGCGCTCGAACGGGTTGATGCCGCTATCTTAATTATTGATAAACGCGCTGGTGGCTTATATTTTAGAACAAAAGATAGCACAATAACAAAAAAGGAATTTATAGATATTGCAAAATCGAAAAAGCCTTACTTTGTCTTTGTTTCAAAATGCGCATGGAATGAGCGTCACGCTTATAGAACTGGGCAAAAAAAATCTAAAAAGACGGAAGCTGAGTTTGATGCTGAATACGCCTGTTCATATGTCGAATCAGTTGAAGTTATACATTTTATTGATCAAATACAAAACGCGTATAATGAATATGGGACAAGCAACTGGATTTATCAATTTGAAGAAATTGAAGACCTTAAACAAGCTGTTGCAGGAAAACTTGCTGGATTATCTCAATATTATTGCTATAAAATAGCTGAGCGTCAAGCTGAAATAATTAGCAATCGAAAAACATCGACAAATATGATGCTTTCTTTAGGTGATGTTTTTTCAAAAGGGTTTTATGTTGAACCAGATTTTAAAGTTGAATCCGGTAGTTTGTCTGAAGGTTTAACTTTAGATGATAGAGTAGTATCTGCTATATCGAAAAAACAATCTACTCTTATTATTGGAGAAGCTGGATATGGAAAAACAACTATTTTGGCAAAAAGCTATCTAACTCATTTTGATAGGACGCCGACGACAGCTTATGATATTCCTTTTTATATCAACTTAAAATCAAGAGGAAGTCACTACCATTTTGATTTTATTAAATACATCAATGACTGCCTTGAAGAATATTTGGAAAAATATCCATATCCATTTATGAATCTTGACTCAATAAAACCATATTTTTATCTTGATAGTTTTGATGAGCTTGCAGAAAAAATTGCCTTGCAGGATCTTCAGAAAATCAGTCACTCCTCATTTTTTGTTCGACCATTTCTTTTAACATGTAGAAATCAATTTGCAATAAGATATGTTCGTAGCAGTGAATTTACTGGAAAGATATCAAATATAATAAATATTAATAAATGGTCTCCAGATAAAGCAAATGGGTACATAAAAAACTTTTGTTCTATCAATGCTAAACCTGATTTATTGGCAAATATTGAAGGACTACTGACCAAAAATCAGGAACTTTGTAGTATTTTAGACACGCCTCTTTTGATAACAATGTTGTTATGGGTAATTGAACAAAATGGACTCAAAGTCCCATCAACAATAAAAAACCGTGTGCAGTTGTTTTCTGAATGTATAAGTGAATTAGCGTTCAGAGAAATTGAACGATTGGGTATTGTTGACATTTCAAAGGAGACTATGTTTATGATATGGTCCTTTGCAGCATGGGAAGTATATTATGCCAAGATACAGAAAAACGACTTACAATATAAAATATTGTTACCTCAGCTAAAGGATAAATTTTCAATAAACGAAATCAATGAATCGTGGTTTGAAGCCGTGTTTATGAGTAATCAATCGACTATTGTTGGTACGTTCCATGAGCAATTTTTGGAATATCTTTCTGCTTGCACAATACTATCTGCATGTTTAAATGAAATTTATCCTTTTCCAATATTTCTCGGTGTAGTAGTGCGTCCTGAGATCAATAGATATTTTCGCCAATTGTGGAATGAAAAAAATTACGCAGATAAAACTAAAATATTAGATAATATTAAAGAACTTTATTTGAATAATCTTTTGTCAGATGATGATTTACCTTTAATGCAACGAATTCATGCTATTTATCATCTCTCTCGTATGAAATTTGATGGCAATACGGAATTTATTAATAGTGTACTAAAAATTGAGAAAAATACTTCAGTTAAGATATCACTGTATTTTGGTGCAATAAAACTAGGGCTTCTAGATAAAGAAGAAGAGTTGTATCAACTTCTTTTAACGAATAAAGAATATAGTGATTCAAATTGTGGGTACCACCTTGCTTATTATGGAGATATTGCATCATTAGAAAAACCTCCGTTTAAAGACAATCCTAACGTCCCATGGACAGCAACACTAAATGCTTTTTTGCGGCACTTTCAATCAACGGAAGAAGGTCACTATTTTTTGTGGAGAATTGAGTTATTGACTATGCGACAACTAATAATGGCAAGAAGCGCTTCGTCCCTACTTAATGAAGATATTCTGTTACAAATTAAAGATCTTATCAGTAATCCACCAAATGAAAGATATTCTCAATTTCAACAAGATGTTAAAATTGAGTTCGAAAAATTGTGTGACTATCTATCATCGTGAATATATCAGTAGTTCTGTTTCTGTAGTCCAATCCTGGAAAATCGGGGATGTTATCCAATACCAACGCGATGCAGAGCGTTAGGAATAAATTGGTCCCGGGCGTATTACTGTAAAGAAGGGAATAATGGATGAAGCTGAGATATGAGAGAATGTAAAACGTCCTATACGGAAGGCCAGAAGATTTATAGAAGTCGAAAAATAAGAGTGGATATCCGGGAACAGGGAAGTCTTGTTGTATCCAAGCGGTGAATATATCTGGCCATGAAGGAAATGAAGTTGATATCGGTATATATGGAGGAACAATACTGGTGAAGAAGGAGAGAGTAACGAAGAGGCAGGAAAAAAACATTGTGATCCGTCAGTTTAGGGGCGGATTTCTATGAGATTGTGATCAGGGATCTCGGTTATGTATGAGTTGGAGGAGGCTGGCAGTATATCTCTAATTAGCGTCACTTGACGCTAATTAGAAAGACTTCATTCTGCTCTATATCCGACAGGAAACCCGAATTCAATATAGAAATGCGACAAAAGGATAGTTAAGAAGAGGGGGCTCGTCCCCTCCCCTCCTCGAAAACGGCGAAACCTTCAAAAAATATATTACTTTTACTCTCCATTCAACAGCCTGTAAGTATCATCTAACTTTTCCGCCATCATTTCACAAAAGAAATCAAATCCCTCATAAATTTTATATTTATGTGCAGTATCCTCATCGGGATTGAAATTATCGTTCATGGCCTTAAAGGTCCAGGAAAGCAGTATACAGCATGAATGCACCTTGCCAATTTGCTCTACCGCTTGCTGGATGATTTTTTCTTCTGTAATTTTTTCCATCCTTATGCTTTTTTATTCTAAAGTCCTGTTTTTCTGTACTTTTTCAAAGATAGTATACATAAATATGAACTTAAATTGCAGAATAGTACATATATATGAATTTTTTAACAATATAATTCAGAAACATGATATATTATTAAAATAATGATGAGTTTTATAGAAAGATTGGACTTTTTAATCGAGAAAAAACAAACATCCCGCCAGGATGTGGCTGAATATGCAGGGCTTGCCAAGTCTACCATATCGGAATGGGCTCGAACCGGGGCACTTCCCAGGGCTGATGTGGCTATCAAAATTGCTGAATATCTGAATACCACGGTTGAGTACTTAATTACCGGCAAGGAGTCCGACAATTCTCCTGTTATCAATGATTTGAAAAACCAGGTTAAAAAATTGAAAGACGACATTGAAAAACTGAAATAGGATAACGAAACCGCAATGACTTTTATTGAACGTTTAGATGATCTTATCGACCAACGGGAAACTTCCCGGCAGTCAGTGGCCGACCATGCAGGCCTGGCAAAGTCCACCATTTCTGAATGGGCCCGTACCGGAGCGCTTCCCCGGGCGGATGTAGCTATTAAAATAGTTGAATACCACGGTTGAATACCTTATTACCGGTAAGAAGTCAAGCAATGCGGAAGTTATAACTGAGCTGAAAAAGCAGGTAGATAGTTTTAGGAAGAATATTGATAAACTAATTTGAACATGAGGCAGTATTTCTCTCAGTCATTTCTATAACATAGAATGCAAGAAAGTTGTTCCCTATAGTACTGTCTGTTGTCAATTTCTCTTGAGATGTGTATAATATAGTAATAGATACACACTGGAGAATGAAATGAGAACCAATATCATTATTGATGATACCCTCATGATTGAGGCTCAAAAAGTCTCAGGACTCAAGACAAAGAAAGAAACAGTAGAAGAAGCCCTCCGCTTAATGGTGACGGTAAAAAAACAGGCTGATATACGGAAATTCCGGGGAAAGCTCCAATGGGAAGGGAATCTGGAAAAAATGAGGACTGACAAGTGATTGTGGTGGACACATCCGTCTGGATTGATTATGTCCGGGGAATTGAGGCTCCCCATACCGACCTGCTTGATTACGAATTGATTCATAACCGTGTTGTTACCGGGGATTTGATAATTGCTGAATTTCTCCAGGGCTTCCGGAAAGACCGGGACTATAAGCAGGCTAAAGCAATTATGGACAACCTTGAATACTATGATTTCGTGGGTAAGGATATGGCGCTCAAGGCTGCGCAGAATTTCAGATTGCTCCGCAGAAAGGGCGTAACCATCCGTAAGACTATAGATGTGTTTATAGCAAGTTTTTGTATTGAACACCGCTTTCCTTTGCTTCACCATGACCGGGATTTTGATGCTATGGAAAAGCACTTGGGACTTATGGTTTGGCGGTAATAGAGGAGAGGACAGTTTTTATGCATGCAATAAAAGCCATCTATGATGGGACTATATTTATACCCTCCGAGCCTATTCCGGTTACCGGTGAATATGAAGTGGTGATTACCTTTATTGCGCCTATTAATAAGTCTCAGACAAGGATTCTGGATTTTTTTAATACATGGGATGATGAACTTGCCGATACCATTTTGGGTATATCAAGAAGTTGAGTCTGATAGATGCGATAAGACTGTAGTGGAAACTGAATTGATGACTGAAAACTATAATGCGAAGCAACCTGTATTTGAATTAAGCAGCACGCTGCCTAATGGTAGAATTTGGATAGCTTGAAGTAATTCCACTTTTCCTATGAATCCTTCCTATCTTATGATAATACTGGACTGTGGATTTGATGCCTAATAGATAGGCAGGAAGGATGCTTATTCTGAATCTTCTAGCGTTATTAAATCCCAGATAGAAGAAGAAAGCTCAAAATTGTTTTTCGCAAGATGCTGAAGTGCTAGTACACTTGATACACAAAATTCAAAATCCAAGTCATCCCCTATAATGAGAATAGGATCTTTCTTATTATTTATCCCCAATGATTTCGTATTTGACAGTTCTATCATATATACTCCATAAAAGTATTGTTTTAGCTCAATGAAAGTGCATTGATATTTTAAATGCTATCATTCAGGCATGCCTAAACCATCAAAAATTAAGCCAAAATCCTTGCCATCAGGGATACCAGCTTTTGGGCCAACGCTAAAGAGGCTCAGGACTCTAAGAGGTTTTACCCAATATGATCTTGCCGAAGAAATTGGAGTTTCAAGAAAGAAAGTTTCCGATTGGGAAGCAGAACGGTCGCGTCCTAATGAATATGAGATTAAACTTTTGTGTATAAGCCTTAAAGTATCAGCAGATACATTACTTGGGCTTAAGGAAATAAGCGGCCTTGATAAACCTATCAGTATCAGGTGGAGCAAAAGGATTAAGCTACTTGAGGAATTGCCGGAAGACAGGAAGAAAATTCTTATTAAGATTATTGATGATTTTATAGGATATTGAGTTTTTTTCATATTTTTAAGAAGGATCAAGTATGTTCCGGATTATTTCTAATCTATCTGAAAGTTGCTGCATATTAAGAGAGATGCCATAGAAAAGACTCATTTTTAGTTCAGAGGCGGTTTCGTTGCTTAGTTCTTCTTCTAAATGGGCGAAAACATATCTTATGAAGGCATGTATTCCCTCGGCTTCTATAGTATTTTCAAGTAGCAGATTCATATTTTTATCTGTAATTTCCGGCATATCTTTATCCATCCTTATTAAAGTAGAAAATATTAAAAGTCTGTCAATGTGCATGATGATATTTTTTAGCTCAATCTATGTTCAAATTATGATTCAATCATTGTGCTTTAGTCAAGGGTATTTGTATACATAATAGCTTCTTTTGAAGCCAATAAACGAACCAAACATGGCCCGAATACAGGGCAAGATAAAGGATGTATAACATATGAAGATAATTCTTTTTAATATATGGAGTTATGTGTCTAACAAAGACTTGTCTGTTAGACAATACTTCAACAACTCTTTATATTATAAAGAATTATTTGTTATACGGCGAAATTTTGAGGGTTTTTAATGAGTTTTAGCTTCAATTGAAGCTAATAAAGTGTACTTTACAGTGATTATTTAAAAACCTAGCCATTGAACTCCCAGCTAATCTTCAATATTTTTAATTTTTCCTACATCCAGTTCCCATAGAATATTCTGGACTTTCTCATTCGTTATGCCGCCGGCAATATATACCGTATTTTTATTCTCCAAATAAAATACCACCGCTTCCGTAAGCCCTACGGGGATTTCCTGCATAAGTAACCCATCAAACCTATCATTTTCATAGTCATAGTAAACACCGGAATGTGACGCTTCCATGCCATTATAGGTTCCCAGCAAGAACAGTATCTTGTTATACTTCTTTAGTAATACGGGCTTTGAGAAAGTCCTCCCGGCAAACTCATTGCATTGATTATGAGTTATTTTCCCATCCCTGAATGAATACACATAATAATCACTGTAGCAGATAGGGTTATTACCCTCCCGCCTGAAACCTGAAAAAAGAATAGCCCCTTCCCCAAAACTTATGGATGCTGACCCACATCTTGAGAAATAAATATCTTCCTTGATCTCATCAATTTTCTTGGAAGGAATAGAAACTTTATAAATTGTATTATCAGTATTTAAACCGCCTGCATAATATAAATCGCCTTGCGTATAATCAAAGAAACTGTTAAACCGTAATCCCATTTGTTTTAATTCAATTTTTCTTATGGAGTAGTCAGGTAATTCGATAATAAGTATTTCTGTAAATAACTTCATGGGCTTTGTATGATCGAATGAAACACCGCCGACAAGGATAATTGAATTATTCCAGAAATACATTTCGGCATTTAGCCGCCCTTCAATAGGTAGCGGAATGCTTTGCTCAATACTGAAATCACAGGTATTTATGATGGACAAGGTATTTGTGACCGTATGTTCTTCATTGAACCCGCCAAAGAGAAATAATGTACTTTGGTCATTATTAAGACAGTAGGATGATGCAGCGGTTACAAGCGGATGGTTATTGGTCAATGTTGTGAAATTCCAGCAATCATCCAGTTCCATTTCGAAATATTTCATAGGTTCCTTTATTTTCAATTTTGGGGCTTATATTGATTATCCTATAAATTCATCAAAATCAGGTCTACCCTCACTCAAGTTTTTCTGCATCCATACCACAGGAAAGGAAGGACCCATAGGATTCACCCATCAAGCCCAAGCTCCCCCTGTAACCCATCCACAATCCTCCAAAACCCCCGTTTTGACCCATTCTCCACAAGTCCTTCATCCCGCATCAGTCCCAGGATATTGGACAAATTCTTTGCTGTACTATCTATCATCCCGGAAAGCTGCTGGGGTGAAAGTTCCCCGTGTTCCGCCAGGGCATCCAGGATACGCTGCCGTTCCGGGGTGGATGCCCTGGGTTTTATATCACCGTTACCGGCCATGCGCCAGGTACAGGTCGATTTATCGAATTCCACCGCAAATTTTCTCTCCTCATAATCCCGGCTGGTACAGAGCAATTGCCCTTCCTTGGAATGCCGGTATTTGCTAAGTAATAGGATGGAGTCCGCCACTGCCATGATAGCGGTGGTTCCCAGGATTTCGTTATAGGTATCGGATTCATCCTTCATCTTCCTTGTATGATGAATTAGAACCACCGCAACGGTATTACGCTCAGCCAGCTTTTTTAATTTACTCATCCACTCATAATCATTCTGAAAATTACTTTCGTTCCGGCCAGCGGCAAATTTTCCATAGGTATCGATCACCACTATTTTTATTCTAGGCATACCTTCCAGGGTGTTTTGCAGTTCCGCAATTCCCTTGTCATTTGGGGAGCAGGTTGTAACAATAAAAAGGTTTTCATTTGGTACAACCTTCATTTTCCTAAACCTGTTTTTGATACGGCAGTTTGTATCCTCCAATGCAAGGTACAGACAGCAATAACTATCGCTGATGGACCTGTCAAGAAACTCCCCGGCGGAACTAATGGTATGAAGCAGTTGAAGAACAAACCAGCTTTTCCCTATCTTTGACGCTCCGCAAATAAGCGTTAAGCCAACAGCAGGGATTAAGTCCTGAACCAGAAATTCCGTTTCCGGGTAATCGGTTTCATAAATTTCCTTGGCGGAAACAATCGCAAGTACGGGCTTCCGGTTTTTAATTTTTTCAAAATGCAGCTCTTCATCGCTGAGGTTTGCAATAGGCCGGTATTCATTTTTTTTGTTCATGGTGCTGGTCTATATTGTGCCGTTCACTGCGGTTGATAAAATAATGACTAAGCCGTCCGTCATGGAATACCAGTTCCAGGGTGATATTGCCATAGGGTGGATGTTCCGTTTCTATCTTTTCAATAATTGATGTCCATGGGGAAGGGGAGTCACTCATCTTTCCCTCCGTCAATCCGGTGTTGTAGTAGATATGCTTCCACATCGGAACGGAGAAACCGGACCGTCTTTCCAATCTTAATCCTGGGAAGGACCGATGGGGGAATCCGGGTATCCAGGGTGGATATACCGATCTGCAATAACTGGGCTACCTGCTTCCGGGAAAGGATGTTGGGTTGGGAATCAAAGATTGGTTGTTCCTGATTCTCATTCATATGATGCCTCCTAAGATTATTTTGTGATTTCGTGAATCACGATCTTAGGCAATGGTAGATGGGAGAAGGGAAAAAAGATTCCGTATAGGCTGGAAAATTCCGTATGCGGTGGAATTCAGAGAATTTTTAGGAATTCTTTATAGTTTTTAGGTTCATTCAACTGTTTCCGGGCATTTCCTCCAAGGCCCTCATGACGAAAAGCAATACAGAAGGGTTCCCAATCATTCTTTGTGTTCAATGTTTTTTTCCCGTTTTTGATTTTGTCCCGAATGAGATATGCTAAAAACCCCCAGCTTTCTTTATGCGTCCAGCGATAGAAATCGGGAAATTCCTCTACATATCCCAATTCACGGAGCCTGTTTATGATTGGTTTCATTTCCGGATGTCTAGCAAACATCAATGCTTTTTGAAAATCTATATCCTGTATTTCTTTAGGCAGATTCTGAAAATGTTTTTGAATATCTTCATAAATAGATATGGAATTTTTATTATGTTCAGCAAACTCAACTTGAATAGATTGTATCGCTTGATGCATCAAATCATTTTCCTTATTCTCCTTTGGGTTTACATCTTCCATGAGTAGCTGTTTTTTTCTGGTGAAATAATATGCCAGGACCTGAATGCGAACATAATCGAGATAAACTAATTTTATCCCCCTTATATATGGTAATATTTTCTTTGCATGGTCTTTTGACAATGGGATATGCCCGTTTTTCAGATACTTGGATATAGATATTGTATACGGACGAGCTTTTTCAGGGTAAAAGCAATAAAGAATCAATTCATTCAAGGCTGAATATACTTCTTTTGTATGAGCCCTCGTTGAACCTGCTGTCCAATTAAAATTAGATTCAAAATCCAATAGCAATTTTAAAGCCATATAAATAGACGAAGATTGCTCATATCGTGATAGAAATTGTTCTCTGGTTTCTAATCGCTCTCTTGCCCATACATCCAGATAATGGAGTCTATGAAGTGATGCTGTACACCGGGCAATCAAAGCTGTATAGAATTCGAAGGTTTCGAGAACTTCATAAATATCATTTTTTGAGTAGGCATAATCTTCCAGTTCTTTAATCCATTCAGGCGGACTTTTGAGCTCATGAGTTAACACGCTACGGATAGGATGTGGTGTAATAATATATCCCTCCTTGAATTATGATATATTACCCAATATTATCACACTTTCGCCTGCCTAGGAAATTCCAATTCCCGCTTGTCGTCCCGAACCCCCGGCTTCAATCCCTCCTCTATCGCCTCTCTCATCTTCCTGAACGTCTCCTTATCCACATGGTCCGCATAGTGGTCAAACATGGCGCTGGTCTTATGCCCCAAAATAGCCATGCCGATAGTCCGGTTAGTAACCTGGGCCAGGTTCTTGGCGCAGTAATGCCGCCAACTGTGGAAGACAATATTCCGCTCCTTCCGTTCAGATTCACTAATGCCGATTTTTTCCAGCATCTTATAGTAATCCTCATTCACCTGCTTACCATCATAGGGCGTTTCCCCCAGAAGGCTGGGAAAGAGGAGGCTGTCGGTTCTGAATACCGGGTGGTATTTTTTAAGGTGACTCTGAATTTCAGTAAAGAGTTCCGGCAGGATAGGGATCTCCCTGCGCTCCTTATTTTTGGTGTAATTAAGACCGCCATCAATTTCGCTCCAGGCATAGACAACAGATATACGGTCTTCATGGATATCACAAATCCGCAATGCCCGGATTTCCCCTATCCGCATTCCGGTTTGGGAAGCGATGAGCGTTATAAGCCGGGACCGGGGGTCCCGCCATTCCAGCCGGAATAACCGTTCCGCTTCTTCCCGCTCCAGGATTCCCCGCCCCTTGGGGTCGCCGCTTGCCCGGAGTACCGCATCAAAATTAAAGTCTTTGATGAGCTTCCTCCGCTTGGCGTATCGCAATGCCGCAATGGCGGTATTTCTGGCCCGGTTCACGGTACCAGCCGCAAGACCTTTATCGGTGCAGAGGTATACCAGGAAATCCTGCAAAGCTAATTCATCAATCTGGCTTAGCTTTTTGTCACCGAAATAGGCCGAAAAATACCGCCCCACCATATCCCGCATATCCTTGGCATGGCGGCGGCCCGGTTTTTTTCCCAGGGTAATCCGTTCCTTAAAATATCCCGAGCTGTCAAAATCCCAGAAGTCTTTCAGATATCCACAGAACGTCCGGGAGGAAGGGGAGGGCAGGGGAGTCCTGTTACTTTCAGGCAATCCATTCCGGAGCCACCGCTGTGCAATGGCCTCCGCATCCCGCTGTATTGTAGTCTTGGTACTCCGCCGGGGGCCGAGTTTCCCACTATCAGGGTCGGTAAATGTGACATACCAGACCCCACCCTGCTTCCTTTGATGCAAATAGTAAAGGCGCATCTCCGCTCCTTTTGTACACTTTTGTACATCAGGACAAAAACGCGCCTTTTTTGAGGTGGTAGCGTCTAGCCGCTTGATCGTAATTCGTTGTTATACAACAACTTGTCTTAGCCAAGACCGGGAATCGAACCCGGGACCTACGCATTACGAGTGCGTCGCTCTACCGACTGAGCCATCTTGGCAATATGGAAATTATACTGATTGAATGAGAAAAATCAACATAATATTTTACAATAAAACCTAAATTATAGGGGATTACGGAGAACCGTTCAGGGTTTCGTTGTGTTTGGTTATGTCTTTTTCCGCCGGGAATTCACAAAGCGGCTGAAATCGTTGATGTTTTTCACCACGATGGTGCTGGGGAATATTTCCACCCGGCGTTGGTTTACAAAGTGATTTATAATATCCCTGGCCTGGTTGACACTCATCCCTGCCCAGTGGGCAATATCATCCACGGTGGTTCTGAATTCCCTGCGTTCCGTAGCCCGGTCAAGGCTTGGCTGGGTTTCATCAAGCATGAGGAATACGTCCGCGATTTTAGCCTGGTCATCGTCCAGGGTAAGAATCATAAAACGCCGTTTCTGGTCATAAATACGCTTGGTGAACATCTTTAGGAGCTTTAGTGCAATCTGGGGGTTTCCCAGCATGAGGATTTCAAAATTCTGATGGTTGAATTCCAGGACCTTTACCAGATCCAAAGCAATGGCTGTGGCGGACCGGGGGGAATTTTCCAGAATTGCCATTTCTCCGAACATTTCCGACGGCTGGAGGATATCCAGGGTCTTTTCCACGTCACCGATAATTTTTACCAGCTCAACCCGACCGGACTGAATCAGATAAAAGGTATCCCCGGGCTCAAATTCGGAGAAAATGATTTCCCCGGGCTGAAAGGTTCTTGCAAAACGGCTAAATGCAGCTAAATTCATATCCTACGCCTCCAGAGCCTTTAATGCCCGTCTCGCCTTCATATTTACCGCATCATCCTCATCGGTATTCATGGAAAGGATTTTTTTATAGAAGGTGGCCGCCTGGTCTTTCCGGCCTTTCTTCTCATAGGATTGTCCCATAAAGAAGAGGGCGTCCCCCAAATCGGGATGTTTGGGATAGGTGGTGATCATGGTGGTAAAATGTTTTATGCAGTCATCAAATTTATTCAGAAGATACAGGCAGCGGCCGATTTCATAGTTGCTCTTGGCCACATATTCGGGATCTTCATTGGCATCGATGATTTTCTTGAATGCCAGGTATGCCTGCTGGTATTTTTCCTGGGAAATAAGGCTAACCGCATCGTAGTAAGCCTTCGCAGTTTCGGTCATGCCCGATTGTTCCCCGGTTTTGGAGAAACCCGTGGGCATCTGCGGGGGAGGACTTGCATGACCTGAAGACGGTATGGAAGCGGAAGCCCCGTACCGGGAAATGGCTGTTTCAATGGTTTCCAGGTTTCTCGCAGCCATGGCCGCATTTTTCCCTGAAGGATAGTAGGTAAGGTATCTTTCAAACACATATTTTGCCTGGACAAAACGCTTGTTTTTCAGATAATATTCACCCACATTAAAAAGCCCCATTTCAGCGTTTACTTCTTCTTTTTCCAGAAGATTGGAAACCTGTTTGTGGAGCCGCCTCATCTGGTTGGAAAATACCTTGAGCATCTTCATGATAACCCTGGTATTTGCCATGGCCAACTGTTCGAATTCGGGGACCGAGAATCCTACCAGGGCCGAATCCTGAATTGCGATGGCGTTTTCTTCCCGGGGGTATTTTCCCAGGGCGGATTTCACCCCGAAGAATTCCCCCGGCTGTACCAGGTCGTGGACATCCTCACTGGTTTCAATATCCTGATAAGTTAAATTCACCTTCCCCTTCTGGAGAATGAAAATTGTATCCGCCACGTCCCCCTGGAAGTAGATAACTGAACCTGACCTGTACTGCAGCGCTTTGGGCATCCCATTCCTTCCTATAATTTTACTTTAAGGCTCAAAAGGTAAATAATCCAGTACTTTTTTGAATCCCACCTTTCTGCGGATCTCCGCATACAATTTTGCAGGATCACCAACAATAAACATGGACCGGCCGCCTACTTTAATAGTGGAATAATCCTCCGGCAGGGTCCCTCCGAAAAGTTCCGCAAAACGCATCTCCCCATACATGGGTTTTCCCGCCATGGTTAAAAGTTCGATATCCTTCATTTCAGCCTGGGCAAGATTCTCAAATGGATCGTCCACACGTTTTTTCAGAACCATTATATCAGCTAATTTGCCTTCTTCCAAGGTCCCCAGGGTTTCTTCCATCCAAAAAGCCCTGGCGGAATTCCGGGTGACCATTTCAAACAATTTTTTTGCCGGAAGTTCCTCACCGTACATATTCCGGTAGGTTTCCCGGGCAAATTTCATCTCCGCCAGAAGGTTGTACGACCCTGTATGGGTTGAATCGGTCCCAATGGTACAGTTTATACCGGCCCTAAGGAATTTCCGGATTTTGCAGGTTACATTAAACATAAACAAATTTGATGCGGCGCACCAGGAAATACTGGCCCCTGCCCGGGCAACCTTTTTTATATCTTCATCGCTGAAGCCAATACAGTGAACCAAAAGGCAATGGTTATCCAAAACACCGAGTTTTTCCAGGATATTTACCCCGTCAACCGCCTCAGGGTCAAATCCTTCGGATAAATGGGTGATAAAGGGCCATCCGTTTTTTTTCGCCCTATCATGTTCTATTTGAATGCCGTCGCCCCACTTTAAATCATAATTTGAACATTCATGGGCAAGTCCGTAGGTTAAAAAAGCCCGGATTGGCAGGGTAGGGAGCAAATCCCTGTTCCAAATCTGGGGAAAGTGGTCATTAACCGTGGTCACCCCGGAAAAAAGGTTTTTATATGTACTAAGATGGTACAATTCATCCACAGAAAGGTTGGATCTTTCCGCATAGGTTTCGGAGGCCTTTAAATCGTTGTCCCAGGGAAGCCAATTGAGATAAAACAACCCCTGTTTAGGCCCAACCCTGGGGAGATAATTGCCCCTCAAATGATCATGGGTATTGATAAGTGCCGGATAAATGCAGGACTGGTCCTGCAGATTTATCTCAATTTTTTGCCTATTGCCGGTAATATGGTCTTGTTCAATATTGATTGTATTTGGAAATACTTTTTCTTCCAGCAAAACCACAGGCCCATTTTTTAATGAATAATTAAGCACCTAATCCCCATCCTTGCGAAAGATACCGCAGGGTTCTGCTCTGCGGAGGCTTATCGTATCCTTTTATTTTATGGCCAGGAACAGGATCAGTCAACGTTAAAAATCTATCTTTCTAAAAAATCGTCAAAAAGTGATTTTTTCGGTACCGGATCATTAATACTATTGCGGTAACATGATAGGATAACCCTAGCAATATGATTGATTTACATACCCATTCAAATGCATCCGATGGAAGTTTCAGCCCCTCCCGGCTGATCGATGAGGCCGTATCCAGGGGGTTAACCGCCCTGGCATTGACCGATCACGATACCATCGATGGAAACGGGGAAGCCGCAGCTGCGGCGGGATCAAAAAATATTATCTTTATCCCCGGGGTTGAGCTGGAAATTAACTGGGAACCCGGGGAATTTCACCTTTTAGGTCTGGGGATCAGGCGTCCTTCCGGGGAATTCAAAAAAGCCCTGGAAGAATTGTATACGCTCAGGGAAGCCCGGAATATGGAAATTCTGGACAAAATGTATGAACTGGGGATAGAAGTCAAATACGAAGAAATAAAAGCCCTGTCCAAGGGAAAAATTATCGGCAGACCCCATTTTGCGACCCTTTTGGTAAACCGCAGGATCGTAAAGAACCGGGAACAGGCCTTTGCCCGGTATTTAGGAAAGGACCGGCCCTTTTATGTGCCCAAACAGGGGCTTGATTTGGAAACAGCGATCCGGATTATAAAGGAATCCGGGGGAATTCCCGTGCTGGCCCATCCTCTGTCGCTGTATGTTTCCTGGGGAAAACTCCCGGATTTAGTCAGGAGTTTTAAAGATAAGGGAGTTGAAGGGATTGAAGCCTGGCATCCCGCTGCAAAATTGAGGTCCTGTAAAAGACTGGACGAACTTGGCCGCAGCCTGGATATGTACATCACCGCGGGCAGCGATTTTCACGGCGAAGCCCGGCCGGACAGGAAATTGGGCATCACCGCCGGGGACAGAAAAATAGACGATTCTTTTTTTGAAGCCCTGAGAGAAGCCTTGAACAGGGATTTTTAAGGAACCGCTGATTAATGCTTTGTGGACATTAATCGGTCCTACCTTAATTATCCACTGATAATATATCGTAGGGGTCGTCCCCCTGCCGCCGGTGTTCCACCGCTTCCAGGATATGTACCGCCTGGATTTCCCCGCTGCCTTCCAGGTCTGCAATGGTCCTGGATACCCGGAGGATTCCATGGCATGCCCTTCCGGAGAGGGTGAGCCGTTCCATGGTGGTGTTAAATGCCCTGGATGCCCCAGGGGCCAGCGGACAAAACCGGTCAATCATTCCAGGGGGCATCCGGGCATTCCGCCGGACAGGGGTATCCTTGAACCGTATTTGCTGGACCGAGACCGCCCGTTCCACCCGTTCCGCAATACTCCGGCTGGATTCACCCGGCGTGTTTCCGGAGGTCATCTTCGGCGGAAGAACCCCAACCCGCAGTTCCAGCCGGTCTAAAAGGGCATTTCCGAATTTCCGCCAGTACCGGTAAACCTCATCCCCGGAGCAGACGCAGGACAGTCCTCCGGCTGTATGGCCCCGGGAATTTCCCGGGACTGTCCGGATACCCAGCCGCCCGCAGGGGCAGGTATTGGCCGCCACGATAAGCTGAAAATCCGCGGGAAGCCGGACCGGACCTTCCGCCCGGGAAATGGTTACGGATCCATCCTCCAGGGGTTCCCGGAGGGACTGGAGAACATGGGATTTGAATTCCGTGCCCTCATCCATAAAAAGAATACCATTGTGGGCCAGACTTATTTCCCCGGGTTTTACAGACCGGCCTCCGCCCATAATTCCCTCCGGGCTGGCGGAATGATGGGGTGAGCGGAAGGGAGGTTTTTCTATAAGGCTTGCTTCGGTTTTAAGCTGTCCCGCCAGGCTGTATAGCCTGGTTACTTCCACGGCTTCATCCTTTGTAAGGCGAGGCATGATTGAAGGAAGCCTCCGGGCAAGCATGGTTTTCCCCGCCCCGGGCGGGCCGAATACAAGAAGATTATGTCCCCCCGCGGCGGCTATTTCCAGGGCCCTTTTATACCGTTCCTGGCCTTTTACTTCCGAAAAATCCCCGGTGTAGCCCGGTCTGTCCTGGTTCTGGGTATTTCTGTTTATATGGCCCATATCCAATGGAGGAGGGGTGCCTTTTTCCGCCCAGTATTTCAGGGTATCCACCGCCTCGTATAAATTCGAAGGACCCCCAAGCATGCCCGGTACCAGGATAGCCGCTTCCCGGCAATTGTCCCTGGGAACGATAAACCCCTTTACCCCTTCCTTTAATCCCGCTGCGGTGGCCGCCAGAACTCCCCGGACAGCCCTAAGTTCACCGGAAAGTTCCAGTTCCCCCATAACCAGAAAATCATTTAACCGGGGCAGGTGTCCCGAGGCTGCCATGATTGCCAGGGCAATAGGCAGATCCAGGGCGGCTCCGTCTTTTTTTACCCCCGCGGGAGCCAGGTTGATCAGGACCCGGTCCTGGGGAAAGCTGAATCCTGAATTACGGAATGCCGCCCGGACCCGTTCTTTTGCTTCCCGGACAGCTCCTTCAGCCAAACCGGTAATATCAATTCCCGGGATTCCCCGGCGAATATCAGCCTCAATCCGGATAATTATTCCATCCGCCCCGTATGGCGTATATGCCAGTACATACATAATACTACCTGATCCCGGCCTTTTCCTTCAGGGCATACAGGCTTGAATCAACGGTGCCCTTAGGAACACCTAACAGGTCCGCCACCTGTTTGTTGCTTGCTCCGATCCTCATGGTGGACAGGCGCTTCCTCATGGAACGCAGCCTTTTCCGGCCTTTTTCCAGGGACCTTTTCATCTTTTCATAATGGGACGACCCCTCATTGGCTGCGTTCATCCTGGACTCAAAGGTAATACACCGGTAATACTGGCAATTAATTCTTTCTTTCAGCAGCCTGATTTCTTCTTCCTGGTGGGTCCTCACTTCATGCAGATTATCTATCATAGAGATAAGTTCTTCTTTGTCCATGTTTAATGCGGGGGCAATCCAGCTGATAAAATCATCCGATAGAAAATAGTAACACTTCAGCAGCAGAAAAAGGATTTGCTTTGGATTTTTTATTTTTTCCATAGCTGGATTTTTGTCGTCGAATTCAAGGTAATCCGGTTCTTCGCAGGTAACACATAAATCCATTGCCTGGGCATTCCACCAGGAATATTCCAGAGCCTTCTGGTCCCTCATTTTAAAACGGAATTCCCTGAAGGACCACCGGATAACCGAACTCATGTAGGCTTCAAAGGTTGATCCCTGGTCTCTGTACCGCTCTATGGCTTTGCCCAGCCGGGGATATACCCAGCATAGAAAATCAAAACATTCATCCTGGTCCCACCGGTTTAAGTAAAACCGGCGGGGATGTTTAAGAACAAATGCAAAAATAATGCTTTCCAGTTCTCTTTTTCCGATGGTCCCTTCGCAATACTTACTGTATGCATTCTGCAGTGGCAATACTTTTGTTTCTGTCATGGATGCTCCTTTCAGTCGTTGAAGATATAATCAACGAATTTTATGGGGGCACATCGATGTTTTGATTTGTTTTATCTAGGTTTTATTTAATAATGTTGCACGTATCACGAATGGAGCCGGTTTTATATATCTTTCAGATAGGTGAAAACCGCTGACAGTTAGGAATTATTCCCCAGGTATTTTTTAAATGCATCGATGATAATGGACCTGGCTTGTTCAATGGTACCTTCCAAACTCATCCCGGATGCGTTTTTATGCCCTCCGCCTCCAAAGGAAGATGCGATTATGGCCACATCAATATCGTCCCTGGAACGCAGTCCCAGGGTACAATTAGCCGGGGTTTCCTGCCTGATAACCACCATGGCCTCCACCCCGGCGATGGACTGCAGCATCTGGTACAGACTGTCCGAATCCCGGCTTTCCAGTCCGTATTCCAGGGTGTCTTCGTATTCTTCAGTGGAGATAACCAGCCGTCCGTTAAAATAGGATTTTGTGCTGGAAAGGATTTTCCCCATGAGAATTCTTGATTCCAGGCTTTTTCCCCCGTTCATTTCCAGAAAGCTTTTTTTGGGATTGGCGCCTGCTTCAATTAACCGGGCTGCACACTGAAAAGTTTTGGCTCCCCGTTCATCCACATGACGGAAAAATCCCGTATCGGTGCAAAGCCCGAAAAACAGGAGTTCCGCATCTTCCCTGGTGGGGGTAAGCCCCAGGGCATCAAAAATAGCAAGAACCATGTAGGTTACCGAAGGGGCCGACGGATCCAGGTATATTATATCCCCATAGGGAGTACCCGCTGCATGGTGGTCGATGGATGCCGTGGGTAAGCCTTCAATGGCAGAACCTAAATCCCCGGTTCTGTCTTTATTGGAACAGTCCATAATAAGAACCCGGGCTCCGGCCTTGTTTTCTTCCGAGGGAATTTCAATAAAGAGATTCTGATAAGAACGGATCTCGGTCCGTTTAAAGGGTCCCGCAGAGCAGGGTATGGCGGTTTTTCCCAACCGCTTCAGCAGGGAAGCCATAACCAGTTGGCTGGAGATGCAGTCTCCATCGGGTTCCTTATGCCCGGCGACAAGGAATTTGGTGCCGGAATGTATAAAATCAATTAATTCCCCGGGCACAGGCTGTGGAAGCATGCTATTTCCTTTAACAGACTAATATAGTGCGCTGTCTTTCCTTTCCGGAAATGACCGCCTTTCCATTACTAATATACACATCAATTTCGGTTCTCATGCCAAATTCCGGAAAATAAATTCCCGGTTCCAGGGAAAAACACGACCCGTCCAGGAGAAGCCGGGAATCCGGAAATTCCACCGAATCGATATTCACCCCCGAACCATGGCACTCCGTATCTATTCCATGGCCGGTCCGGTGTTTGATAACCTTTTCGTAACCCCGGCTGAAAAGAATTTCCCGGCACCGCTGGTCCACCATAGCCCCGGTGGGTCTTCTGCCTTCTTTGAGCTCCGACTCAATGAATTCCAGCGCCCCATCCCGGGAACTGGTCAGGTTTTTAAAGGCTGTTTCTATATGTTCCGGAATTGTTTTACCAAAAAAACAAACCCAGGAGATGTCCGCATATATGGATCCGGGATTTTTTTCCTTGGCCCACAGATCAAACTGGATCAGATCCCCTTCTTTTATAAGGGTCCCTTTTCCGTCAAAATCATAATGGGGATCGCCGGAATGTGTCCCTGCACCTACTATGGGGGGATGGTCCGTGACGAGACCCCGTTTTTCCATACCGTCCAGCATGGCCCGCCGCAGATCCCCTTCATACAAGGGCGTTTTACTATGATAGGCGGTCCTGGCGGTGTTCCAGACCTCCTCTACAATATCGTAGAGTCCCCGGGCGGCTGTTTCATGGCTTTCCACCGCACCACCCAGTATAAGCCCCTTAAAACGCTGGACCAGGCCCGCGGCTGAAACAAGTTTAAGCCCTGCCTTTTCCAGAACCGATGCGGTTCCCGCATCCATCAGAGATATGGCACAAAGTTCTTCTGAAATGTGGACACCCCAGCGTTTACCCGCCAGGGGACGCAGCACATCCAGATAATCCCTGCGGCTTATGTAGATGACCTTATTTCCGGGAAGCGTATCCAGGTGGCCGGATTCTATGGCATGAACTATCCTCAGGGGATCCCCTTCGGCGGGTACAGCGTATATCCAGGGTCTTGAGTTGGTAAGTCCCGGAGGAAGGGACAAAATATCCTCTGATAAGGGATCCCTATGCCTGAAACCGGAAAAAAGCCATCCGTCCAGATTTTCCTGGCGGATGGCATGCTGTATTTGTTGGAGGTCAAACCGGGACATTAAAATTCCAGGGTTATAGTATCGACACCCACAAACCTGTCGTCCAGGTTTACTCCCAGGGGAATGTTTCCCCAGGTTTCATGGCTCACTTCCCGGCGGACATACAGGCGGAGATGACTGAATTCGCCGCTTTTGTAAAACACGGTAAGATAGGGCCAGGCTTTTCCGGAACCCATGCGGATAAGATCGGCTTTTCCGTCGGGGCCGCTGAACCATTCAATAGGGATATATACCCGGCCCATCTGGTTCACGCCCTTCCTGTACAGGATAATATATCCCTTCTGATAGGGATATATTTTTTCAATGGGAACGTTTATATAGAACATATCGGATTCATTTTCAGGGGATATCCCCGCTGCATTTTTTGTATCGTTATTTTGATTGCTTTGGGCAAAAGCCGGAAGCGCCAGGGCAAATAAAACAATTAAAACAATTAAAATCCGGGATGCCTTCATATAGTTCCTCCTTAAAAAGGCCTCGTTTTTCGACAAAACCTATACTCCATTATTTTAATACGTAGAATCAAATCATGCCAGGGCTATTTTCCGGCATTTTTAGAAGTTTCAATTTCAATATACTATTCTACCCCAATTATTCAATAAATTAAAGGGGAATAGTGCAAAGTACCGCCTGGAAAAGACCCAGGGAATACTAAAACCCCTTAGTTTTTTAGTATTCCGGGCATTTTTCAAAACCCGGTTAGTTTTGAAAAAACCCTTTCCGTCAGATTATATGGTGGCCAGCATCAGCGCCTTGATGGTGTGTTTCCGGTTTTCCGCCTCGTCCCAGACCCGGCTCATGGGACCATCAATAACCTCAAGGGTTACCTCGGATCCTTTTACAGCGGGAAGGCAATGTAGGAAAATGGCATCCTTTCTGCCGGTTTT
Source organism: Treponemataceae bacterium (assembly GCA_031549725.1). GTDB lineage: Bacteria > Spirochaetota > Spirochaetia > Treponematales > Breznakiellaceae > UBA937. The sequence continues at coordinate 33,702 of JAVBPH010000012.1, forward strand.
TTCCATCAACTCCCGGGTTACCCTATAGGGGCTAAGCAGGGCTGTCCTTTCTGCGAGTTTATCCTCTTCGCCCATGGAAACCCACACATCGGTATATACCGCATGGGCTCCGGTTACCGCGGCGGTATCATCGATAATCGAAATAACCGAACCCGATGCAACCGCCAGGGACTTACAGGTATTCACCAGTTCCTGGTGGGGAAAAAGCTGCTTCGGGGCGACAATGGTCATGTTTACCCCCATTTTGGCACAGATCACCAACAGGGACCGGGCTACATTATTTCTGCCGTCCCCCACAAAACAAAGGGTTTTCCCCCGGGAATCACCGAAATTTTCCTCCAGGGTAAGTAAATCCGCCAGGGCCTGGGTGGGGTGGAACAGGTCGGTGAGCCCGTTGTAAACCGGAACCCCCGAATACTTGGCCAGTATTTCCACCGTTCCCTGGCTGAACCCCCGGAACTGGATGGCATCGAACATCCGCCCCAGAACCCGGGCTGTATCATCTATTGATTCCTTTGCACCCAGCTGGATATCCTGGGTAGAGAGGAACACCGGATGTCCCCCTTCTTCACCAAAGGCGGTTTCAAAGGCGCAGCGGGTCCTGGTGGAACGCTTTTCAAATAAAAGGGCGATGGTTTTTCCGGCAAATCTTTGGTGGATTTTTCCTGATTTCCGTTCCTGTTTTACCATTGCGGACAGATCCAGTAAATACCGGATTTCTTCAGCTGAATAATCAAGCAGGGTCAGCAAAGACCTGCCTTTTAATGCATTGGTAATCATGATACCCCCTTAAGAAAAAGGAAACCATGACCCCCGGGAACGGCGTCTCTATGGATAAACTCCATAAAGAACCAGCCCAGGGCAGAATTATCTTCAGGTCAATCATAGAATCCTTATGTAATAAATACTGGAATTCATTACAATTATGCAATACCATGCAGAAGAAAAGTATTGAAGGTTTTTTCAAACCCCGGGGAGTATTGGAAAAAACCTTGAATGTAACAGAGAAAGGGCTATGAGCCTTTTTCAAAATTACGGACCCTGCGGTCCGGCGGATTTTGAAAAAGCCTCTCATATTTTGTTGCATGGTCCAGGATCTCCAGAGTATAAATATATAGGGATAAAAAGGTATGATGGATTTAATTTTTGCCCTGAGTTATCAGCAGCAGCTCCGCCGGACCCGTCCCGGTTTGTTCACATCGCTGGAGAACTCAATAATCAAACTTATTGAAGAATGCGGCGGCAAGGTTCAGAAGGAACACAAATTCCTGACCGCTTCTTTTGATGAGCACACCATCGCCTTTTGGCTCGATATGGTTATCCTTATAGAAAAACTGGAACAGCTCCTGAAGAATTCTTCGGATGAATTGTATGGATATGCCTGCCTCATAGGATACGATGTGATCGGCCAGACAACCTATCCGGGAATACTCCGGGAGTTGGCATCCCATGGAAACTATACGGGCATTTGGCTTGCAGAGAATATTTCCCCCCGGCTCCAGCCCTATTTTGAATTTGATGATACCCCAAGGGTTTCCCTTGTTACCAAAACCAGGATTGATGCGGTTCAGATTAGGAATGCAAAGAACATAGCCGGTACGGGGGATGCGGTGAACAGCGGGTATCCCCTGAGGAATACCATTATCGATGTCCTGGAAAAGCAGAAAAAACATCCTTATATAGTCCTGTGCGGCCCGGATTTTATCGGGTTAAAAGACGGCCTGTACCATTTCAGCAAAAAGCAGCTGGGTGATTTTCCTCCGCTGGTGTTCAGATTTGGTTCTGGCGGCAGGGGGCTGAGCTGCATTGTGGATGCCCTGGGACCGGAGATAAAAGAATTTTTCCGGGACCAATCTTCCCAGGAGACGGTAAAACAGCTGGAAACCCTGGGGGAACCCATCGCCAGGGAACGGCTGCGGGATGAAAATACCCCTGCCATAAAGGAAAAAGCCGAACAGTTTTTATCACTGCTGGTGGACACCTATGTCAAAAATATAAAAAGGCAGAAAATCGATCCTTTGATGATCGTTGAAAATATAGAAGAAATTGATGAAGCCGCCGGTGCCTTTATTATCCAAAAGGTGAGGGAACTGCAGAACCAGGGGGGAGTCTCCATCTGCTGTACCACCAATAACGAAAAAAAACTTGATGCATTAAAACCCCTGGGGTTTAAGGTTATGCTTTTTTCACTGCCCGGCGGAAAACATGCGGAAACCAGTACGGGAAAAAATCTTTCCCGGGATATGAAGGAACTCTGGGAAATTGCATATATGTGTTATCTTATGAGACCCTATTTTCCGGGATATGCATTTCTGTCTCTCTTCAGTGAAGAAGGGAAAAACCCCGCGGTAATTTCCCGGGCTTTTGATATTTTGAATACCCTGGGGGTCATTACTTCCGAGCAGGACCCGGAACCGGTGATGGTGGATTTTGCCGGAAAGGCAAAAAAAGTGCTGGGGGAAAGAACCGGAATTATCCAGGGTATGGTGAGAAACCGGCTTTTAGCCTGGGTTACCCAGGGGAAACTGCTTCCCTGTTTTAATCTTTTAACTGCCCTGGTAAAACTTGAAGGGGACGGCGGGGACGACCTTATCCTGGATGCCATGTACCGGGATGTCACGGATGGTGTATATGCCCGCCTGAAGGATTCAATTAATTCGGGGAAGTTCAACACCATAGCGGGTACTGCCAGAACACCTTCCCTGGTGTATATATTTAATACCCTGTTGGCGCTGATCCATGGGGATGAAACCTCCATCCGTGAAACCTTCCTGTATTCCCCTCCGCCCGAGGGAAGTCCGTCTCCCCGGTATATGTCGTATATCCTGTCGAACCTGGCGGCGTATCAACTTTCGATCCGCACCCTGGAGGATGCCGCTGAATCTGTCAAAAAATCGATGATGGCTGCCCAGACAATTAAAAATTCCCGGGGCGGAGCCAGGGCATTCCGGCTGTATGCACTGGTAAATTTGGCCCAGGGTGAACTGTCCGACGCCATCGAGTATCTTGAGTTTGCTGCGGAACATGCGGAACGGACCAAAGACAGGGAAGAGGCCGCGGTCATCGATTATTACTCTTCGGTGGTTCATTTTCTGTTCGGGAATATTTCGAAAGCAGAACGCCTGGCGGATGATGCGGAATCCGGGGCCTGGGGATGCGGTATTGCTTCATGGGCCGCCAAGGCCCGGTTTATTAAGGGAAGAATTCTTTTTGAAAAAGGAAAGTACCAGGATGCCTATGACACATTTGAATCCATCCCTGTAACGGAAGAAACCGAAGATACCCTGAATGCATGGAAATACAGGACCAGGATATATTCCCGGGGATTTTCCTCGGTTCCGGTGACAAATACCGGGGATGGGGCCCTGTTTATGATAGAAGCCGCTTATTTGAACCGGGAATACGGAAAGGCGGTGGAATTGGCGGACCAGCTGCTGATGAATTTGCCGGATCATAATTTTATTTTTATCGAACAATCCGACTGGCAGAGCGGTTTTTCCCAGATTGAACTGCTGCTGTTTCCAAAAATGGACCTCTGGTACCGGCTGGTATCAACCTACCGGGCACTGGCCCTGAGCGAGCAGAAGGCCGGCGAATCCGCCAACCAGGCTGTATCAATTATGCAGCAGATCACCCGGGATGAAAAATTCCCCGACACGGATATCAACGATGCATTTTATTATTTTGCATATTACAAGGTACTCCAGAATGCGGATGCATCGGAAATAGACCTGAATACCCTGGTCAGCATGGCCTTTAAGCGGCTCCAGCGCAGGGCCAGCAGGATTGACAATATAGAAACAAAACGGGCGTTTTTGTCCCTAAACCGCTGGAATGAATCCCTGGGAGAAGCCGCCAAACATCATAAATTGATATGATGGGCACCTCTAAAAACTCGGTTGGATTTTTAGAGGTGCCCTGGGAGAAATTTTTATTCGCAAGTGGGTTTAATGCGGACTCCGTCCGCGTTCTGGAAGGAATAGATTGAATCGCCGTTCATGCGGCGTGCGAATACCTTCTGCACGCTCCCGGGTGGGAGGCTCTGGGGCGTTCTAAAAATCATGTAAATCAAAATTGTATGGGTATTAAACCCACATAAAATCCATACCTTACAGAACCAACAAACCTCGCTGCTCCGCCTCGCACGCGAAAGCGTGCAGAAGGTTTTTGATTTCTTTATCCTATAACGAAATCAAAAAGTTTCTCCATGGTCCGTCTAAGGAAAACTTCTAAAAACTGAAGTTTTTAGAAGTTCCCTGATGTTCAATATGGTATCTTTGAACAGTATTTTAACTACTGAGGTTGACAAATTTTTCCGTTTTTGTTAGGGTATTTCCACATTATGGCGGCATAGCTCAGTTGGTAGAGCAAACGGCTCATATCCGTTCGGTCATAGGTTCAAGTCCTATTGCCGCTATTTTTGTATCCTTCTTTACATACCAGGTCTTTCATTCAAATCTTTGATCAAGGAGCGCTTATGAAGAGGATATCTCTTTCAATTCTTTCAATCTGTCTGGTTTTATCCTTTATTTCATGTGATAAATCAGATCCCTCCCAGGGTACACCCGATTCCTCCGGCGGTACCCAGATGAACCAGGCCTCACCCGGTGATGCTCCGGCGCAGCCCCAGACAGTTTCGGCTAACCACGGTTTTGTTATAAGAACCGGATCCGGTTTTTATTCGATCAATCCCAAGGACGGCAAGGATGTTGCTAAATACGAAGAAGCCGTAAGCCTTGGTGAAAAGGTAGAAATCAGAAACGGCGGCCAAATAAGAAAAGCTTTTTATAACAACGATGAGCTTGACTTTGTTGAGGTCCGGCGGGACACCGGTAAAACCGGCTACATTATCAACTACCAGGTAGCCCGGGGCGGACGTTTGGCGGTGGTGCTCAACGATGAGGTCTATGTGTATAAAACACCGAAGAATCAGGATGTAACCTCCTTCATATTGGACCCAAAAACGGTGGTGGTCATTTATCCGGAAAGTGACCAGGGCGGATTTATTAAGTTTTCTACCTATGATCCTAAGGCAAAGCGTTATTTCAATGATCAGTATATTAAATCCAATCTGGCCTCCATTAGGGATACGGACATTCAGTCATCAATTCTGCTTCAGCTGGCTCAGGCGGAAACCCAGCCTATCCGGAAGGAAGCTTTGCTTAAATCGGCATTGTCGGATTACCCGGATTCCATCTTCTATCAGGAAATCAACAATATTGTTAATCCCCCTACAAAAGCTGATCAGTTCAGTTCCGCCGGGACCCTGTATATCAATGATAATAAGGTAAGTATCCGGGCCAGTGCAGATGAAATTAATGGCACCACCGTGGGCCAGTTGGCTAAGGGAACCGCGGTGCAGATAGACCGGGAAACCATAGACAGTTATTCCGTTGATGGGGCTTATGCCAAGTGGTATCACATTACCAGTCCCGTATCGGGTTGGGTGTATGGGGTTTACCTGGATTCTCTCCCTCCGTCGGGTGAATAATTAAACAGGTTTATGAGGGTGTCCCTGGGGCACCCTTTTTTAATGTACCGTGATATGTTACAGGAACAAAGGGAATACCTTACCCGGCAGCTCATAACCTGCATAGGCAATAAAAGAAACCTCCTTGATTTTATCGGAACGGTACTTCTGGATGTAAAAAAAAGACTGAAAAAGGATAAATTGATTCTGCTGGACATGTTCAGCGGTTCAGGTATTGTCTCCCGCTTTTTTAAGCAGCATGCCCAAAAACTTATTTCCAATGATCTGGAATTGTATGCAAAAATTATAAATCAATGTTATTTGGCTAATGCGGAATACCTGGATATTACCATTCTCCGGGATATCCATTCCGGGCTGATTCAGCACCTGGAACAGAACCCCCTGGTTCCGGGGTTTATCTCCGAACTGTATGCCCCCCGGAACGATACCCACATCCAGCCAAATGAACGGGTGTTTTATACCACCCGGAATGCCCGGTTTATTGATACGGTACGGAGGTATATCAGTACAATTGAAGAACAGTTCCAGCCTTTTTTTATTGCCCCCCTGCTGGCGGAATCTTCGGTCCATGCAAATACCGCGGGGGTTTTCAAAGGGTTTTATAAAGATGAAACCGGCGTGGGCCGTTTTGGGGGCAGGGGAGGGCATGCCCTTCCCCGGATTCAGGGTGACATGGAATTATCCTTTCCCATTTTCAGCAGTTTTAACTGTGAAACCGAGATTCACCAGGCAGATGCGAACCAGCTCATTTATGACCTGGAAGAGGTTGATCTGGCATATCTTGACCCGCCGTATAACCAGCATCCCTATGGATCAAATTATTTTATGCTCAACCTAATTGCGGAATATAAAAGACCCGGCGGTATCAGTCCGGTCTCGGGAATCCCCCGGGACTGGCACCGGTCGGAGTACAACGGCGCAGCCAGTTCCCTCCAGGCTTTTACCCAACTGGTTCAGCATATTAAGGCAAAATACCTGCTCATTTCCTTTAATTCGGATGGTTTTATTTCCCGGGATGTTATGCAGGAGACCCTTGAAAAAACCGGCAGGCTTGAGGTGTTTGAAACCCCCTACAATACATTCCGGGGCAGCCGGAATTTGCGGAACCGGGCTATCCATGTGACGGAATTTCTCTATTTAGTAGAAAAAAGATAGCTATTCTTCTATAATTTAAGGCATGCCAGTCAGAAATACCCACATTATTTGTACCATGGGACCCACCGCCGAATCGGTGGAAATTGTCCGGTCGTTAATCCGAAAGGGAATGAATATTGCCCGGTTCAATTTTTCCCACGGGGGTCATGAATACCACCAAAAAGGTTTTGAACGGGTCCGGGAAGCATCAAGATTGGAAGGCATTCCGGTAGCCCTGCTTCTGGATACCCAGGGACCGGAAATCCGGACCGGATTTGTCAAAAACGACGGTAATATTACCATAACCCCCGGGGAAAAGGTGGACGTCATTGCCGAAGCGGACAGCCGGAAACTCTATGGTGAAGACGGAGCCTATGCCGAAAATAACCGTATTACCGTAACCTACGCCGCGTTGGCGGATGATATTAAACCCGGGGCAAAAATTTATATTGCCGACGGCCTGGTGGGGCTGGATGTTCTCGCCGTGGAAGGCCGGATTATCCGCTGCCAGGTTATCAACGGCGGCACCCTGGACAGCAGGAAAAATGTCAACATTGTCGGGGTCCGGACCAGGTTGCCAGCATTAAGTGACAAGGACAAGGGCGATATCCTTTTCGGCCACCAGGAAGGGATCGATTTTATTGCCGCCTCCTTTATCAGAAAAGCGTCGGATGTAACATCCATCCAGAAATATCTTGAAGAAATAGGATCGGATATTCCGGTTATTGCAAAGATTGAAGATGAGGAAGGTCTGGACAATATCAAGGAAATAATCCGGGTCGCCGCGGGGATTATGGTCGCCCGGGGAGACCTGGGTGTCCAGATTCCGGTGGAACAGGTTCCTATTGAACAGAAGCGGATTATCCATCTCTGCAATCAGGAAGGAAAACCCGTAATAACCGCCACCCAGATGCTCGATTCCATGATCCGCAACCCCCGTCCCACCAGGGCGGAAACCGGGGATGTGGCCAACGCTATACTGGACGGCACCGACTGTGTCATGCTTTCCGGGGAAACCGCCAACGGAAAATACCCGGAAGCTGCGGTGGAATGCATGGACCGGATAGCCCGGGTGGTGGAGGCCTCCGAGGAGTATGCCCTCCGGCTGACCGAAAAACGCCTGGCCCTCGAGGATGATACGGACCTTTCCCATGTAATTGCGGATTCCGCATCCCGGACAGCCGATAAAATCGAAGCATCCTGTATCGTTATTCCTACCCTTTCAGGGCATACCGCCCAGTTGGTGAGCAAACACCGGCCCCGGCGCTGCATAGTGGCGGCAACCCCCAGCGAGGCGGTCCGGCGGAAGCTGCTCCTGTATTGGGGGGTGGTGCCCGTGCTGGTCCATAAGGAAGAAGATTCGGAAGCCATGGTTCAGGGGGCTATTTCCGCGGCTATTCAAAAGGGATTCGCCGGTCCCCGGGACAAGGTGGTGGTGGTGGCGGGTCTTCCGGTCAATTCGCCGCTTTCGGCAAACAGTATCCGGGTGCACGTAATCGGGAATGTCCTCGGCCGGGGCAGCCGCAGTTTCGGCGGCCGGTGTACCGGCAGAATCATCAAGGCCAGAACCCTGGATGATGCCTCCCAGCTGCTGCGCAAACACGGCGGTGAAATTCTTCTGACCCATACCCTGGATGATTCCTTTATCCCAATCCTGCGGATCGTGGACGGGGTAATCCTGGAAGGGGCATCCGAACTGCCCCACAAACTGATCCGGACCATAAATCCGAATATCGTGTATATTTCCCAGGTGAGGGATGCCATGGAACGGTTTGAGGAACATATCACCGTAACCCTGGACGGTCAGGAAAAGATGATCTATGAAGGGGCTCTGTAGTCCGGAACCGGAGGTTCATTTCCATCTCCCATGGATTTCATCTTCCATGGGGTTGTACTGGATCGGTTCCCCGCTGAATAGGGTATCCGCCAGAAGATTAAAATATTTCAGGTTTACATCTTTTCTCGCCCACCGGAGCCAATGTTTTGAAAGCAGCTCCTCGGTGTAGCTGTGAAGCGGATACACCTTGAACCCGGTAACATCCGGGGCAAAATGGGTAACCACCGGGATAATCCCCGCCTGTTCTATGGCTGTCCCGGATTCCGTTTTTTTTAGTCTGATATAAGCCAGACCGCCCATCAAGGTTGCGGGTTTATCCTGGGCGGAAATAAAATTCCCCAGGGAATAATAACAGAGCATGTTTTTCCCGTCCGTCCTGGGGAAGTACCTGTAGGGCTGCAGCACATGGGGATGATGGCCGAGTACCAGATCCACATTATGTTCCGCCAGGAACAGACTCATTTTTTCCTGGCTCTTGTCCGGCTCATGCTGGTATTCATTCCCCCAGTGTATAGAAACCACAAGAAAATCGCAGAGAGGCCGGAGTGTATCAATTTCCTTTGCCATTATTTCCATATCCGCCAGGGAAACCAGGTAGGGCATGTCCTTTGGAAGGGGAACACCGTTGGTACTGCAGGTGTAAGCCAGGAAACCCGTCTTGATGTTATTTTTCTCGATAATAACCTGCCTGGTTTCCCTGGATTCCTGGGATTTATGGATCCCCAGGATGGAAACCCCCGGAACAGTATCCCAGAAATTCAGGGTGGAAATAACCGCCCTTCCGCCTTTGTCCATCACATGGTTATTGGCATGGCATATGACGTCAAATCCCGCAGCCGCAAGACTATGCCCCAGCTCCTGGGGCGTATTAAATGCGGGATAACTGGAATACCCGAAATTCTTTCCCGCCAGGATGGTTTCCTGGTTAATAAAAGCAATATCCGCCGGCTCCAGGTAGGGCTTAATCTCTTCATAAATTGAATCAAAATAATACGTATCGTCCTTAAAGCTTGAAACATATACCTCTTCATGAAACAGATTATCCCCCGCTGCAACTATGGTAAGATAATCCTCCGGGGGTTCACTGACCTCAACAGAAAAGGACTGGGAATTTGATATATCGTATCCGGTATTTTTTGTGGAGGAGGACAAAACCGTAAGAATTACAAAAGTAAAAATCAGTTTTGTTCTGCGCATAAGAAAAATTATACATTGATATGCTTAACAGTACAATGATTGTTTTCCCGTGTGCGGATGTATCTGCCGCCCCGGTCAATGCTTTAAAAGATGGCCTTTCTTATCAATGTAATTGACAGAGTTACCTTTGAAAGTTACACTCAGGAATTGTGAAAACAAAGTTAAACGTTCTTGTGGTCACAGATGGCACCGATTCTGTCCACGGTTTGGCTGCGGGAATTGCCGGGGAGCTTAAGGAAAATCATGTGGTAATCCTGGGCGGTTTGGATTTTTCAGCCACCGATCTGCTTCCGGCGGATCTTTGTTTTTTTGGTTGTGATGAGGTAAAACCAGCGTCTTTTTCAGGCCTGGAGGATGTACTCCGGCATATCAACCTGGCAGGGCGTTCCGGCGGGATATTTACCGCAGGATCAGAAAAAAATACGGCCTATCTCCGCGGGCTTGTTCAGGATTCTGAACTCGACATTGGCGCAGAAGACTTTGTCGGCGAAAAGGGCGGGGACCTCAAATCCTGGGTCCAGGAAGTTTTACATCGGAGTTAAGATTTTATGGAAAAGTTAAACCTTGATGATTACATCCGGAAAGTTCCGGATTTTCCCAAACCGGGGGTATTGTTTTATGATATCACCAGCATTATCACCGTGCCTAAGGCCTTCAGGTTCTGCATCGATTCGATGGTAGAATTGTACCAGGATAAACAGATCGATGCGGTCGCAGCGATTGAGGCCCGGGGGTTCCTTTTTGCAGCTCCCTTTGCGGACCGGCTTCAGATACCCCTGGTTTTAATCCGGAAAAAGGGAAAACTCCCAGGAAAAACCCTGTCGGTTAAATATTCCCTGGAATATGCCAATGCGGAGGTTGAAATCCATCCCGAGGATGTTCCCCAGGGCGGAAGGGTCCTGCTTTTGGACGATCTGATTGCCACCGGCGGAACTTTGAATGCCGCCAGGGAACTTATTACCCGGTCCGGTGGCGTGGTACCGGAAATTTTCGGCGTGGTGGGCCTGCCTTTCCTGGATTACAGGAAAACCCTGGGGGATATCCCCATCCACACGTTAATAGAGTATCATTCGGAATAGCATAAACAGGATTATACCCCGGAATCCGCATTCTGACGGATAAAATATTTTCCAGGGTGATTGACTTTTTGTTCCCCGCTATGGTATTTTCTTTTCTGTAACCATTCCCCGGTTGTGTAATGGTAGCACGGCAGACTCTGGATCTGCTTGTGGGGGTTCAAATCCTCCCTGGGGAAAAGGATAATTCCTTATTTTATAAGGAATTAGTTGAATAAAATATCAATAACTACCGTAAAAACGGCGCTATTGCTTCTTCTAAATAATGTATATAGCGGCATAGAACTGTCGGCAGACTGCCATGCCCAAGGCACAGGAAACAAATAAGGAAAAATACTAATTTCGCCGATTTCTATTGACGAATTTTGATCAATATGGCACATTAATTTATAGAAGCGAATAGCGTTTCCCAGGATCTCTGGATCTGTTTGCGGGGTTCAAATTCTCCCTGGGAAAAACCCGGCCCCTTCGTCTATCGGTCAGGACATGAGATTCTCATTCTTAAAAGAGGGGTTCGATTCCCCTAGGGGCTGATCCGATAAATTGTAAGTCCTTGTAATATAAAGAGTTATTGTGCTTGAAATCCTGTATTGCCAATCTAAAATATAATCGTATATTAGCGTTCTATCTATTGACTTTGTATACCGATCGGTATACAAATAAAATTATGGCGGAAGATAATAATAAAAATAAGTTGCTGGAATGTGCATTGGAACTCTTTGCTGACAAGGGATACGATGGGGTCAGTATAAATACCATTGTTGAAACGGCGGAGCTCTCCAAACCGACCCTGTATTATTACTTTGGGAACAAGGCTGGTCTATTCAGGGAGCTTTTGGAGCTTTATTATGGCCAGCTTGAGACGCTTTTAAAACAGGCCTGCCGGTATAATCCGAAGCCAGGTTCGTACGAGGAAGATGTAAAACCCGTATTGATTAATATTGCAAAGGCCTATATCGGGTTTGCCCGGAATAACCCCACTTTTTACCGGATTCTGATGGCGCTGCATTTTGTTCCCCAAACATCCACCGCAGCGGAAATATCCGATACATACCACATGGTCCAGTATGAACTGGTGGAGGAAGTGTTTCAGCAGTTTGCCGGGGTTCATAGGAATATCCGCGGAAAGGAACGGTTGTCGGCGTTAAGTTTTGTTTCGAATATTAATGCACTGATTGCATTTTGGTACCGGGGTTCCGGTTCCCTGGATGATGATACCGTAGAGCAGTTGGTAAAACAGTTCATGCACGGCATTTTTTCATAATCCGGAGATATCCCCTGATCGGTTGATTGTCCTGTGGTGCGGGGATAAGGGGATTGTTTGTATACCTACCGGTAGGTAGGATAAGGAATAACTTAATTTATATTACCGGACGGTATATGAAATAATCAATGTTGTATACCTACCGGTAGGTAGAAAAAGGAGAAGCTTAGATATACTAACCAGTCGGTATATTAGACAGTTAATCTTGTATACCTACCGGTAGGTAGGATAAAGAATAACTTAATTTATATTACCGGTTGGTATATGAAATAATCAATGTTGTATACCTACCGGTAGGTAGAATAAGGAGAAGCTTAGATATACTAACCGGTCGGTACATGAAACAGTTAACCCCGTATACCTACCGGTAGGTAGAATAAGGAGAAGCTTAGATATACTAACCAGTCGATATATTAAACAGTTAATCTTGTATACCTACCGGTAGGTAGGATAAAGAAAAGCTTAATTTATATTACCGGTTGGTATATGAAATAATCAATGTTGTATACCTACCGGTAGGTAGGATAAAGAAAAGCTTAATATATATTTACCGGTCGGTACATGAAACAGCTAACCCCGTATACCTACCGGTAGGTATACTAAAAGGAGAAAAATATGATAACCACCATCAACTATCGGATATTTTCATTGTCCCCCGCTTTAAGGGAATATGAAAATTGTATCCTGGACACGATAAACTATTTCCAGGAAACAAAAGAAAAAATTCTCTATGGGCAAAGCCTTGGATCATTTGCCAACGGACATCATTATTTTGGTTTTCACCATGAACAAGGACATTGGGTATTCCGGGAATGGGCCCCGGGGGCGGATGAAATTCATCTGATCGGGGAATTCAATGGCTGGAACAGGTCTAGTCATCCCTTAAAACATATTGGCCGGGGGATTTGGGAAATATATATCCAGGAGCCCCAGCCATTTCATACATCCCGGATAAAACTGCAGATCCGGGCAGGGAACCGGGTTTTTGACCGGATTCCCAGTTATATAAAGCGGGTTGTCCAGGATCCGGGAAACGGCGCTTTTGACGGACAATTCTGGGAACCGGGACAATCGTTTTGCTGGACCGATGGGGATTTTTACAATAATAAGGATAATCTTCTCATTTATGAATGCCACCCGGGAATGGCCGGTGAGGAAGAAAAAATATGCAGCTTTATCGAGTTTAAGGATCACATCCTCCCCAGGGTAAAATCCCTGGGTTACAATGCTATTCAGCTTATGGCGGTAATGGAACATCCCTATTATGCTTCCTTCGGGTATCAGGTGACCAACTTTTTTGCGGTATCTTCCCGGTTTGGTACCCCGGAGGATTTCAAAACCCTGGTCAATGAAGCCCACCGGCTTGGTATTGCGGTTATTCTGGACCTGGTCCATGCCCATGCATCGGGGAATGTTTTGGAAGGATTGGGATGCTTTGACGGAACCGGTCATCAGTATTTTTCCGGCGATCATCCTGTTTGGGGAACCAGGCTTTTTGATTACGGTAAAACCGAGGTACTGCATTTCCTCTTATCAAATTTGAAATTCTGGCTGGAAGAGTATCATATCGATGGATTCCGTTTTGATGGGGTTACCTCCATGCTGTACCATGACCATGGTCTGGGCAGGACCTTCCGTACATATCAAGATTATTTTGGCGGTAATGTCAACCTGGATGCCTTAACGTATCTGCGGTTGGCCGCTGCCCTGTGCCGGGAGGTAAAACCGGATGTTATCCTTATTGCGGAGGATGTGAGCGGTTATCCCGGTCTTTGCCTTCCCCAGGAAGCGGGGGGTGTTGGTTTTGATTTCCGTCTTGCCATGGGAATCCCGGATTTCTGGGTAAGAACCGTAAGGGACAAACCGGATGAACACTGGGACCTGGGGATGCTCTGGCATGAACTTACCCAGAGGAGTCCCGGAGAAAAGGTGGTTGCCTATGCAGAATCCCATGACCAGGCATTGGTGGGGGATAAAACACTCATGTTCCGGCTGGCCGGTGAGGATATGTACTGGCACATGGATGTGTTTTCCAGGAACCGCCGGATTGACCGGGCCATGGCCCTGCATAAACTGATACGTCTTATTACCGCAACCCTGGGCGGGGAATCATACCTGGCTTTTATGGGAAACGAATTCGGCCATCCCGATTGGATTGATTTTCCCCGGGCGGGAAACAACTGGAGTTACCATTATGCCAGGAGAAGATGGAGTCTGGCTTCGGATCCAGTGCTCCGGTATCAATATCTTGAATCTTTTGATAAAGCAATGGTTGCTTTTATAGACCAGAATAATATTTTTAAATACCGGCCTGAATTAATTCTCCATAGTGAACAGGATAAAATATTGATTTACCGGAAAGGTCCCTTTCTTTTTTGCTTTAATTTCCATGCACAACATGGATATGTAGTAAAAGTTCCCTTACCCGGGAAAAAATCCTTCAAAACAAACCTGCACAGCAGCTGGAATATTTTCGGAGGGCACATAGTGGATATGTATGCCGGATTCAGCAGCACCGAAAAAGAGGGACAGCATCTTTTTGAATACTACCTGGAACCCGGATCCGCGGTGATCTGTGAAAAGCTATAATGGGTACATCTAAAAAACCGGCTGGGCTTTTAGATGTACCCCGGAGAAAATCGCCAACTTGTTATTATGGTAAATGATTACGATATGGTGGTTTTCTCCGGACTGGTTAAAACCAGCTGGGCGCGAAAACTTCCAAAAACTGAAGTTTTAAAAAGCCTCACCTGACAAACTTGCATCTATAGAGTATATTCAAGATATGGAAAAAGGCAGTACCTTTAACCGGCTGGTTTCAGAGTTGTCCCTGGACGAACGGAATGATCTTCTGACAAAGCTTAATTCCCAGTCGGATCTTTCCAAGGAACCCCTTTATCCAAGTGAGAAAGAAATCAGCGGCTTTGACCTGAAAACATATTATGAACGGATGCCCTGGTATATGCGGTTGTGGTATGTTTTACTGGGGCTGTTTAAAAGTTCCAGTCCGGTAAAGGTGTATGAGGATAACCTCATCTCCAAAATAGGAACGGGTATAAACACTAAAACCCCGGGCCTGTTCGATTACCACGATTCCATGCTGCTTCCGGAATTTCACCGGGCCCTTTTAAATTTAAAGGATGCTTCCCGGTTTTTTTATAATGCCCTGGACGTAAGCGTCAACAGGGATAAGGGTACCTTCTTTGCGTTTCTGGCATCCCTGGAAATGGGTGATATCCACCGGCGTTTAACCTACGAAACCAATCCCCGGATCCTCATTCAGAAATATCCGAAAGTCCCTAATTCGGATCTCCAGCAGATGGCTTCCAAAAACATGGATGAGATTTTTTCTTCGATCAGCGAGACCGAACGGAATATCATGTATTACAATGCCCGGTCCCTGCAATGCCTGAAAGAACTTTCTTCTTTCCTGTTTGACCGGCTTCTTATGGCCTTCAGCTTTGAACCTTCGGTACAAGGCCAGGTTTGTTCAGCTAAACTGGTGAAGGAGCAGCTGATCAACCTTAATAATATCCTGTTTTCTTTTTCGGGCATTCCATCCATAAGCCTCCTGGAATCACTTTTTATATTTGTTCTCCAGGAACAGATGGGGAATATAGAATTTGATGTGGAAGCGGAAACGAAAATCCTGCTTTCCCAGGCCGAGGCTGCCCTGACAACAATCCGTCAGTTCAACCAGACCGTGCCTCTTACAAGAATTCTCCGGTGTGTAACCAGGGATTTGAATTTGAATCCCCGGAGTATTTCCGGCGGTGAGGACTGGTTTGTGGTATACCGGGATTATTGGAAAAAGCAGATCGACGACCAGTTTGCTGCTTTTTCCAGGGAGCGGCGGAAAGCCAGCCTCATCGAATCCTTTGGTATATTCCTGAAGGGAGCGAGTCTTACGGGCATGCCTAATCTGTATTCCGAAGCCAACCCCGAGGGAATTCCCGCGGGGGGAGCCCTGGGGCTTTCTTTTTTATCAGCCTTTTATTCGGAGGTATTTATACCGGATATTAATCCGGTCCTCCGGGTTATCCTTTTGGACGGGGAATTCTATAAACGGGATAACCGGACGGATTTTACCGAAGCCTACAACGATCTTATGAAGATCGATGATACGATTAAGAACTTCAAGGACCGGTTGTCCGTTTCCGGGGACTACGGAAAACGCTACGCCCTGGCAAAAAGTGAAATTGCGTCCCTGCCGGTTAAAAGAAGAAAAATCCAACTGGTGACCCAGGAAGTAAGCGAGGAAATTCAGGAGATAATCCGTAAAACCCAGGGATCATTAAAAACCATGGCGGATGTTCTGCAGGGCATCAATAAAAGGGAAGCCGGCAGCAGGTACGATACGTTAACCAATATATCTTCCTTGCCCAATGTTAAGGGCCGGCATTTTCCCGATGCGGTATTATTTGCCAGGTCAAAACTGGAAGAGGCTTCCCGGCTCCTGGAAGAGGTGAACACCCTGGAAGCTGACCAGATATCAAAAATCGGGGATCATTAATATTGCATCGATTTGATTTTAGGGCACCTCTAAAAAATGAAGTTTTTAGAAGTTCCTTAAATTCTAATAACCATGTAAAATACTGGCGGTCCTTTCTGTAGGACACGTTATTTTTAATAAACCTGGACCTATGGAGCAGATGATACACACTTACCCCTTTTCGGTTAGTTTTTCCGGTGATGCCGCGCGGTTTCCCTTTTTTTATGAGGGGCAGCCCCTGGAAGAACCCTTTTGCGCTCTTTCATCCCGTTCCTTTGGAAACGTCCTGGAACTTAATGACGGACAGTACCCTGTCCGGGAGGCCTTTTACCGCAGCCAGGGGTATGACCCGCTCCATTGTTATGCCTGTACCCAGACCCATTCCCGGCGGGTTATCATAATTGATAAACATACTCCCAACACATATCCCGAAGGGGACGGGCTCCTTACCCTGAACCCTGAACTGGCCCTTTCCGTAACCGTCGCGGATTGCCTGCCCATATTTTTATACGATACAAACACCCGGGCCCTGGGGATGCTCCATTCCGGGTGGAAGGGAACCGGGATAGTCCGGACCGCCCTGGAAACGATGAACCGATCCTGGGGAACCAGACCGGAAGAAGTGGCTGCGGTGCTGGGGCCGTGTATCCAGGGCTGCTGTTATCAGGTTGATGAGGAACGGGCGGGGGTATTCGAGGCGGAATTCGGTTCCCTGAAAAGTACGTATCCCCTGGGGCGGGTCACAAAAATAACCGAAACCCATGACCAAACCGGGGATTTATGGTATCTTAAGCTCCAGGCTGCCAATGCGGCCCTTCTGGAAGAAGCCGGGGTCCGGCACATGGCATATGCCGAGGACTGCACCTTTATGGATGACCGGTTTGGTTCTTTCAGGAGGGAAGGCCAGACGTATACCAGAATGGCCGCTTTGGCGGGAAAAATAAGGATACAAGATGAACGTTAAAGATTCGTGGAAAACCTCTATAGCCCAGGCGCTGAATACGTTAGCCCAGGAAGCTGGAATCCAGGCAGACATACAAGCTTCGGATATCATTGCGGAAATTCCCCCGAAACCCGACCTGGGTGACCTGGGGTTCCCCATGTTCAGCTTTGCAAAACTCCTGCGCAAAGGACCGCCCCAGATAGCCGCCTCGGTGGCTGCAAAACTATCATCAAATCCGGAGACAGAAAAAATAGGGAAGCCCGTGGTGGAAGGTCCCTATGTGAATGTCTGGCTTAACCGGACCGAATCCGCAGCCCAGGTCCTGGATGATGCATTAAACGAAAAGAAACCCTTCGGCAAGCCGGGAAACATGGACCACACCCGGATCATGGTGGAGTTTTCCAGCCCGAATACCAATAAACCCCTTCACCTGGGACATCTCAGGAACGATGTTCTGGGGGAAAGTATTTCCCGGATCCTTTCGGCCTGCGGCGCTGAAGTCCAGAAGGTATGTATCATCAATGACCGGGGAGTGCATATCTGCAAGTCCATGCTGGCCTATAAGGAATACGGTGAAGGGAAAACCCCTGGATCGGAACATATCAAAAGCGATCATTTTGTCGGCCAGTGGTACGTTAAGTATCACCAGATGAGCCAGACCGATCCCGGCGCCGAGGAAAGGGCCCAGGAAATGCTCCGCCGGTGGGAAGCCGGGGACCCCGAAACCGTGGCCCTCTGGAAAAAAATGAACACCTGGGCCGTGGAGGGGATGAAAGAAACCTACGAAAGAACCGGGGTCTCCTTTGATCAGTACTATTACGAAAGCCAGACCTACCTGGAAGGCAAGGATGAAGTGCTGAAGGGCCTGGAAAAGGGAATTTTCTACAAAGCCGAAGACGGCGCAGTCTGGATTGATCTGACCGAGGAAAAACTCGATAAAAAGGTGCTGCTCCGGAAGGACGGTACCTCATTGTATATCACCCAGGATATCGGGACAGCCATTTCCCGGCACCGGGACTGGAAGTTTGACCGGCTGGTGTATGTGGTAGGGTCCGAACAGAACTACCATTTCCAGGTCCTTTTTTCGATACTGAAAAAACTTGGGTTCGAATGGGCCAAGGACCTGTATCACCTGTCCTATGGCATGGTAAACCTGCCGGACGGTAAAATGAAAAGCCGGGAAGGCACCGTGGTGGATGCGGACGATCTCCTGGACAGCCTGGCGGAAATGGCCATGAAGGAAATCCGGGAAAAGGACCGGGAGGAAGCCGTTGGGGACAGCGGTGATGTATCGGAAAAAATAGCCCTGGGGGCTCTCCATTATTATCTTCTGTCGGTGGCTCCCTCCAGGGATATGCTGTTTAACCCCAAGGAATCCCTGGCTTTTAACGGAAACACCGGACCTTACCTCCAGTACATGGGAGCAAGGATTTCCTCCATGCTCCGTAAAGCCGATGGAACCGCCGCGGCCAAGGGTAAGGTAAAACCGGAACTCCTGACAGAGGACGCCGAATGGGAACTCGTTAAAACCATCGAGGGATACCCCCAGGCCGTGGCAGAAGCCGCGTCCAAAATGGATCCCAGCCTTCTGACGGCCTATCTGTATGAACTTTCCCGGGGATTCAGCCGTTTTTACCACGACTGTCCCATCCTGAACGCCCCCCAGGAAGACCTCGCCGCCACCAGGCTGGCTTTGTCCAGGGCTGTTTTAATGGTTTTGAAGGATGCCCTCCGCCTGGTCTGTATCCCGTTCCTGGAGGCTATGTAGGGTTGATTTCCAAATAACCGGGGAAATCGGGATGGATACCTTTTTATCCTCCCGTATATCCCCGGGTTTTTGCATACTATAATAATTAGGTTCAATACCAAACCAGGAGATTGATTATGTTATTTTGGAAAAGAAAAACAACAAAACATCAGCTGAATGTAGCTCAAATTTTAGAAGAAAAAACAGGTCAAGAAGCTATTATTGAAATTGATAATTTGCTGTCTCCAATTTTTTATGAAAAACCAGAATCTTTATCAGATGAAGAAACAGTTATTGTCTTGGTAGAGGAATATGAACGTGAAATTAATAATGGTGGGTTTAACCAGTTTTTCTATAATTCTGCAGGAAATGATTATTATGAAATAATTGATGCCCTTAAAAAAATTGGATCAGTAATATTTCTGGATATCTTAGAAAGTTCAAGTAAACCTTTTCCGGGTTCAAAAGTACCAGTAGCCAGAAACGAAAGACAAAGAATGCTGGAAGAAATGGGAGATAATGCAGAAAAAATATGGAAGGGTTTAGAGGAAAAGTTTTACAAATATGAAGAAGATATTACCAAATTGCTTATAGAATACATAAATAAAAATAAAGAAAGCTTTCGGTAATGCCGGCGAGCGTATCTTAAAACTCCCCTAGGGAAACACTGATTAATGCCCATAGAGCATTAATCAGTGTGTTCTTTAATGTAGGCAATTCTTTGTGCAACAAAGAATTGTGATGGGAAACCGCTGATTGGCCGCATATTGCGGCCGGTTTAATCAGCGGTTCCCTAGATAACTTCGTTTGTGCTTGATGATGGTTGGGTTTACTTTACCTGCACAACCAGGGTTTGATAACTTTTTATCCCCCCTTGACCTTCCTCTTTATTTAATGTATAAAACAGTACTATTCGAAATATAAGGATAAATGTTCATGTACGCACTGGTTGAATTTAAAGGAAAACAGTACAAGGCTGAAAAAGATGCCCTGCTGAAGGTTGACAGGATTGATGCTGAAGTTGGTTCCGCTGTGGATATTGATTCGGTACTCCTGCTTTCGGGGGATAAGGTAACCGTGGGAGCTCCCTATGTGAAGGGCGCTAAGGTTTCTGCTGTGTTGGAAAGCCACAAAAAGGACCCGAAAATTATCATATTCAAGTATAAACCCAAGAAGGATTACCGGCGTAAGACGGGCCACCGGCAGCAGTATTCCTACATCAGGATCAAGGATATTGCCGGAGTATAACGATGATAACCATCGAATTGTACCTGGATAATGGGGGTTTATTAAAATCCTGTCAGGTTTCAGGACATGCCGGTGCTGGACGGAAGGGTGAAGATATAGTTTGCGCCGCAGTTTCGGTGCTCACCCGGACGGCTTATAGGACCCTTTCCGTCAAGGAGGGGGTGAAGGTTCGGAAAGCTGCCCCAAACCGGGGTGAATTCCGGATGGAAATTGATGATCCCGGGACAGACAGGAGTTTTCTTTCTGCCGTGGGAACCTTCCTGCAGGAAGGGCTTATTTCGGTTTCCATGGAATTTCCGGACCATGTAACAATACATATTGAAAAGGAATAGCCCAAGGAATTGGAGCGGTTCCATACGAGGGAGGCCCTGAAATGGCTCGAAAGAAAGGCGGCAGCGGTGCCAAAAACGGACGGGATTCAAACCCCAAATACCTGGGAATTAAAGCTTCCGGCGGAAGCAATGTAAGTGCGGGCAGTATAATTGTAAGGCAGCGGGGAACCAAAATTCATGCCGGAGAAAATGTCGGCTGCGGTTCGGATTATACCCTTTTTGCTCTGGTGGACGGAAAAGTTGAATTTTCCCAGCGCCGGGGCCGGAAACTGGCAGGCGTAGTTCCCGCAGGAACCGCCAATTAATAGCGGTTTCCTGGTTTATCTGTTTTTTAATCGGCACGCCCCAGGCGTGCCCTTTTTGTTTGGCGGGGTGTAATTCCTGTCGGATATGCATTTTTATAAAATTTTGGGTGTTTCAGAACACGGATATGCCCGGTTCCCCGGACAAACAATCTATGGTGTATAAACAATGAATAAATTTGCCGATGAAGCGGTTATAGAAGTCTCCTCGGGAAACGGCGGCAACGGCTGCGTTGCCTTTAGACGGGAAAAGTACGTTCCCCGGGGCGGACCTTCCGGCGGGGATGGGGGCCGGGGAGGGGATATCATATTCACCGTCCGGAGAAACCTCAGGACCCTGTCCCAGTTACGTTACAAACAGCATTTTAAAGCCGAAAATGGCCGGGATGGTGAAGGTTCCCAGCGTTACGGCCGGAAAGGGGAGGATATGATTATCCCTGTTCCGCCGGGAACGGTTCTTAAGGACTATGAAACCGGGGAAATGATCCGGGATTTTGCAAAAACCCCCGGGGATTTCATTTTTTTAAAGGGCGGTAACGGCGGCTGGGGAAATGTCCATTTTAAAAGTTCCATAAACCAGGCCCCCAGAAAGGCCCTGCCCGGGCAAACCGGGGAAACCCGGCGTCTCCGGGTGGAGCTGCAGGTCATGGCGGATATTGGTTTTGTGGGGTTTCCCAATGCGGGAAAATCGAGTCTGCTGGAAAGGTTTACCAATGCCCGGCCAAAAATCGCTCCCTATCCCTTTACCACCAAAATCCCCAACCTGGGGGTGCTGACCATGGGGGACCGGGATATTATCCTGGCGGATATCCCCGGTCTTATTGAAGGCGCTTCCGAAGGAGCCGGGTTGGGAATACGTTTCCTGAAACATATATCCCGGACCGCGGGTCTTCTTTTTCTTATTGATCTTTCGGAGGACAATTACCTGGAAGCTTTTGACATCCTTTTCAGGGAACTGGAGAATTTCAGTCCCGTCCTGGTGGCTAAACCCAGGATCATCCTGGGCACAAAACTTGATCTGGAGGATACGGAAGACCGGTTCGAAGCCCTTAAAAAAGCCTACCCGGAAGAGGAAGTTCTTGGCCTTTCCGTATTTAACGGCAGGGGACTGGAAGACGTAAAGGAAGCCATATTCCGGCTGGTAACCGCCATGGATGAAAAGCTTGATGAAGAAGAGGGACCCCAGGGAGTATCGGCAACTCCCTGGATGCAGTAGAATGATTTACGGGAACTTCTAAAAACTTCAGTTTTTAGAAGTTCCCGTATAACAGAGACGCTTTTTAAAAAGTGGGCACCTCCAAAAACCCGTTTGGATTTTTAGAGATGTCCAGGTTTCATTTTGAAAAACCGAGGAACCGCAGTGAAACTTGCTATTCTGGGGGGAAGCTTTAACCCAATCCATAATGGCCATCTGGCTTTGGCAGAGGCCGCCCTCCTGGCGTTTAAATATGACCGTATCATTCTGATACCCTCCTTCCAGTCTCCCTTTAAATCGGAATTTAAGGGGACCACCGCCCGGGACCGGCTTGATATGACCGCCGCGGCTATTTCCGGCAATCCCCGGCTGACCCTGGATGACTGTGAGGTCAGACGGGAGGGTGTATCCTATACCATCGATACCGTCGATTATATTGATAAAAAATACCGCCCCGAAGGAAAACTGGGACTTATCATAGGGGATGACCTGGCAGCGGATTTCCACAAATGGCGCCAGGCGGAGGAACTGGTAACCCGGACGGATATTATCCTGGCCCATAGAATTTCCCGGAAAGAAGTTCCCTTTCGGTATCCCCATAAAAGGCTCAAAAATGATATTGTAGAACTTTCATCCGGGGACGTCAGGGACAGCATAAAAAATAAAACCAACTGGCATCCATTGGTTCCGCCGGGGGTCCGGTTTATAATTGAGGAACGGGGGCTTTATGAGAAGCGCCGTGAACCCCATCCTCTGGCATACCTCATAGCCCAGGTAGAGGATCATGTCAGGAGGCTGCTGCCCTTTGACCGGTTCCTCCATTCCCGGAACACCGCGTTGCTTTCCTTCGACCTTTGCTGCCGTTTTGGGTATGATCCTTACAAGGGATATCTGGCGGGGATCACCCACGATATATGCAAGGCCATGGGGGATAAACGTATTATTGAATTAGCCCAAAGGGACGGACAAAGAATCGGTAAAATTGAACAGAAAAAACCCTCCCTGCTGCACGGCAGGGCAGCGGCGGTCTATATAAGAGAGAATTTTAATATTACCGATGAGGATGTACTGGAAGCTGTCAGGCTCCATACCTATGCATCCGATTCTATGGGCACCCTGGCGAAAATAGTGTATATTACAGATAAAATAGAAGTTGGCCGGGAGGGGATTGATCCAAAAATGAGGGATTTTAAAAAATACAAGGATCTGGATACCCTCTTTGAATTAGTATTTAAGGAAAATGTGGCCTACCTCAGTTCAAAAAACCTGGTGTTATCCGAGGGAACTTTGAAACTGATGGATGCCATAAAGAGACGGAGAAGCCCGTGAAAAGCAGTTCCCTGGACACCAGCATTATTTTATTGGTGGTTATCATATTGATTATTATTGGCGGCTCGGTTTTTGCAATTATCGCCCTGCGGAGTGATCCCCTGGAAGAGGTATTTGCGGAAAACAGCGTGATAAACACTTTAATGATTATTGAAAAGGACAAAAAACCCCTGAGCTCCTTTGTGCTGATGTATTACCCCGCCACAAAAAGGGCAGCAGTATTTGATGTGCCCGGTGAAATAGGCCGGATCATCCAGCAGATAGACCGGGTGGACAGAATAGATACGGTCTATACTCCCCAGAAGCTGAAACCCTTTGAGAGTGAGGTGTCCAAACTTCTGGGGGTTGAAATTGATTTTACCATGGTATTTACCGTGGAAAATATGGGTAAGCTGGTGGATCTCATGGAAGGGGTGGAGCTTTTTATTCCTTCGCCGGTACAAATATACGATGAAACCGGACCTATCCTGTTTCCCTCGGGGATGGTAAGGCTGGACGGGGAAAAAGCCAAACAGTATCTCACGTATCATATTGAAGAAGAGGAAGGGGATGCGGCTAATTTCCGGCGCCAGCGTTTCTTTAAGGGGCTGATCAAAACCTTAGGTGACAGAAGCGCCTATCTGGAAAATTCCCAGATAGCCCAGGTTTTTAATACCCTAATCGAAACCAATATGAACCAGAGAGTCAGGAACCGGCTCTTTTCCGAACTGGGCTATATCGATACGGACCGGATGAATGTCCAGGCTGTCGGGGGGAATGTTAAGGAAGTTTCGGGCCAGCAGTTGATTATCCCCTTTTACGACGGGTCCTATATCAAGGATGTGGTCCGCCAGATGCTGCTGTCCCTCACCAGGCAGGGTGAAGGCTCCCTGGCCGACCGGGTGTTCACCGTGGAGGTATTAAACGGTACCCCCACCAGCGGATTAGCCCGGAGGACCTCCGATTTAGTCCAGGGGTTCGGGTACGATGTGATCACCATTGGAAATGCGGACAACAGTGATTATTCCAAAACCACGATTATTGACCGCTCAGGAATTGATGAACTGGGGGAGACCTTTGCGGACATCATCCAATGTAAAAATATCAGAAGGGAATTATACAACCCCCAGGAACTGGATTCCCAGAATACGGAATATAAAGCAGATTTTACACTGATAATTGGAAGGGATTTTAATGGACGATACGTTATCAATTAACCATAAGGACAAGGACCTGGCTGCGGAATTGGGGGCATTATTGCATGACCACCGGGCTTCGGAGGTGGTTGTCCTGGATTTACGGGAACAAAACAGCTGGACCGATTTTTTTGTTATCGCTACGGTTACCAGTTCCGCCCACGTACAGGGGCTGCACAGGCATATCAAGGACTTTACCAACGAAAAGGGAATAGAAATCCTCCGGAGGCATAGAAAAGTACCCAAGGATGAGGAATGGAGTCTGATTGACCTGGGAAATATTGTGGTTCATTTAATGACAAACAGGGCACGGACGTTCTATGAACTGGAACGTTTATGGAGCGGGGCTGAAGTAATTTTTAGGTCATAATCAGGCTGACGAAGAACAAACTACCCTTACATCCGCTGGGGATGGGATAGTTCAAAGTGAGGGCTTTCTGCAACCGGCAGAAAGCCGCCTATCCCTGGCTTTTAGTGCCCAAGGGCAAAAAAGCGTATTTAGTTATTCATCAAAATCGTCGTAATCGACATCTTCTTCGTAGTCAAAATCATCATCATCGTCATCATCGAAATCGCCGTCGTCGTCATCAAAGTCATCGTCGTCGAAATCATCATCAAAATCATCTTCCATATCATCGAAATCATCGTCGATTTCATCTTCGTCTTCGTCTTCGTCGCCAAGGGCAAAGAAAGGAAGCATGATGCCGTCATTGTACTCGATAGTCACAGGGGTGACATCGAGCCCGTTTTCACTATAACTGGTTTCATCCAGAACCATAGCATTCTCCATTTGGACTTATTATCTCTTGAAACATAAGGGTAAGCTTCTATATCTGTCAACTGGTTTTTGCATGGTTCATGAAATATTTTTTATAAAAATGCATTTTTTTTATCAATTATGGAGAAAATAAACCCGGAATTCGGGTATTTTATGATTTGCCCGGGAAATGGCTTTACAAAACTCTTATTTTCGTTATAATCAAAACCCTGGTCATGGCAAGTGATTTCATAATCGAGGCACCCTGTAAGATTAATCTGCATCTCCGGATTTTGGGGAAACGCAGCGACGGGTATCATGACCTGGAAAGTATCTTCATGGCGCTCAGCTTTGGCGATACCCTGGGTTTTACAGTTTTTGATACACATGACGGTTCCTGCAATATCCAGATGGATGGAGCGGTACCGCCGGAGAAAAACCTGATCCATAAGGCCGTTGCGGTCTTCAGGGAATATACGGGTTTTTCAAAATCCGTATCTGTACAGGTCGGGAAAAGAATCCCCCTTGGCGCAGGCCTGGGAGGCGGTTCATCCGATGCGGCTTCAACATTGATAGCCCTGAATACCCTGGGAAATTCCAAACTGAACCATGCCGAGCTTCATCATCTGGCCCTGAAATTGGGCAGTGATGTTCCTTTTTTCCTGAATTCCGGAACAGCTTTTGTATCCGGCAGGGGTGAAAAAATCGATCCGGTGGAAACGCCGGGTTCTCTTTGGATTGTCCTGGTTAATCCGGGATTTTTCAGCAGTACGGCCGGGGCGTTTCGGCTGCTGGACGAATATGGAACCCCGGGTTCCGGTCCGGCGGTGTCAAAACAGCGGTTGATTGACGCCTTGGCGGCGGATCCGTCGGAATGGCCGTATAAAAACGATTTTTTGCCCCTTTTTTTATCCTACGGGAAGGATTCGGAAAAAGAGTCCTATCGCGGTATTTTCCAAACGTTTCGGACGGCTGGAGCTTTATTTGCGGGTTTATCCGGGTCCGGATCAACCTGTTTTGGGGTTTTTAAAGACCAGGGAGTTGCAGGCAAAGCAGTAGAAGTATTCCACTCCGCCGGGAGTTTCAGCAAATTAGCGTTTCCACTTGCGCGTTCAGGCATTGCAGTATTAGAATAATAGCAAAATCCTGATCCAAAAAAAGGAGTGCGCCGTGGAGATAACTGATATTCGAGTCCGTAAAGTGGCTGGTGAGGGTAAACTAAAGGCTTATGTGACGGTTACATTTGATGACTGCCTGGTTGTTCATAATGTAAAAATTATCGAAGGAAAGAATGGTGTATTTATCGCCATGCCCAGCAGGAAAACCAGGGCAGGGGAGTATAAGGATGTGGCCCATCCCATACATCCCGAATTCCGGTCTCTGCTTCAGAATAAGATTTTGGAGAAGTATGACAGCGGAAATGTCCAGGATGATCCTTCTGTTGAATTATAAGAGGCTTTTTCAAAATCCGCCGGACCGCAAGGGCCGTAATTTTGAATAAGCAACTTTAGATTTAGGGGAAAAACCGGCTTTTTGACGGTTTTTCCGGAGCCTTTTTCAAAACTAACCGAGTTTTGAAAAAGGCTCATAAAGTATAAGCTGCTGGAGATGATGTTTAGCGGTTTGCTTTATTTTAGTTTGCCAGGTTGCAGCATGATGCGCCTGGCAAACGTGAGACAACTCTCCGGCCCAGGGGTGCTTTGGAATTCGTTTCAAGGCAGGCCCTTTCGATTAGTAAAGGGCTCCGGCAATTCCCGTTATGTAATGTAAAATGGGAATAGTTTCCCCGGGGGTCTTTAAAAGGCTATCCGGGGAAGCCTCTTTTTGAGGAATTAAGGGGAAACCTAATAATAGTGGTTTTAAATTGGGACGTAGGCAAGTGGTAAGCCACCGGGTTTTGGCTCCGGCATGCGAAGGTTCGAACCCTTCCGTCCCAAATATACGCGCATAATGGCGCTTTAGCTAAGGAGATCCAAAAATGAGTCAGGTTGTATTTACAGCTAAGAAAAGAGCTGATTTAGGTTCAGGAAATGCCCGCAGGATGAGGAAATCCGGCCGTATTCCCGCGGTTATGTATGGCCGTTCCGGCCAGGCCCTGTCTATTGACGTGGATGCGTTGGAATTTGCCAATGGTACCAAGGGTATTTCTGAAAGTACCATCATAAAACTTGATGTGGACGGCGAATCCCATGAAGCTTTCGTAAAGGGTACCCAAAGGAATATCATGGACGGCAGGATCCTCCATGTGGTTTTTTATGCAGTTGAAAGCAGCACCCTGCTCCGGGCGAAGGTATCGGTCCATGTGAACGGCAACCCCGCGGGTGTCCGGGAAGGTGGTATTCTTGAATTGCCGGTCCATGAAGTTGAAGTGGAATGCCTGCCCAAGGACCTGCCCGAAAGGATCGATGTGGATATTTCCGACCTTAAGGTCAACCAGTCAATCCACGTGTATGATCTGAAGCTTGGCGAGAATGTAAGGATTCTTACCAGCGGTGACCAGGTTATCGCTCTGGTTAAGTTTGCCAAAGCTGAAACCGCTTCTGACGAAGATGCCGCCGGCGCAGCCGCGGAACCGGCTGAAGAAGCCCCCAAAGCATAGGGTACGGTACTTTATAATGTGGGACTTTTTCAAAATATCAAATTTTGAAAAAGCTACCTTAGATGTATGCGCAGAAGGAATACTATTTTATTTATGGATAAGGAAATAGTTTTCTTTCTGCAAAAGCCTTTTTCAAAACTAACCGAGTTTTGAAAAAGGCTTATGTATCTGGAAAACCGTTCGTTCCCGTTGGAGCGGACGGTTTTTTTTCAGGGAATGGCCTGTGGATATTCTGGACTTTGAACAATTATTTGAGAAGGGATTTGGTTCCTGGAGGGAAAACTCCGTTTTTGTAGCCGCCGTGTCGGGTGGTGCGGATTCAACGGCTATGCTGGTGGCATCCGCCGGACTGGCAAGAAAAAGGAATTACCGGATTCATTGCCTGCATGTCCGGCATAATATCCGGTCCCCCGGGGAAGGTGAAAAGGATCTTCAGGCGGTCCTTGGTTTATGCAAACGGCTTCAGATTCCCTGCAGGGTGGTATCCATAAAACCGGGAAAGATAGAGCAAAGGGCAAGGAAAAAGGGGCTGGGTACTGAAGCCGCTGCCCGGGAATACCGCCATGCCGCCTTCCGTCATGAGGCAAAACGGGTAGGAGCCGAAAAGGTTCTGGTAGCCCACAATAAGGATGATGTCCTGGAAAACAGCATCATGCGGATTTTCCGGGGATCCGGTCCCCGGGGGCTGGCTTCCATGCCTGCATCCACATCCCTTATTCTCAGGCCCCTGCTGCATATTTCCCGGCAGCAGATTCTTGTTTACCTGGACCGTGTTCATGAATCATATCAAACTGATCTTTCCAATTATGATACCCGGTATTTCAGGAACCGGGTCCGGTATACCCTGATACCCGTACTGGATAAACATTTTCCCTTTTGGAAAGAGGGAATAGAAGCCCTGGGAAATACCCAGGCTTATATTGCGGATTATCTGGAAACCCAGGCCCGGGAATCCGTGGAATGGTGTATCCGCGGAAATTGGGTGGAAACCTCCGGGGATAATTTTGATCTGTTAAATCCGGTAATTCAGGAAGAAGCCATATTCCAGGGACTGGAAAAACTGCTGAACCTTTCCGCCGGAAAAACAGAAATTCCTCCGGCGGATTATCCCCGGCGGTACAGGGTTCCCCGGCGGGTCACCCTAAGGCAGTTTATCCGCAGGGGACATCAGGTTTTGGACCTGGGAAAGGTCCGGCTCCGGAGAAGCGGAAAGCTTCTGCAGATTCTGATGTGGGAGGATCCCCTGCTGGTCAGGGGCGGGGCCTGTTCTGCGGAAAAACCCGGAAACTACCGGTTTATGGATTATTCAATCCGGATTGATGAGGAACCCGGCCCGGGACTTAGTTTTTACTGTGAACTTCCGGTGGTTTTCCGGATTCCCCTGCCGGGAGAAAAAATACATCACCGGGATTTCCAAAAAATTAAGACCCGGGACATGAAAAACAGTATTATTGCAGAGGACAGAAACGGGAAAATTGCATATATATGGGTAGATCAAAATAATATAAAAACCTTACTATGTAATGAAGAAAACACTGTTTATAAAACAGCAGTATCTGTCAACGTAATTTGAATTAATGATATAGTTATATAAATGTATCATTAAAGAGTTATCCGGAATTTATACATATTCCGGGAGCTCAAAAAAGGCAATCGGGCAGGTCCCTGAATGCCATAAAACCCGGGGGTTTTGATGCCTGATAATAATAAAAATAATACTCCGCCCAAACCAGCTGCGAATAACAGCGGCCGGCCGAACCGGTTTGCCCTGGTATTTTTTCTGCTTATGGTGGCGCTCCTGGTAGCCTATGTATTAAGAGGTGACAATGCATCGGTCCATGAAATAGCCTATTCCGATTTTATCACCCGGGTTGAAAAGAATGAAATTACCGCGGTTAAAATTACCGATAACAATATTATTGAAGGAACCTATCCGGGGGGCGCCGGTCAAATCCAGCGGTTTAAAACGCGCATTCCCTATGATGATCCCGGTCTTTTGCAGCGCCTGGAGAGTAAGGGAATAAATGTATCCGGTGCGGTTTCCAATATCAGCCCCCTGAGATTTGTTCTGCAGGTACTTCCCTACGGTATTTTTATTGTGCTGATCTGGATGATGTTCAGAAATATGCAGGGTTCCGGGAACAAGGCATTCCAGTTCGGCAAAAGCCGGGCCAAACGGTACCAGGACGATGGGAAAAAAATAACCTTTGCGGATGTAGCCGGCCAGGATGATGCTAAATACGAACTCCAGGAAGTGGTATCCTTTTTAAAGAATCCCCAGAAGTTTACCAGGATGGGCGCCAAAATTCCCAAGGGGGTTCTCCTGGTGGGTATGCCGGGAACCGGTAAAACCCTGATGGCCAAGGCTGTGGCCGGTGAAGCCGGGGTTGCCTATTTCCATATGTCCGGTTCGGATTTTGTTGAAATGTTTGTCGGTGTAGGCGCCAGCAGGGTGAGGGATCTTTTTGAACAGGGCCGGAAAAATGCCCCCTGTATTATTTTTATTGATGAACTTGATGCGGTGGGCAGGACCCGGGGTGCGGGCTACGGCGGCGGCCATGATGAACGGGAACAGACCCTGAACCAGATGCTGGTGGAAATGGACGGTTTTGATTCAAAGGACGGTGTCATTATTCTTGCCGCCACCAACCGTCCGGATGTGCTTGACCCGGCGCTGCTCCGGCCCGGCCGTTTTGACCGGCAGGTGGTGGTGGCCATGCCTGATATCAAAGAACGGGAAGCTATCCTCAAGATCCATTCAGGCAAGGTGCCCCTGGCTTCCACCGTCGACCTGACCAGGATCGCCAGGGCTACCCCGGGGATGAGCGGGGCGGACATTGCAAACCTGGTCAACGAAGCGGCCCTGTATGCCGCAAGAAAAGATAAAACCTCCGTGGAGATGGGGGACTTTGAAGAAGCCCGGGACAAAATCCTGATGGGCGTCGCCAGAAAATCCCTGGCCATGAGCGATAAGGAACGGCGGATGACCGCCATCCATGAAACCGGCCACGCAATGCTCCATTATTACCTGAAAAATGCCGATCCTTTACATAAGGTGACTATTGTTCCCCATGGCAGGGCTCTGGGTATGGCCATGTCCCTGCCCGAGGAAGACAGCTACAGCCGGACCAAATACTGGATTCAGGATAGAATTACCATCTGTTACGGCGGCTGGGCCGCGGAAAAGCTGTTTTACGATGAAACCACCACCGGTGCCAGGCAGGATATCCAGCAGGCTACGGAATTTGCCAGGAAGATGGTCTGCGAATGGGGAATGGATTACGAGTTGGGTCCCATCGCATACGGCCAGGAGGATGAACCTATTTTTTTAGGCAAGGAAATTGCCCGGCATAAGGATTATTCCGAGGAAACCGCCAGGCAGATCGATGAAGCGGTCAAGCGAATCCTGGATTACAGCATTGAAACGGCCAGGAACATCCTGACCGAACACAAGGATAAACTTGAGAAGCTGGCCACCGAGCTTATTGCGAAGGAAACCCTGCTGGATGATGATGTAAGAACCCTTTTGGATTTGCCTAAACGGGAAACAGATCCTGCTATGTAGAGGAATATTATGGTTTATCTCCGCCGGACCCTGGTGATTATCAGTTTATTTACAGCGATTACCATTTCAGGGTTTTCCCAGACCCAGGGCGCTGCCCCCCAAACAGGGGATGCGGCGGTGGCGGAAAAGTATACCCTCTGGGCTATGGATTCCATAAAAAACAATCATTGGACCGAGGCGGAATTAGCCCTGGAAAGGGCATCGGATTACGCGGACGTATCCTCGGACCTGTCCTACCTGCTTGCCCTGTGCCGCAGCCAGTTGAAGCGACCCCGGGGAGCCGTTTTCGACGCCCTGGATAAGGCAATTGAGGCTGACCGGTGGCGCCATTACGAGGCTTCCCAGGCGCTGCTGTTAAAGGCGGAAATGCTCCTGGAAGTGAAGGACTATCCCGGGGTTATTCATATTGTTAATAGACTGCCCTTATCCGCGGATACCATGGTTCTTCATCTGCGGGCTTTAAAGGGCCAGGATGATCCGGTGGCTTTCCAAAGGCTTATGACCAGGGCACTGGATTTGTATCCCCATGATCCAAGACCAGTATCGGTCCTGTTCGGATATGCCAGTTCAAATGTTCCCAAATTGAACGAAAGGGCCCTGGTGGATTTAGCCCTAAACCGGCTGTCCTTGCTGGTGTCCGATGATCCTTCCCTGGGATATAAGGCCGCTCCCTTTGTGCGGAACCCCGGGGATGCCCGGCGTCTGGTGGAAACCTACCGGGCAGGGGGAAATCCCCATCCTGCATCGCTGCCCATAGCATTAAAACTCGGTGTCATCGACGAACAGGTGATGATCCGGGATTTGTTTGCCTATACCACAAATCAATATTCCGTAAAAAATCAGCAGGAACACGTATTGGATATTGGCCTTATCCGTTCCCTTTGGGATCTCCTGAGAAATAATGAGTCCCGGGAGGAATTTGCCCGAAACCTATCGGCCTTTTCGGGTGTTATAATAGAAGACAGGGATAACGACTCCTATCCGGAGTCCTATGCCAGGTACCACCAGGGCCAGACCGAATTGTACAGTTATGATGCCGATCAGGATGGTCTGCCGGAAATTGTTCTGCATTTTGGTGACGAGCTTCCCCGGAGGGCAGAGGTGGTAACCATGGATGATTCCTTTGAAATCAAAGGGTTTTCAAGTTATCCCCTAAAAGCAGATGACCGGGCAATAATCTCGCTGGAATATTTCCGGTATCCCTCTGTTAAGAGCGCCCGGCTGGGCCAAACCGAATATTTTCCGGTATACCGGGAATTCCTGTTTGCCCCGGTGGATTTTGTATCCATCACGGGACGGGGTCTTCCGAACGTACCTTTGTACCCGGAACTTAATCCGTCTGTGTCAAGGCTTACAAAGCGTTCGCTGATTTCGTTTTCTAATATTATAAAAAGACCGTCCAGGGATTTTCCTGAGGCCATCGAAGAAATCCATCTTACGAATAGTGTGGTTAACCGGGCCAGGGAAATACTGCCGGACGGGAGAATGGCTTCTGAAATGTTTTTTGAGCTGGGCCAGCCCTATCTCCAATATATCGATCTTGATATGGACGGACGAAGGGAAACCCGGAGACTTTTTAAGCGGGAGCCCGGGGTGCCTTCCCCGGGGGATGATCCCACGGATTATAAGCTGATCCTTGAAAAGTCCGAAAGTGACTGGGACGGGGATGGTATGTACGAATACGGGGAGCTGCATCTTCCCGGCGGTTTGATTGAACGGTCCTGGGATAACGATGGAGATGGGATCAGAGAAAGCAGGGAAATGAGACCGGAGGTTTAAATTTTGATCAATGTAAAAAAAAGTTTCAGGAAATTTCCTGGAGCAATTTTGAATGTTTTATGCGTACTGATGTGCTGGTCCTGTGTTTCCGCCGAAAAACGGCTGGAAGCGCCAAAGTACAGTTACGAATACAGACTTGATGATATAGAACGTTTTTCCAGTGAGGATCCGGTAAAGGCAATTCACTTAATTGAAATTTACGAAAGGGTTTACGGGGATTTAAGTCCCTATAAACAGGATGAAAGTGAAGATGCCGCGGAACGGCTGAAAATTTCATATGACTCTGCCCTGGAAAATCTTAAGGTGCAGCAGGATAAGGCAATTTCGGAAAAACGCTGGGATGATGCCGCTTCCCTGGCCCGGTCCATGGCGGTCCTGGGTCTCGGGAATGAAAATGCCCTGACCGAAGCGGACTTCCTTTTGATGAAGGCAAAGGATCAGCTGGAAAAAAATAACAACCTGTCCGCATTTATATCTGCGGTGTCTTCCCATGAATTAAAGCCCCTGGGTTCTGATGATGCCCTGATCTTTCTTAAACGTGCGGTTGAGGTAAAGCAGAGAAGAACCGCCGCCTACTTTCTGGATATTCTTAACCGGAACGGAGTTCCGGTTCCCGGTGAATTGAGGACCTATGCCGA
The DNA here is from genome assembly GCA_031549725.1 of Treponemataceae bacterium. Lineage (GTDB taxonomy): Bacteria > Spirochaetota > Spirochaetia > Treponematales > Breznakiellaceae > UBA937. The sequence continues at coordinate 67,802 of JAVBPH010000012.1, forward strand.
AGGAAAGGACCCTCCCTCGGAAATGATCAAAGGTGTGGCCACGGTTTTGGTCGACCGGGGCATTAAGGTCCAATACGGCAGGGGAACCCCCGACAGGGTTATCGGATCGGCCTTTTTTGTCGACCTTTCGGGATTGCTGATTACCAATTACCATGTTATTGCCAGCGAAGTTGACCCAAAATACGAAGGTTTTTCCCGTATGTATATCCGTCTGGGGGATTCAGCCAGTGCCAGGATTCCCGCCAAGGTTGTAGGCTACGATGTTGCCATGGACCTGGCACTGATTAAAGCCGAATATACCCCGGAATATGTCTTTTCAGTGGTGGACCGGGTTATCCCTAAGGTAGGGGAGACGGTTCTGGCCATTGGTTCTCCGGGAGGACTGGAGAAAACCGTTACCTCCGGAATTGTGTCCGCCCTGGGCCGGCGTTTTTTACAGGTTGGGGATGTAATCCAGATTGATGCAGCGGTAAACCATGGTAATTCCGGCGGTCCCGTGGTTGATGCCCAGGGCCGTCTCGTGGGTATTGTGTTTGCCGGGATCGACCAGTTCCCGGGACTGAACTTTGCGGTTCCGGCGGAACGGCTTGCCGCGTCCCTGCCGGCGATGATCAACGGCGGTAAAGCAGCCCGGCCCTGGCTGGGTCTTACCATCAGTGAAACCAGGGACGGGGGAGAAATAATTTATGTTGCCCCCGGGACCCCCGCCTTTGAACTTGGGCTGAAAGAAGGGACGGTTATTAAATCGATAAATCAGCAGAGTGTTCATGTCCCCCAGGGAACACTTATTCCCGCTTTGCAGGATCTGATTTTTTCCACCCGGCCGGGGGAACTCGTTTCGGTGGAAACCACCGATGGTAAATCCTTTATTATGATGAGCGCCGCCAGACCGGAAATTCCCCTTCTGGCAGCGGTCAAGTCCGACAGCAAGGAACGCATAGCGGCTCCCCTGTTTGGGCTCATCCTGGCTCCTTCCGCAGGGGGCAGCTCGTTTGCCCCCTCATTCCTGGTAAAAAAGGTTATCCGGGGTTCCATAGCCGATGAAGCGGGACTTTCGGAGAACGATCCCGTTGTGGTTAGAAAATTCCAGATTGTGGAAGATGCCGGTGTGGTTTTCATGGATATTACCGTTAAGAAACGTAAATTGGGGTATATGGAAACATCCCTGCGTTTACCCGCTTATATAGATACTCCGGACACATTGTAACCGCAGGGCTGTCCCGTCGCAGGTCCCTTCGAAAGGAGCCTCAGGGACCGGGACGCCCGGTGATGGAGGCTCCCGGAATCACCGGTAAAGGAAAAATTTCTTTTGACTTTTCGGGAATCCCGGGGCGATCAGCCCCAGGAAAACACTGATTAATGCCCAGAGAGCATTAATCAGTGTTTTCTATAATGCAGGCAATTCTTTGTGCAGCTAAGCATTGCAAATGGAGCCGCTGATTGGTTGCATATTGCGACCGGTTTAATCAGCGGTTCCCGGGAACCGGAACCAACAAACCTTCTGCACGCTTTCGCGTGCGAGGCAGAGCGGCGAAATTTGTTGGTTCTGTAAGGTATGGATTTTATACGGGTTTAATACCCATACAATGTTCATTTACAAGATTTTAAGAACGCCCCAGAGATTCCCGCTTGGGAGCGTGCAGAAGGTATTCGCACGCCGCATGAGCGGCGATTCAATCTATTCCTTACAGAACGCGGACGGAGTCCGCATTAAACCCTCTTGTGAATAAACAGAAAAATTCCGGGGCGCTGCGGGGTATCTCCGGAGAAAATTCACCCCGCAGAGGGGGAAGCGGAGAACCGCAGGTTCGGAGCGGGGGGGAGACTTCCCCCTTCGGGTGTTTTTTCTATTGTGATTTTTGCGGTTTTCCTGTATAGTCCACTTGTATGACTGACACTTCAAAGATCCGGAATTTTTGTATTATTGCCCACATCGACCATGGAAAATCCACCCTGGCGGACCGGCTTATCCAGAAGGCCCATATAGTGGATGACCGCAATTTCCAGAACCAGATTTTGGATAACATGGACATTGAACGGGAGCGGGGCATCACCATAAAGAGCCAGGCCGTAACCATTCCTTATACCGCCTTGGACGGGCAGGAATATATCCTCAATTTCGTTGATACCCCCGGGCATGTGGATTTTACCTATGAGGTATCCCGGGCGATCAATTCCTGCGAGGGGGCGCTGCTGCTGGTGGATGCTACCCAGGGGGTACAGGCCCAGACCCTTTCCAATATGTACCTGGCGCTGGAACACGACCTGGAAATTATTCCGGTGATCAACAAGATTGATATGGCCGCTGCGGATATTCCCAGCGCCAAACATCAGATTGACCATGACCTGGGGCTTGATTCGGAGACGGCCCTGCTGGTCTCGGCTAAACAGGGAACCGGTATCGATGAGCTGTTTGAAGCCATTGTGGACCGTATACCTCCTCCTAAGGGTATTGCTTCGGACCCCCTGCGGGCATTGATTTTTGACTGCCATTACGATCCCTACCGGGGGGTGGTGGTGCATCTCCGGGTATTTGACGGAACCCTCCGGAAGGGAATGAAGGTCCGGTTTATGTCGAATAATTCCGAATACGAAGTGGAAACCTCCGGGGTCTTCAAATTGAGCCTGGTGGAACAGGATGAACTGGGTCCCGGTTCGGTGGGGTATATCATTGCGGGAATAAAAACCGTCAGCGACGTCCGGGTGGGCGATACGGTGACCGATGCGAATAATCCCTGTAAAGAAGCCCTGGCGGGTTTCCGGGAAGTAAAGCCCGTGGTGTTCTCATCTATCTACCCGGTGGATTCCAATGATTATGAGGAACTCCGGTCCAGCCTGGAAAAACTGAAGCTGAACGATGCTTCCCTGGTTTATGAAAAGGATTCCTCCGCTGCACTGGGCTTTGGTTTCCGATGCGGTTTCCTGGGGCTCCTTCACCTGGAAGTGGTCCAGGAAAGGCTGGAACGGGAATTCGATCAATCGATTATTTTCACCGCCCCATCGGTCAAATACAAGGTAAAGCTGAAAACCGGCGAAGAAATCATGGTGGATAATCCCACCGAATACCCGGATGAAGGAAAAATAGAAGGTGCGGAAGAACCCTATATCCGGGCGGCGATTATAACCCCCGTTACATTTTTGGGGGGAATCATGACCCTCTGCATGGAAAAACGGGGAGTTCAGTCCAATATGACCTACCTGGATGAAAAACGGGTGGAGATGGTCTACGATATGCCCCTTTCGGAGGTGCTTTTCGATTTTTATGACCGCCTTAAAAGTATCAGCCGGGGTTACGCATCCTTTGATTATGATATCACCGATTATAAACCCACGGAGCTGGCCAAGCTGGATATCCTCCTGAACGGCAAAGCGGTGGATGCCCTTTCCCAGCTGGTATTTAAGGGTAATGCCTATGACCGGGCCAGGATCGTCTGCGAACGCCTCCGGGATGAGATTCCCAGACAGCAGTTTAAGATCCCCATCCAGGGAGCTATCGGCAGCCAGATTATTGCCCGGGAAACCGTAAACGCCCTCCGCAAGGACGTACTGGCCAAGTGTTACGGCGGGGATATCAGCCGGAAACGCAAACTCCTGGAAAAGCAGAAGGAAGGGAAGAAGCGCATGAAACTGGTGGGAGATGTGGAACTGCCCCAGAGTGCCTTCCTGGCGGTACTTAAAACCAAGGACGATTAAACCAAAATATGACCCCGCTTAGTGGGGTCATGTTTTTCCTGCTGCAAAAAATTGCCGTTTCTTTATGCATATCAATCCGGAATATTGGATAATTCTTCCCGGGTTCCCTCAGGGACTGGAGACGCCCGGTGATTGAGGCTCTCGAAATCACCTGAAACATTCTTCTGAATCTATTATATCCGCTGACTGCTTAATCCTGGCAGTGCTATTTGCTTTCCCGTGTTATTCAGCAGTCCGGTTTAATACCCCGGGGAGGTTCATTTTAATTATTAATAACGCAAAATACGGGCAATCTTTATCAAAAAATGTTATTATTAAATAAAGGTATAATCCGTAAAACCGCCGGGTTTTTGGAAGAAACCTTATGCATTGGGTTTGATATGCATAAACAGGAGTGGAGTATGAAAACTATGCATCGAAAAATAATACTATTATTGACAGCCCTCTGGGTACTTTCCCTGGGCGCATGCAAAACAACCAGCACAGGAAAAAGTTTTGAGATGCTCGAAATCAAGGGAGGTTCCTATACCATAGGCGGTACCGGGGATAACATTCCCGCCATTGAAGGTCCATCCCATGAGGTAACCCTCAGCAATTTTTCCATTGGAAAGTATGAAGTAACCCTGGGGCAATTCAAAGCCTTTGTGGAAGCCTCGGGGTATATAACTGAAGCTGAAGCAGAAGAAGGCGGCGGGCACATATATGATTCCACCCTCAAGGAATGGATATACAAAACCGATGCCACCTGGAAAAATCCCTACATAACCCAAAATGATAATCACCCGGTAGTTCTGGTAAGCTGGAACGATGCGGTGGCATACTGCAACTGGCTGAGCCAGAAGGAAGGCTACACCCCGGCTTATACGGTTAAAGCTGATAAAACGGTGGAACTGGTCAGCGGCGCCGACGGCTACAGGCTGCCCACCGAAGCCGAATGGGAATATGCCTGCCGGGCGGGTACCAAAACGGCCTTCAATAACGGAAAGAATACCATCGGTATGGATGAAGCAAATTTTACCTATTCAAAGGATGATTCCTATATGTCCGGGGGAAATGCCAAGGACACCAAGGACTGTACCGTGGAAGTTGGTTCCTATAAGGGAAATCCCTGGGAAGTCTATGATATGCACGGCAATGTCCGGGAATGGTGCTGGGACTGGTACGGCGGCTACCCGGAGCAGCCCGTAACCGATCCCCTGGGACCGGAAACTGCGATCAACCGGGTAACCCGGGGCGGCAGCTGGGGGGACACCCCGGAATTTCTCCGGTCTTCCAGCCGGGGGGAACTGGTTTCCCGGGGACGGGGCAGCGACCTGGGGTTCAGGGTGGCCCGGACGGTAACATCCGCAGGTAAATAGTATCTTGAGCCATTTTCAGAACCCGGCCGGGTTTTCAGAGGTCTCCGGCACCTTTGGTGCCTTGGAGAAAATCGTCAATAATTATAACGTAAAAACTTACGGAATTGCGGTTTTCTCCAGGCTGCTTAAAAATCAGCAGGGTACGAAAACTTCTAAAAACTGAAGTTTTTAGAAGTTCCCTAATATCATTTCGAATATTTTCAGGAATGGGTCTATTTCAAACCTGACCCGTTTGAGGAAAGAAATGTCGTTTGACCCGGGACGTTTCCCGCTGGTTCCGGCATAGTCGGGAAAATGGGCCCAAAGATAATCCGCCTTATCCAGGAGTACTTCCAGTTCTCCGGGTTGGGGATTTTTTTCCCCTGTCAGAAATGCCTTCAATTCCAGCAGTGTATGGTGTTCATCCTGGATAAACTGGTTTACCTGGATACGTTTTTTTTCATCTACTCCGGAGGAAAAATTTGTTTTTCCGGAGGGGGGTCCGTTTGATAAGAGCCCCATTGATTCCTGGAGCGGTACGGTTTTAATGCCCAGGGGTAACCCTGGGCTGTTTATGTCCCTTAACCGGTCTTCCCGGGAAAATTCCTGTTCGAATAAATCCCTGTAGTTCTGCAGACCCGGATCGGTATATACGGTGGTACTGTTTTTTGCGGTGGTTTTAAAAACACCTTTTTTGAACGCCCCGGAAGCATGAATAATTCCGGTTAACCTGCAATGATTTCTCAGTAAAGCCACCTGGGATGGGGTTTCCCCGGCATGGAAACTGTCCAGGTTAAAAGAAAAATCCAGCCCTGCGGTGACCACTATTCCGGATGATAATTTCAGCGCCAAGGCCACCGCGGTTAAGCCGACAGAACCCAAGGGCAAAAGCAGCAGCGGTGTCAGGCCACTGTGGTTCAGCCTGTCAAAAATGCTCAGCCCCGTCCAGGGGGTCATAAAAAGAAAACAACCCCCTCCCAGCTGTTCCCGGGTAGCGGGCAGGGCGGAAAGATCCATGGCAATAGGGATCTGCCATCCATCCATACCAATAAAATCCCGGAGATTCCAATGCTGGGCCTCCAGGGCAACCACCAGGTCGGGCTGGATATTCCTGGCCTTTAATGCGGTCAGGGCGGTATCAACACAGATCACCGCAAAAGGCCGGCTATCCCTTTCAGAAAAATCCGGAGGCCAAACTTCCAGAAAATCGTCCAGGGAAGGACCGGCCCCAAGGACCAGCACCGGCCTGCTGCCAAAATGGATGGTTTCTGCGGAATTTGCTGTTCCCAGCAAAGGCAGGTTACGGAAAAAATTGAGGGCATAGCGCCTGCCCAGGTTCATCAGGGTAATGGCATTTCCCCAGTCAATGGCAATATCCCTTTGTACCGCCCCGGACAGGCTCTGGTATATTTCAGGGTACAGCTGCCAGCCCCCGGTGATATGAAGAATTTCTATACGCCGGAAAGCCCGGGCACCCCATTCGGTTTTTATGTAAGTACAAAGGGCCTGGGGATCCCGGGTGTGGATCAGCCGGAATTTTTGATTTTTGATAAGCTCCGGGGATATTTCCCGGCGGGTGAATTGCATGAGGGTTTCATCGGCTTCAATGCAGAGTACCGCCGAATCATTACTAATGATTTCAAGAAGTTTTTCAAGGCCGTATCCGTAAAGCGGGGAAGGGCAAAAAAATAAAGTCCGGGGAACCCGGTGGGCCGCCGCAATGACCCGTTCACTTTGGGTGACCGGGTCAATGGTGGACAGCAGTGTTTTACCCTTATAAGAAACTGAAAATCCCCGGCGGGCTTCAACCTTCAGGGGTGTTTCCATGTTCATTAATTAAATCTGATTAAATCTAAGTAAGCGTCGATGGACCGGTCAACTGTTTTTTTGCTGTCCAGGATCTGAATAACCAGGGTCTGGTTTGTAAACATATTCCCATAATAAGAATAATACATATTAAAGTAGGGTGAATTGTTTTCGTTGTCCTCATTGCCGGTGGTTTCACTTATGGGATACAGGACCACCACATTATCCCCTAATATTATGGGGGATGATAGGGTATTTACCGGTGTCTTGAAGGCATGCTTCCAGAAATTAACATCCGTTGGAGCTGAGGCAAGTTCGGAAACCCCGAAACTTGTAATCCTGTCAAACATATAATTATCCCCGTAGTTTATGGGCAGGGGACCAAAACTGCTGGTTTTAAAACCTTCATAGGCCGCAGCGTCGGTAAAACCCTCGGTTCCGGCGGTAATGATAAAGGCATTAGCCATTTCAATAAGCCAGTTTTCCATCTGGCCTCTTTCATATCCAATAATATAGCTGCGGACCCTCAGGAGGTTATCCGGATTTTCCAGGTCCATATTCCGGGGAGTTTCATCCATCCTGAAAAAAGCCCATCCGTTGGGAACCTTTATCACGGGACTTAATTCTCCGTTAGAAAGGGCCATTACCTTTGCCCGGTCCTCTTCCTCGGGAATTTCAAAACTCAGTTCATAGGCCATTTTCAGACCCATGTCACCGCCCTTTTCAGAATAATAATCCTTTGAATTGTTTCTTGCTGTTTCTTCAAAGGTGGAATTTCCCTTTTTAATGGAATCCAGCAATTTTTTTGCTTCCCTTTCACTGGAACTTACGGTAATTACGGACAGGTGAACCTGTTTGAACAGATCCGGATGGCTTTCCGCATAGGTCCATACCTCACTGGTGGGATAGCTGGATATGGGCATGCTGGCCATTTCAAAAGTCCGGGTAGCATCATTCATGGCGTTGACAAATTCAATTTCCTGGCTGGATGTCCTTAATCCCTCTACAGCCTGATCATAGGTACCGGATATCAACTGTTCCTTTAAGGAATCCCAGATGAGCTTCTTCCTGTCGTTGGGATATGCCCTGTATATAGTAGGGGAAAAAACGCCGTTTTCCTGGAAGACGGGCAATTTTATTACCTCTTTGTCCACCAAGCTGTTTGGAATCGAAAACCCGGCTTTTTCCATTTCCTTCATTTTTGCTGTATGAACCACCGTATATTGAAAAGCCTGCTGGTACATCTGCATAACCCTGCTGAAGTCATTCAATTGCTCCTGGGGAATGGACTGCATCATTTCCGTGAGCCGCTCCGAGAAATATGTGCCATAGGCATATTTTATTGGGGTACCATCGTAGTAACCGAAGATCATGCTGGGCTGTTTCGGGACCACCACCGATTCTATTGCAGGGACAAACACAAAGGCGATTACCACGATAACGAGAATAATGATAGTACCGATGATAACAAAAGGACTTCTTTTAGTTTGATGCCCCGTCTGGGAGGCGTTTTCACGATTTGTCTGTTTTTTTTCCCTGGAACCCATAGAATTGTATCCTTCCTAAGTAAAAATTTACTAAAATGAGGCTAGCCTTGAAAAATTTGATTGATTTTCAGTACCGCCAGTAGATTTATACCATACCATGTAGCGGAAACGGCGTCAATTAGGTCCAGTTAGGGCATTTTTTAGCTATTATGACCGTTATATATCCGGTTTCCAAAAAATAATAATTTCCGGCTATAATATCCTGAATCAAAATAATTCCTATGTATTGACATTTTTTCCAATTTTCCGTAATATAACCAGCACCAGGGGGCGTAGCGAAGCTGGTTATCGCGCTGGCCTGTCAAGCCGGAGATCGCGGGTTCGAGCCCCGTCGCTCCCGAAAAAGCCCGTCTTAGCGACGGGCTTTTCTTATTTTTTTGTTAATTTTTGTATTACGGGCAGTAGCGCAGGGGTAGCGCGCCTGGTTCGGGACCAGGAAGTCGGGGGTTCAAATCCCCCCTGCCCGAAACGGAGAGAAGGGCATGGGGGATTTGAACCGGAGCAGCGGCCCTGGAGACGCGAAAGCGTCGGAAGGGTCAAACCGCATGGAAGCGGTTTGAGCTGCGGAGGCGGTCCGGAGGGAGTCCACAGGAAGCGGGCGACCGGAGGAAAATCCCCCCTGCCCGAAACGGAGAGAAGGGCATGGGGGATTTGAACCGGAGCAGCGACCCTGGAGACGCGAAAGCGTCGGAAGGGTCAAACCGCATGGAAGCGGTTTGAGCTGCGGAGGCGGTCCGGAGGGAGTCCGCAGGAAGCGGGCGACCGGAGGAAAATCCCCCCTGCCCGAGATGAATTTCTGATTTTTTTGGCTTATAGAAGAGTGTTATTGCCAGGCCGATTCAATGGCCCATGGAAAACGCCGTGTTTATAGCTTTGGAGAATTCGCTCGGACTATCCCCTATCCCCTATCCCCTATCCAATATTTAGGGAGATATAAAACACTAACCCCCGTAATCTTTTTTGATCTTTTTAAAAAGGGAAGGATAGTCATAGTGTTTCACATGCCTTATTCCATCATCCCAAAAGGTATTGTATATATAATAATTCTTACAATACACCGATAAATTGAGTGGTTTATCACAAAACAAATTTTTTAAAAGAATATTCTCGGTGTTTAATTCTACTTTGTTCGTCCATTCTTCATCCGTAAATATGAAACCAATGACTTTTTTATCGTAATTATCTGATATTATTGCCCATACGGCGGTATTCATCCTTGGAACATAATCAGCTAAATATTCCAGGAGTGTCAGGACTGTTGCAGTATCAGAAAATTTATGTATAGTCCTATGCGACATCATGTCATCGGCCATGCAAATACTGTTTCTGTTGAATTCTATAACCAATATGTATTCCTTTGCTGACAGGTTAAATCCTCTATAAGAATGTTGCATTGGAAAGTAAAAAAATCAATATAGGCATGTAATTATTGTAAAGTCCTGAATTTCTATGCTGATAATTAAATGTACTTCTAAAGCGGAGATGCATGGAACATAACAATGTTTTTTGGAAATTATGCATTACAGAATATAAGAGAAATATTCTTATAAAAAATAAAGACTAATTTGTCCAAAACGATATGGATATGCTTTTTAATATACAGTACAATCAAATTCAGGCTTAATAGAGGATTGAGGTATTTTCCCCCAAGATATCAAGGATATTTTAGCACCATGCATAAACAGTCAAGAGCAGCCCAGGGTTCACAGAAAAAATTACCCACCCTGTTTTCCCGGCTGCTCATATATTTTATTATAATCATGCTGGTTCCCATTTTGCTTTTAAGCATCTATTTTATCACCAGCGGCAATAAAACCCTGGAGGATTCGCTCCAGGCAAGTGCCGAACAGGCAATTTTTAAGGAAGGCCCCAGGGTTACCGGAATTATCAACACCTACCGGCATAAAGCATACCAGGTTTCCACCAACGGGGTTATCATTAAAGCTATCGAGGCTGATGGTGAAGATTCTTCTCTTTCTTCCACGGCCATATACGAAGAACTGTTCAGTATTATGAAAGGTGACGTGTATGCAGCCTCCGCCCTGGTGGTGAGCGCCTCCGGGAGGTGCAGATATTCAACCCACCGGTTTCCCCAGAATTATGACCTCCGGTATCATCAAAATGACTGGAATCCCTTTTTTAATTTATCCCGGTCCAATAAGGAGACCGCCTCAATCATCACTATTGAAAACAGGTACAAGACCGAACAAAACGCCATTGTGGTGGTAAATATACTGAGGCGTATTTTGGATGAAGCGGGGAACCTCAGCGGTTACGGGGTGGTGGATGTTTTTATGGATGCATTCTGGGGAATTAATAGCGATTTTATTTTTTCCGATATGGTGCTCATTGAAACGGATACATTCCTGGCATCATCGCTGCTGTATGATAAGGCTGGAAGTTTTGCCAAGTTTCCCGACCTGCAGATTCTGGAAGTGCCGTTTACTGAGAGGTCCTACAGAACCGAAGGGGTTATTGTTGCGGTATATCCCATACCTAATACATCCCTGCTGCTGGCGGGAATTGTGGAAACCCGGCCTTACACCCAAAGCATGGGGGAACTGTTTTATATCATCTTCATAGTAATTATTATTGGCATGGCAGCGGCAACCGTGCTGGCCTACTTTTTTTCAAAATCCATCGCAAGGCCTGTGGGTATCCTGGTCAACTCCATGCAGTCCATAGAGCAGGGGAATCTGGATATTAAAATCCGGGAATCAAATATTGAGGAAATTGCCCAGCTCGACCGTTCTTTTAATATTATGATAAAACAGATTGCGGAGCTGCTGGAACTTACCAGGGAAGAAGCCGCAAAACTCCGGGAGGCTGAACGGAAATCCCTGGAATCCCAGATGCAGCCCCATTTTTTATATAACACACTGAATACGGTTAAATCAATTGCAAAACTTCACGGTGAAGAAGAAATTCTTTCCATTATCACCCGGCTGGGGAAATTATTGAAAAGCAGTATTGATAACCGGAAATCCGAATGTCCCTTAAAGGACAGTTTTGCATTGATTGAAGATTACCTGACGATCCAGAAGATCCGCTTTGGTTCAAAATTGCATGTGGAAATGAACATTGATGAAAGGGTCCTTTCCTACGTTACGCCAAAACTTATTATCCAGCCCATTGTGGAAAATGCTATCATCCATGGACTGGAACCAAAAACCGGGGATTGGATTCTTGTTATCAGTGCCCGTCTGGACGATTTTGAAAAAATGGTCCATATCTCTGTTCAGGATAATGGCGTTGGTTTTTCCAGCGGGACCATGTGGGGGAGCCTGGATGAACTTTCCGCCGACGGTCATATTGGATTGTACAATGTATACCGCCGGATCGTTCTAAAGTATGGCGAACGGGCCCGGTTTGTCATAAAATCGAACCAGGAAAACGGTACCACTATTACCCTGGTATTTCCCGCGGAGGAAAATTGATATGGCATATTCTGTGGTTATTGTGGAAGATGAGGAAATCATCCGGGAGGAACTGGCCAAAACCACTCCCTGGGAAAGTCTTGGACTCCGTTTAGCCGGAACCGCGGAGGATGGTATTTCCGGAGAAGAGATGATCCGTTCCCTGGTTCCGGATGTGGTTATCACCGACATCCGGCTGCCCGGGCAGGATGGCCTTACCATGCTGTCCAGGTGTCCCATATCCTATGCGGTTATCCTCAGCGGCCATGCGGATTTTTCATACATGAAAACCGCGATCCGGCTTGGGGTATTCGATTATATTTTAAAACCCGTGGATGATGAGGAATTACTTTCCACCTTAAAGGCCCTGGTGAAAAAACTCCAGGAAGAAGACCAGGATCTGACCAGCCTGAAAATTAGTATTAATAAAATAGAGGATGAGCCTATCGGTCTTCCTAAAAAATCGGGAAACCATCTGGCAGAAAGCTGTATCAATTTTATTATGGAGAATTACCAGCATCCCATAGGGCTGCAGGAAGCCGCGGATGCCTTTGGGGTAACCGAAAGTCATCTGAGCAGAATCTTCAAGGAATCCCTGGGAATTAATTTTATGCAGTATCTCAATGCCTGGAGAATTAATAAGGCCGTATCCCTAATAAAAAATCCCAGGGTAAATATCGGCAAAGTGGCTTCCCTCTGCGGTTTTCCCACGCCGGGTTATTTTACCAGGACTTTCAAGCGGTACACCGGGGTTACCCCTTCCCAATACCGTCACCAAACAGAGCTTTGAGTTTTTCGTCCGCCGTTTGATCCGGATCATCCACATAGTAGAGCGTTGAAATGCCAAGTTTTTCCGCGGCTTCAATATTTTCAGGATAATCATCAATAAAAAACGTTTCCTCCGGAGCATACTTTTCCTGATCCAGAATAAAACGGAAATACTGATTCGAGGGTTTGCTTAAACCTAATATATGGGAAGGGTACAGGGCGTCGAAATAACCGGTGTATCCCCATTCTTTCAGCAGGTCCCAATGGGGAGCAATAGTGTTGGAACCGCAGGCAATTCTTTTCCCCAGGGATCTTAAATGTTTCAGCAGGGCAATCATCGGGGGATTCCCCTCGGGGAAAAAATAATCCCCAAAGGGTTCCCCCTTCACAGCCACACCGAATTTTTTATGTACATGTTCCCAGTACTGGTGTGTAGAAATAGTACCGTCCATCAAAGGGTAATTGTAGTTCCTGTAATCCTCAAAGAAGTCCTGTTTTGGCAGACCAAAATTTTCTGCTATGGGTTCAAGAACATGGATGTTCTTAATTACCACATTACCCATATCAAAAATAAAAAGTTTATGTCCGTAGGCGGACAATTCCCCCGCCGGATCATGGTGCCCGGCAAAATTATCCCTTCCGCGAATCATAAACTGAAGATCCCCCAATAAAATATTTTGAAAGAGAGAAGAACAGTATAAACATGGGGATACTGGCTATGGCAGCCACCGCCATCATGGCTCCTTCATCGGTCATTTTTTCTTCCGAGAATTTTGAAATGTATAATGGAATGGTTTTCATCTTTTCACTTTGAATAACCAGGAGAGGCCAAAGAAGATTGTCCCACTGGCCCCTGAATGCCAGGATCGCCAGGGTGGCGATAACCGGTTTGCAGTTGGGAAATACTATTTTTCTGAAAATACCAAATTCCCCAAGACCGTCTACCCGGGCGGCATCAAGATACTCCGCAGGAAACGTGGTCAGGTACTGCCGCATCTGGAAGATACCAAAGGCGCTTACCAGAAACGGAAGGATCAACCCCACATAGGTATTCTGGATATGAAGGCCCCGGGCGACCATGTAAAGGGGAATCATGATTGCCTCAAACGGGATCATCATGGTTGCCATGATCATCATAAAAAACAGATCCCGCCCTTTGAACCGGAACTTTGCCAAACCATATCCGGTGATAGATGCAAAACAAACCGTGGTAAGGGCTACCGCGGCGGCAACCACCAGGGAGTTGAACATGTTCCTGGGGAAAATCCATGACCCGTCATTTCCCCGCAGAGCCTGGAGGTAATTATTAAAATAAAAAGGTTCAGGAATCCAACTGTAGGGCATCCTGAGGATCTGGTTTTTCTGCATCAGTGAAGCGGTAAACATAAATGCCAGGGGAGTAACCGTAAACACCAGCAGAACCGCCAGAAATAACCATGCAAGAATATTAGCCCAGGGGAAGGAAAACCGTCCCCTGGTTGCTATATGTTTTCTGTGTTTTGCTAATACTGCATTATTTGACATGAGGAACTCCTTTCCCGTCTTAATCCGTAAACATCGCATGAACCGTTGTTTATGCGATGCATTGAGTCCATAGAATATTTATCAGTATTCCACATCATCGGTTTTAGAAAATTTAAACTGAATCCAGGTGAAGACCAGCATAATCACAAATAGTATCAAACTCATGGCGCTGGCCCGGCCAATCCGCTGATTGGTGATACCGGTCCGGTATATATTCAGGGTGATTACATTGATTGGCGACTGGGGAGCGCCTGCCTGGGTAAACAAGTACTGGGTGCTGAATGTCTTCAGGCACTGGAGCATCGCCATGATTGAAACCAGGATAATGGTGGGCCTCAGCAGGGGCAGGGTAATCCTCCAGAAGGACTGCCATTTGCTGGAACCGTCAATGGTGGCCGCTTCATAGATAGCCGGCGGAATCGACGATAACCCGGTAATAAAAAGGATTATAAAATATCCTATATATTTCCAGAAATAAACCACCATCGTGGAAGCCTGTACCATAAACTGGTCGGCCAGCCATTTATGGTCAATACCGGGGGTTCTGAAAATAGCATTCATCCATTGGTTTGCCAGACCCCGGGGATCGAATATAAGCATCCAGATGGCTGCGGCGACCACCGAAGAAAGTACCGCCGGAGTGTAGTATGCAATCTGAAAAAAGCCCCGGCTTTTCCGTTTGACAAACTGGGTAACCAGCACCGCAAAAAAAAGGCTGAATAAAAGCAGGGGAATAAAAGTTCCCAGGGTGAATACCAGGGTTGCCCTCAGGGAATTCCAGAACCCCGCGGTGTTGGATGTAAACAGGTATATGTAATTTCCAAATCCCATAAACCTGGGCGCTTCTAAGGACAGAACCCGTTTGTCAAACAGGCTTGTATAGAACGCATTAAGAATAGGATAAAAACTGAATACTGAAAAAAACAAAATTGCGGGAATAACAAAGATCATTCCCCAAAAAGCCTGTTTCCGTTCAATCCCTCCATATTTACGCTTTTTCCCGGCCTTGGCCGGTTTGGGGGATTCCTCTGTAATTATTGAACCGGATAGTTGTTTCATCACGATACCCTTCGAATTTGTAAACCCCGGGAACCTTCAGATTGAAGGTTGCAAGGATCCCGCGGTTTTTGCAGGATTAAAACCTGTCCACAAAAAACGGGTGGCCGCATCCGCTGGATGTCTGCACCCGTTTTTTGTTTCACCTTAGTTTTCAAAACCTCCGGATAATACCGGAGTATTTCCGGTGATGATTAATTCTCATCAATCAATTCCTGAGCCGCTGCCCGGAGGGTCATCAGGGCTTTCTCAGGGGTTTCGCCGGAAAGCATCACCGATTCCACCGCAGTCCGGATTAAAGTCTGGAGTGCCGCACTGTTGGCTCCGTAATATACGATGTGTCCCCGCTGCATATCCTTGGTAAAGACATCCGAGTAGGGCATGTTCTTATAAGTGTCCGAATTAAACAGAGCCTTGGTAGGCTGGATAAGGCTGACTTCCGTCAGGTATTCCTCGGGATGGCTCAGCATGAACCCGATAAATTTCCAGGCAGCTTCCTGATTAGCCTTTGAACTCTGGGCATTAACCATGTAATAATGGCCATAGTAACAGGCTGCCACATCCTTAACGGCATTCTTAAACGTGGGGAATGGAACCACCATCCAGTCTCCGCTGTTGAAGAAAGTCGGATTTTCCGCTTTAATTCTTCCTTCCTGGTACAAGCCGGTGGTTGCCATGGCAATATCGTTGTTGTTCTGATTAAACAATGACCGGGCAGCCTTGTAGGTCGGTGAACCAAGGTTCCGTCCGCTGGGCCCCCAGGCCTGCATGTAGCGGAGGAAGTTCAGCCAGGCTTCGTCGCCGACAATGGCGGTTTTGCCGTCATCGCTGATGAGTTTGCCCCCCATCTGTTCTACCATAGGAACAAAGGCAACCAGATAATAGGGATACCGGAAATCGAAACCCCGGCGGACCAGTATGTCACCGTTCCGGATGACTAATTTTTCTGAAATGTCAGCCATTTCTTCCCAGGTCTTGGGATAATCTTTTTCAGCATCCAGTCCGGCGGACCTGAACACGGCCTTGTTTACAAAGATACACCAGTTGGTCAATTCCAGGGGAAGTCCGTAAATTTCATTTTTTACCGTAACAGGATCAAGGAAGCCCTCGGCATAGGCATTAATAAGATCCTGCTTGTTTTTGTAGCCCACTGCCTGGTAATTAATGGGAGCTACCCGGCCATTGGCGATGTAGGCGTATTCATCCTCTATCGACAAATTAAAAATGTCCGGTCCCTGGTTTGCCGCAAAGGCGGTCTGAACCAGTTCGATAAGTTTGGTTGATGATTGGGTTACCCGTTCAATCTTGATATTCGGGTTGGCCGCTTCAAACTCCTGGATATACCGTTCTTCAATACGGGTACGGTTTGGATCTTCGTGGGTCCAGAAGGTAAGCGTAATGGGCCCGTCATCGGCTTTTTTGCAGGATACTGATACAATCAGAATCATCAGAATAAGCAGGATTCCTGTGGTCTTCTTCATACATTCCTCCATAAAAAATACAAAAAATTATCCCTACAAATTAATTGTATGTCCGTAAAACCGCAAATGCAAGAAAACTATTTTGTTATTTTTGTACTTATTTTGATTCAGAAACGGGGAAGATTCATTTCTTACTCTTTCTGATAATTATTTACCGTGAACTCTAAAGCCTTTACAGGGATATTTCCAGATTCGCCTCGCAGGCTGTTTTTTTGGAAGACTTTTTCATGACCAACCGCAAGACCTGGGCAAGCTGATCCCCAGAGGATATTCCCCGGCCATTACACTCAATTCACTTCAGTTTTAGATAAAACCTCAGCCCCGGGAATTTATACAAGATATATTTTTCTATATTCCATAGACGTGGCTGGAATTTTCTCATAGAATATACCATTGTTATAGTCAGAAATTATTATCAAGATGAAATGGAATTAAAAAAGGAGTTTTTGTTCTATGGGAAACACCATACCAATAAACCGGTTAGGGGAATTTGCTAATAAGGAACTGGAAACTCAATATTGGGAAAAACATATTAAAAAAATAAAAAAACTTATCCAGGGAATGGTTTTACTGTCCGGAATTGTTTATTTCTCCATTTTTATCTACGATTTATTTTATTACGGTTCTTTTGTCCGGGCTCTGCCAAGTTTTATCTCCAGGGCTTTAATTTTCTGTATTTCAGTAGTATTGTTTCTCGTTTCAAACAGGGTAAATAATAACAGACATTATACGCTTCTTATTAGTTTTTATGAAATTTGCCTTGTTTTTTCATATTTTTTCATATTGTATGAACAGCGGGCCCAGGGGTATTTTCAGCAGGGAATGGTGGTAATTATCTTTTTTCTCCTGATTTTTCTTATTCCGAACCGCTGGATATATTGCCTTATAACTTCTGCCGCCGCGCTGCTGGTTTATTTTATCTTAACCCCATTTTACATAGAAAAATTACAGCTTTTTGATATTATAGAAGCATTAATTTATCAGTTTATCGTTTTTGCACTTATATCCTTTTACACATTCCGGAATAATTTCCTGCAGCGGACCCAGTTTTACCGGGAAGAACAGTTGCAGCTGCTTACCATAACCGATGAACTGACGGACATCTACAACAGGAAAAAGTTTGACGAGTCCCTGGATGAGTGGATTTCCTTTGCCATCCGGAATAATGCGGTTTTCTGTGTCATCATGTACGATTTGGACGATTTTAAAAAATTGAATGATACCAATGGACACCTGGCCGGGGACCAGACTCTGGTGGCCTGTGCAAATGTGGTAAAGGCAAATATAAGATTGATGGATGTGTTTGCCCGCTGGGGCGGGGAGGAATTCATGATCCTGCTGCCCCTAACCCAATTGAATAATGCGGCCGACCTGGCGGAACGACTCCGCATAAAAATATCCGAAATACGGATTAAGGGTTCCATATCATTTACCGCCAGTTTCGGAGTAGCGGAGTACCGGAAGAATGAGTCCCGGGATAGTTTCCTTGACCGGCTGGATAAAAAGATGTATGAGGCGAAGCAGTCCGGGAAAAACCGTGTAGCCTACTAATAACATATTAATAAATCTAAACATTTGTTAAGGGAACTTCTGGAAACCCGGTTGGATTTTTGAAGGTTCCCTTAAGTTTAAAAAACAGTTTGACAGTCATAATTTATCGTGTTAATATCTTTGGAACAATATTCTATATATGGAATTGATTGAAAATGGCAACGGAAGAACCGCAGGATAACACTAGTTCCCTTAAATCTCTTTTGATACTGGAGGTCATGTCATCCAGTCTGGATTATATGGGTATAAATGAAATTTCCAGGATCAGTGGTCTTAGTAAAAGTACTGTCCACAGGGTTCTGAATGAAATGGCAGGGATTGGATACATTGAAAAAAAGGAAAGTATCAAAAAATATTCCATAGGGATGAAAGCTGTAACCCTGGCAACCCGTTTCATGAGTTCCAACAGCCTTATCCTGGCTGCCCAGGAAGATTTGAAGGAATTAAACCGGGTTACCGGGGAAACCGTTCATCTTATCAGCATGGTGGATTATGAAATTATATTTCTTGATAAAATCGATACTAAGCATAGCCTTGGGGTTGTCTCTTCCATTGGAAAACGGAACCCCGCATATTGTACCTCCGGCGGTAAAGCTATTATGGCATTCAGTGACGAGGAATGGCTGAAAAATTTCTTTTCTGCGGTGGAACTGAAAAGGTGTACCAAAAACACCCAAACGAATGAAGCCCGGCTCAGGAAGGAACTGGCAGCCATCAGGAAACGGGGTTATGCCGTGGATAACCGGGAATACAACGAAGATATCATCTGTATTGGTGCCCCGGTTTTTTTATCCAGAAGAAGACCTTCCATGGCTGCGGTAACCGTATGCGCCCCTTCCTACAGATTTTCCCTTGAAGATGCAAAAAAAATTGCTCCTTTGATTATAACCTGTACGCAAAATATTTCCAGGAAGATAGGCAATGTCTGAAACGGAACTAACAAGTTTTATACAATCCCATTTATATCACATAGTATTACCGAGGAGAATTACTTCATAAGTCATGATCATCAGAAAAATTACTCCAATTATTGTAACAATGCCGGGGGATATCTGGGCCTGGGTCCGGGTTGAGACCGATTATGGTATCTCCGGATGGGGAGAATTTACGGGTAATCCCATAACAAATAATGCGGTGGCTGCCATCATCAATACTTATGCAGAAATGCTGATACACAAGGATCCCCTGAATATTGAAGAATGTTTTTCTTCTCTGACAAACTGGCATTATCCATCTATGCTGGATTCCCGGATGATAATGATGGCCTACAGTGCAATGAATATGGCTTTATGGGATATAAAGGCAAAGAGTGAAGGGGTTCCCCTGTATAAGATGTTCAGTAATGAATGTTTTTCCAAGGTCAAATTATATGGTAGCATTAAACATCTACTGGAAAATGATTATTCCGGGGATACTTTGGTGGAAACCTCGGTTGCTGCGATAGAAGCCGGGTTTCATCTTATAAAAGTAATGCCCTTTAATGAGGTTGTGCCGGGAGCCGGGGGTCCTGATATAGAACCCGGCGTACAACGGTACAAATCATTGGTCAGCAATATTGATATAAAAAAAGTTGCCCTGGACTGCAATTGCCGTTTTAATGAGAAAAGTTTTGGACTGCTGCTGAATCAGTTGAAATTCTATACCCTCTACATTCCTTTTATCGAAGACCCCATCAGAATTCACAGGGCTGCCGACATAAAACCTTTGTATGAAGCATACCCTGAAATTGTGTATTCCACCGGGGAAGATTGTTTTTCATCCGATGAACTGGAGGATTTGGCTGAAAGTAAATGTATCAGGATCATCAACCCCGATATAAAATATATCGGGGGAATCTGTGGTGCCATGAAAGTAATTCCTAAACTGCTTGAGAAGGGGATCAGTATTTCCTTTCATTGTCCTTCCGGCCCGGTAGCCGCTGCCCATTCTGCCCATGTGGCATCTGTTTGCGGGAATCATACTATAATGGAATTCCCCTTCGGGAATTCCAAAACCAGGGACCAGGCCACCGGAGGCCAGGAACCGGTGGAAAAGGGAAGTTATTATGTAAAGGATAGTCCCGGAATTGGGATTGAACCTACCAGGGATTTTCTGGAAAAATACGGCAGTAAAGTAAGCTGGAACCTTAACCGCAGCTGTGTTTGATTGGAAGGCTGTTGGGGTTCATATACGATGCTGGCATCGGTTGATTTTTTAACGCCCTGGATGAAGGTTGAAACGTTTGTATGTGGTATGAACTCTCAGCCTGTATAATAATTTCCTCTACAACGAAGAACCCCGGGGCTCTGCCTCGGGTTCTTCATTCGCAGACGGGCTTAATATCATGTAGCGGGCTATTATTTTTATGGAAACACCAAGTCTTCAAATGGCCTTAGTGTCTCTATGATGCATTTCCGAGCCTGATCAGTTTTCGTTCCAGTGACCCAGCTTTAATATTTTCTGATTGCGGTACCGGACCAGGGCTGCGGGAGTACGCTGGCACAGATCATCCAGTTCCCTTACCAGGATCGCTTTAATCCTCCGGGCGGTTTCCCCAGGGTCGGTATGAGCGCCCTCTTCGGGTTCTTCGATAATTCCGTTGATAACCTTGAATTCCAGGAGGTCCGAGCTAGTGATACGCAACATAGCCGCCGCATCCTTGGCTTTGCTGGCGTCCCTAAGGAGGATTGATGCGCATCCTTCCGGGCTGATCACCGAGTAAATGGCATTTTCCAGCATGTAGATTTTATCACCCACACAAAGCCCTAGGGCTCCGCCGGAGCCGCCTTCGCCGATGATAATGCAAACGATGGGTGTCTTGAGCCGGCTCAGTTCCCTGAGGTTTTTTGCAATGGCTTCACCGATGCCCCGTTCTTCCGCTTCAATGCCGGGATAGGCCCCGCTGGTATCCACCAGGGTAATAATGGGCCGGTGAAACTTTTCCGCCTGCTTCGCCAGGCGGAGGGCTTTACGGTAACCCTCGGGATTAGCCATGCCGTGGTTGCGGTGCATGTTTTCCTTCAGGGTCCGGCCTTTCTGGTTTGCAATAACCGTCACCGGGCGTCCGTTCAGGAAACCCAAACCACCCACA
This sequence comes from Treponemataceae bacterium, assembly GCA_031549725.1. GTDB lineage: Bacteria > Spirochaetota > Spirochaetia > Treponematales > Breznakiellaceae > UBA937. The sequence continues at coordinate 89,051 of JAVBPH010000012.1, forward strand.
ATAGCAGGATCGTCACCGTAATAGCGGTCGCCGTGGAGTTCAATGAAACCGTCAAATATCCGGTTGATATAATCCAGGGAGTAGGGCCTGTCGGGATGGCGGGCCAGTTCAACCCTGCGCCAGGTGGATTCGGTTTTTGAATTGGCATTGATCTTTGCCTCAATGTGGGAAATTTCTTCCGATACATCCAGGCCGGATTCTTCCGCCAGTTTCTTTAATTCTTCTACTTTTTTCTGCAGTGTATCTATGTTCATACGGCTTCTTCCCTGTTATCGTGCTTGTGAAGATCAATTAATTCCGACAGAATTTTCCGCTGATCCTTCCTGGGAACGATAATATCAACGAATCCTTTTTCCTGTTGGAACTCGGACCGCTGAAATCCTTCAGGAAGGGTTTGGCGGATAGTCCCTTCAATAACCCTGGGGCCGGCAAAACCGATGAGCGCCTTGGGTTCCGCTATGGTTACATCCGCCAGCATGGCAAACGAAGCGGTAACTCCTCCGGTGGTTGGGTCGCAGAGAACAATAAAAAAGGGAATCCCGGCTTTATCCAGTTCTGCGGCGGCTGCGGAGGTTTTAACCATCTGCATCAATGAAAAAATTCCTTCCTGCATTCTGGCACCGCCGGAGGTGGTATACACGATCACCGGAGTCTTTTCTTCGGCACCTTTAAGGAGAGCCCGGCTTACCTTTTCACCCACCACGGATCCCATGGATCCTCCCATAAAATTAAAACTCATCAGTCCCAGGACAACAGGTTTTCCTTCAATGGTACAGGTTCCGGTGATAACCGCATCCTTCATCCTGGCCTTAACCTCCGCTTCGGAAAGTTTTTCTTCGTAGCCTGCCAGGTCAATGGGATTCAGTGAGCGGAGGTTCGCGGAAAACTCCTTAAAACTCCCGGGATCACAGATATATTCGATGCGGTCCACCGGTTCCATCCGGTAATGGTAACCGCAGCCGGGGCAGCATTTCAGTGCCTTATCAATGGTTTCTTTATCGTATTGGGCGCCGCAGCCGGGACACCCGTCCTTTTTGACAGCTTCATTAGGCATGTTCCACCTCCTGCTGTATTTCTGCATAATATCCTGTACCGAAATTTCCCGACCGGAATTTTGGATGTTTGATGATCCACTGCTGCCGGGAAATATTTGTTTTAATTCCATCAACACTCAGTTCGTACAGGGCCCTTTCCATTCTGGCCAGCGCCCGTTCCCTGGTGGGGGCATGGACAATCAGTTTTCCCACCATGGAATCATAATGGGGTGGTACCATGCAACCCGTGTAGAGGAATGAATCGAACCGGACCCCGGGGCCTCCGGGCACACTGAGGGATGTAACGATGCCGGGACTCAAAGCGTTGATCCGGCATTCGATGGACCAGCCGTTCAGGGTTATCTGGCCGGGATTAATCTCCATCCGGGCTTCCGTACAGGCCAGGATCTGCTCCCGGATAATATCCACCCCGGTGATGTACTCGCTTACCGGATGTTCTACCTGAACCCGGGCATTCACTTCCATAAAATAAAAGTTATCATCTTCCACCAGGAATTCGATGGTTCCTGCTCCCTGGTATTTCAGTTCCCGGAACATCCGGAGGGCGCCATCGGCCATGCGCTGCCGCATCCCGGGACTTACCCCGGGGGATGGACTTTCCTCAATCAGTTTCTGGTGGGCCTTTTGAACCGAGCAATCCCGTTCGCCCAGAACCGCCACATTACCCCGGCCATCCGCCAGGATCTGGAGTTCCACATGCCGGGGATTTTCCAGGTATTTTTCGATAAACACGGTTCCATCGGCAAAGTTTGATTCGGCTTCCCTGCTGGCGATGGACAGGTTCTCCGCCAGTTCATCCCTGGAACGGACAATTCTCATTCCCTTACCGCCGCCGCCGGAGGCCGCTTTAATAATAACAGGATATCCCAGGTGCTCAATTGCTTTGGCCGCGGTATCCGGATTATCCACAGCACCTTCGGTTCCGGGGGTGATAGGGAGACCGAATTTTTTTGCGGTTTCCCTGGCCTGAACCTTATCGCCTAAAAGGTCAATTACATCCGGATCCGGGCCGATGAAAATAAGTCCCTTGTCCCGGACCATCCGGGCAAAGCCCGCATTTTCCGAAAGAAAACCCACCCCGGGGTGAATGGCCTCGCAGCGGGTATTCACCGCCGCCATGATCAGGTTGTTCCTGACCAGGTAGCTTTCCGATGACGGGGGAGGTCCAATGCATACTGCCTGATCCGCCAGGCGTACATGAAGATTATTCTGATCCGCAGTGGAGTAGACCGCCACGGTTTCAATTCCCATCTCCCGGCAGGTCCGGATTATCCGGACAGCAATTTCTCCCCGGTTGGCTATAAGTAATCGTTTAATCAAAGCTTCTGCTCCATTACAGCCGTTTTACTTCAAAGAGGGTTTGGCCGTATTCAACCAAATCTCCGTTGCTGGCTTTGACCGAGAGGATTTCACAGTCAAATTCAGCTTCCAGATGGTTCATCATTTTCATGGCTTCCAGAATGCAGAGGGTTTCCCCGGCCTTTACTTTTGTCCCGGCTTTTACAAAGGGGGGAGCATCAGGGCTTGGTGTAGTGTAGAACGTTGCTACAATGGGGCTGGTGATGGTTTCTCCGGATGTGCTGGGGGTTGAACTGACCGGCATCCCTAAATAAACCGGGGTTTCTGCAGGGGCTGCGGCATTACCCCCGGGGGCTGTTCCGGCATACCGGGCTGCCAAGGCACTTTCCTTGCGCAGGGCAATGTGCAGGTTCCCCTCGTTTATTTCCAGTTCAGCCAAATTGCTGGAACCGAATTTATCAATTATCGTCAGCAGGGTTTTATCATCCATATGTAATACTCCTATAATGGGTGTTCCAGTTTTTTGGAACAACATTTGGGAACTTCTAAAAACTTCAGTTTTTAGAAGTTTTCCTTAGATATACCATGGAGAAACTTTTTTATTTCGTTATAGGATAAAGAAATAAAAAAGTTTCTCCTAGGGCACCTCTAAAAATCTAACCGAGTTTTTAGAGGTGCCCATTTATAAATCAGATTTACCTCCGGCTTTTCAGCCAGCGGTGATTAGTTTCGCAGGAAGCTAATTGTCCGGTTCTGCTGGAACAGGCAATAAACTTCCCGGGATATAATACTGAAACAGCAGTTTATATTCCTGAGGTATCCACATCAGCTTCGTAGTCCACACCGGGGACATCAAATCCATGGACCTCCAGAAAATCATGTTTAAAACCGGCAATGTCGGTGGTTTCATAAATATTTTCTTCTGTTACAAGTGCCATTTGTTTGTTCACCGCTTCCTGGATGTTATCCCCCATTTCCCAATCGTCCAGCCTGATCCGGTGATCCTCATCCACCGGGACCTTTTTGGGGTCCTTCACGGCTTCTGCGGTGTAAAGACGGTCCTTATAAAGCCTGACCAGCTGCTCGATGCAGCCTTCGTGGATGCCCTGGTCTTTCATAATCTTAAACAGGGTAGATACATAGAAGGGAATTACCGGGATCACCGCGGAAGCCCTGGTCACCAGGGCTTTGTTGACCGAAACCCAGGCAGCGCCGCCGGTGGCCGAAAGTTTTCCATTGATGGCATTGGCCGCCCGTTCCAGGTCTTCCTTGGCCCTGCCGATGGTTCCGTTTTTGTAGATAGCCCAGGATAATTCGGGGCCGATATATGTATAAGCCATCGTCCTGGCATCAGGGGCAAGAACACCGGCTTTTGACAATGCATTAATCCAGAGTTCCCAGTCTTCGCCGCCCATGACTTTTATGGTATGGGCAATTTCTTCTTCCGTAGCAGGCTCCGCTCCGGCGATAAAGATTTTCCCGGTCATCATATCGATGGTTTTTCCCGAATAGGCTTTCCCGATAGGTTTAATCACCGACCGGTACATGATTCCGTCCCTGGGGTCAGTCCGGACCGGGGAGGCCAGGGAGTAAACCACCAGATCGATTTTGGCCGGAATACCTGCTTTTGCGGCAACTTCCTTAACTGCGGCAATGGCAGCGTCCTTCATTTCATTGGAGAAGGCATCCCCGTCCAGGGTTTTTGACACCAGACCGGCCTTGGCAGCTTCGGTATCAAAGGCTTCGTTGTTATAGAAACCGGGGGTTCCCGGCTTTGTGGCGGTTCCCGCTTTTTCAAAGGATATACCCACCGTAGCAGTCCCGTATCCAAAGGCAAGTCCTATCCGGCTGGCCAGGCCATACCCTGTGGAACCGCCGATAACCAGGGCCAGTTTAGGAGCCCCGTCAACTTTGGACATATTTTTTTTCACATAATCAATCTGGTTCCTCACCATCTTGGCGCATCCCTTGGGATGGCTGTTGAGGCAGATATTATTCCGGATCATGGGTTTAATAACCATCTTATTCTCCTTTGCCGACTAAGCAGAGCCATTCGGCTTCTGCGGCCAGTTCATTGCCTACGTAGGCTTTTCCGGACTGTTTGACCATCCTGGAAGAAACCCGGAGGTTTTCAATTTCCGAACGGACTTCTTCACCGGGCCGGACCTGGCGGCGGAATTTAACTTTATCCACCGAAGCAAGGAAAAATAAATCATCCCCGCCAAGGATTCCTATTTTGCGTAAACCCGCTCCCCCGGACTGGGCCATGGTTTCCACCAGGATAACCCCGGGCACCACCGGGTATTGGGGAAAGTGTCCTTTAAAGAAAAATTCGTTTTCCGTAAAAACATGCCTGGCTACAATTTTTTCCTTATCCGCCTCCACAATTTCATCTACAAAAAGAAAAGGGGAACGGTGGGGCAGGAGCTGTTCTATTTCGTTCATGAGGGGTACTTCCTGAACACCACGACGCCGTCGTGGCCGCCGAAACCCAGGGAACCGGAAGCCGCAATATTGATGATTCCTTCCTGGGCTTTATTGGGTACATAGTCCAGATCGCATTCGGGATCAGGATTATCCAGATTGATGGTGGGAGGATAAAAACCGCCCCGGATCGCCAGGATACAGGCTATCGCTTCAAGACCGCCCGCAGCGGCGATGCAGTGGCCGGTCATACTTTTCGTACTGGAAACTTTCATCTTATATGCATGATCGCCAAAAGCCCTTTTGATCATTTTTGTCTCGGTGGGATCGTTTATTTCCGTGGAAGTTCCATGGGCGTTATAGTACTGGACATCCCCGGGGTTGACCCCCGCATCCTGCAATGCCAGGGTGATTGCCCGTCCGCCGCCTTCGCCTTCGGGGTCCGGTGATGTAATGTGATACGCATCCGCGGTGGCTCCGTATCCTGCAAATTCAGCCAGGATGGTGGCCCCTCTTTTTTTTGCGTGTTCTTCACTTTCCAGAATAAGTATCCCGGCGCCTTCGCCAATAACAAAACCATCCCGGTCAGCATCAAAGGGACGGCTGGCCTTTTGGGGTTCGTCGTTTCTTTTTGTGGAAAGGGCCTTCAGCATCTGGAAAGCACCCACAGAAAAGGCGACAATGGCAGCTTCGGTTCCGCCGGAAATAATTACATCACTGCGGCCGGACCGGATAAGGTCCAGGGCTTGTCCCAATGCGTCGGTACCGGATGCACAGGCCGTTACCTGGGTGAAAGCCGGTCCTTTAGTACCGTAAACCATGGACACATTTCCCGCGGCTTCATTGCCGATCATCAGGGGGACCGTCAGGGGGAGCATCCTCCTGGGTCCCTGGTCGAATAATTTTTTCATGGATTCGGTGACCACCTCAAAACCGCCGATACCGTTTCCCAGAACAATACCGGTCCTTTCGGGATCACTCTTCAGTTTTGGGCGTTCCCCTTCGGTCTTTTCAATAAGACCGGCCTGCATCAAGGCCTGGTCTGTGGCTGCCACGGCGTACTGGGTAAACTTACTCATTTTCCGGGCATCTTTTTTATCAATCCACCGGGCTGTATCAAAATTCTTTACTTCCGCAGCGATTTTTACATCAAAATCGGTGGTGTCAAAAATGGTGATTTTATCCACACCGCTTTTGCCGGCCCGGAGACCAGCCTCAAATTCTTCAACCGAGTTTCCCAGGGGAGAGATTACCCCCATACCTGTAACCACAACCTTTTTCATCAATTTGTTCTCCCTATCAATAAGTTCTCAATTTTTTAGAACCATATCTTATAGTTAAGCCATGTTCAAAATTTGATATTTAAAAAAACTTCTCTTAATTATATAAACATTCCGCCGTCAACCGGGATAATCTGTCCTGTTATATACGCCGATCCGTCGGAGGCCAAGAAAAGTGCCGCCGCTGCTATATCATCGGGACTGCCGATCCGCTTCAGGGGAATATGATCAATCAGTTTTTCCTTGGCTGCTTCGGGCATGGCATCGGTCATATCCGAAGCAATATAACCAGGGGTAATCGCATTTACCCGGATTCCCCGGCTGGCCATTTCATGGGCCAGGCTTTTGGTAAGACCGATCAATCCGGCTTTGCTGGAAGCGTAGTTGGCCTGGCCTCCGTTTCCGTGGACCCCAACGACGCTGGACATGTTGATAATGGAACCTTTTTTCTGCCGGATCATATCCCGGCCAATGGTTCTGGAAATAAGAAAAGCCGCGGTCAGGTTTACATCCAGAACTTTCTGGAAATCCTCCAGGGTCATTCTGAAGGAAAGGCCGTCCTTGGTGATTCCCGCATTGTTAACCAGGATGTCGAAACTTCCCGCATCCTTTATGGCTGCTTCCACAATACCTTCAATTGAAATGAGAATGGAGAGGTCCGCGGTGACCCAGTGGAATTTGCCGTTGGAAAGGGAAATCCTTTCCTGTAAATCCGCCGGTTCTTTTGTACCGAGCCCCCAGACTTCAGCTCCTTCCTTGAGAAAACAGTCCGAGATGGCCCGTCCAATCCCCCGGGATGCTCCGGTTATAAAGGCTTTCTTTCCTTCTAGCTGCATGGATACTCCTTATAACACTATGGTTTTAATAGTATTTTCGATATCTTCCAGGGTGCCTGCCCCAAAGGAGGGGATAGAACTGCCCGTATCTTTCCATAAACCCTGGAGTACCCTGCCGGGACCGGTCTCCAGAACCGCCTTAATCCCCAGGGCTGCGATGGCCCCTTCTTCCTGGGTCCAGCGGACCGGTTCGGTGATCTGCCTGAGGGCCAGAATTTTTGCCTCCGCTCCGGAAGCCACTTCTTTTCCTGTTACATTGGAAAACAGAGGAATCGAGGGATCATTGAATGGGACCGATTCCAGGACAGGGCCAAATTCGTCCGCCGCCTCATTAATCAGGGGAGAATGAAATGGACCGGCAACCTGGAGCCGGATCACCCGGCGGGCGCCGGCTGTCTTGAACCGGGGTTCCGCTTCCGCCAGGGCTTCTGCGGTTCCTGCTACTACAACTTGTTTTGGAGAATTGAAGTTGGCCGCATAGAGATCTTTTAATCCGCCGGCGGTCCATTCCGCGACCAGGGCTTCCACCTGTTCCGGCGCCAGTCCTATTACAGCGGCCATCCCCGGGGCTGCTTCCGGGGTGGAACTTTTTTGGGCGATCCGGTCGGCGGCGGCCTGCATGGCCTTACCCCGCTCGGTAACCAGTTTAAAACAATCTTCTATCGTTATGACTTTTGCGGTGGCCAGGGCGGCATATTCACCCAGGCTGAAACCTGCACAGGCTACAGGGATAAATCCCTTTTCTTCAAGATAGGCGGCCGCCGCAAGATTAGCCAGGGTAATCGCAGGCTGGGAAACATCACTCCGTTTAAGGGTATCCGCATCGGAATCCTTTAAGAGGCTTTCCATATCCCTGCCGTAAATACCCGCGGCTGTAACAAAAAGCTTCCGGACCGATTCGCTGGCCCCCCGGAAATCCAGGGCCATGCCGGGGTATTGGGCTCCCTGGCCGGGATATAAAAATACCAGATTATTTACCATATGATTAAATTCCCCCCGTAGGTTAACCCGGCTCCGAATCCCAGGGTCATGATGATGTCCCCCCGGTGGAGTTTTCCAGCCCGGTTCAGCTCATCCATGGCAATAGGAATAGAAGCCGCCGAAGTATTGGCATATTCCTCAATATTGAGGAAAAATTTTTCTTCAGGAATATGGAGGCGGTTGGCCGCAGCCTGGACAATCCTGGCATTAGCCTGGTGGGGGATAATCAGGGATACATCGTCAATGGAAATAGCCCCCTGGTTAAGCAGGTCCTCCACGGTTTTGGCCAGCACCTTTACCGCAAAATTGTAAACCGCCCGGCCGTTCATTTCCAAATGGGGCGGCATATCCACCACATCTCCCTTTTTAAAGGGATTTCTGGTCCCGCCTTTTCTCATAACCAGGTGGTCTATGCCGGTCCCGTCCGCCGCCATAATGCTATTAATAATACCCCGTCTGCCGGGCCCTTCCGATGGGGCACCGGTTTTTTCGATTACCGCTGCCCCGGCTCCGTCGCCGAACAGGACGCAGGTGTTCCGGTCCTCCCAATTGGTAATTTTTGAAAGTATCTCGCAGCCAACAACCAGGGCTCTTTTCCGGTTTTTATTTACATTCAAAAGTGCCTGGGCTGTTTCAAGACCGTATACAAAGGCGGTGCATCCGGCGGATACATCAAAAGCCCCGGCATTTACAGCCCCAAGCTGTCCCTGGATAATACAGGCTGTGGATGGAAACCCAAAAAAATCCGGGGTGGCGGTCCCGCACACGATGATATCAATACTGGATATAACCGAATCAATGGTTTCATTGTTTTTTTCAGCTGCCATAGCTATTGCGTTTCTTGCTGCTTCCAGGGCCAGGTCACTCGTTGCAACATTTTCATCCGCAATATGCCTGGCTCCTATTCCTGTATGGGAGCGGATCCATTCATCGCTGGTATCTATCTCTTTTGCCAGTTCCCCGTTGGTGATCCTCTTAGGCGGAACAGCTCTCCCTGTTCCAATGACTTCAATTGCCATGGTCTCGCCTTTACATGACAAAATGATCACATTTTGTCATAATTAAGTTATATTACAAATTCATCGAATTTGTCAAGTTGGTAATTACTGTTTTATCATATATCATTTCCGGAACCGGACAGTTCCGGAAAAGGTATCCCCGGATCCCTGCAAAACCTGTCCGGATTTTGCAGGGGAAATCTGGGAAAAATCTCATGTTCTTTTGCTTATACGGAATCGCGCTTAATTTTTTTGGTGGTGGTCATCTCCATTGGTTCATCCAGGATAATGGTTTTTTCAATACGCTGGTAAGGAAGGAGTCTCTGGTTGACCTCCAATATGATGGCATCAATACTGGCTTTGATGGCTTCCTTGGAGGCCATGTTGCCCGCCCCATCCTTGAACGCTTCAGGGTCCGGGTAGACCAGGGCTTCTATACCCTCGGTTTTCATCTTCTTGTCGGCCACAAATCCCCGGACCATGATCTGGTCAATTTTATCAAACAACTGAAATTCGTTTTCTATTTCTTCGGGATATACGTTCTTGCCGCCGGCGGTAACAATCATGTTTTTTGCCCGGCCGGTAAGGTAGAGGTACTGTTCGCTGTCGATATAACCCAGGTCTCCGGTTTTAAGATACCCGTCTTCGGTAAAGGCTGCCTTGGTTTCTTCGGGAAGTTCAAAATACCCCTGCATGACCATGGGACCCTTCACTATTATTTCCCCGATTCCCCGGTCACCCGGATCAAGGATCTTCATATCAGTCTGGGCGATAATTTTCCCTACACTGGTTTCTTTGTAATGTTCCACAGGATTCAGGGCGATGATGGGGGAGGTTTCGGTCAATCCATAACCCTGAATAAAATCGATACCCAATTGGTTGTACTTCCTGAACACACTCGGCGCCAGGGGGCCGCCGCCGCAGATACAGATCCTCAGGGTGGTCAGGGATGCCTTATCCAGGACACTCTTGAACATCTTTTTCCCGGGATTAACCTTAAAAACCTTTTTAATCATCCCGGATATGGTCATTAAGAAACTCAATGCCCCATAGACAATGGGTCCCTTTGCTTTGATTCCCTTAATAATTCCCGCCAGAACCTTGTTGAACAGGACCGGTACCCCCAGGAGCATGGTAATTTTTGCCTGTTTCAGGTCCTTAAGAATAGCCTTGGTTACCATTTTTTTGCCGAAAACCACTTCAGCCCCGACTGACATGGATTCAATAAAGACCGCCAGCATGGGATAGGAGTGGTGCAGGGGCAGAAGGGCATAAAAAACATCCGTGGAAAAAATATCCAGGTTGGACTGTGCAAGATAGCAGTCGGAAACCAGATTCTGATGGGTCAGCATAACCCCCTTGGGGGTTCCGGTGGTTCCGGAGGTGAACAGAATAGCCGCCAAATCCATTTCCTGGGCCTGTTCTATAGCTGCTTCCGGACCATCCAGGTCATAAATGTAGTTTCCCGTTCCCTTATGCAGGGAAATTAATTCCTTGATAAAGGAAGACTTCGAATAATAATCATGTTTTTCTTCATCGGTGAACAGCATGGAAACCCGGGCGGTTTTTAGCAGCAGGTCAATTTCATCGATTTTTAACTGCTGATCAATAGGAACAACAACCCCCCCGGCAAACAGGATTCCCAAATAAGCGACGGTCCATTCGGGCAGGTTTTTGCCGGTTAAACCAATATGGGCACCCTTTTTGACTCCCTTACTATGGAGCCACCGGGCCACGGCTTCAACCTTTTTCAGGGCTTCATTATAGGTCAGGCTGGTCCTGTCCGGATCATAAATCGTAAAACAGGGCCTTTCTCCATACCGGGAAACGGTAATTCTAAACATCTCCGGAAAGGTTGGCCAAAGGCCATTAAACATTTTTCCCCGGTATTCATCTAAAAATTTCCAGGGGGTACGGGGCTTGAGCATGATGGCACCTCTTTATTTCATGGTAAATTTCCAGTTATATACAAAAAATAATCTGGCTTTCCTTTTTATTAGACACGGACGCTGCTTAATAGTTGCAGGATGATATAAAAAAACATAAAATCCTGACAAAAATGTTAAAAATTCACGAACCGTAACCCTCTCTGATTTGAAAGGTTTGTCTTTATAGATTTATATGTAAAAAAATGCTAGAGTAATTATTATATTGGAGTTATCATGTTTAAACCGTTTCTTGTGCTAAGCCTGGGATTAAGTCTTTTTTTTGTTTCCTGTTCAGCCCGCATGACCGGGGTCATCCATGAAAGCGGAGCCGCGGATATATCCATCCGGGCATCCCTGGAACCTAAAACGGCGGCTCTTTTGAAATCCTTTTCCCAGAGCCCCGGGGATTTTTCTATAGACGGCGCTGCCATTGGAAAATCCATGGCCGCAGCTCCCGGGATAAGTTCCGCCCTGCTCCAGAATATGGATCCCACCACAATTGATGGGCCCGTGAAAATCAGTAAAATTGATGATTTCCTGGTCACCGGGACATCAAAGAATGATGTATACCGGCTTGCCAGATATACCCAGAACAGCGGGGGAGGATCCCTGACGATTAACCTGGACCTTTCCAAGGGGCCCGAATTAATCGGTCTTTTTTCTTCCGATGTGGCGGATTATCTTGATGCGATTATGGCACCGGTCGCCACCGGGGAAGTGCTGACCGTTAAGGAATACCTGGATCTGGTTACCTCGGTGTATGGAGGCAACATATCCAATGAAATAAAAAACGCGATGGTTACCATCAGCCTTACCATGCCGGGCACCGTAAAAAGTGTCAAAGGCGGCGGTTTTGTAAAAAACCAGGCAAATTTTTCGGTTCCCCTGACGGATCTGCTGGTATTGGAAAAACCGGTGGTGTATGAAATTATATGGACTAAATAATGAAAAAAACGGTTCTGCTTTTGACCCTCTGTATTCTAGGCGCATCCGCCGGATTTGCCCAATCCCAGAAATGGATTTCCTTTGGCCCCGCATATGGGCTGTCAATGGAAGGTGACAGCGGTTTAGATACGCTCAGCAACAATGTAGGGCTTAATATTGATGCTTTTTATACCATAAATAGGAGTTCCTGGGGATTATTTGCCAATATCTTTTTATCCTATCCCTTTTTATTCTATTTTGAAGATTTAAAAATTAATAATACCTTTGGATTTTTTGCGGAAACGACCATTGGAGCTGCTACCCATAAAGCCTTAACCAAGGATGTCGAATTTTATGCCGGGCTGGGGCTTCATCTGCTGTCAAGAAATTATAAGGGGAATTATCAATCCGGCTTCCGGGACGATATCTCCTTTTCCAACCTCAATATCGGGTTAGGGGTGGATGTTAAGCTCAACCTGTTGTACAGCCGCAACCTCTTTTTTAATGTGGGAGCCCAGCTTACCACGGACTTTTTCTCCTATGATTTTGTCCGTGAGGGCTGGCTGGGTTATTATTCTTCATTTGGTTTCAGGCCATACCTGGGAATTGGCTTTAATATATAGAAGGAAATGTAAGTCAAGACTAACATTGGCTAAAATTATATAGATTTAGGAGTAAACGGGGTTGCCTAAATTTATTAATACGTATAAAATATTCTCAGGAAATAAATGCTTTTTTTATCCATTTAATTACGGAGGTATCCATGGCAGTTGCAGGTGCAACGCCCGCAAAGGGCGCGGATTCTCAGGGAAAAATAGATTTTCCAAAAGAACTGAGTTCGTTTATTGATGAATGGAAGGTTAAACCGGGCAGTCTCATTATGATGCTGCATAAAATACAGGAAACCTTTGGTTATATTCCCAGGGAAGCCGCGGAAAAGCTGGCTTTATTATCGGGTATTCCCCTGGCGCGGATCTATGGGGTTATTACCTTTTACCATTTCTTTAAAACCACAAAACCGGGGAAATACAGGATTTCGGTCTGCCTGGGTACGGCTTGTTATCTAAAGGGCGGCCAGGATCTTATCAATGAAGCCCGGTCAATCCTGAGTCTTCAGGAAGACGCGGTGACCGCGGATGGTTTATTCTCCATTGATCCGGTCCGCTGTGTCGGATGCTGCGGATTGGCTCCGGTAATAACTATTAATAGTGATACCTACGGAAAGCTTACCACGGATATGCTTCCCGGAATTATTGCAAAATACCAGAACGGATAAACTATGCACTTTACCCTGAGCGATCTTCTTACGGATATAACTCAAAATGCCGCGGAATCGGGAGCTGATTCGGTTGAAGTGGAAGTTCAGGAAACAGATAAGGAATTCCGGTTTATCGTTAAAGATAATGGAAAGGGAATGAGCCGGGAAGAACTTCAGCGGGCTATTGATCCTTTCCAGACCGACGGACAGAAACATCCCGGACGGAAGGTAGGTTTGGGGATTCCCTTCCTCATTCAGACCGCAAATCAATCCGCCGGCGGATGGGATTTTGAATCCGAAAAAAATACCGGCACCAAAGTAACCGCATGGTTTGACAAAAACAATGTGGATACCCCTCCTGTGGGGGATCTGCCGGGTATGTTCAGGACTTTGTTTCTTTTTCCCGGTCCCAAGGAAGTGATTATCAAGCGGACCCTAAAGGACGGAACCAAGGATATTGAATACGAGGCCCGCAAATCGGAACTTCTGGATGTTCTGGGAGATTTTGAAGATGTGGGTTCCCTTGTGCTTTTGGACCGTTATCTCCGTTCAATGGAAGAAGATGATCAGGAAGCAGAGGAAGATAAGGGGAATCCGGTTTAACCGCCGCTTTCCCGCAAGAAATTAAGGAAGCTGTGTTGACCGAATGGTTAAAACAGCCCCATCCATAAGGAGAATACGATGGCAAAGATGAGTTTGGAAGAATTGAGAAAACTCAGAGATACTAAAAAAGATGACCTCCGGAAACGGGAAGTGGAAGGCAAAGAAATCCAGGTTATTGTCGGTATGGGAACCTGCGGTATTGCCGCCGGTGCAAAGGAAACCCTGGATGCATTCCTGGAATCCCTGGATACCGAAAAATTAGTGGACAAGGTGGTGGTCCGGCAGACCGGCTGTATGGGGCTTTGCCATTCGGAACCCACCGTGGAAGTGGTAGTTCCCGGTATGCCCACCGTTATTTACGGAAAGGTGGATGCTAAAACCGCTAAGGAAATTGTTAAAAAACATATCATCGGTAAGGAACTTCTGGATAATTCCATCCTGGACAGGCCCGCCGCTGACATCATGAATTCCAAGTAATCTAAGGGGGAGAGATAATGGCGTATAACCACTATATCCTTGTCTGCGGAGGAACCGGTTGTGAATCAAGTAAGGCTGATGATATTTTCAAAAACCTTATTGCCGAAGCAGAGAGCCAGGGTGTAAAAGATCAAGTACAAATTGTTAAAACCGGTTGTTTTGGGTTCTGTGAAAAAGGGCCTATTGTAAAGGTTCTTCCCGAAGAATCATTTTATGTGGAAGTAAAACCTGAAGATGCAAAGGAAATCATTGCGGAACAGGTGGTGAAGGGCAGGGAAGTGAGACGCCTTCTCTACCAGGCGGACGAAAAGAAGGACATTACCACCCTGGAGGATATCCAGTTCTACCAGAAACAGGTCCGGGTGGTGCTCCGGAACTGCGGTGTGATCAATCCTGAAAATATTGATGAATACATTGCCCGGGAAGGTTATGTGGGACTGGAAAAGGTTCTGTTCCAGCTGACCCCCGAGCAGGTAATTGAAGAATTGAAGGTTTCCGGTCTCCGGGGCCGGGGCGGTGCGGGGTTCCCCACCTGGCTTAAGTGGGATTTAACCCGCAAGGCCGAGAACGATGTAAAATACGTGGTATGCAACGCCGATGAAGGTGACCCCGGTGCCTATATGGACCGTTCCACCATTGAAGGCGATCCCCATTCAGTTATTGAAGCAATGACCATCTGCGCAAAGACCGTAGGTGCCCAGGTGGGTTATGTATATATCCGGGCCGAATATCCTCTGGCAATTGAACGCCTGAATATAGCCCTGAGGCAGGCCCGGGAATACGGCCTGCTGGGGGAAAATATTCTGGGTTCGGGTTTCAATTTTGATATTGAAATCCGGCTTGGTGCCGGCGCCTTTGTGTGCGGTGAAGAAACAGCCCTTATAAAATCCCTGGAAGGACAGCGGGGTATGCCTATTCCGAAACCCCCGTTCCCCGCCCAGAGCGGTCTCTGGGGAAAACCCACGGTGATCAACAACGTGGAAACCCTCGCCAACATTCCCGTGGTATTTACCAAAGGCGGAAAATGGCTGTCGGCCATCGGGACTGAAAAATCCAAGGGAACCAAGGTATTTGCCCTTACCGGGAAAGTGAAAAACTCCGGTCTGGTGGAAGTACCCATGGGAACCACCCTCAGGGATATTATTTATGATATCGGCGGCGGGATTAAGGACGGAAAAAAATTCAAGGGAGTTCAGACCGGCGGTCCCTCCGGCGGTATCCTGACCGAAGCCAGCCTGGATACTCCTATCGATTATGAAAGCCTCACCGCCCTGGGATCCATGATGGGTTCCGGCGGTATGATCGTCATGGACGAGGATGACTGCGTGGTCGATGTTTCCCGGTTCTACATGGAATTCTGTGTGGATGAATCCTGCGGAAAGTGTTCTCCCTGCCGGATTGGTACGACCCAGATTAAGAAGATCCTTGAAAAGATTGCCCGGGGCAACGGTGTTGAATCGGACCTGGAAAAACTTGAGGAAATCGGAAAGGCTATGACCAAGGCATCCCTCTGTATGCTCGGCGGTTCGGCGGCCAATCCTACCCTGGCTACGGTGAAAAACTTCCGGAATGAATATCTGGAGCACATCAACAATAAAAAATGCCAGGCAGGAAAATGCAAGCACCTGGTGGTGTTTGAAATCGATCCTGAAAAATGTATCGGATGCGGACTTTGCGCAAGACGCTGTCCTGTACCGTGCATCGCCGGGGAAAAACGCCAGCCCCACGTCATCGACAAGTCGAAGTGTATTAAATGCGGTGAATGTTTTGCTGCCTGTAAATTCGGCGCAGTTATCAAGAAGTAGGCGAGAGAAGGAGAAGATTGATGGTTAACCTTAAAATAAACGGTATGCCGGTCCAAGTTAAAGAAGGAACTTCTATTCTTGAAGCGGCAAAACAGGCGCATATAAAAATTCCCACCCTCTGCTATAATCCGGACCTTCCCGCCTGGGCAGCCTGCGGAATTTGTATCGTCCGTCTGGAGGGTTCCCCCAAGATGATCAGGGCATGTACAACCCCTGTCAGCGAGGGAGTCAATGTTATTACCCACGACCCCGAAATCATTTCGGTTCGGCGGACCGTGGTGGAACTTATCCTTTCAAATCATCCCAATGACTGTCTCCAGTGTCCCCGGAACGGCAACTGTGAACTCCAGACCGTGGCTGCGGAATTCGGGATCAGGGAAGTTCATTTCCCGAAGATCAGCAACGATCTTAAAGTAGATGATTCCAACCCGGCGATCATTCTCAATCCTGAGAAGTGTATCCGCTGCGGCCGGTGCGTTAAGGTCTGCCAGGAAATGCAGAACGTCTGGGCCTTGGAATTCCATGGCCGGGGTATCCACGGCAGAATCGGTGCGGCCGCTGAAGTTCCGTTAGGGGACAGTCCCTGTATCAAGTGCGGCCAGTGCGCCGCCCATTGTCCCGTGGGAGCCATTTACGAAAATGACGAAACCAAACAGGTGTGGGCTGCCCTGCAGAACCAGGAAATGCATTCGGTGGTGCAGATTGCTCCGGCAGTCCGGGTTGCCCTGGGCGAGGAGTTTGGTCTTCAACCCGGAACCATCCTTACCAAGAAAATTTATGCGGCGCTCCGCCGGCTGGGATTCAAAACCGTATTTGATACCAACTTCTCCGCGGACCTGACGATCATCGAGGAAGGAAGCGAACTGGTGAAACGGCTTACCACCAAGGGCAGTGCCATCCCTCTGATTACCAGCTGCTGTCCCGCATGGGTGGATTACATGGAGAAATACTACTCGGATATGATTCCGAATTTCTCCACCGCCAAATCACCCCAGCAGATGATGGGCGCCATGATCAAAACCTATTGGGCCCAGAAATCCGGTATCGATCCCAAGAAAATTGTGTCCGTATCGGTTATGCCCTGTACCGCAAAGAAATGGGAAATTGAGCGCAGTGGCGATATGAAGTCCGCCGGTTATAACCAGGATGTGGATATCTCCATCACCACCCGGGAATTGGCCCGGATGATTAAACAGGCCGGTATTGATATCCTTAATCTTCCCGATGAAGATGCGGACAATCCCCTGGGACCCTATACCGGGGCAGGTACCATTTTCGGTGCCACCGGGGGTGTTATGGAAGCTGCGGTCAGAACCGCCTATCACCTGGTGACCAAAAAGGAACTGGGGGATGTAAACTTTACGCCGGTCCGGGGCCTTGAGGGTATCAAGGAAGCCGAAGTTGATATGGACGGAACCAAAATCCGTATTGCCGTAGCCCATCAGATGGGCAACATCGCGGCGGTGCTGGACAAGATCCGGGAAGCCCGGGATGCAGGCAAGGAAGTGCCCTACCACTTTGTGGAAGTTATGGCCTGCCGGGGCGGCTGTATCGGCGGCGGCGGCCAGCCCTATGGCTGTACCGATGAAATCCGCCAGAAACGGATTTCCGGTATTTACCATGACGACGAGAAATCAACCTACCGCTGTTCCCATCAGAACCCCTTTATTAAGCAGGTGTATGATGAGTTCCTTGGCGAACCCAATGGAGAAAAGGCCCACAAGCTGCTGCATACCCATTACACACCCAGGCCTCTTTATCTGAAGTAATTTCATACTTTGGCCGCTCCGTCCGGAGCGGCTTTTTCTTTTATCCGCAGCGGTGCTTTACAATTTCTAATAATTTTTGTTTTTGTATTGAGTAACATAAGGGAACTTCTAAAAACTTCAGTTTTTAGAAGTTTTCCTTAGATGTAAGATGGAGAAACTTTTTTATTTCGTTATAAGATAAAGAAATAAAAATTTCTCCTAGGGCACCTTTAAAAATCTAACCGAGTTTTTAGAGGTGCCCATAATCAAAATTTGATATTCTGCAATTAATTCCGTAAGGGAAAGAGGCCTTTTCAAAATATCCAATTTTGAAAAGGCAGCCTTAGATGCAAGTGCAGAAAGAATATTATTTTATTTACGGGTAAGGAAATAGTATTCTTCCTGCAAAAGCCTTTTTCAAAACTAACCGAGTTTTGAAAAAGGCTTGAAATTAAAGATATTAATTAAGGAGGAACTTTCATGGAAAAGCTTTTTAAGCTGCAGGAACATGGTACCACGTTCAGACGGGAGATTCTGGCGGGGCTTACCACATTTTTAACAATGGCATACATTATGGCGGTTAACCCCGCAATGCTTGGCAGTATTGGAAACGGGATGACCCCTGAAGCCGTTTTTACCGGTACGGTAATTGCATCAATTATTGCTACCCTGGTTATGGCCTTCGCAGCCAATCTCCCGGTGGCCCTGGCTCCCGGCATGGGGCTGAATGCTTTTTTTACCCACACGGTAGTTATTGGCATGGGTTATTCCTGGCAGATAGCCCTGACTGCGGTATTTATTGAAGGTATCGTATTTATCATTCTGTCCTTCTTTAATGTCCGGGAAGCAATTGTCAAGGCAATCCCCAACAATCTTAAGAAAGCTGTGGCGGTGGGGATTGGTCTGTTTATCGTTTTAATTGGTATGAAGAATGCGGGAATTGTCATTGGAAATACAGAGACGTTGCTTGAATTGGGAAATATAAAGGCAGGCAGCGCCCTGGTGGCCATTATCGGTCTTGTGATCACCATTATTCTTTTTGCAAACAGGGTACCCGGTTCCATTCTGATTGGTATCCTGGCAACCACCATCATTGGTATACCCTTTCAGATTACTTCCATTCCCGAGGGATTTTCCCCTTTCAGTCTTCCCGCGGCGCCCCTCTTTATGCAGTTTGATTTCTCTTCGGTGCTGACGTTTAAGTTCTTCACGGTGTTCTTTACATTCCTGTTTGTTGATATTTTTGATACCGTTGGAACCCTGGTGGGTGTAACCACCCAGGCCGGGCTGATTGATAAAAACGGCGATGTTCCCCGGGTCAAACAGGCTTTCCTGGCGGATGCTGTCGGTACCGTAGCCGGTGCTGCTTTGGGTACATCAACTGTAACAAGCTATATTGAAAGTTCCGCCGGGGTGGCTGCGGGCGGACGGACCGGTCTGACCAGCCTTTCCACGGCGTTTTTCTTCCTGGTAGCCCTCTTCCTGTCCCCCCTCTTCCTTTTGATTCCCGGAGCTGCCACTGCGCCCGCCCTGATAATGGTTGGATTCCTTATGATGAAGTCGGTCACGGGTATTGATTTCTCCGACCCCACCGAGGGTATCCCCGCATTCATGGCTATCATTATGATGCCCTTTGCATACAGCATTGCAGAAGGTATCGTATATGGAATTTTAACCTATGTGATCCTGAAGGTTTGTACAGGCAAATTCAAGGAAATTACCGTTATCACCTGGATACTATTTGTTATCTTCATCCTTAGATTCTTTATCCGGTAAAACAGGTTGGATTCCCCGGTGCAATTGGGGAACATCTATGGAAAACTTCTAAAAACTGAAGTTTTTAGAAGTTTCCAATAAGGAGCAGTTATGAAAAATACCATTGTCATGATGGCGAAGGATTCAAAAGAAACAAACAAGCAGATCATGGATATTTTGGATACCCTTTCCGAGGAGGACCGTGAAAAAAAGCGGGGCAGTTATTACGGCAGTCTTTCAGGCCTGGCACGGCATATCTGCGGGGGAGATATATTTTTTCTTGGGATGTTCAAACCTTATTTTCCTGATAAAATAAAATCCCTTTCCCCGGATAAGAAATTCATGGACCATACCCAGCCTCTGGTAAAGGCAGACTGGCAGAAATTGAAAGAAATTTTTGAAGAAGCGGGCCAGGCGGTGATTGATTTTGTTTCGTCGCTGGATGACAGGGATTTGTATGTGCCAATTAAACTTAACTGGTACGGCGGAAACCCCGATGCGGTGCCCCTTCATTTTCTGCTCAACCAAATGATTGCCCACGGTATTCACCACCGGGGGCAGGTTTCGCAGATCCTGGATGAATGCGGAATAGATAACGATTATTCAGGAATTGATATTGCCCTTATGCCTAAGGGAACCCTTTAGGTTTCCGGATAAGTGTATTGGAAAACGGGACGGTCCGGGATTTTGAAAACATATCCGGACCGTCCCGTTTTTTTGAATTACAATGACCAGACCGCTTCCTTGATTAATTCACAGACCGTAGGATGGGGAAAAATCATTTTTTTAACATCCTCTACCGTAAACCCCTGTTCTATAATCAGTCCGGCCCCCCAGATAAATTCCGAGGCATAGGCACCTACCGCATGGATACCCAGGATCCGTTTTGTTTCGGCCTGGGCAATTATTTTCACCGCCCCCTGGCCGGCAAAGGTATTTTCCGCAGCAAAGCGTCCCGACATCCGCATGGGCACGGATGATTTTACTATGGGAATGTTTTGTTTTTCCGCGTCCTGTTCGGTCATACCAACCCCGGCGGCTTCGCTGATTCCATACACTACCCAGGGAATGGCCTGGTAGCTCATGCGGTTCCGGTTTTCCCCGGGAGTGGAACCCAGGGTTTTCAAAATATCAGTTGATGCAACTTCTGCCATCCGGTGGGCCGAATGGGCCAGAAGACTTTTGCCGGTACAATCCCCCACAGCCCAAATGAAGGGAGACGAGGTTTTCATATATTCGTCCACCGCAATACCGGACTGCCCCCGGGTAACGGAGGTATTTTCAAGTCCAAATCCGTCGGTTAAGGGTTTTCTTCCTACTGCCATAAGGATAATGTCCGACGTAACAGAAGCCTGGCTTCCATCTTTTGCGGTAAAATATACGGATGTATTTTCTATCCTGTCCACCCGGCATCCCAGTTTAAAATCCACCTGCCGGAGATTACGCCGGAGGAGGGGTGCCTGCTCCCTGTCCATCAGGGGAATAATTTCATCCATCATTTCGATGACCGTAACCTGGCATCCCAGGGCCGAAAACAGTCCCGCAAATTCCGTACCGATTACCCCGCCCCCGATGATTGTCAGGCTTTTAGGGACATCCCTTATGGCCAGCAGGACAGAGGAATCCAGGACATTAGGATTGTCCCGGCTGCCTGGAATAGGGGGAATAAAAGTCCTTGATCCGGTAGAAATGATAATGGTTTTTGTTTCCTGTTCCTGGAATCCCCCGCCGGTTAATTCAACCCTTACCAGACCTGGTGAATCCGTTCCGGGTTCTTTTATTATTGATCCGGTACCGTCCTGGATATCCACGAAGTTTTTTCTCAGGGTCAGGGCAATGCCGTTTTTAAGCTTGTCCACCACCTCCTGCTTCCAGGCCTGCATTTTTCCCCAGTCAAAACTGACCTCCCCGCAGGTAACTCCGAATTTCCCGGATTCCCCGGCATGGACATAGAGTTTTGCAGCATTAATCAAGGTTTTGGTGGGCATACAGCCTTCATTCAGGCAGGTTCCTCCAAGAAAATTCTTCTCCACCAGAAGGACTTTTTTCCCGGATTTTGCCAGCCGTTCCGCCGCAAGGTAACCGCCGGGACCGGCGCCAATAATGGTTGTGTCGTACATCAGGTTTCCTTTTTTACAAATTGAGGACCTTAAAAATGGTGACAGATTTCAGAAGTTCCCCATTTGTATTATAGCCCGATTGTATTACCGATTCAAATTCAAATGGAAGTTAATGATATTATGGATATTCCGGTGGGCGAAAATATTTCCTTCGCCGGTATTGAGATTATACAGTACCGACCATTGAAGTTTATCTGTACCTTCATTAATTACACCCACCTCGGCAAGTAAAGCTATGGCCTGGTTATTGCTCAAAAACCCCCGGTTGCTTTCAATCGCTGTTTTTACCGCATCATGCCGGGTTAATTCATCATAACCCTCTCCGATATTAAGTCCATTATAGGCAATAAAATTGGATGCGATCTGGTAATCCTCCATAGGGATTATGGTCTGGAGGCCGCCGTTGTAATATTCCACAATAACCGACTTTCCTGAAGCATCGGCAATTAAAAAATGGCAATTAATTCCGCCCGAAAAATAAATATCGTATCCCTTCAGCATCTGGACCGCCTCATCCACCGACGCTGCTTTATCCAGCACAAGCCTGATGGCCGTGGTGGTATTCAGGGTAATTGCATTATCATTCCGGGAATAATCCGCCTCCGGGACGGCAAGCAATGCCATGGCAACTCCCTTTTCATTCATGCCATCAAAGGGAAGGTATGGGGCAGCCAGGGTAAGGAAACTGCCAAAGCTGAGACCCGAAGGCAGGTTTCCCTCCCCGTATCCCGCAAAGGACAAATTCACCGTTGAAACCGAGGCATATCCATGATCAGGTTTTGTAAATAATTGCAGCGACGGGGAGTATAAGAAATCAAAATTCCTGCCGTAGATGACTTCTCCCTGTTCATTCTTTGTAACAAAAGCGGTACATCCATCACCGGTTACTCCAAAATTAATGGGCATGCCCTTAAGCAGCCGTTTGGTGATTATTCTTTCCATTTCACGGTCGCTCTTTGCGCCGACCTTAAGAAAATCATCAAATCCGTAATCGCCATAGTATGTCATTTGGAACATTCCATAAGTATCAATTTTATTTAATGATGCTAAACTGTATAATTCGTTCCGGAATAAAACCAGTACTGCAAAGAGAAGTACAAAAATAATGATAAGAATAACTATTCCGGTCCGCCGCAATTTCTTTTTCATAACCTACCCTTTTAGCACAACTAGTATCCTGACAAATATAAAATGCTTGAATATGGTTTTTATATATCTTTGTATTTGCAAAGAAATAATTTCCTAAGCTTTAGGCAATTTGAAAAAGTCAGGACACTAGATATAAACCACGTTCGATGGATAAGCTTATCATAATGGAATATTGGAGTGGAAGCTCCGACTTTTACATTATCTATGGAAATACATTCATCTTTCTAAAGGTTTCGAAATCCAAATTTACACCGATATTATAAACATGAATAAAAAAAGTTTTTTAATACCGGTGTTTATTATGTTTTATCTGGGTCTTTCGGTATCCGCCCAGGACCTGGTGATTAATCCTTCGGATTTACGGATTGAGCAGCGGGTCGACGGGGGGTTCCATCTTTTTATCCGGAAAAAACCCGGGATTGCATCGGTGCTGCTGACCGAAACCACCCGGGATCCTAAACTCCAGGCGGATAACTATGCTTACCGCGCTCCGGAATGGAATCCTATCAACGGCGATGAGATCCGTCTTCTTGACGGTGTTCCCATTCCCAGGGAAAGTAAAATTTATTCGCTCATCGATTCCTCCCCGGAGCCGGATGCCCAGTTCGGGGAAGCCTTTCATATTTATATTCCCTATATTCTGGAATACGGATATGCCTGGTCCAGGCATGGGGAAGTGTATGTGGTGGACGGGACTTTTTTTAATATCCGGGCCTTTTCCCTGCCCATGGCGGACTACCGGGGTTCCTTCAGGGATAACCCCTATGAACTGAAGGTTACCCAAAAACCCCTGGAGGGACCGCCGGAGGGGAATTTTATGAAGGATACCGTAAAGGCCTTTACGGATATTGCCAGCGGCAGCCTGGTGTACTCCACCGGAGCGGATGACCTGGTGGATAAAATAGGGGATATTCTCGATGATTTTAAGGGAAAAAATGTGGACATCGTGCTTTGTCTGGATACTACCGACAGCATGAAAAATGATATTGATTCGGTGAGGAAACTGCTCATCCCCAAAATGAAGGGGATCATTTCGGAATTTGCATCCTTCCGGATTGGAATGATCCTTTATAAGGACTATTTTGATGATTATCTGAACAAGCCGATCCCGTTTACCAGCAATTTTGATGTGTTCCAGAACAACCTGAACGCTATCCGGGTTTCCGGCGGCAGGGATATCCCCGAAGCGGTGTACGAGGCGCTGTACCAGGCGGCGGTGTATTTTCCCTGGGCCGCGGATGAGAAGATCATCATCCTTATCGGTGATGCACCGCCCCATCCCAGGCCCCGGGGAAAGATAACCAAAGAAATCGTAGACGAAGCGGTGGCGCAGAGGAGATTGCAGGTGCATCCCATCATTCTGCCGCAATAAGGGGTTTATCATGAATGAAAGGGATAAAATGCTGCGGGTCCCTTCGAGGGCCTCAGGGACCGGAGTCCCCGGTGATTGAGGCTCCCGGAATCACCCGCAGCGAAAGACCAGTTTTTTTACCGGACTAAAACAAATCCGGAAAGGACTGCGTCTGAATTGAGAAACCTTCTTTGAAAATCTCAAAACCTGAAAGACAAATCCCGGGTTATTCCGCAGGAATAGGATCAACCGCCGCCGCGGGCTGAATCTTTCCTTCGGATTCCATTTTTGCCATAACCTTTTCCGCCAGGATTTTGAAATGCTGGGGCAGGAAAATTGCATCCGGACCCTCATAGCGGGCCAGGAGCTGGTTGAACCCGGCCTGGGCTTCTTCGTAATGCTTCTGCTTGTAGTTGATAAAAGCTATTTCATATTCCGCAGTACAAACCAGATCAATGCTGGTTCCGTATCTGTCCAGAAGGACTTCGTAATACTCTTTTGCAACCTTAAATTTATTCCGGTCGGAAGCTTCCTGGGCCTTTTGAATTATTTCGGAGGGACTCATGTCCTCGGGAACTACCACAGGGCCGGAAGTACAGGCCATCGCAAAAAACACCGGGAGCAATAAAAAAACAAATAGATAACGTTTCATAAGAATTCTATAACACGATATGGCATCAAAAACAAGCCCGGTACTGGTAATGTCCGGGCCTGGTCTTGTTATTTCGAATTAAGCCTCCATCCCCTGGCTGAGTACGTACAGCTCATCCTTATTGGGGAGATTTTTCTTTAGTTCCCGGATAAACCCCCGGGTGTCACCCATTTCCACATAGGAATCACAGGAATCCTGGTAACGGCGGCCAATGGTACAGTATTTGTATACTTTTTCTTCACCAAGCTTTTTCTTCCATTTTCCTGCGGCGCAGCGGATCCTCAGGACGTACCGGGTCTGTCCTTCCTGAATTTCCGGGACAAGTTTGCAGTTGATACAGTTGGCACAATAAATCTTATGAGTCCTGAAATCCTGTTCATCATCCATCTGAAAAACATCTTCTACCTGGTCTTCAAAATCCACTATCCTTGCTTGAACCATACTTTTACCTCTCATGCATGAAGGAACTTCCAAAATCCTGTTTTTGGAAGTTACCCTAGTTGTTTTTCGAAACTCCCTTTATTCCAGGATGAAATAATAAAAGGAAATTCCCGGAATTATCTCTGTTTGCCCGTATCAATCTTTATGCATAAATATTCCAGAATATGCTCCATTTGGTCAAGCGTTTATGTAGGGCATTCCCCAATTTTTTACAATTTTTTGCATATTTTTACAAAATAATCCCTATAAATGCATAAAAGATGGATATTTTCCCATTCTTTTATCTTGACAGTAATAAATATTTATGCA
Organism: Treponemataceae bacterium; assembly: GCA_031549725.1. Taxonomy (GTDB): domain Bacteria; phylum Spirochaetota; class Spirochaetia; order Treponematales; family Breznakiellaceae; genus UBA937. The sequence goes on from JAVBPH010000012.1 coordinate 114,444, forward strand.
ATTTTATTAGTATGAAAAACCCTAGAACCATTCTGGATTATTCTTTTTCCCTTCTCTCCGTTTTACCCCTCCGTCGTAGTTTTTAATATTTTCCCACTTTATCTATTTATTGAGAATGTTTATGCTTAGCCTGTAAAGGTCCATCAGCATGTATTTTTCCGTATCCCAGGAGGATATTTAATGAATATTGGAATTATCGGTGCCACCGGTTACGGCGGAATTGAGCTTATCCGTTTTCTGTCGGGCCATCCTAAGGTTACAAGGATGTTTTTTTCATCCACATCCTATGAGGGGCAGCGGATAGAAGCTGTTTATCCCCATCTTCTAGGGCAAATTTCAGCGGTGTTATTGAAGGCAGAAGAGGTAATTGATAAATCGGATCTGGTTTTTTCAGCTCTGCCCCACGGGGTAGGAGAACCCTTCGCAAAATTATGTATAGAAAAGGGAAAAACTTTCATTGATCTTTCCGCGGACTTCAGGTTTGATGATGATAACGATACCTTTACCGCGTGGTACGGGAAGGGGTTTGTGTATCCCGAACTACGCCGGTTTTCCGTGTACGGGCTTCCTGAAATGAACCGGGATAAAATAAAAAACCAGGCCGCCCGGGGCCCCATGATCTTATCCAATCCCGGATGTTATCCCACCGGCGCCAGCCTGGGGATTTTTCCCGCCTTAAAAAAGGGTCTATTAAAAGAAGGGTCCACCATCATTGTGGATGCGGCTTCCGGGGTTACCGGGGCAGGCAGGGAACCCGGCAGAACCACCCATTTTTCCGAATGTGCCGACGGGATGTCCCCCTACAAGGTAGGATCCCACCGGCACACCCCGGAGATCAACCGGAATGCCGCAGCCATGGCGGGAAAGCCGGTTCCGGTAATCTTCACTCCCCATCTGGCTCCTATGAACCGGGGAATCCTCAGTACCATATACATTCCCCTCTGCGGCGACTGGGTGGTTCCGGTAAGTCTTAAGACCCCTTCAAAGGAAATAGATACCCAGGCCGGGAAAATCCATGAGCTTTATCAGGAATTTTATAAGGATGAATTTTTTGTCCGGGTCCTGCCCTATGGAAATACCGGGGTGACCCGGAATGTGCGGGGATCAAATTACTGTGATATTTCGGTCCATTTGGACCATCTGGGAAGTACCCTCATTGTGGTGACCGCCATTGATAATATGGTGAAAGGCGCAGCAGGACAGGCTATTCAGAATATGAACATTATCATGGGTTATGAAGAAAGCCTGGGCATCGGAATCCTGCCCTCTGTTTTTTAAGGAGTAAAGCATGATAAAGGAAATAAGCGGCGGAGTTTGCGCTCCCAGGGGATTCAGGGCCGGCGGGATCTGGTGCGGTATTAAGGCAACCAGTAAAAAACGGGATTTGGGATTGATTTATTCGGAAAAGATTTGTACCGCCGCGGCCATGTATACCAGCAACCGGGTTAAAGCCGCCAGTATTCTGGTGAGCCAGATCAACCTGGCCGGCGGACGCTGCCATGGGGTTATTGCCAATTCGGGGAATGCCAATGCCTGTACCGGTGCGGTTGGACTGCAGCATGCCCGGGCTATGGCCAGCCTGGCCGCGGACCAGTTTACCATGGCGCCGGAAAACTTTGCAGTGGCTTCCACCGGGGTTATCGGTGTTCCCATGCCTATTGAAAGAATTGAAGCCGCCGCGGAAAGCCTGGCGGATTCCCTCCGGGGAGATACCGCGGGCCACGAAGCTGCCCTGGAAGCCATCATGACCACGGATACAAAAAAGAAGGACGGGGCCATGGAGATTGAGCTGGACGGGAAACCGGTCCGGCTTGGGGCTATGGTAAAAGGTTCCGGGATGATCCATCCCAGCATGGCCACCATGCTTTGTTTTATTACCAGTGATGCTGCCATAGATAAGCAGCTCCTGGATAAGGCCCTCCGGCGGGCGGTGGCCCGTTCGTTTAACCGGGTCAGCGTCGATGGGGATACTTCCACCAATGATATGATCCTGGTAATGGCGAACGGCCAGGCAGGGAACCGGCTTATCGAAAGCGAAAATGCGGATTACGAACTGTTTGCTGAAGCCCTGGAAGCCCTCTGCGTCAAACTGGCCAGAGCCATGGCCAGGGACGGGGAAGGGGCTACCAAACTCCTGACGGTTTCCGTCCGGGGAACCGCCGCCGAAGCTGATGCGGAACTCCTGGCCAAATCGGTGGTCTCATCCAGCCTGGTAAAATGTGCCGTTTTCGGTGCCGACGCCAACTGGGGCCGGGTCCTCTGCGCCATGGGATACGCCGGGGTTGCGTTTGATCCCGAAACCGTGGATGTCCGGTTCCTCAGCAGGGCCGGGGAGGTTCTGGTCTGCAAATCCGGCGCCTCCCATCCGTTTTCAGAAACCGGGGCAAAGAAAATTCTTTCCGAAGAGGAAGTGGAAATTATTATTGATCTGTCCGGGGCCGGTCAGGAAAGCTGTACCGTCTGGGGCTGCGATTTAACCTATGACTATGTGAAGATCAACGGGGATTACCGGTCTTAAAAAGGATTGTTATGGAAATTGAAAGTTTAATCCAAACATTGCCGGCTAATAAGGAATACACCGGGAAAATTCTGGTGGTTAAATACGGCGGCAATGCCATGATCAACGAGGACCTTAAGGCCGCGGTTGTTGAAGACCTGGTTCGGATGGCCTCCATGGGAATTAAAACCGTTCTGGTCCACGGCGGCGGGCCTGAAATTGAGGCGATGCTTAAGGCTACCGGCAGGGAAAGCCGTTTTGTCCAGGGACTTCGTTATACCGACGAGGGCACCATGGAAATAGTTCAGATGGTGCTCTGCGGCAAGGTAAACAAGGATTTGGTATCCCTTATACAAAAGGCCGGGGGCAAAGCCCTGGGGCTCTGCGGCATTGACGGGGGGCTCCTTAAGGCAAAGCAATTAAGGAAGGGTGGGGAAGATCTGGGTTTTGTGGGAGAAGTGGTGGAGGTTAATCCGCAGGTAATTGAGGATATGCTCCAGGCGGGATACCTTCCGGTGATTTCCACCGTAGCCTTTGGGGTGGATGATGTTTCCGGTCATGCCATGAATATCAATGCGGACACCGCGGCCGCAAAAATTGCCGCAGCCCTGAAAGCCGAAAAACTTATCCTCATGACGGATGTTCCGGGAATCCTCAGGGATATTAACGACCCGGGTTCCTTAATCAGTGAACTGGAAGAATCCCAGCTGGAGGGGCTTATTAAGGATGGTGTTGTTTCCAAGGGGATGATCCCAAAAGTGGATTGTCTTACCGTGGCTTTGGATGGGGGAGTTAAAAAGGCATGTATTATTGATGGCCGGCTGCGTCATTCCCTGCTGAGGGATCTCTTTTCATCCGAAAGCATTGGGACCACCATCTTAAAAAAATAGATACCGGGATTGATTTTTAAAATCCGAATATAAGGAACAGAATATGCTGGATGTTTTTATGAATACCTACCACCGGCTGCCGGTGGTACTTACCAAAGGCCAGGGAGCCTGGGTTGAAGATGTGAACGGGAAAAAGTATCTGGATTTTACCTCGGGAATTGCGGTGAACTGCCTGGGCCATAACCATCCCCAACTGGTCAAAGCCGTATCGGACCAGGCGGCAAAAATCATGCATACCTCCAATTATTTTCAGAGTGATGTGACCCTCCGTTTTGCGGAAGCCCTGGTAAAAATGTGTGCCGGGGCGGGACTTAAAAAAGTATTCCTGGGAAACTCCGGTGCTGAGGCCAACGAGGGGGCATGCAAAATTGCCAGGAAGTATTCCCTGACAAAATACGGGCCCGGCAGGCACACCATTGTTACCCTAAAGGGAAGTTTCCATGGCAGGACCATCACCACCCTGGCGGCCACCGGGCAGGATAAATTCCATAAAGACTTTGGCCCATTTACGGAAGGGTTTGCCTATATTCCTTCCGGCGATATATCTGTGCTGGATGAGGCGTTGGACAAAAACAAGGTCTGCGCCCTGCTGATGGAACCCGTCCAGGGGGAAAGCGGCATCAAACCCCAGACAAAGGAATTTATGAGGGCCGCGGCAAAACTCTGCGCTGAACGGGATATCCTTTTGATGCTGGATGAAATCCAATCCGGCGTGGGAAGGACCGGAACTTTCCTGGCCTGTGAAAGTTATGGAATAAAACCTGATGTGGTAAGTATTGCCAAGGGACTTTCCGGGGGTATTCCCGTGGGAGCCGTTCTGGCCGGGGAAAAGGCCCAGGATGTTTTTACCCTGGGAGATCATGGTACCACCTTCGGGGGAAATCCTATGGCCGCCGCCGCGGGCCTGGCGGTTCTTTCTGTTCTGGAAAGTCCCGGTTTTATGGAAGGGAACCGGGAAAAGGGAACATACATGATGGAAAAAATCCGGTCATGGAAACACCCGGCGGTGGAAGAAATCCGGGGTATGGGTTTGATGATTGGCGTCGATGTTAACACCGATGCCTGGCCGGTACTGGAATCAGCCCTTTCAAAGGGCCTGCTTCTTCTTTCCGCGGGGCCAAAAACACTGCGGTTTCTGCCGCCCTATATTATATCGAAGGAAGAAATTGACCAGGGCTTGGATATTCTGGAAAAAGTTTTAAATGAGAAAAAATAGCTGTCCCCGGATGTTGGCGGATAACCATGAATAGTAATGGTGAATCAAATCCTTATACATGGGTATCTGTTTCCCTCCGAGGTTTTTATGGGCACCTCTAAAAACTTGGTTGGGTTTTTAGAGGTGCCCCCGGAGAATTTTTTATTTCTTTATCTTATAACGAAATAAAAAAGTTTCTCCATCATACATCTAAGGAAAACTTCTAATAACTGAAGTTTTTAGAAGTTCCCTTATGATCTATACCATATTTTATCGAGGAGTTTTATATGAAGAAAAGGATTGTCCTGGCCTATTCCGGCGGACTTGATACAACGGTAATTATTCCCTGGTTAAAGGAAAATTATGACTGCGATATTGTAGCGGTCTGTGTGGATGTGGGCCAGGAAGCCGATTGGAATACCATCAAAAAACGCGCCCTGGATACGGGTGCGGCTTCCTGTTATGTAGCAGACGTCAGGAAGGAATACGTGGAGGATTATGTATGGCCCGCCCTGAAGGCCAATGCTTTATATGAAGATAAATATCTCCTGGGGACAGCCACCGCCCGGCCCCTGATTGCCAAGGTGCTGGTGGAATATGCCCGGAAGGAAAAAGCCGTGGCCATTGCCCATGGCGCCACCGGAAAGGGCAACGACCAGGTCCGGTTTGATCTGGGAATCATGGCCTTTGCTCCGGATCTGGAAATTATCGCCCCCTGGCGGACCTGGGATATCAAATCCCGGGAAGAGGAAATTGAATACCTGGAAAAACGGAACATCCCGGTTCCCATGAAAAAAAGTGATTCCTACAGCCGGGATGACAATCTCTGGCATATCAGCCATGAAGGTCTTGAACTGGAGGACCCGGCCAACGAACCATCCCTGGACAGGATGCTGAAGATGACCGTACCTCCTGAAAAAGCGCCGGATAAAGCCGAATATGTGGAGGTGGAATTTAAAGCGGGTATTCCCACAGCGGTGAACGGCGAAAAACTGGACGGTGTTGCCCTGATCAAAAAGTTAAATACCATCGGCGGAGCTAATGGTGTTGGTCTGGTGGACCTGGTGGAAAACCGGGTGGTGGGTATGAAAAGCCGGGGGGTCTATGAAACTCCCGGCGGAAGTATCCTTTACTACGCCCACCAGGAACTGGAACACCTCTGCCTGGACAGGGAGACCTATTCCTTTAAACAGATCGTCGGCCAGAAAATGGCCGAGGTTATTTACGGCGGCCGCTGGTTCACCCCATTGAGGGAAGCCCTGGAGTCCTTTGTGGACAGTACCCAAAAAACCGTCACCGGAAAGGTAAAGCTCAAGCTTTACAAGGGAAACATCAGCGCCGCGGGAACCACATCCCCCTATTCCCTTTACAATGCCAGCATCGCCAGTTTTGCCACGGGGGAACTGTACAATCATTTTGATGCCAAGGGATTCATCCGGCTTTACGGCCTGCCCGTGCTGGTCCGGTCCCTGATGGAACAGGGATTCGTCAAGGGAGAATCCAAAATTGAGGGCGATGCAAAATCCGCCGGGGTGGCCGGCTGATGGCAAAGGTTTTATGGTCGGGAAGGCTGGAGGAAAAACCCGAAGCCGGGGCTTTTAAGTTCCAGGCTTCCATTGAAACGGACCGGCGGCTTGCCCAGGATGATATCACCGGTTCCAGGGCGCATATAGCCATGCTGGCAAAACAGGGGATCCTCCCTGAAGAAACCGTGTCAAAACTCGATAAGGCCCTGGAAGAAATTGCCGGGGAATTGCTTTCCGGAAAACTAACGGTCGATATGGAAGCCGAGGACATCCATTCATTTATTGAAGGGGTTCTTACGGAACGGCTGGGCGATATGGGACGGATGGTCCATGCGGGCAGAAGCAGAAACGACCAGGTGGCGGTGGATTTCAGGCTGTACCTGAAACGGTTTATTCCGGCGCTTTCGGAAGAACTCAAACAGACCGTGGAATGTCTTTTGGACCGGGCGGAGGAACATGCGGGAAGTATCATGCCCGGTTATACCCATCTGCAGCGGGCCCAGCCGGTTACGCTGGGTCATCATATCACAGCCTGGTGTGCCGGCCTGGTCCGGGACCTGGGCCGGTTTGGGGATGCATTAAAGCGGCTGGACGAATGTCCCCTGGGAGCCGGCGCCCTGGCGGGATCTTCCCTGCCCCTGGACCGCCAGATGACTTCGGATATCCTGGGATTCCGGGGGCCCACCCTTAACTCCATGGATTCCGTGGCCGACCGGGACTTCGTTTTGGAACTGGCATCATCCTCGGCAATCTGCATGGTGCATCTTTCCCGGTTCTGCGAAGACATCGTGATCTGGGCCAGCGAGGAATTCAAATTCATCGATCTGGAAGAATCCTGGAGCACCGGTTCATCGATCATGCCCCAGAAAAAGAATCCTGATTTTGCGGAACTTATCCGGGGAAAATCCGGCAGGGGAGTGGGGAACCTGGTGACCCTCCTGACACTGCTGAAGGGACTGCCCTATGCCTATGACAAGGATCTTCAGGAGGACAAGGAAGCCCTCTTTGACAGCCTGGATACGGTTAAGGCCTGTCTTTCCATGTTCCGGGGGATGATGAAGGGAGCCCGGTTCAATACCGGCAGAATGAGGGCCGCCTGCACCGGAGGTTTCCTGGAAGCCACCGATGCTGCGGAGTATCTGGTGCGCAAAGGGCTCCCCTTCAGAAGCGCCCACGAAGTTGCAGCCCTGGTGGTCAGGGATTGTGTTGATGCGGGACAGAAAACCATCGGAGAGAGAACCCTGGAACAGCTGCAGGCCAGATCCAAATTATTTGAAGCCGATATTTTTGATGCACTAAAACCCGAAGCTTGTGTGGCTGCCAGAAACCTGTCCGGAGGTCCCGCCAGGGAAGAAGTACAGCGGCAGATCAGCCTGCTGCGGAACAGGATATAGGATATCCTCCGGGCGTTTTCTCCGGCAAGACAATTTTGCATTCCGGGACAAAAGTCGGTAAAAAATTTAACTTGCATTGATGGTTTTTTGCTGATACTATATTTTCTGGAATTTATTTTAGTTTGGATTAATAATTAATAATAAACCTATGCCGGAGTTTGCCCATGAAAAAGACAGTCATATTAAGAATCTATGTATTTATTGGTGTTTTGGTTTCAGTCGCTTTAACCACAATAATCTTTCTGCGGTTCGGTATCACCCGTGAAATGAGTCCTGTTCTCTGGGTACGCCTGCTGGTTCCAGGGGTGGTTTTTATTGCGGCAGGAAATATTCTTTTGGGCCGTTTTTCCAGATTTTTTGAAGAAGAAAATTTTAAAACCACCGGGGAAGCATATAAGGAAGCCCTCACTGTTATAGGAGCTGCCCCCATAAAGGTGATGTTCTATTTTCTGTTTCTGCAATTGATTTACATGGTAATTTTATTTGTCCAGACAAGTGCCCTTGGAACCACGGCGTATCTTATTTTGCCGCTTTGTACGGTTACCCTGGCGGTGGCCATGCTGGTGGCAAGCCTTATTTATATCCTCTGTGATGGTCTTGTTTCAAAGGCGCTTATCACCTGTAACCTCTTCGACTATCCCGTGGACCTGCGGTCCCGGCGTCAAAGTACAAAATCATTTATCTGTCCCCTGGCGATCAGTCTTACCACTATTCTTTTTGGTTTTTCCGTTCCCTTCCTCATAATAGCCCAGGCAGGCGGGACTATTGAATCCCTTACCGGAAATGATTGGATGATGATTGTGGTGGTACTGCTGCTGTTTTTTGCGTTTGGTCAGATTCTGGGATTTACCTTAAAAAATAATACCTCCATGATTTATGATAATCTGCTTAAGCAACTGGAAGTCCTTTCTTCGGCCCAGAAGGATTTGACCAAACGGGTATCGATTTGTTCAGTGGATGAGATAGCAACCATGACGGGGCTGGTAAACAGTTTCTGCGAAAATCTTCAGGTCGGTATGAGGGACTTAAAGGATGGGCAGAGCGCCCTGTCAAGTTCAGGGGATGATCTGGAGGACAGTTCCCAGGGAATGACCAATTCACTTCAGGGTATAAAGGGAAAAACCGATCTGGTCCGGGATAAAACCCAGCGCCAGATGGATTCGGTGGCGACTTCCAGCAGTGCGGTCCAGCAGATCGCAAAAAACATTGAATCCCTGGACAGGATGATCGGGAATCAGGCTGCCAGTGTAACCGAAGCATCCGCCGCCGTGGAGGAAATGGTCGGGAATATCAGTTCCATATCCAGCGCGGTGGGTAAGATGGCGGGTCAATTTTCCACCCTGAAAGCCTCTTCCCAGGAAGGGCTGGCGGTTCAGCTGGAAAACGGAAAACGGGTCACCGAAATTGCCGACCGTTCAAAAACTTTGCAGGAAGCCAACAAGATCATTGCGGCAATTGCAGCCCAGACAAACCTGCTGGCCATGAATGCCGCTATTGAAGCCGCCCACGCCGGTGAAGCCGGCCGGGGATTTTCCGTGGTGGCCGATGAAATCCGCCGCCTGGCTGAAAATTCCGCCCATGAATCCAGTGCGATTAATACGGAATTAAAGGAAGTTGGGAAAACCATAGATTTTATTGTCAGCGGTTCCAGGGCTTCGGAAAAAGCCTTCAGTGAAGTGGCCGTCAGGATCACCGAAGCTGAACCTCTGGTAATGGAAGTTCAAAATGCCATGACCGAGCAGATGGAAGGGGCAAATCAGGTTCTGGAGGCCCTCCGGGCAATGAATGATATCACTTCCCAGGTTAGGGACGGATCCCATGAAATGAGCGAAGGGAATACCACGGTGGTCCGGGAAATGGACCAGCTCCAAAAATCAGCCATGGATATGTCATCTAGTATGGATGAGATGGTTCAGGGAATAGAGTCCCTGAATACGGAAGCCCAGAAAGTTTCAGGGCTGGCGGAATCCTCAAAAAGCACCATTGCCCGTATGAATAAAACCGTCGGAGGGTTTACGGTTTAATAAAAGCTTATTTAATTCCATGTATGACCGGAAGCAGCCATGTCAAATGTGGCTGCTCCCGGATTGTATATTTGAGTGTTTGGAAATTTCAATTTCCAAAAAACTACCGCAAAAAATGCACTTTTACAGCATCAAGTCTATTGTCTTTTTACACTGTTTGATATGAACCATTTTAACATGGATCCTCAACATGACACTGGTATACCTAATCAAATTTATTTTGAGAGGTCTGGGGACTTACAGCGGGGAAATAGAAAATCTGCTAAAGAAATACCCCGACCCTGGGGAAGGGGCTGACGGAATCCTGGACTTCAATGAAAGTCAAATCCGGAAAATGGTCTTACCCAAATACGATGTAGTGTCCCATCTCCGGGTCCCCATAAAGTTGGACCGGGTTGCCCATCATCATCCCTGAAAACCCATAAGCTCTGAAAGCTGTGTGGAAACGGACAACAGCTCCGGAAGATTATCTTCAATTTTTTTTAGGGTCATCCGGGCTGCCGGACCGGTGACACTCAGGCCTGCAATGATATTGCCTGAATAGTTCCAGATAGGGATCGCCACGCAGCGCATTCCTATTTCACATTCCTCATTGTCGATGGAGTACTTTTGGGCGCGTATTTTTTCGAGCTCCTTTTTCAGGTCCTCCAGGGTGGAAATGGTGTTTTCTGTCGGCCTGATGCTGCTCTTGGAACGCCAGTATTCGTTGAGGAGTTCGTCGTTGTAGCCGCAAAGGAGGAGTTTCCCCGAACCGGTGCAGTGCATCGGCGCCCGTTTACCCACGAAGGTAAAGGATTTCAGCATATGATCCGGTCCATCATGGGTTGCAATGTACACCACCCACATATCCTGGTCTATGGAAAGACACGCCGCTTCCTTAAACACATTAGACAGCTGCTTTAAAAACGGTTTTGCGTAATGCACAATCGTATTACTGGAAAGAAGTTTTTGGGACAGGGTACAGATCTTCATGGTGAGGAAGTACTGCCGGGTGTCTTCATTCTGCCTGACATACCCGTTTTTTTCCAGGGATTTTAAAAAACGGGATGCGGTGCTATTATGTATTTTAAGGTCCTCGGAAAGCGTTTGAAGCCTGACGGGTTCGGCGGTGTTGGCCAGGTATTCAAGAATGGACAGGACCTTATCCGTTGAAAAGTTTAACTGGGGTGTTGTTCTGTTTTGTGCACTCATGGCCTGATTATATCCACAGCTCTTGAAATAAATCAATATTCAAAATGCTATTTTAAAAAATAAAGTTTTTCTTGACAAAATTAAAATTCCACGGGTATAATAATTTTGGTATTCATAATTGTATTTTGAATATCAAAATTAACGACTGTCAAGAAAAGGAGGAATCAAATGATTCGCAAAGTATTAATGTTAGCTTTCATAACTGTCTTTGCAACTATGGGACTCCATGTATACGCCGCCGGAGAAAAAGAAGGAGAAGATGGCGTAACAAAAGACACTATCTTAATTGGGGCGTATGGTCCCTTAACAGGTAGTCAGGCATTTATAGGTCTGGGAACAAAAGCAGGTATGGAACTTGCCGTCCAGGAGATAAATGAAGCCGGCGGCATTCATGGCCGCAAACTTAAAGTCCTCCATGAGGATGACGGATATTTACCTGCCCGGGCACTGGTTACGGTTAAAAAATACATAGAACGGGACAAGGTATTCATGATCTATGGTATATCCGGCAGCAACGCTTCAATTGGTACCCTGGATTATGTGAAGGATCTGAAAGTACCAAATTACTTTTCGATTGCTTCAGCACCGCCGATAACCCATCCATACAACCGGTATTTATTCCGCGGCGCCACAGGTGAATCTGCCCGTTATGGTGAGTTATATTCCGAGTTTCTTTATGACCATCTTAAAGCCAGAAAGATAGCCTTCTTCCGGGGTAATGATGAAAATGCCAGGAATGAATCAGAAAACGTTATAAGCTTTCTGAAGAAGTGGTTTAATCTTGACCCGCTAATCCGGGAGGAATTTAAAATGGGCGATAAGGATTTTACCGCCCAGCTTCTCCGGATAAGGCAAGCCGGACCTGATGTCGTTGCCATATCCGGTGGTCTTACTGAAGTGGCTATTATAATCCGTCAGGCCCGGGAACTTGGCTTGCAGATGCCCCTTTTCATTGGAACATCAGCCATTGACCCCGCCATTATTACTACCGGTGGTCAGGCAGCGGAGGGAGTGATAGGACCCTGGTCATTCCCGCATTTCCCGGATTCGGACCATCCGGATATTGTTAAATTCCGTACAGCCTGGCAAAAACTAAACCCGAATGCGCCCCCCGGACGTCCATCATATTTTGATATGTGCGCATATGGTGACATGTATGTCATCGCCGAGGGACTAAGGCGTGCAGGACCTGATCTCACCCGGGAAAAGTTTATTGATGCCCTGGAGACGCTGGTAAATTACCGGGTCAGTGAGGTAGCAACGCCACGTACTTTTACCAATTGGCATCATATTGGTAATAACACACTGGTAATGCATATTGTTCAAAATCAACGCTGGGTTCCAATAGATTGGCAGCCAAAACATGAGAGTGAAATCTATAACGATTTAAAAAAATAATATGAATTCAGCAGGGACTTGTCCCTGCTGTTCTATGCTATTTCAGCCATGAGCAAAGAGGAGATAGAACAATGACCGTTGACCCTCTGCATTTTCTGCAGGTTTTTATAGCTGGACTCTCAACAGGAAGTACCTATTCATTAGCTGCCTTAGGACTTATGTTAGTTTACCGCGGAACCCGGGTTCTTAATTTTGGACATGGTGATTTTGTGACATGCGGAGCATACATAGGTCTTTTCTTTATGATGTTTTTTAAATTTTCATATTGGGGTATATTTATTGCAAGCCTCATCACCATGACTCTTCTTGGTCTGCTGCTGGAACGGGTGTTGATCAGGCCTCTTATACGTGCACCGGATTTCACCATAGTTATCTCAACCCTTGCTATTGGCTTACTGGTAAAAAATACCCTCCGGCTTGTTTATCCTGAAGTTATGGCTGCGCTCCCATCACCATTCTCCCGTTCATCAGTTAATATAGGCACACTTTTTATTAACCCTCAATATTTGTGGATTATTCTCTGTGCCCTAATTGCAATGGGTATCCTTGCTTTGTTCCTTAACAAAACAGTAATGGGAACAGCCATGCGGGCAGTGGCCCAGCATCAGGAGGGCGCCCGGCTTATGGGCATCTCGGTTAATTGGGTATTTGCCGGAATTTTCGGGATTAGTTTGGGACTTGCCGCTTTGTCGGGGGTTCTCGTTGCACCCCTTGAAGGAGTTCACCCGGAGATGGGCGCCGTATCCATGAAGGCTTTGGCAGCGGCTGTGCTTGGGGGATTTGGCAGCCTACCCGGAGCAGTTGTCGGCGGTTTACTTTTGGGTGTTCTGGAAGCCATGGGAAGCTATTTTATTGGGGGTACATTCAGGAATCTAACCGCCTTCGTGCTGCTTATTGTTGTTTTGTCCTTCCGTCCCCAGGGTTTATTGGGACGAAAGGAGGTCCGGCGTGTTTGATTCTTTGAAGGGGAAACGACCATACCTCACTCTGATGCCGGTCCTCATTATCACTTTACTGATAGTCCTGCCCCAATTTCTTGGTTCGTATTATCAGTATATGGGCTCCATGATTCTTATTAATATTACTGCCGCCATCGGACTTAATCTATTGATGGGAAATTCAGGTCAGGTATCAGTCTGCAGTTCGGCGTTTGTGGCTATCGGCGCTTATTCAACTACGTTGCTCCAGACCAGATTAGGGATACCATATTGGGTAGCATTTCCCATGGGAGCCGTAATAGCAGGTTTTGCCGGTCTTATCCTAGGTTTTCCGGCATTAAGGGTCCGGGGGTTTTACCTTGCGGTGGTGACCATGGGATTTCTTGAAATCGTCATAATCCTGATGGAAGAACTGGAATGGTTAACCGGAGGTGTCCGGGGCTTATTGAGTCCCCGGCCTTCAATCTTTGGATACAAACTCAGTACGGATTTGTCTTTTTATTACGTCATCCTGGCGGTTGCCCTGCTTGGTATTTGGGTGGCCAGGTCGATTCTAAGTTCTCCCACAGGCAGGGCTTTCGATTCTATCCGGAACAACCAGGCAGTGTCCCAGACCCTTGGTGTACCGTTGACGCGGACGAAACTTATAGCCTTTGTTCTGTCCGCGGTTTACGCGGGAATAGCGGGAGGGTTACTCGCACCATTGGTTGGTTTTCTGGATCCCCTGGCATTCAATGCATGGGCCTCACTGCAATTTACCGTTTATATTGTTGTCGGGGGAATGGGGTCGGTTATCGGTTCCGTGATAGGGGCCACCGTATTCACCATAATACCTGAACTTATAAGAAACTTTGGGGAACTAAATGAATTCGTATTCAGCGGAATCCTTCTCATCGTTCTTATTTTTCTGCCCGGTGGTCTCGTCAGCCTTGGACCGAAAATTATGCGGTTCGTATCGGTTCATATTATTTCGAGGTTGCATGCTCCTAAGCAGAAAAAGAGGTACCCGGCATGAATGTATTTGAAATTGAAAATGCTTCAGTAGTTTTTGGCGGGCTTAAGGCGGTAAGCGATGTATCCCTGAAGCTTGAAAAAGGGGGTATTTATGGTCTTATTGGTCCAAACGGCGCTGGAAAAACCTCATTAATAAATGCAATTACAAATCTTGTTCCCCTGGTTTCCGGAAAAGTACTCCTTGAGGGAGAAGTTGTCAGCGGGCTCCGGGCCGATAAAATCGCAGCAAAGGGTATTCGCAGAACTTTTCAGCATGCTGAAATATTTCCTAACCTCACGGTACTCAGAAATGTGATGGCCGGTGCATTCATCCACCGTAAGTCAAACCTGATCCAGGATATTTTAGGAACCCCTGCTAAAAGAGCGGCGGAACTGGAAATGCAAAAACACTGTGAAGAAATCCTCAAGGAACTGAATTTGTACGAGCTCCGTAATGATATTGCGGGTAATCTTGCCTATGGAATTCTGAAACGTTTAGATCTTGCCCGGGCCCTTGTAAGTGATCCGAAGGTACTCATGCTGGATGAACCCGTGTCGGGTATGACCGCGTCCGAGGCGGAAGATGTGGTTATCAGATGCCGGAAGATGGCAAAAGAATTGGGGATTACCCTGCTTATTGTCGAACATAATATGAATTTTATTATGGGACTTGCGGATACGATTTTTGTGCTTGATCATGGGAAAAAAATTGGAGAAGGTACGCCAGCTGAGGTCCAACAGGATCCCCTGGTAATTGAGGCCTACCTTGGAAGGAGTAGTGAACATGCTTCAAGTTGAAAAATTATGTGCCGGCTATAGATTTGGAGATGTGCTGCATGAGATCTCCCTGGAGGTTCAGGATGGAGCGATTGTAGGTCTTCTTGGCCCAAACGGAGCAGGTAAAACCACGCTTGTAAGAACTATTACAGGTTTGACAGCAACACACACAGGAAGAATCACCTTCAACAATATTGATATCCAGAAAATGCCCGCAGAAAAAATTGTTAACCATGGAGTTATCCATGTCCCCCAGGGACGCATGCTCTTTCCTGATCTGACTGTGGAGGAAAACCTGCGCCTTGGCGCATTTAGGCAAAGTGCCCGGAGTACGTATCAGGAGAGTCTTGCGACGGTTCATCGTTATTTCCCGATTCTGAAGGACCGGCGTGCCCAGCCTGCGGGGGTTCTCTCCGGAGGTGAGCAGCAGATGCTTGCCATCGGCCGGGCATTAATGGCCCAGCCCCGGTTTCTCATTCTTGATGAACCTTCCACGGGACTTGCACCTGTAATTATTGATGAGATTTTCAATTCACTGAAAATTATTAATAAACTTGGGGTGATGATACTAATAGCTGAACAGAATGCAAACAAAGTGCTTGAGATTGCCGACTTTGTCTACGTTCTTGATGTCGGCAGGATTTCCCACAAAGGGACAAGTGAAGAACTTAAGAAGGATGATCTCATAAGAAAAAGCTTCTTAGCTATTACATAGTTTTGGGGTTTAACATTTGAAATAATTGTTCTCGTAACTGCAGTATGGAAGTCAAGGTACTGAAAAAATCAGTTGTACTGACTATCCGGGCGGGAAAGAAAATTTTTTGCCTTTTTTATGTAGTTAGTTACATTAAATATCTCATCGGGCAAGCCAATTTGATCATTAGCCCTGAGCAGGCAACATGAAAACTGCCCGGTTCTATTTAAAAAGATAAAAAAATTTTAAAAATTTCTAAAAAAATTCTTGACAAAATTAAAATTTCACCGATACAATTATTTTGATATTCATAATCATATTTTGATTATCAAAATAGCAGGGCTTTGACTTTTGAAACAGGAGGACGAAGACCAATGAGCGATTATGAGATGCTGCATAAAGCCAGCGAAACGAATAAAGCTGGGGCACCTGGTGAAACTAAGCCTGCAGAGATAAATAAGTTCGATAAGAGTCTTGATTATCTTACCGGGATTGTTGGGATATTAATGGTGGTACTGCATATGTACTATGCATACACCTGGCGTATCCAGTCAATTATTATTTTAAATGCCCATCTGGGTTTTTCCCTGGTTATGGTTTATTTAACCAGTGCAAGGAAAACCAAAAACCCTGTTTCAAAATTTCTCCTGTTACTCTGTCTGCTCGCATCGGTACTATGTGTTCTCTATGTGCATTTCAACAGTGATGCGCTGCAGGATCGGATATGGGCCAATACAAATCTGGATTTAGTTGTAGGGGTTATCCTGATTGCTGTGGTGATAATTGCCGTCAAGCTCGGGTTCGGCTGGTTTATGCCGATTTTAATTATGGCAATTACATTATATCCCTTTTTTGGGAAATACCTGCCCCAGCCATTTACCACCAGGGCCTATCCCTTTGATCAGACCATAGCTAATTTTTCCATAGGGTTAAATACCGGACTTTACAGCGGCAATCTTAGAACATCGGTGGAATATGTTTTCCTGTTTGTCGTATTTGGTTCGGTCTTAAGCGCCACGGGAGTACAGAAATTCTTTTGGGAATTGGGGAAGATGTTGTTCAGGAACCTGCGTTCCGGTCCCGGGCTTATGGCTGTATTAAACAGCTGCCTTGTGGGTTCCGTCACAGGCAGTCCCGTGGCGAATGTGATGATAACCGGTGTGTATACTATTCCTTCCATGAAGGCTGCAGGCTACCGTCCTGAGGACGCGGCCGCCATGGAGGCATCGGCTTCAAATGGAGGCCAGATTATGCCGCCTGTTATGGGGACCGCCGCATTTATTATGGCGAGTTATACCGGGATACCCTATTTAAGAATAATAGCTATGGCAATAATTCCGGCTTTGCTGTATTACCTCTCCGTTGGACTTAGTGCATATTTTATTGTGTTTAAAAAAAATATTCAGACAGAGAATCTGGATTTTTTCAAAGAGAAGACAGACCTCAGGCTGTTTTTCTGGAAAATGCCTGGTTTTGTAATTCCCCTTGTAACAATGGTAGTGCTTCTGGCAAATAACATGTCGGTTATGACCACGGCTTTCTGGTCCATCCTCTGTCTCATTGCAGTTTCCTTACTGACCCCAAAGGATATACGTCCTAAGGTTAAGGATATACTCAAGGGGCTAATCAGCGGTGCCAAGGAAGGTGCCACCCTGGGAATTATACTCTCTGCTATAGGTCTTATTCTGATAACCTTCTCCAGTACCGGATTGGCAGTAAAAATCGGCGGTGGAATAATGAGTCTTACCGGCGGGAAGATGATACTAATCCTACTGGTGGTATGGGTCATGTGTATATTATTTGGCATGATCGGGGTAATCTCCGCAGCATATTACATGGGAGCGATTTTTGCTGCATCTACATTGACAAATTTAGGTCTCCCCTTAGAGACGGTACATTTCTTCATCATACTTCCCTGTATGTTTGCGGCGATTACCCCCCCTGTGGCTATGGCGTGCGTTGTTGCCGCAAAGCTTGCAGGCGCGGATTATATAAAAACCGCCGCCGCAACCGTCCGGACAGCGTTTATTGCGTTTTTCCTGCCGTTTTTGGTGGTATATGCTCCGGCTATAACGCTCAGCAGGAGCCCAAAGGAAGGTCTCTTTTGGGTGGAAATTATCACAAGTATTCTTATAGTCCTCTGCGGGCAGTTTTCCTTTGTTGGTTATTTTCTTACCAATATGAATATCCTGGAAAGGCTGCTCCTTGGAGCAGGGGCGCTTTTGTTCTTTATTTCCCTGATGTTTGTCAATTATATACCTGTTGTCCCCTGGAGTATGGCTTTAGCTTCGGTGGCGGTATTTCTCTTCCTGCATATTAAAAAGTATTTAGCCGTAAAGAAAGGCCAGTTAAGCCTGCAGCCATCCACCCTGGAAAGATAGGCAGAGAAAAAATGGACGGGGCAATGTGATTACAGGGTGATCAAAAATCGAAAACAAACCCGGCGTTGCCGGTAGGAAAAAAAGTTAACCGACGGTTTATTTGCTGGTTGACTTTTTATAAGAGGAGGAAGGAGTAAAATGAAGAACGTCAGAAAAATTTCTGTTCAAGGAGCAGCGATATTATTGTTATTAGTAGTCTTCTTCGCATCCTGCGAAGGTAAGAAGTCTGAAAGCGCTAGCGCAGTGGCCTCGGCGGCTGAACGGGAACCCTACAATGTGGATATTTACGGCCATGCCCAGGGAACCTTTGCTTATATAGTAAGCATAGCCATTGCTGAGCTGGTTAATGAAAAAAGCTCATGGATCAGAATGACCGCTGTTGAATCCCAAGGGTCAGGTCCCAATGAGTTAATGATGCTTAATGCCAGTGATGAACAACGCAGGCATACCATTTTTCAAGGCGTCGGGGATAACGCATGGCGGGGAACCGGGAGCTTTGCAGGCAAACAGACCAAAGCGTCAAAGATAGCTTTTAATGTTGGGGTGGTTTATTACGGTATTGTATCAAACAATCCGGGCATTACCAAACTGGAGGATTTTACAGGCCGGTCTCTTGGTATCCGTTCCGGGAATTCCGCTGCCAATCCCTGGTGGATAGCCATGATCGACGAAAAGGTTCCTAATGTGAAGTATGAACGCATGGATATGAGCCCCAGCGTTGAAGCCAGCCTGTCAGGGGCCCTTGACGGATGGATGCCCCTCTTTTACGCCACCACGTCGGACTTCAAAAAAGGAACCGGAAACCCCGCAACAGTGGAATACCTTTCCCGGGCAAAACAGGTTAATTTTATAAATTATCCCATGGATGTGGATCAGAGGATCAGAGCCATACCCGGCGGAGAATTTGAAAATTTCTTTATGGTGGTGGCTACGGTGCCTCCGGGAGCTGCGGATCCCCGGCAAACCCAGCCCTGGAATGCTGCATTTTGTCCCACCCTTTTTATGGTAGACGAGTCCTTTCCTGAGGAAGTTCTGTATGAGGTGGTCAAAATCATAGGGGAAAACAACTCAAAGCTGGCATCGTATCATCCACTGGGTTCGTTTATTACACCCCAGACCATGGCGACATATTCATATCCTCCTGAATTCCACCCCGGAGCTGTCAAGTACTACAACGAAGTTGGGGTAACACCTACCTTTTTAGGGGATCTTATTGAACAGGCTGCTAAGCAAAATTGAAATAATGGAAAAAGCACCCCCCAGGGTTCGCTGCCCTGGGTGCTTTTTGCGGAATATTGAAAAAAGCATAAATCACCGGGCCAGGAAGAAGGGATGATGCATGGAACATAAATATGGAAAATGGCCGGAATCCAACTGGACCTCCGACAGGATCGACTGGAAGACGGCGAAAAAAATTACCGCCGGAGTGGATATCGGGACAACCAGCGCACAGTGTGCAATACTCTGCGACGGTATTCTGTTTGGCTGGGCGAATATCCGGATTGGTGCGAGTTTTAAAAAAGCCGCGGAGGATGTCATCAGCAAAGCACTGGGAGATTCCGGGCTGTCAAAGGAAAAAATCAGTGTGATAGCGGCCACGGGGTTTGGCAGGGACAACGCAGCCTATGCGGCAATGAAACTGGACGAGGTTCATTGCCACGCAAGGGGTGCACGGTTTATGTACGGACCGGGAGTGAAGACCGTGGTGGACCTGGGCGGACAGACAATGAAAGCAATCCGCCTGTACGACTGGGACAGGGTGCGGGATATAACAATGAATGATAAATGCGCCACAGGACAGGGACGCAATATTGAACAGGTATGTAATCTGCTTCATATTCCCATCACGGAGATAGGGAAGAAATCCCTGGATGTGAAGGATGATCCGGAACCGGTAAGTACGACCTGTTACGCCTTTGCCCGGACGGAAACCATGGGACAGTTCCGGCCGGAGTTCAGGGCGGAACCTTTGACGGAGAATGAGGTTTACGCAGCGCATATGCTTGCGGTGGCCTGGAGAATGCTGGGTGCAATCGGGAAATTGCAGCCCCTGGATCCGGGGGATATCACGGTGTATAAGGATCTGGGTTTCACCGGCGGTCTGGCAAAAAATCCGGGGATTACCCGGCGGATCGAGCGGGAACTGCGGGTGACCGCATTAACAAGCGAATACGACCCGATGCTGGCCGGTGCAATCGGTGCAGCGATCTTTGCATCGCCATAACTGGTGCAGTTAGAGGATGGAACATAATGGATTTTAAGGTATTGGTGGAGAAGCGGCACGAGTACGCCAAAACATGGAAGGCAAAGACCGGAGGTAAGGTGCTGGGATGGTATGAACCGTACTTTCCGGAGGAGGTAGCCTACGCGGCGGGTGTGCTGCCGGTAAGAATATTGGCAAAAAAAGAACCTGATGATATATCGGACAAATGGATCTATGGATCCTGTTATCCTGTACGGAATATGGTGAATCAATTCCTGAAGGGGCGTTACGACTACGTGGACGGACTGGTAACCGCGGAAGGCTGCCAGTGGATGTACAACGCCTGGGAAGTGGCGGTAAACAACAACGCAAAACTCTTCAACCACTATCTGTTCCTGCCGGATCATACGGATGCTCCGACATCAAAAGCGGTATTGCGGTCTGAATTGAATGTTTTCAAGGGACTTTTGGAGGAATGGACAGGAAAGCGGATCACGAACGCCGACTTGGACAACGCAATTGAGGTATACAACAAGAACCGGCTGCTGCTGAAACGCATATCTGAACTCCGGCGTATGGAACGTCCCCTGATCCACGGTGCTGAGATGATGAACATTGTGCTGGCGGATCAGGTGATGGACAAGGCGGAGATGAACGAAATTCTGGAGAGGTTCATACCGGAACTGGAAGCCAGGGAGCCGGGGGAAGATCGTATCCGCCTGATGCTGATTGGAAGCGAAACCTTCAACACGGATCTTGAGGAAATGGTGGAGTCGATGGGCGGCGATATTGTGGTGGACGAGCTGGACAACGGGACGGGATATTACTGGAACAACATCATCCCCCAGAAAGACCGGCTGATGGCGATCAGCCTGAGGTATCTTGGGCGGCCAAAGAACCCGATCAAGGACAACAACTGGCGCAGGCGACCCCAGCATATCTTTGAATTAGCCGAGGACTACAATGTTGACGGGGCGCTTGTGGTTAAGCAGATCTACTGCCATCTGCATGGGACGGATAATTACGCCGTTTGGAAGATTCTCCGGGAAAGATACATTCCGTATCATTTTTTTGAAAGGGACACCACGCTGCCGATAGAGGAGACACAGCTTCGCCTGGAATCCTTCATGAATATGCTGAAGCCGGGGCTGAATCATCTTGAGGGATGGCATAGGGAATTTGGGGAGGCATAGAAATGGCAAAAGGACAATTATGGGAAACCAGGCCGCTTGAATTCTGGGCCAAGGCAAAGGAACTCCGGGCGAACTGGCAGAAATCCATAGGGAACAAAGAAAAAGTTATTGGCCATGGCAACAGCGGTGAAATGTTTTTTGACTGGATGTCGGCATTTGATAACCTCACCATCATCGAGGACAACCCTGTGGGGGCAATGATGCAGAGTAAGAACCAACCCTTCGCCAGGAAAGCCCGGCTGGCCAGCGAGATCCGCGGATGGGGCAGGGAACTTTGCGGTTATGTGAATAATTGCTGGGGGGTGCAGTTCCTGGGCTACCAGGATGATGGAACCCCCTTTCCCCGGCGCAGGCTTTCGATTCCGATGCCCTGCGTGTGCGATCAGCACGCCAAGAGAGGGCAGCAGGCCAGGGACTTCGAGAATATGCCCCAATGGGGAGCCGACCGGCTGCTTTATTTCGGGCCTTTTGATCCGGTGCGGAACGTGGCAATGCTGGAACACCGGGTCTACAACAATTTCCGTATTCTCAACGATATCGAGCGCATCCTCGGGCAGAAATGTGATGACGAGAAACTTAACCGGTTAAGGGAAAGCGACCTCCAGATCAGACAGTACGCCAAGGAAATTTCCGTGTATATGGCCCGAACCATTCCTACACCTCTGTCGGTGAAAGACCTGTACTCGATCTTTACCATGGGTTCCCTGACCAAGGTTGATCCCCAGGAAACATTGAATTTCTGGAAGATGGTACGTGATGAAGTGAAGTGGCGCGCCGAGAATAGGATCGCCGCTGTGGGCAATGAACAATTCCGTTTTATAGAGGCCCATCCGCCGTCATGGCATTACTTGAAGTACTACCGCTATCTTGAAGAATATGGCGCGGTTTGTCTGGGTTCCCAGTATTCCCATTTTACCTGCGGTAACCTGGAAATTAAGTCCGACGGAAGTATAGACAACAGGGAAATTCCATCCTATCCCGAGGATACTCCCCTTAAAACCCGGGAGGATGTGGTACGCATGGCCATGGGGCCCGAGGCCCGAAGGAAGGAAACATTCAAGGTGGATGAATATATACGAAGGGATGCTATTGTGGAATTTGCAAAGATGATGCAGGCCGATGGGGCGATACTGCCGCTCTGGCGTTCTGGCGTCGGATGTACCCTGACCCGGAAGGAGCAGGCTATGTACCTCAAGGAAGCGGGTCTGAGCGTTATGCACTATGAAGGCAGCCAGCCCGGTGACAGAACCGACTTGGATGAGAAACGTTTTCTGGATCACCTGGATATATGGATGCATAGCGTGGGACTGCGCCGGTACGCCGGTTAAGGAGGGGAAAAATGATAACAGCAGGAATCGATGTTGGCCTTGAATATACAAAAGCTGTCGTAATGAAGGACAGCAAAGTCATCGGGAAGGCCTGCGGCTTTTCCGGCGGTGCAGGCCGCCCCGCTGCTGTACAGGCAATATATGATCAGGCTCTCGCGGAGGCGGGCATAAAGGCTTCCGATGTGGAGAAGGTGCTTTCGACCGGAAAAGGAAAGTTTGACGTGGTCTTTGCGGACGACAGATTAACCGAGGTTATCACGTCAGTCCGGGCAGCTGGAATTACAGCGTCCAATGTCACCATGGTGATCGATGCGGGGGCGGATGAGATCCTGGTGGCGACTCTGGAAGGGGAAAGGATCAAAGAATTCGTGACGAATCAGAAATGCGGAGCCGGACTGGGATTGTTCCTTGAGGGTATGGCTGACCGGTTTGAAATGACAATTGAGGAATTAGGCACCCTGGAGGGTCCTCCGGCGGTGATGATAAACGACGGCTGCATTGTATTTGCGGAGCTGGACGCATTGAGCCTGGTAAACCGCGGGACGGATCCGGGGGAAGTCTGCAAGGCGGTGATCGAGGTATGTGCCTTGAGGGCGAATACGACGATCAACGATATCTACAAACCGGACAAACAGTGTGTAGTGCTGATGGGAGGACTGGCAAAAAACGGTGCTTTTTTACATGCGCTGGAGAGGATCTCGGGTATCAAATTCGTAATTCCCGAAGATCCGGTATATGCCGCTGCCATGGGTGCAGCATCCCTTGCCGCATCTGGCTGATAGCCGGGGGCTGGTACAAATTCGGTGCAGTCGGATGATTTCTCATTGATCAGACTTGTTCGATAAAGCGGAGTCCGACCGGTTATCGGACCAGTGCGGCAGTTTTGCAGCATAAGGACTGCAAAATATACTTTTTTTAGCGGAGTTGCGGAGAAACTTCATGTTTCAAACAACATGCTTTTTTGATAATAGTCATATTAAAAATGTATCATGTTACACAACATGTTTTTTCCGCCCCGGGGAAAAACTCCTGCGTTGATATGCAAACAATAAAACGTTTAAAAATCTTTTTTAAACGTTTTTGCTTGACAAATCAAAATTTCACTGGTAACATTTTTATTATGATAATCAAAATGTAGTTTTGACTATCAAAATTGCAAAATTAGTTATGTTGCCTATGAAGGATTTATTTATGTCCGGGCAATCGGGAAGATATCCCATGAAGGAAAAGCGAAGACCCCGGGAAGAACGGTCCAATCCGGAAGAGTTCCCTGGGAACTAGATGAGGTACTTTATTGGGAGAATTTGAAGGAGGGTTATCTAAATGGGAAAGAAAAAAATAATCATTCTTGTGGCGGTTAACGGGAGCCAGAGTACGGAACTGGGTTCACATATTCCGCTTTCGCCGGAGGATATTGCCAAAGAAACCGCAAAATGCGCCGGGGCCGGTGCGAGCATCGTACATATTCATGCCAGGGATCCGAAAACAGGACTGGCCTCGGCTGACCCGGCGGTGTTCAGCGAAATTATCCGGCAGATCCGCAGGGAAACGGATATACTGGTCCAGACCACCACGGGCATCGGGCAGCAGCGGGACCCGGTTACCGGTGAGGTGAAGTGGCCATCGGCGGAACAGCGCCTTGGTCTCCTGGGGATTGAGCCGGCGCAGGATATGGTGACGGTCCCCCTGGGCAGCTGGGATTTTATTCATCCCGCGGGCAATCAGCCTGATTCCCGGATATATCTGAATCCTCCTGACTTTATCAAAGCAAACATTGAACGTATGAAGAAATCAAAATTTACCTGGGAGATGGAAATCGGTGAAGTGGGTTTTCTCTACAACGCCCTTAGGCTTTCCGAACAGGGGGTCTTTGACAGAAACGACCCCTCCTTCTGGCTTGACTATCTTTTAGGGTACGGAGCTATGCCCGCCAATGCCCGGCAGCTTATGTTCATTTCCGAGGAAGGGAAGCGGCTCTTCCCCCAGGCGCGGTGGGAAGTTAACGCCACGGGACTCAATATGTTCCCGATGAACACCATTGGTGTTGGCCTGGGCTGCGATATCGTAAGGGTGGGATTCGAAGACAACATCTTCCTTCCCGACGGTCATCAGGCGAAACATAATTATGAACTGGTAGAGGCCATGGCTTCCATCATCCGGTATATGGGTCAGGAAGTGGCGAATACAAAGGATGCCCGGGAAATCATGCGGGTTAAAAAGTAATCACCCTGTCGTGTGGGGTTCATTCGGTTTTTGGATGAAGGAGTGTAACGGAAATGGGTAGACTGGAAGGAAAAATAGCGGCTATTACCGGCGCCGGGTCCGGAATTGGACAGCAGGCAGCGATATTGTTTGCCAAAGAGGGTGCCAGCGTGGCGGTGCTGGAACTCAACGCTGATGCGGGCAGGGAAACCGTGTCCAGGATTGAACAGGCCGGGGGAAGGGCAATCTTCTGCGAGACGGACGTCAGCAAACCCGAAAGCGTGGAAGCGGCGATAGGGAAGATTATCAAAGCCTTTGGAATGATCACCGTCATGTATAACAATGCCGGCGGTTCTAGCCCGAAGGACGGCAACGTCGTTAATTGTTCAATCGACGAATTCTGGCGGGCGATAAGTCTTGACCTGTTCGGTACATGGCTGTGCTGCCGGAATGCCATCCCCTACATGATCAAAGCCGGTGGCGGCGTCATCATCAATACGATTTCTAATGTCGCGCTCCAGGGGGTTGCCAATTTAAGTGCATATTCCGCATCCAAGGGCGGCGTGGTTTCGTTGAGCCGTGCCATGGCGGTGGATTTTGCCCCCCATCACATACGGGTCAACATGATCGAGCCCTCGGCAACCCTGACGGACCGGCTTAAAAAACGCCTGGAAAACCCCGACGGACCGGCTTCAAAAATCGCCGATGGGCATCTTCTGGGACTGATGGAGCCCTACGACATTGCCAATGCGGCCTTGTTCCTGGCCAGCGACGAATCCAGGAAAATGACCGGCAGCATAGTCGCTGTTGACAGCGGCGTCACCATCCATTAAAGGAGTCCGCAGAATGAAGACAGTAATGATTTACGGTGATTCCCTGACCTGGGGGTATATCCCCGGGACTGGAGAACGGCTGCCCTTTGAAAAAAGATGGCCCGGTGTAGTACAGGCGAAGCTCGGGAACGATATACGTATTGTTGAGGAAGCACTGAACGGGAGGACAACCCTCTGGGAAGATTCCTTTCTGCCGGACCGGGATGGACGTAAATTCCTTCCCATGCTTCTCGAAGCCCATTCCCCGATTGATCTTTTTGTGCTCCTCCTGGGCGGAAACGATCTGCAATCCTACCGGGGTTTAACCGCTGCCGAGGCTGCCCGGGGCTGCCGTACCCTTGTTCAGATCGCCAAAAAAAGCGGCTGCGGACCCAAAGGCGGGGCGCCAAAAATTCTGCTGATTGCTCCTCCTCCATTGGGCAAGGCCGTGGGTTTCCAGAGACTTCTTTTTATTGACCGGGAAGCGGAATCACGCAAACTGCCGGGCATGTATGAGGAAGTGGCAAAATTTATGGGCTGCGCATTTTTTGATGCATCCAGGGTCGCTTCTCCAAGCCCCATTGACGGCGTTCATATCGATGAAGAAGGACAGCAGAAACTGGGACTGGCCCTGGCGGATGTGATAAAGGGGATTATTAACGGCGCCTGACCAAAGCGCGTCAGTTTCAATATAAGGTGTACCATGAGCAGCAGAAAAAAGAAGGTTGCGATAATCGAATCCACCCTGGTTCCTCTTGGGGAACTAAAAGATACGTTTAAGAGGCTTATGCCCGACGTGACGATTACCACTTTCCTCGACGAAAGTCTTTTGACCGAAATGGAGGAAAATAACCGTCTTACCCCGGACATCATTAAACGGTACTGCATATATGC
Organism: Treponemataceae bacterium; assembly: GCA_031549725.1. Lineage (GTDB taxonomy): Bacteria > Spirochaetota > Spirochaetia > Treponematales > Breznakiellaceae > UBA937. Next base: position 140,974 of record JAVBPH010000012.1, read on the forward strand.
GGTTCTGGCTGAATCAATCGGAAGCGATATGATATTCAACCAGTGTTCCTCCATTGCGGAATCGGTGGATGTCGCCCAAAGGATCGTAAAGATCCCCATACTAAGGACGGACCTCCCCATGGCTGAGCAGGCCGTGGAAACGGGAAAACGCATCGGCATTATTGCCACGGCCTACACCACCGTGGACTCGACAACCAATCTTATTAAAAAAATAGCCCGGGACCGGGGAAAGGAAGTGACCATCGTAACCCGTATGCACCGGGATGCTTTTCTCCTCCAGGCAAAGGGAGACCGGGAAGAACACAACCGTATTCTTATTGAATCGATTAAAACGCTCCAGAACGAGACCGACGTTATAGTTCTTGCCCAGGGGAGTATGGCGGTACTCCTTGCTGATCTAAAAGAAATAAAAGTTCCCGTTTTAACCAGCCTCGAGTCGGGGGTCCTCCGGTGCAAGGAAATGCTGGAGAAGATGGAATGAAGGAGTGGTTATGAACAAAGCGGATCTTGTGGAACTTGAAAAAAAAGCATGCCAGGCCAGGCTTCAGCTGGTCCACATGTTTGGCCAGGGAAAAGCCCATCATTTCGGCGGGTCCCTGTCCTGTACTGACCTGCTCACCGCCCTGTACTTTCATGCGATGCGTTATACCGCTGAAACCATGTATGACCCGTCCCGGGACCGCTTTATCATGAGTAAAGGACATTCTGTCCCGGCGCAGTATGTCATGCTGTCCATGCTGGGAATTATTCCGGAGACGGAGCTGAAAACGATCAAGCAGATTGGTACGAGGCTCCAGGGGCACCCGGACCTTCTTAAAACGCCGGGTATCGAAGCACCCACGGGTTCCCTGGGGCAGGGCCTTGCCTTTGGCAACGGGATAGCATTGGCGGGCCGCATGGACAAGCTTGATTTTAAGGTCTATGTGATGCTCGGTGACGGCGAATTGCAGGAAGGCGAGGTGTGGGAAGCCGCCATGGCAAGTTCCCACTTTAAACTGAATAATGTATGCGCGCTGATTGACCGGAACAGATTTCAGAGCCAGGGAACCGTGGAAGATCTGATGAAAGTGGAACCCCTGGAAGAAAAATGGAAGTCCTTCGGGTGGAACGTGCAACGTATTGACGGACACAATCTGTACGAGATATGCGAAGCCCTGGATATGCTAAAAAAGGCGGATACTGACAAACCCCTGGTTATAATTGCGGATACGGTTAAAGGCAAGGGCGTCAGTTTTATGGAGAATACCTATAAATACCATAATGCGTCCCTCAACGAGGAACAATTCCATCAGGCTGAAACTGAGATTCTGAACAGACTCAAACAGCTTGAAGTGTAGTGGAGAAGGGGAGGTCACAATGGCGGATCGCAGTAAGGAAGAAACAAGAGACCGGTTTGGTGAAACCCTCGTCGATTTGGCGAAACAATTCAACAATATCGTAGCGATGGACTGCGACCTGGGACGTTCAACCCGGTCCTACAGGATTACCGAGGTGGACCCCGGGCGCTTCATCGAAATGGGTATTGCCGAACAAAACATGATTTCCACCGCCGCTGGTATGGCCAGTATGGGGAAGGTTGTATTCGTCAACTCCTTTGCCGTGTTTATTACCGGCAGGTGTTTTGACCAGATCAGGCAGCAGGTAGCCCTGCCCAGGCTGAACGTAAAAATCTGCGGATCCAGCGGCGGTATTACCCTCGGCCCCGATGGAGCGACCCATCAATCCGTCGCGGACGTTGCCCTGATGCGTTCCCTGCCCAACATGACCATCATCGTACCGGCCGACGGCAACCAGACGGAACAGGCCGTACGGAGTGCATATCAATACAAGGGCCCGGTGTATATGCGTTTGTCCCGGTATCCTGTGGGTGAAATATTTGCTCCCGGAAAAGACTTTGTAATTGGAAAGGGCAGCATCATAAGAAAAGGAAAAAAAGTTGCGCTCATCTCCTGCGGACCAATACTGAAAAATGTGATAGAGGCGGCGGATATTCTGGAAGCCGCCCATATCAATGCGGGAATCGTTAACCTTCCCACAATAAAACCCATTGACAGTGAACTCCTGGGTGACATTGCCGGGGAGTATGAACTCTTTGTCACCATCGAGGAACACAGTATTATCGGCGGCCTGGGCAGCGCGGTTGCCGAATGTATTTGTGCTCCCGGTTTTTCCCCTGGCATGCCCCGGCTTCTGCGCCTCGGTGTACAGGATGCCTTTGGAGAGTCGGGAAGCGCGGAGGAACTGCTGCGGAAGCACGGTCTTGATGCCCGGGGGATCGCCAATTCTGTTATTAAAACCATGGAAATAAAATGACCGGCGAGAATGGCGGATAATTCGTAATGTTTTGTAATCTACGTATTCAAAATAATAGTTTGAATATTAAAACATAGAAATTTTACTTTGGAGTACATTATGGAAATTGAAAAATTAAAGTACTGCTGCAACGGACAATGGCTGGAGTCATCCACGGATAAATGGCTGGATATCTACGATCCCAGCAAAGGTGAAGTGATCGCCAAGGCCCCGTGCTGTACCGCCAAAGAAGTGGAATCGGTACTCGAAGCGGCACAGAAAGCATATGTTTCCTGGTCAAAAACACCGGTCATTAAACGGACCCAGGTTCTTTTTAAATTCCGGGATCTTGTTATTGAACATATGGACGAGCTTACCCGCATGGTTGCCCGGGAAAACGGCAAGGTGTGGAGTGAAGCCGAGGGCGATATCCTTAAGGTTAAGGAACCGGTGGAATTGGCCTGCGGCGCCGCCATGCTTATGCAGGGGGAATCGCTTTTTAATACCAGCACGGGTTACGACTCGGTATCCTACCGGGAACCCATCGGTGTATTTGCCGGGATTGTTCCGTTTAATTTTCCCGCAATGATACCCTTTGGCTGGATGACACCGCTGTGTATTGCCGCGGGAAACTGTATAGTTCTTAAATCTTCAAGCGTCACCCCCATGACCAGTATACGGCTTTTGGAACTGCTCCAGGAAGCGGGGCTGCCCCCGGGTGTCGTGAGTATCATCACCGCCGGCCGGGATGTGGCTGATATGCTGCTTACCCATCCCATCGTCAAGGGTATCTGTTTTGTAGGTACCACCGAAGCGGGACTGACAATTTACTCCCGGGCAGCCGGTACGGGTAAACGGGTTCAGGCCCAGTGTGAAGCAAAGAACCACGCCCTGGTTATGGACGATGCGGTGCTTGACCGTACCGCCCGGGGCATCATCAATTCATCCTTCGGCTGTGCGGGAGAGCGCTGCATGGCACTGCCGGTCGTTGTTGCCCAGGAAGGTATTGCGGACAAACTTGTTGAGGCGATTGTGAAAAACGCCAGGGCCTTAAAGATCGGCTGCGCCTACGACAGGGTATCCGAATTGGGACCAGTGGTTAATCAAAAACACATGGAATCAATCCTTGGCTGGATTGACCAGGGTATCAGGGAAGGGGCGAAGCTTGTGCTGGATGGCCGGGATATAAAGGTCAAAGGATTTGAAAAGGGCTTTTTTATCGGCCCCACAATTCTTGATTATGTAACACCCGAAATGAGCGTGGGCCGGGAGGAAATATTCGGTCCCGTACTCTGCATCAAACGGGTAAAAACCTTTGAGGAAGGAATCGCTCTCATTAACAGCAACCCCTTTGCCAACGGTGCGGTGATCTACACTTCGAGCGGTTACTACGCCCGCAACTTCGCCCTGAACATCGACGGCGGCATGGTCGGCGTCAATGTGGGTATTCCGGTTCCTGTGGGCATGTTTCCCTTTGCCGGCCACAAGCAGTCCTTCTTCGGTGATCTGCACTGCCTGGGCAAGGACGGTATACAGTTCTTTACCGAGACAAAGGTTGTTACCTCCACCTGGTTCGACGAAGAATCCGCAAAAATGAAGGTAGACACCTGGGACGGTTCCATCGGGGGGTAATGGCAGCATTAGTGTTTACCTGCTCAGGCAGTGGGTGAATAGCAGTAAAGGAAAGGAGTGTCCCGAAGGAAGAAGGCATAACCCTGGCATTCCTGATAAAAGGAGATAAGGAATTGACGATTCAGGAACAGTACCAGTCTAAAAAATGCACCCCCGAGGAAGCTGTTTCGCGCATCAAGGATCATAATTCGGTTTTTACCTGCAGCGAACCGGTTTTGTTGTTTGAAGCTCTTTTTAATCAACGGAATAATTATTCGGATGTGCGCATCATTACCATGTTGGGGTTTTCAGGCCGCCCGGTGATACAGAACACGCTCCTCTCCCTGGAAGCTGAAGGGCATTTTTCCCTTGCATCCAGTACCATCGGCAAGGGCATGCAGATAGCGATGGCCCAGGGAAGGAACATTGATCATCTGGTAACCCATTTCAGCAATATCGAAGAAATGGTGACCCAACAGATGAAACCTGGGTATGTCCTTGTCCACGCATCGCCTATGGATAAAGAAGGTTATTTCTCTATGGGCGTTGTACCCGGTGCTGCCAGGGCCGCAATTGACGCCGGTGCCAGGGTCATCATGCAGGTTAACCGCAATATGCCGGTTCTGAATACGGATTACAACCGCGTCCATATCAGCAAGGTGGAAGCCCTTTGCGAAGGTGATACGGAGATGCAGGAAGTCCCGGATAAGCCGCCTTCGGAAATGGAAAAAATAATTGCCGGTAAGATTATTGACCGGATACCCGACGGATCGGTAATACAACTCGGTGTCGGAGGCGTCCCCCTTGCGGTGGGGCTTTTCCTTGAAAACCATAAGGACCTGGGGCTCCATACAGAAGTCTTTACCAATGCCATGAAAATTCTCATGGAAAAAGGCGTTATCAATAATTCCCGGAAGAACCTGTACAAGGGAATTTCCATTGCCGGGTTTGTACAGGGGACAAAAGAGACCTACGATTTTGTAAACAACAACAAAAATATACTTTTCCGCAAACTCGCCTGGGTAAACGATCCGGACACAATTGCCCAGGTGGACAATATCGTATCCATCAACGGATGCCTGGCGGTGGATCTCAGGGCCCAGGTTTGTTCCGAATGCCTCGGTACCAGCACTTCCGCAGGCATAGGCGGACAGTTCGATTTTGTCCGGGGCGCCCGTAAAGCCAAAAACGGAAAATCCTTTATCGTTATGCGCTCTCTTGTCGAAAAAGACGACGGGACCAGGATTTCCAAAATATCCCTTACCCTGCCCGGGGGTTCCATTGTTTCCACCCCCAGGAATGACGTTATGTATATTGCCACCGAATACGGCGTTGCGGAACTGATTAACCGGACGGCAAGGGAAAAAGCCCTGGCCCTTATATCGGTAGCCCATCCGGACTTCCGGGAAGAACTTAGCAGGCAGGCCCGGAATGTCGGTCTGATATAATCAGAGAGGAAATCACCTCCATTCTTTTCTGACGGCGTTTTGGGATGTAACTGCAGCGAAAAATGATCAGCGCCGCCCTGAAGGCGGACCTGCCCCGGGAGATACATTGATCCAGCCTCTGCGGGGTCTTAATTTATCCCCGGATTGGCTGGACCAGGGCGTACGCATCCGGAATCCAACAATGTTATTAACGACATAAAAATCATTGAAAAAAATACGAAAACCGGTTTCCGTTGGCAAGTTACCGGATCGATTCCACCTCCCATGGTCTGGCACGATGGACCGGAAGATTTGGTAAGGAGGAACGTATGGGAAATACGAATCTTATCATGAAGTTTCTTATAGAAGATAAATGACAACTTTTAAAAAAATATCCGGCGCAAATGGAGACATACAGTGAAAAACATAATTAACACAATTGTGGCGCCGAAAAACCGGGTAAAAGTTCTCATAAGCCTTCTTATCCCGGCGTTGATGATGCTGATCCGGCCCATCAATATGACTCTAGGTCAATCCGCCGTACTCGGGGGCTTGTTCCTCATTATTATCTGGCGGGGAACCGGATGGGTACATAAGGATGCGGCGTCCACGGCGCTGCTGCTGATTTTTCTGGTCTTCGGGAATGTGCCGGCGTCCCAGGTTTTCAACTTTCCCCTGTCGGAAAATCTGATTATGATCATCGCCGCATATCTTCTTTCGGCGGGTATAGTCAATTCAGGAATTGCGAAAAAGTTTTCCGGGTTCTGCATAAGAAGATTCTGCCGCAGGGGCCGTCACCTGGCGGTACTTTCCTTTATTCTTTCGGCATTACTGATTTTTATTATTCCCCAGCCTTTCCCAAGGGTAGTCCTGATGGCGGCAATTTATATGGAATTTCTGGAAAATTTTCAAATGACCGGGAACGAAAAATCCGTACTGCTTTTCAGTATTTTTGCCGCGACGACGGTTACATCCCTGCTTTTTTTAAACGGTGATGTCACCGCCAATTATGCGGCCCTGGGATTTGCAGGCGTCGGTCTTTCATACACGGAATATATAAAGTACATGCTTCTTCCCACGGTTATTGCGTCGGTGCTGGTGCTGATAATCTTTTGTATTACCTTCCGTAAGGAACTTGGTTTTTCTTTTGTCAAGGCAGAAGGTGGTGCAGATTCGGACACATCCGGCGTCACGGACTCCTCCGGAAAATCATCCGCCCCTGGACTGGACAAACAGGGGATAAAGGCCCTGGTGATTATGGTCGTCATGATAATAATGTGGCTTCTTGAACCGGTACACCATATCAGCGCCGCAAAGGTTGCGGCTGCCGGGGTTATCCTCATGTTTCTTCTCAAAGTGGCAGGCTTTAGGGATCTTAAATCTATAAATATAAGTCTTATTTGGTTTCTTACCGCAGAGTTTGCTGTAGGCAGGACCCTTATAGGCAGCGGCGTTGCAGAAAAAATTAAGGACGCCATATTACCCTTGCTTCCGGCAATGGAAAGTTTCTGGTTTCTTCCTGTAATTTTGCTTATTATCATGCTGCTTCATATGATTATGGGAAGTCTTATGACGGCACTTTCCTTTGGAATCCCTTTGGTTATTGTATTGACCGACGGGTATTGGCTGAGCGAATTTACGGCACTGCTGGTTCTTGCTGTCACAGCTTTCCATTATGTGATGCCTTTCCATCATGTTACGGTGATGATTGGATATGGAAGCGGATACTATGAAAACCGGCACACCCTCAAATTTGGCATTCTTCTTACTCCCCTGGTGATGTTACTGGTGATTTTTTGTTATTTACCCTGGTGGAAGTTGATGGGTATTGCACCCTAAACTGACCGCCAAGCAGGGTATTGTAACTGTTCAAAGTGAGGGCGGCAAAATCCTGGGTGATAATTTGATTGAAACGAACAGGGAAGAATATACGGTATCCCCCAGGAAAGAATTAAACACAACAGCAGATCAAGATTTGTCGGTTACGAGGTCTGGGATAGTGCCGAATTAAATTAATATGCGGGCACTAATATGTTTAAAAGAGGGGCTTCTTCAAAATCCGCCGGACCGCAGGGTCCATAATTTGAAAAAGACTCATGTAATTATATATTTATACAATTTCTTAAAAAATGTTAGTATGTTATAGTATAATAAAATATTCGAATGCATTTCCGCAAAACTGGGTTTACGGAAATTTTACTTATGGAGAAATTTTTATTTATTTATCCTATAACGAAATAAAAAAGTTTCTCCCTATACATTTAAGGAAAACATCTAAAAACTGAAGCTTTTGGATGTTCCCTTATGAAAAAGGAGGATGTTATGTTAAATCCCGGTGATAAAATGCCTAAATTCATCCTGCCTGACCAAAACGGAGAAATAGTAAAATCTTCCAAGTTCCATGGGAAACCCCTGGTGGTTTACTTTTATTACAGGAATTATACCCCGGGGTGTACCACCGAAGCCTGTTCTTTCAGGGACAGCTATGAGCTTTTTAAAAAGCGGGGAATACCCGTAATCGGTATAAGCACCGATCCTATTGCGTCCCATAAAAGATTTGCGGACAGCAATAACCTTTCATTTATCCTGTTGTCGGATCCTGAAAAAAAGGTTATCAAGGCCTTTGGCGCATGGAGGGAAAAAAAGACTTTTGGATTGACCCGGGAAGGGATTATCCGGTCAACTTTTATCATAGATGCGGAAGGAAAAATAAAAAAAGTTTTTCCCAAGGTAAAACCCAGCGACCATGCAGAGGAGGTCCTGGCTGCCCTGGATGATTAACAGCAGCCAGCAATGTATTGAAAAAAAAATTGCCAATTGGTAATATATTGATGGTATAGAAGCAAATATTTCCAATATATTGTAATAATATACTGGCTGAATTGTTTATATATATGTAAATTAGTCATGTATTGGTTTGCATAAATTTGGTTATTCAAAACATCCTGTGTTTTGAAACTGCTGTAAAATTGAAATCTCTGGGTTTGGGAACCGGATGGTTTTTTCAATTATTCCTATTAAACTTCACCGCTTTATATAAGTAATAAATTGAAGTTTTCCCTTGATAAAATGAGAGGTAATATGCGTTCATTAGGTATCAATATTGGATCAACCAGTTTGAAAATGGTTCTGGCAGAGGATAAACTGCCCGTTTGGAGTGCTTCCCTTCCCCACGAGGGAGATTTTGGGATGGTGGTCCGGAAGCTGCTGTCCGAAGGACACATCCCCGGGGGAACACCTACCCTGGTAACCGGGAATGAAGGCCGTTTTATGTTTGATGCGGCCGGAACTTTGGAACCCCTTTGTGTTGAGGCTGCCCTGAAAGCCCTGGGAATCAAGGCCGATGCGGTGGTATCCATGGGCGGTGAAGACCTGGTGGTATATTCCCTCGATAAAGATGGAAAAATTATCAACAATTTCTCCGGGAACAAGTGCGCCTCCGGAACCGGGGAATTCCTTAAACAGCAGCTGGCCCGGATGGATATGACCCTGGCCGATATTGACCGGGTTCCGGATACCGCCAAGGTCCATTCCCTTTCCACCCGATGTTCCGTATTTATGAAAAGCGATTGTACCCACCGGCTGAATAAACGGGAAGCCACCAAGGATGATATCGTTCTTTCTTTATCTGATGTAATGGCTGTTAAGGTCATTGACTTCCTGAAGCGGGCCAGGGTAAGGTCCGGCAGGGTAGTGCTGGTGGGGGGAATCACCCTGAACCGCCATATTATCCGGTTTATCCGGGAAAAGGCTCCTCAAATTGAATTTATTATCCCCGAATCTGCCCCGGTTTTTGAAGCCCTGGGCGCTGCCAACCTGGCGCTGGAATTGGGAACACCCCTTCCCCCGGTGGATAATCTCCTAAAACCGAATGCAATACGGTTTGACACCCTGGGTGCTCTCCGGGATTGGCAGTCCAAGGTGAAAACCTTTGATAAGCCCGAAGGAAAGGTCCAGTCAGGCCGCAAATATATCCTGGGGGTGGACGGCGGTTCCACCACCACCAAGGCATGTCTCGTAGATATGGAAACCGATGAAGTTGTGGCCAGCCACTACGGCAGAACCCACGGCGATCCCGTCAAAGCCCTGAAGGAATGCCTTAAAATCATCCAGGATAAAGTAAAGGCAGATACGGGGAGTACCAAGGTTGATATCCGGCTGGTATCCACCACCGGGTCCTCCAGGGAAATCCTGGGGGTCTTCCTGGAAACCCCCGGCGTCTATAATGAAATTATTGCCCACTCCGTAGGAACCACCTATTTTGATCCTGATGTGGAAACCATCTTCGAAATCGGCGGCCAGGATGCCAAGTATGTTCTTCTTAAGAACGGGGTCCCCATCGATTATGCCATGAACGAAGCCTGCTCCGCAGGAACCGGTTCCTTCCTGGAAGAGTCCGCTTCGGGTGACCTTTCCATCCACAGCGCCAGGGACATTGGTCCCATCGCGCTGAGGGCGGATGCTCCCCTTAAATTCGGCGAACACTGTTCCGCCTTTATCAATTCGGATATCCGCAAGGCCGTCCAGCAGGGCGCCACAAAAGAAAATATCACCGCGGGAATTGTCTGTTCCATCGTGGCCAACTACCTGAACCGGGTAGTTGGAAACCGGACCATCGGCGGAAAGGTTTTCCTTCAGGGCGGTGTAGCCAAGAACGTGGCGGTACCCCTGGCCTTTGCCATGATGCTGGACAAGGAAATCCTGGTTCCTCCCTCACCGGAACTGATGGGCTGCTTTGGTGTGGCCCTTCTGGCAAAACGCAAGCAGGCCGATGGGCTGCTTGCGGAAAAAACCGTGGATATCGATGATCTGCTGGTCCGGGAAATCGGGTATGAACGGGTGTTCACCTGCCAGTCCTGTGACAACTATTGTCCTATCCAGGTCCTCAATGTAAACGGCACCAAGTATATGTTCGGCGGTCGGTGCAACAAATACACCAATATGCGCAAGTCCGTTAAGGATGTGCCCGTCTTTGATTACGTTGAAAAACGGCAGAAGATGCTCTTTGAAGAGTTTGCGGCTCCCGTATCGGAATTTAAGGCCAAGAGAAATTATACCGTGGGTATCCCCAGGGCATTCTCTACCCATACATTGTATCCTCTGTATTCCTGGTTCTTCCATGAACTGGGAATTAAAACGGTGCTTTCCACCGAGGTTGCCCATGACGGTGTAGCCCGGGCGGAAAGTACCTATTGTTTCCCCGCGGAAATTGCCCATGGGGCAGTGCAGGATTGTCTGGATAAGGGGGTGGATTATGTTCTGCTTCCCCATTTCAGGGACATGCCTTCCTATGAGGAAGAGGTGCATGCCAACTTCTGTCCTATTACCCAGGCGCTGCCCTATTACATCAAGAAGGCTTTCCCCGATATTGATGAAAAACGATTCCTGCCGCTGGTGGTCAGTTTCAAGTTCGGCGAAAAGAAAGCCCTGGAGCTGTTTAACGTGATGACCTCCCTGCTTGAGATTGGTGAAGACGAAACCAGGGCCGCCTTTGAGAAGGCCATGGCTAAGCAGGAGGAGTACCGCCAGGCTGTCCGGAAAATGGGAATTGAAGCCCTGGAAGAAGCCCGAAGGGCGGACCGTCCGGTAATCGCTATCCTGGGCCGGCCCTACAACGCGTTTACCCCGGAAGCCAACATGGGAATTCCCCGGAAGTTTACCACCCGGGGCTACTCCATTGTGCCCTTTGATATACTTCCCTTTGAGGATCAGAAGATCTTCTCAAATATGTACTGGTACTATGGTCAGCAGGATATGAAGGCGGCGAATCTTCTCAAAAACGAAGACAACATCTATATTACCTTTATTACCAACTTCTCCTGCGCTCCGGACTCGTTTATCCTCCATTATCTCAAGTGGACCATGGGACAGAAACCCTTCCTGGTTCTGGAACTGGATTCCCACTCCGCCGACGCCGGGGTGGACACCCGGGTTGAGGCGTTCCTGGATATCATTGACGGGTACCGGGCAAAGAAATCCGACATTGAAGCCGAGCGCTATGATAATGGCTGGGAATTCGTCAACGGCGGTTCGGATAATCTGTACCTTCATAACCATAAAACCAATGAGGATGTGGCTATCCGCAATAACAAGCGGGTAAAAATCCTCCTGTCCAACATGGGGGCCATCTCCACCGAATACATGGGCGCTGCGGTCCGCAGTCTCGGTATTAATGCGGAGTCCCTGCCGGTGGCTACCAATAAGACCATCCAGGTCGCCCGGGCCCACGCATCCGGGAAGGAATGCGTTCCCAGCCATTTGGTTCTGGGAAGCGCCCTCCAGTTCTTTGCCAGCGATAAGTACCGGAAGGATGAACTGTACATGCTCTTCGTGCCTATCACCACCGGGCCCTGCCGGACAGGCCAGTACTTTGTGTTTTATGAAAATCTCTTTAAGGACCTGCGGCTGGAAAATGTGGTGGTCTTTATCCTTTCCGCGGACAATTCCTATACGGAACTGGGTCCCAACTTTGCCAAGGAAATGTGGAAAGGTCTGGTCATCTCGGATTACCTCAAGGATATCCAGACATCCCTGAAGGCGGTGGCGGAAAATCCCGTCGAAGCTGTAAAGACCTTTGACAAATCCTGGCGGCCGGTGATGCATGCGGTGGAACACAATCCCAGGGACATCTGGAAGGAGCTGAAAAAAGTTGCGGAGGATGTAAAGAAAATCCCCCTGAAACGCAGGGTGGCGGATTGCCCCAGGGTTCTGGTGGTGGGCGAAATTTATGTCCGCCGGGACGACTTTGCCGTGGGTGAACTCACGGACCTTATGAGCGAACGGGGAATTGTGGTAAAAGTTTCGGGAATTGCCGAATGGATTCATTACCTGGACTTTGTCCGGGAATACGCCCTGAAAAAACTGATCAAACTTGAAAAACCCGCCAAGCGGCTTTTCTCGAAACCCTACCGGGATCTGAAAAAGCTCGAAATCGAAGAATGGTGGAAACATTCAATAGAGAAAAAGGTAATCTCCATCCTGAAGCCTACCGGGCTGGTTCCGGAAACACCCCATGATATGCATGAAATCATGAAGACCTGTCAGGAAAACTTTGTTAACCTGGAACTTAACTCGGAAATCGCCGTATCCAGCGGTGTGGCCGCCACGGCTATGGAACATGGATACTCAGGGATCGTGAATATATCGCCCTTCGCCTGTCTCATTGGACGGGTTATTGAAGGGCTCTTCACCCCCTGGGCCAGGGAACGGAACTATCCTATTCTTTCAGTGGAGGTTGACGGAAACCTGCTGCCTCCCAATATTGTGAATAAGCTTAATATTTTTATGGTTAATGTTCTCCGCTTCAGGGGCGGCAATGATCTTTCAAGTCTCATTGACCAGGCGGGGGGCGGAAGTACCTCAAGGACTACCAATTCCATGGCCCAGGGGGAAGAACCTAAAGAAAATAAACGGGAGCTGGTTGGTGCAGCCTCCGGTTGTTCCGACTGCAGCGGCTGCAGTGGATGTAATTAGAGTTGTTTGGAAACCGTTGTTGGTGACAGCTTCAGTTCCAGGACAACTACCGTTAACAATGCATGTTTTGCAGCCTGTTGGCTGCAAAACTGCAAGACCTGTTCGATGTCCAACCAGGGTATCGGATAAGTTTATTGATTGAACTGATAAATGAAGTATCATAACAAACTGAAATGGGCTTTGGTTTTATCCGGCGGCGGGGCAAAGGGCATCGCCCATGTGGGGGTCCTCAAGGCCCTGTACGATATGGGAGTACCCGAACCGTGTATGGTGGTGGGGACTTCCATGGGGTCGATCATCGGAGGCTTATATGCTGCAGGCATGTCCCCGGATGATATTTACCGTTTTGCTGTGGAAAAATTTGACCTCAAGGAATATCTGGACAGTTTCGTTTACAAGCTGAACGGGCTTGTGGGAAAGGTTTTTCAGACAGGCCAGATTCTTGGAAACCTGGCCACCCGGTCCGGTATCGATTCGGGGCTTCATATTTTTAATCTTCTTGAAGAAATGACTTCCCGCAAAAAGATTGAGGACTGCCGGATTCCCTTCCGGTGCAATGCGGTTGACCTCTGTACCGGGAAGGAACTGGTATTCCGCACCGGTCCTCTGGCATTTGCCATGAGGGCTTCCATGAGTTTTCCCGGTTTTTTTGATCCCGTGAAATCCGAGGATATGTGCCTGGTTGACGGGGGGATGGCCAACAACCTTCCTGTTTACATTCCCAAGATGGAAGGAATCAGAACAGTACTGGCTATTGATGTGGGAGGATTCAGTCCGTTGAAGGCGGATAATTTTATTACGGGCTCCCAGATTATTTACCGGTCTTTGGAGTTGGTTCTGCATAGCTGTCACCGGGAGATAAATCATCAGGCAAACCTGACTATCCATGCGTCGAACGAGGCAGGTCCCCTGGACTTCGATAAATCGAAACAGTTTATAGATTTAGGCGAAAGGGTAATATATAATTATCGAAGAGACGTGGAAAAGTTTTTCAGCCGGGGTATGCCCGCCTATATTTCCAGAAGAAAACATAAGGTCTGCGGTATACTGGGAAATGAACCGGTATATAAGGAGTTGGAGGGTTTTGATGAACAGGCTTGATAAAAGCATTGAATCCCTGGTATCGGGTTATAAAGAATACGGGGTGGTAAACCATTCCGGGGCGGTCAACCTTCCCAGCCGGGAAAGCGTGGTGGATATTCTGTATGACCTGGACGAAATCCTCTTTCCCGGATTCAGGGAAAAGGAAGACCTGGACCACGATAACCTGAAACTGTTCACCGCCGAAAGGGTGAACCGGCTGGCCCGGAAACTCATCCTGGAAGTGGAAAAGAGCATTAGTTTTTCTTCCCGGAACGGATCGGATTCATATTCCTGCGGCCACGGAAGCTGCCATGCGGTAGCCCAGATCATCGTGGATGATTTTTTTGAATCCCTCCCGGAAATCCGCCGGGTTCTCCTGACCGATGTGGAAGCCGCATGCCGGGGCGATCCCGCTGCAAAAAGTGTGGAGGAGGTCATCCTTTCGTATCCCGGGCTGGATGCCATTACGGTCCACCGGCTGGCAAACTTTTTCTGGAACCGGGATGTTCCCCTTATTCCCCGGATGATGAGTGAAGTTGCCCATGGCAGAACCGGCATTGATATCCACCCGGGGGCAACCATCGGCGAATCCTTTTTTATAGACCATGGAACAGGGGTGGTGATTGGTGAAACCACGTTAATCGGGAAAAATGTAAAGATCTACCAGGGGGTAACCCTGGGCGCTTTATCGGTTAAAAAAGATGAGGCCGACCTGAAACGGCATCCGACCATCGAGGATGATGTCTGCATCTATGCGGGGGCAACCATTCTTGGGGGGGCCACTGTTATTGGCCGGGGCAGTATTATCGGCGGTAATGTGTGGATCACCGAACCGGTCCCTGCGGAAACACTGGTGTATTCAAAAAGCACCGACCAGGAAATGAAACCGAAAAAATAGCTTTGTATGCGGTCCCTGCTGTGCTTTTATGCCGGACCCCGTCCGGTGGTTGAGGCTACTCGCCCTGGGCCTGTCGAAGGGTCGAAACCACCTGATAAGAGGTGGTTTTTCCTGTATCGATCCGCTTCTTTCCTGGCAATCCCGGGGCTGATCCTTCATTCATAAAAGAAAAGTCCCCGTCCCAAACCAATTTTTTTACGGAAACTCCGGATGCCGGGCATCAGTTTTTAATAACGATGTTTACCAGCTTATTGGGGACCGCAATCACCTTGAGGATTTCCTTGCCGTTTATCCATTTCCTGACCGCTTCCCGTTCAAGGCTTAACTTTTCCAGCTGGTCCCTGGGCATATCCACCGGAACGATAAAACTGTCCCGGATTTTTCCGCCCACTTGTACCACAATGGTAACCTCATCGTCCGCGGCAAGTTTTTCATCGTAAACAGGCCATCCGGTTTTTGATACCGATTCCTGGTGTCCCAGTTTTTCCCAGAGTTCCTCCGCCAGGTGCGGGGCATAGGGGCCCAGAATCTTTACCATGGGTTCCCAGAGCTTCCGGGGAAGTTTTTCCAGCTTGTTAAGTTCCCCGGAATAAACCATCATGGCGCTGATCGCCGTATTGAAATTAAGGGTGGCCGTATCTTCGGTGACCTTCTTAATGGTTTTGTGGAGGAGCTTCACCAGTTCTTTTGGCCCTTCTTCATCGGTCACGGGTTTCTCACCCATGGCATAGAGCCGTTCCAGGAAACGGGAAACCCCCACGAGCCCCGCGGTAATCCAGGGCTTGGAAACCTCCAGGGGCCCCATGAACATTTCGTAGACCCTCATGGAATCCGCGCCGAATTCGCTGATAATATCATCGGGGTTGATCACGTTTCCCCGGCTTTTGGACATCTTCTGGTTATCTTCCCCCAGGATCATCCCCTGGTTAACCAGACGCTGGAAGGGTTCAATGGTATTAACCAGACCCAGATCGTAAAGCACCTTGTGCCAGAACCGGCTGTAGAGCAGGTGGAGCACCGCATGTTCCGTACCGCCCACATAAAGATCCACCGGGGACCAGTATTCTATTTTATCCTTTCCCGCAAAGGCCTTATCGTTATGGGGGTCCATGTAGCGCAGATAGTACCAGCATGATCCCGCCCATTGGGGCATGGTATTGGTCTCCCGTTTTGCGGGTCCTCCGCAGACCGGACAGGTGGTGTTCACCCATTCACCGATGGCCCCCAGGGGAGACTCGCCGGTACCGGTTGGCGCATAGGACTGTACTTCGGGAAGGGTTAAAGGAAGCTGGTCCTCCCGGAGGGGCACAATTCCGTCCTTGGGACAGTGTACCACCGGGATGGGTTCACCCCAGTACCGCTGCCGGCTGAATATCCAGTCCCTAAGTTTATAGTTCACCGCCTTCCGGCCGATCTTTTTTTCTTCCAGCCATGCGGTAATTTTCTGCTTGAATTCTGCAGTGGGCAATCCATCAAATTGACCGGAATTAACCGCAAATCCATCCGCGGAAGTACATTCCCCGGGGGGGCCTTCGGTTTTGGTTCCCGGTTTTTCCGTCACTACCTGAACAATGGGAAGATTAAAGGTCCTGGCAAATTCCCAGTCCCGTTCGTCATGGGCGGGAACAGCCATAATGGCGCCGGTTCCGTAGGATATAAGCACGTAGTCGGCAACCCAAATGGGGATTTCCTTTTCATTTACCGGGTTGACAGCGTAAGCGCCGGTGAACACCCCGGTCTTGGTCTTGGCCAGGTCGGTCCGTTCCAGGTCACTTTTTTTTGCCGCATCGTCAATATATTTTTCCACCGCAGATTTCTGGTCCGGGGTGGTGATTTTTGCCGCCAGGGGATGTTCCGGGGAGATGACCATATAGGTCGCACCAAACAGCGTATCCGGCCGGGTGGTATAAATTTCAAGTTCCTCATCGTGGCCCTTGATTTTGAAGAAGACGTTGGCCCCCTCGCTCCGGCCAATCCAGTTCCGCTGCATCAGTTTTACCGGTTCGGGCCAGTCCAAAGTGTCCAGATCCTCCAGGAGCCGGTCCGCATAAGCGGTGATTTTCAAAATCCACTGCCGGATACGCTTCCGGGTGACTTTGGTTCCGCAGCGGTCGCAGGCGCCGTCCTTGACTTCTTCGTTGGCCAGGCCGGTCTTACAGGAGGGACACCAGTTGATGGGCGTATCCGCCTCGTAGGCCAGGCCTTTCTTAAAAAGCTGCAGGAAAATCCACTGGGTCCACCGGTAATATTCCGGACTGGAGGTATCCACCTCCCGGTCCCAGTCGTATGAGAAACCCAGGGCTTTGATCTGCTCCCGGAATTTATTGATGTTTGCCCTGGTGGTTACCGCGGGATGGGTCCCGGTCTTGATGGCGTAATTTTCCGCCGGAAGCCCAAAAGCGTCAAACCCCATGGGATGCAGTACGTTGAAGCCGTTCATCCTTAGGTACCGGCAGTAAATATCCGTTGCGGTGTATCCTTCGGGATGCCCCACGTGCAGACCCTGGGCAGAAGGGTAGGGGAACATATCCAGCACGTACCGGCGTTTATCCTTAGGGAAAGAAGCATCCTCCAAAGCCTTAAACGTTTTGTGCTGATCCCAGTATTTCTGCCACTTGGGTTCGATTGTCTCAAAGGGATATTTAGCCATAAAGTGAACTCCTAAATCAAATTTATTCCATAATACTAATCAAAGGCGGTGAATATCAAGGGACCGGGCAGCGGAGAAATGTATGTATAATTGATGTTTAGATGTCCCCGGAGCTCCCGGTGGTTGAGGCTCCCGAAACCACCGGGAGTAGAAAGGCATTTTTCACAGGGACCATTCTTAAAACATTAAATGATTTTATTCTTTTACCGCCGCAATATATGCCAGGGGAAAACTGGCCTTAATAATCTGGCTGTCCCTAATCATCCATCCGTTTTCTTTTATAAAATTGATATAACCCTCATATGTCCATTTGGAATAGGTTCTGAATCCGAACAATTCCATGGGTTTTTCCATAATCCGTTCGGTAATTCTTTCACTCCTCACAAAGGTGGGGGCAAACAATTTCCCCCCGGATTTGATTACCCGGCGGATTTCCCTTAGGGCTTTTTCCGGTTCCGGCATAATATGCAGGGCATTCGCAATAATCACCGCATCAAAGGCTCCATCCTGATAATCCATGTTTGTGGCATCCTGGACAGCAAAGGACAGGTTTGCCCTGCTGCATTTTCCGGAGGCCCTGCGGATCATCTGCTCCGAAAAATCCGTGGCGATGAATTCCCCGCAGGCATCCGCCAAACCACAGGCAAAGATCCCGGTTCCTGCAGCCAGTTCCAGGACCTTCATGCTTGTATCCATTTCCTGCCTGATGAGGGATATGGCTTCCCGGTAGGCCTTTTTGTCCTTACCCATAAAAAGATCATATATCCCTGCGGACTTATCCCAAAAACCCTGATTATTATCCATTTAATATCCCTGATGAAACACTGATTAATGCCCATAGAACATTAATCAGTGTATTCTTTAATGTAGGCAATTCTTTGTGCAGCAAAGAATTGCGGAGGGAACCGCTGATTGGTCGCATATTGCGACCAGTTTAATCAGCGGTTCCCTAAAAATAATGTCCCAGGCCAACATAGAGTTCCCGGTGGTCCCCGTCGGGCCATTTGCCTGTTTCAATAAATTCCCGCAGGTCCACACCAAAACTTACCCTGAAATAGGCTGTCCGGAAGGCAAAGGGATAGGTGGTTAATTCTATACCCGCGGTAACGACCATATCTTCAAAATTAAAGGACCGGTTATTAACCGGATCCTGAACCAGGGCCATATCAATAAAAGGGGTTATGTGTTCTTCAAAGTTCATAATCCTTAACTTGGGATTGTTAAACCATATTGAAGGCATAAACCGGAAAAGCAGGAATGATTCCTGGAGGTTAAATGACAGCATATAATCGGCACATAATTTTTTGTCGGGTATTCCCCGGATGGCATCCCCGGCTTCATCATAATATTCATTAAACCATTGAGCCCAGCGGATCCTTCCTGAAAATCCCGTATACAGTGTAAAGACCTCATGGTATATACCGGTTAGGAATAACTCGTTATCCCAGTCGCTGGAAAAGAAATTGTAGGTATTGCTGCTTTCAATGGCCGCCACCAGGCCCTGCCTGAAATTGCCAATCCAATTAACATCACCGAACCCCAGGTACTGTTTCAGGGTTGTTTCAAACCCCCGGCGGGAATCACCTATGTCCCCCCCGGGCCGGTAATTAATGCTGAAATCCACCTCCGGGGTATACTCCAGTTCGCCAAAGCGGGACACCTGAAGTCCCGTGGGTATGTTCCACCGGGCTAGGGCCAGGGTGTTCAGGTACCACCCGTCTTTAAAATAATCGCCGTCGGATGCTTTGTCCCGGTCCTCATTTTCCTCGTTCACAAAAATTGATTCATATAACCCGAAGGTGAAGGTGGTCTCTTTAAAAGGCAGGTCCATCAAAAGACCAATGTGGTTATCGTAATAGGTAGGGGTGTTTTGCATGAATTCAAAATTATTTTCAAAATCAAAGGTCCAGACAAATCCCCCAAGTTCAAAGGGTACCAGCGCATCAAAACCAAAAACGAAACCATTGTTCCCGTCGGTATCCCTTTCATACCCGATATCCGCCTCAAAGGGATTCATGCTCCCCAGGAAGTTAAAATCCCTCCCGGCAAGGCTTAGGGAAAATCCTTCATTTGAATCGTATTTTGGGGCAGGAAATGCTATAAAATTCCGGGAATCCTTAATAAAAATCACCAGATCCACCGGGATCTGGTGATTCTCGTCCGGCTCACCCAGGATGTATTCCAGTTTTGCTTCCTCAAAAACCCGCTGGTTATCCAGAAACTGTCTTTTATCGCCGATGTATGTATCCAGATTATTTGTGCCATAGATCAATGTACCCACCCGGATTTTCCCGGCTTTTTTTACCACAAAGGGTTTTGTTTTTCCTTCCACATTAACTTCGATATTATTGATTCTGTAAACTGACTGGTCATCCGGGGGAGTCTGTTCCTCCCCACCGGTTTCATTATTTGAAATACCGGAAGATGGGGAAACTTCCTGGTCCTTCTGCCCGCCCGCGGACAACCCTGCGGGGATGGAAGAGAAAAAAATCAACATTAATAAAAAATATAAAGGACCGTTTCTTTTTTTTGATGGTTTATTCATTTCCAGTGATTTCCTTCAGCAGCTGAATTGGTATGTTATCAGAAGATACAATACAAGCGCCGGACTTGTCGGGTACTACAAACTTCAGGCTTCCGTTTTTTTTCTTTTTATCATTCATCAGGGCATCCATGAATATCCCGGAATCCTGGCCTCCCGGATAGGGAACCCGGATTTCAAAGTCAAAGGATTCCAGGATCCTTTTTATCCGGTCAGACAGGTCCTGGCTGGTTATTCCCAGGGCAAGCCCTAATTCACAGGCCCGGGCCATACCCCAGGCAACGGCCTCTCCGTGGGTAACCGTTCCAAGACCCAGGGAAGATTCCAGGGCATGTCCGAAGGTATGCCCCAGGTTGAGCAGGGCCCTCCGGGTACCCCTTTCCTGGGGATCGGATTCCACAATGCGGCATTTAATCCGCACGGATTTTGCCACCACCTCCGCCAGGAATCCGGTTTTTTCCCGGATCAGATCCGGGTTCCGGGAAAGACTGTCCAGGAGTTTCCTGTCCCCGATAATCGCGGTTTTGATAAGCTCCGCCAAACCCGATTTCCATTCCCGGTTTGGCAGGGTGGAAAGCACTTCCAGGGGCATGAAAATTTCCGCCGCAGGATAGAAGGTTCCAATGAGATTTTTTATTCCAAAAAGATCGAAACCGGTCTTTCCTCCCGCCGCAGCATCCACCATTCCCAGGAGGCTGGTGGAAACCAGGGAAACCCCGACTCCCCGCATATAAACAGATGCGGCATAGGCAGCCATGTCCGTCACAACTCCGCCGCCGATACCCACAAAAAGACCGTCCCTGCCCAGTCCGTGATCCTTGGCTTTTTTCAGAATGGTTTCAACGGTTTCCCAACTTTTAAAATTTTCCCCGGGGGGTAATACCGCCACAGGAAGTTTGGTTCCATTACTGATTTTTTCCGCCACATAAAGGGTATGCTCATCGCAGACCAGCAGGATCTTTTGGAAATTGGATGCATCCCCGCCTGCCAGATCTTCCAGGGAAGGAATATCCCTGGTAATGTATATCCGGCTGTCCGCACCGGAAAAGGTAAAATGAAAAGAATCATATATATTATTTTTATTCATTATTCTGTCCCATAATAAGCTGCGATAGCTCAAGATAATCCGAATCAATGGGGAAATCTTTTCCATTCAGGTTTTCGGATAATACAATAAAAACATCATCTTTCAAAGCCGCTTTGGCCGTGTTCAGATCCACGACCTTTAAAAAGCTCAACCCTAACCTGGTTGAGGCATGTTCCACAATAAAATCCAGGTCACTGATACCCACCAGGATTATAACCCCGTATCCTTTATCCTTTGCCCCCCATATTTCGGCTTCAATTAATTCCTTATAAAAAACCACATTTTTTATGGTTCTTTTAAAATATTTATAACTCCTCCGGGCTATTTCATTGACCCCATCCAGGGTGATTAAATACTTTATGTTTCTGCTGTTCAGCCGTCTTATTTTTATCCACCCCTTATTGACCAGCCTTTTTAATATGGTATTGGTCATTCCCAGGGACGTTCCGGCGATGGCCGCCAGATCCCGCTGTTTCAGGATTAAATCATTGTTTTTTGATTCATAGATATGTTCCAGGATAATAAACTCGCTGTCTTCGCTTTTTTTAATTTCTCCTGTTTCCTTGGTTGATCCCATGCATATAAAATACCATTTGTTCAATCTTTGAACAACTCCGGAGGGCATCAATTCAGAAAAATAATCAACAATCCCGCCTGCGAATAAATTGAAAATAGAGGCTTTTTCAAAATGTCAAATTTTGAAAAAGCAACCTTAGATGTAAGTGCAGAAAGAATACTATTTTATTTATGGGTAAGGAAAAAGCATTCTTTCTGCAAAAGCCATTTTCAAAACTAACCGAGTTTTGAAAATGGCTCAATATTCTATTTTTATTCTGTCAGGTCCAGAATGGTTGATCTGATAAAATTGAGGATCTTTTCCTTGAGCATGCCCCCGGGGTAGGGCTGGTCCGCCAGGTAGGTTTCCCAAAGACCGGTGAACCCCATCGCGGTTTTCCTGTCCAGGGGCAGCTGCTGCCCGGAAAGGCTTGTCTCATAATCCCTGTTCCTGATGAGGGTTTCCCCGGTGAACACCAGCCGGACATCGCTGATAATATTTTTTTGTGCTTTGGCTATAAAAACGATTACCCCGTTCTGGCTGTCGCTGAAATGTTTTCTTTCAAACTTTTTAAAGATAATATAATCCCAGGTATCCAGGGGAATCCTGATTCTGGTAAGCAGTTCCTGTTTATCCAGCCCTGATGTGGGATCATCCTTGGTATTGAACCGGGAAGCAGCTATCCACCGGCTTGATGTGGCGGTCCTCAGTTCATACCGGGCATCCAGGACCACCAGGGGTGCGTGGGTATCCAGTTTGCGTTTTGCATAACAGATATTGCCGCCGATGGTGGCAATATTTCTGATAGGGGGGTTGGCAATTTCTATTATGGTATTCCGGAGAATTTCCGGGACAATCTTTCCTATCCGGATGAGATCGTTGAGCCTGACCATGGCTCCTATTTCCAGATACCGTTCGGTCCGGGTTATTTTATGAAGCTCCTGGATCCTGTCCATGGAAATAATATTGCCGGGAAGGTCCATTAATTTGGATGCCTGGTTAAAAGCGAGTTCGGTTCCCCCCGCAAAGGGAACCGCATTGGGAAACCTGGTCCAGGCGGAAAAAAGTTCCGTTAGGGTCGTTGGAAAAAAAACCTGATTATGGGGTGCGTCCATAGAGTCTCCGCTGCCGAATTTCCGCAGTAGCCAGTAATGCATCAATTAAACTTGAAGGTTCCGTACAACGGCACAGGACGCCGTCAAAGGCCAGGGCCGCTTCTTCCCTGACAGGCTTCGGGATAATATCCAGGAATGCATCGATGGCAAAAATTTTCGCCGCATCGCAGTAGCCGCAGGTTTCCACCCGGGCTTCGGAAAATCCCCTCATAATATCCTGATATTCATCGGTCTGGATAAATCCTTCCAGGGTGATGATTTCACTTCCCCGGACATGAAATGCGGGGATTGAACAGGCCTGCACCACCTTGCCGTTGAATATGACCGAACAGCTGCCGCATCTTCCGCTGAGGCATCCCGATTTTGCACCCAGCAGATTAAAACTGCCCCTGAGAATGTCCACCAGCCGGAAATCGGCTTCCGCCTTGGCTACCACGTCTTCCCCGTTCAGGATAAATCCTATGGTCATGGATGCAGCTCCTTATCCTTGGCTGAAAGGGCCTGCCAGACATCCTCCGCGGTAACCGGCAGTGTATTAAAGGGATAATCCGCCGCCTGGGAAACAGCCTGGGCGTAGGCCGCGGGAATAGTACTGAAGGGCAGTTCCCCGATTCCCCGGGAATTAACCGAATCGCTCCAGAGAAAATCTATTTTGATAGGAGGAACATCCCGGACTGTGGGCATATTGTATTGGGATAAACTGTTCTTTGGAATTTTTCCATCCTGGTATGACAGTTTTTCCAGGGACGCCCATCCTAATGCCTGGATAATCGAAAATTCCAGGGAAAGCCTGGCCCTCTGTTCGGACAGGATTTTTCCGCCGTCCACGGCAAACCATATTCCCCGGATCTGGGGGATAAATTCGATGGGATCAATTTCTATTTCGACCACCGTGGCAGCCCAGCTGAGATGGGTCAGGGCATTCTGATCAATCTGGGTTTTGTTCCATCCCTGGGTTTTTAGCGGTGTATAGGACCGTTTCACCGTAATAGGCAGGGGATCCCTGAACCGCTGTTTCCTTATAGCATTGCAGGCCCGTTCTATCAGTTTTGTCAGTACCGTAATGTTCCTGGATAAGCAGGAAGGCCCCGAGTCGGGGACCAGTTCAGTATTGTTCTGGGTTACATTGATGGAATTTGGATCCAGGGAAAGAATTTCCGCAGCGGTATTTCTCCACAAAAACGTATATTCATCGTTGGAGGATACCATGGAAGTTTTTATTTCCAGGATGCTGTCCTTATCCAGGGTCAGTTCCACCGAAGGAAAATTCTTTTCCCAACTGGTGTTAATAAAACCGCTGCCCTGGTATGCCAGGGAAACCCCCACACCCCGGAGGGGTTCATGTTTTTCCTGGCCCGGATTGTTCCTGCGGTGGGTCCGCAGCAGTTCGTAGGAAGCCCATTTCCTGGGGTAGTCGCTCATGGAAGCAACGGTTCCCAGCAGCTGATCCAGGGAAAGATTTTCCTTTATGGGAATTCCCAGCAGCAGGTTATTGTTGCGGAGCAGGATATTGCGCCGCCTCCATTCCAGGGGATCGATGTCCAGGGAATCCGCAATCCGGGAAACATGCCGTTCTATAGCAAAAAATCCCTGGGATAATCCGAAACCCGCAAAAGGCCCCTGGGGAGGGACGGATTCCAAAACAGTCTGGCCGTCAATTTTTACATTTTCAAAGATGTATGATCCCAAACTGCCCAGGCAGAACCTGTCCAGAGTTTCATCACCGAAAATCTCATAGGATCCTGCAAAATTTTTAACACTGATATCGGTACCAAGAAGTTCGCCCTTTTTATTAACCGCACTTTTGATGGATATTTCCCCGGCATTCCTTTTCGGCGAATAGAGAAAATCCTCCTCCCTGGTCAGGATGAGCTTTACCGGTTTGCGGACAATCGATGATGCCAGTGCCGCATGGCATGCAATAAGCGACGGGTACCAGAGTTTTCCGTCCAGGTGAATTCCTGTTAATGTGGGCCTGATGACCACCGAATCGGGTTTTATGTCCAGGGCGGAACAAATGGAACGCTTTACATGGAAAGGCCATTGGGTAGATGTAAGGACCATCAGTTTTTTATCAATATAGTATGCGACAGCTCCATGGGGGTCCGAGTACCAGTGTTCCTGAATTCCGGTTTTATATGTCCCTTCAATGATGGTATTGGATTTTTTAAAAACATTTTTCAGGCTGCCCTTTTCAATAAAAAGGCTGGTCCCGGAAAAGGTTCCATTGTTTTTTTTATTCTGCACCGACAGATCATCCCCGGTATGGATAACAAAATCATTTGCATATTCCATGAGTTTGGAAATGTCCGGCCCCGCCAGCAGAGCAATGGGTTCGCCAAAATAGGATATCCTCTCATCCGCCAGTATGGGAACCAAAGTATTTTCCAGGCTATTGATCCCTTTAATTTGGGAAGCGGTGATAAGGGTATATGACCCCGGCATTTTGGGAGTTTCAATATGCAGCAGCCTGCCCCTGGAAACGGGAGACCGGATAGTTATTACATGGAGGAAACCCTTAGGATAAAAATCATCAATAAATAAATGTGAATCGGTGTTTTTCAATACGGGTTCCTTTAATTTCCTGCGGCTCCGTCCGCTATGGCTTTTATGGTTTCAATAACCTTGACCACCTGACCTTCGGTCATGCCGGGCCAAATGGGAAGGGATATCTCATGGCTGAAACAGGAAAGGGATTCCCCGAAATCCCCGGGTAACAGGTTGTACCTATCCCTGTAGTAAGGCATGAGGTGAAGCGGAATAAAATGCACCGAAACGCCAATACCCTTTTCCTTGAGCAGCTGGATAAACCGATCCCTGTCTATGGAAAGCATTTCCGTTTTTATTCTTAGGGGGTATAAATGCCAGGCATTACCCTTGGCCCTGGGAGGAATCAGAAACCTTTCATCCCCCGTAAATGCTTCATCGTACTGCTTTGCTATATCTATCCTCATGGCCAGCAGATCCATGGCCCGGCTAAGCTGGGCCCGGCCCACCGCTGCCAGCAGATCCGGCATATTGTATTTAAATCCCGGTTCAATTACTTCATAGTACCATGATGCCTTGGTATCGGTATACCTGTTCCAGACCGTCCGGTCTATCCCGTGGGATCTCATGATGGATATACGTTTTGCCATTTCAGGATTTGAGGTTACCACCATGCCGCCCTCACCGGTGGTTATCGTTTTGGTGGCATAAAATGAAAAGACCCCCAAATCGCCGATGCCTCCTCCCACGTTTCCGTTGTCCAGTATGGAAGGAAATGCATGGGCGGCATCTTCAATAACTTTTATATCGAATCTTCCGGCCAGGTCCATGATGGTGTCCATATCGCAGACTAATCCGCCGTAGTGGACCGGGATAACCGCTTTGGCTTTCCCCCGGGGACCAAAACCATCCCCGCTGCCCGACCGGGCAGGGTAAGCCGGGAGTCCCCTGGCCAGCCTTTCCAGGGTTCTTTCCAGGGCAGGGCAATCGATTAAAAATGTTCCGGGTTTGACATCCACAAAAACGACTTCCGCCCCTAAATAACGGACCACCTCCGCGGTGGATGTAAATGTATATGGGGGCACCAGCACTATATCACCGGGGCCGGTTCCCGCGGCTTCCAGGGCCAAATGAAGGCCGCTGGTGGCGGAGTTGACCGCCAGCGCGGTAAGAGGCGTTTGTTTATTTGGGGCCAGGGAATTTAAAAAAGCGGCAAATTCCTTTTCAAACTCCAGGGTTTCCTTTCCGGTGGTAAGCCAGCCGGAGCGGAGCACCCGGAGAACCCCGGCTTCTTCTTCCTTTCCCAGGTAGGGAAGGGCAAAGGGGATGTTTTCAGTATCCATAGGTCTCTTTTGGAATAATAAGACTTGGAACGGCTTTCTTCAATATATTTCTGAGTAATTTTGCATCCCGGTATTTCTCAGATTGATGACTGTCAAACCGGCAGATGGGTTTCAGTTCTTCCATAAGGGCTTCCAGGTCCAGGGAAAGGAGATGGTTCTGCTCCACCCTTAATATTCTGGGGAAGGGTGTCTCCCGGGGAACCTCGTTTTCCGCCCAAAGGGGTTCGTCCAGGCGTTCTCCCTTGCGGAGGCCGATGTATTCGATTTTGATATCTTCCCCGGGTTCGAATCCGTAGAAGCGGATCATCTGTTCCGCAATATCCCTGATTAAAAGGGGTTCCCCCATATCAAGCAGGTAAAGATTTCCGTTTTCGCCCACACCGCCGGCTTTCAGCACCAGGGAACAGGCTTCGGGGATGGTCATGAACCAGCGCCGCATATCCGGATGGGTAATGGTCACCGGACCGCCCTTTTCAATCTGTTTTTCAAAGAGGGGCATAATGGAACCCCGGGAACCCAGCACATTGCCGAACCGGACCACCATGAAGTTTTCCGCCTGATTTTTTGCGGCCCGGAGCACCAGCTGTTCACAGAGGTATTTTGATACGCCGTATACGGATACCGGATCCACCGCCTTGTCGGTGGTGATGAGCACAAACCGCTTTACCCCATGCTTTTGCGCTGCCCGGACCAGGTTATCCGTGCCGAAAAAATTGTTTTCCATGGCTTCCACGGGATTTTCCTCGGTCATGGGAACATGCTTATATGCAGCGGTATGAAAAATCACATCGGCCTTAAGCTTGCCAATGATATAATCCATATATTGGCCGTCCTTCAGGTCCCCAATGATCGGTACAATAGAGGCTTTTTCTCCCACCCCTTCTTCCTGGAGGAGGTGCAGTTCCCGGTCAATCTGATAAATTGAGTTTTCCCCGTGCCCGAAAAGATAGAGCCTCTGGGCTCCCCCGGAAAGGAGCTGCCTGCAGAGTTCGCTGCCGATGGACCCACCGCCGCCGGTAACCAGCACCCGTTTCCCCCGGAGGTATTTAAGACTTTCCTTCAGGTTTACCGCCACGGGGGTCCGGCCCAGCAGATCCTGGGGATCAATAGACCGGGTTTGGATCAGGTGGGCATCCCCTTCAATTATCTGGGAAATTCCCGGAAGTATCCGGATTTTAGTAAATCCCGCATCTTTTAGTATCCTGTAGAGTTCCGCCAGGTATTCCTGGGATGCGCTGGGTATGGCGATAATGGCCTCGTCCGCGGGATTCATCCGGAGAAGCTGGGCCACATCCCTGATGGGACCCAGAACGGGGGTTCCTTCAATCTTTTTACCGATTTTGTCCGGATCATCATCAAGAAAGGCTACCAGTTCACCAAAAATTGCCTTGGCTTTGATCTCCTTCGCGAGGGTCTGCCCGGCAAAACCGGCTCCAATAATATAAAGACGGGTATTTTTCTTTGTGGCCATATTACTTCATATAGATAAAACTTTTTAAAATCCGGCGGAATACCGGTATTATATATTTACGTTTTCCTGATCACCTTAAAAGCCAGGTCAATGGCGAAGGAATTTCCGTAAATATCCAGTTTTATCTTTGCCCTCCCCTTTCTTTTATCGACCTTTATTATTTTTCCCTCCAGTCCTTTTAGTGGTCCCTCTTCAATTATTATCCTTGAATTCTCATCAAAATGGGCCAGGGAAACCCCCGCAATGGAACCGGCTTTTTTCAGGAAATGGAGGACCAATTCCAGATCTTTTCCGGACAAAGGAATGATATTCTGGTTGGATTTCAGGAAACGGTAAAAACCATCGGTTCTTCGAAGCTGCCAGTAATAATTGTCGATGGAATCGTTCTCATCAATTTCTACAAAAAGATAGCCCGGAAAAATAGGTGACAGGGAAGGTTTTGTAATGCCATTTTTTCTGAGGTTAAGGGTCCTCTGAAGAAAATGAATACCCATACCCGTGTCAGGGTTCAGGGCTTTAAAAAGTTTGATGAATTTTTCCTCAGTCCTGGTTTTCACCTGTATCGTATAGTAATTCATAGGCTGGATGCAGTATACCATAAATATTTTTGTTTTACCAACTATAAGTTTTCCCGGATATATCCAAAGGATACTCGGGTTTCGGAAAAAGCGGCTTTCCCGCCAACCTGGGGCTTTTTTCAAAAGTTTTAAATATCAGGGGCTTTTTCAAAATGTCAAATTTTGAAAAAGCAGCCTTAGATGTAAGTTCAGATAGAATACTATTTTATGTATGGGTAAGGAAATAGCATTCTTTCTGCAAAAGCCTTTTTCAAAACTAACCGAGTTTTGAAAATGGCTCATCAATCTTATTTTATGAAAACCTTTAAAAACTGAAGTTTTTGGAAGTTCCCTTATGAAATAGGGAAATTTTACCGATAGTGAAAAAGGAGGGTTCCATGGTTTTTAACAAGCCCGTGTGGCTGCTCATGGTTTTAGTGGTATTCGGAGGGGGACTGGTATTCTCTGAAACGGTTTCAATAATAATTGTAGAAACCGGCATCCGGGAGGAATCACCGAGAATCGAAAGCTCGGGTCTCTGGGAAAACGGTCTTATGGATGTGTTTTTTGAAAATGGTCACATAGTCAGCAATGCCCCTATTTTAAGGCTGAATGCCGGAGCGGCCAATCCGTATCCCGGTGAGCAGCTCCTTAATCTTAATGAAGTTAAGGCCGGGGGCGCTAATTTCTACGTTCTGGCAGTACTCAGCTACTCCGAAACAAATGAAAAAACTTCGGGCCCCCTGACCCCGCGGCTGATTTCACTGAGGTTTGTCCGGCTGTCCCCGTATAAAGTACTTTATGAGGTGCAGTTGAATGGAACCCAGGGAAAAATCCAGGATGAACTGGATCATGCAAAAAAAGCCGCCCAGGCGATGATTCCGTATTTTAAAGATAAGGTTTCCCGTCACTTCCCGGGTATGACAGGGTTTCGGTTCATAAGGGTTGGAAAAGTAAACAACCAAACATTATTCAAGTGTCAAGCGTAATTCTTTGGAGTATAAAATGAAACGATTTGGATTATTATTTTTGGCCATATTATCGGTTTGCCTGTTTTTAAGCGCTTCCGTTTGGGAAGGGGCGGGAACCATTTCCCCTTCGGGCCTGCTGCCTGAAGAAGGGTATTATGCGGCCACCAATTCTTTCCCCAGGAATACCGTCGTGGATATTACCAACCTGGAAACCAGGAAAACCATCCGGGTTATTGTCGCCGCGGGCCTGGATTCCCCGGGGCTGCTGGCTATGGTTTCCAGGGATGCGGCTAATGCTATTGGTTTGACCAGCACCGCCATAGGCCGGATCAGAATGTCCATGCCGAATGATCCCATTGCCTTTTCCCGTTTTTCCGAAGATTTATCCCCCAGCGGCGATCCCGATCATGATCCCAGGGCTGCCGTATCCCAGCATACGGGATCTGCGAACCCCCCAGGCTCCGGGGATGCCTCCGCTTTTAAGGATGATTTTTATTCATCCAACAATAAGGTTGTTGATATCCCGGAAACATACAGTCCTTCAGCCCTGAATGGAGTCGATGATTCGGTTACCGCGGTGACTCCTCCCCATTCGGTGTGGATTTATCCCGAAGAAATAGATGAAACCCTGAACGGCAGCGGCACCGCCGCGGAAACAGTAATTATTGGGGAGGAAATCCCCGAAGGAATTACCGAATATCCGGAATTCTTCGTATGGGAATCCGCGGGTGACTCCCAGGCCCATGCTGATGAGGATTTCCCTGAAGAATCCCTTTCTCCGGATCATGCCCTGGCTCTGGACAGCCTGGAACCTGAACTGGAACCCCCCGCATTGCATGGAACCGGCGAGACCATTACCCTGATTCCTGCGGATGAACGGCCCCCCGAGGTGACCATCTACGATATATTACCGGAGGATGCGGAAATTAATCCTCTGCCCGATGCAATCCTGTCGGAAACGGCCCCTGCCGGGGATGTGTATATTCCCGAGGATCATTTTATCAATCCGGTGAATCCCGTGGTGGAAGGTATACCTCCTTATACTAGCAATACCCCAGTGCCCCCCACTTTTTCTGTTCCCATGATTTACAATCTGGAGCGGGGCAAGTATTATCTGCAGCTTGGGGCGTTCAGCAAAACCGATTCGGTGGAACAGGTTATAACGAATGTGGGGAAATCCTACCCCCTTTCGGTACAGCCCGCGGGTACCACCTCCAGTCCGGTCTACCGGGTCCTTTTAGGGCCGGTGAATTTGGGTGAAAGCGCAGCCCTGCTGCAGCGTTTTAAAACCATCGGTTATAAGGATGCATTTATCCGTCAGGAAAGCTGACACTTAGGTTAAAAACACAGGCCCCTTCAATAGGCTCACAACAAGCCTATTGAAGGGGCTTTATTAATTCGGAAGTCTGATTTAATACGCCGCGGGGAGGTTCATTTCTTTGCCCTGCTTCTGGTCATACCGCTCCGGATTAACCGGAACCAGAATGGTTCCATCCGTTTCTTAACATCTTCCAATGAATTCATTATGGATATATGCTGCGGGCAGAGTTTTTCACATTTTCCGCATTTCACACAGAGGACTGGGGAGTAGCTCCGCTGCGAAAATGCTGCGGTACTCGTGGCATATTGGATGATGCCGTGGAACATCCCCACCGAGTAGGACATATTGTATGCTGCAAAACACCCGGGAATATTTACCTTTTGGGGACAGGGCATACAATAATTACAGCCGGTGCAGGGCACCCTGCAGGATTCGTTAAACACATCCACCACCGCATCAAACAGGGCGTTTTCTTCTTTTGAAAACATCCCGGACCGGGACCCATTCGCATCTGCTATGTTTTCCTGCAGCTGGGACATACCGTTCATTCCGGACAAAACCAGGGTAATCTCCGGCTGGTTCCATAACCACCGGAATGCCCAGGCCGCAGGGGACCGTTCCTTGTTCATATTTTTGAATACATGCAGGGCCTTTTTTGGCAGCCCCGAGGCAAGCCTGCCTCCTAAAAGAGGTTCCATAACGATCACGGGCAGACCCCGGGCAGCCGCATTTTTGAGCCCCTCCATTCCCGCCTGGTGGTGTACATTGATATAGTTGTACTGGATTTGGCAGAAATCCCAGTCATATGCATCCAGCAGACCGATGAATTCCTTCTGCATTCCATGAAATGAATACCCCAGCTGCCTAATTTTTCCGGCGGCCTTTTTTTCGTTAATCCATGATTCAATTCCCATATCTTTGAGTTTTTCCCAAATGGCCATATCCGAAAGGTTATGTATCAAATAATAATCGATATAATCGGTCTGAAGATGTTCCAGTTGCTGGCTGAAAAGCCTGTCAAAATCTTCATAACTCCGGCATTTCCCATGGGGAAGTTTCGTAGCAATATAGACCTTATCCCGGAGTTTATGCTTGTGCAGGATTGCCCCCAGGGTTTCTTCACTGCCGGCGTAAAGGTACGCTGTGTCAAAGTAGTTGATGCCGTTTTTAACGGCTTCCAGGATAAGATCTTCGGTTTTTTTAAAATCGATTATCCCCAGGGTTCTGGGAAATCTCATACAGCCGAATCCAAGAACAGATAACTCATTTCCGGATTTGGGATCCTTTCTGAACTGCATATTTGTTTACTCCATTTGGGTATTATATCATTGTTTCCATTTCAAAGACATTAAAGGTGTTATCGGAGCATAAAAAAGAGGCTGCCTTTTTGGAGGCAGCCCCGTTCTATACATAATGAGCCTTTTTCAAAACTCGGTTAGTTTTGAAAAAGGCTTTTGCAGAAAGAATGCTATTTCCTTACCTATAAATAAAATAGTATTCTTTCTGCACTTACATCTAAGGTTGCTTTTTCAAAATTTGACATTTTGAAAAAGCCT
>JAVBPH010000027.1:0-71630 GCA_031549725.1 Treponemataceae bacterium
GTTAGTTTTGAAAAAGGCTTTTGCAGAAAGAATGCTATTTCCTTACCCATAAATAAAATAGTATTCTTTCTGCACTTACATCTAAGGTTGCTTTTTCAAAATTACGGACCTTGCGGTCCGGCGGATTTTGAAAAAGCCTCACCATACAATTTTGATTTACAAGATTTTAAGAACACCGCAAAGCCCCGCACCTGGGAGCGTGCAGAAGGTATTCGCACGCCGCATGAGCGGCGATTCAATCTATTCCTTACAGAACGCGGACGGAGTCCGCATTTGCAGATTGCGTGAGCAATCTGGTGAAATAAATTTCCTGGCAAACACGAGCAAAGCTCGTATTAAACCCACTTGTGAATAAAAAACCCCGCAAAACCGGTTGTCCATGGTTACTACTACAATCTTTTCCTGGTCCATCCGGGGGATACAAAATGACTTTCCGCCAGATCCATTGCCCTGGCGGTTTCATCTTCATTGGGTCCGGCGGGGAATATATATTCAAGGCCCAGGGCTTCTTTGAATCCGGATATAAGGGCTTCTTCGGTTTCTTCATAGGGAACATCCCTTCCCAGAATTGATGAAAGGCTGCTTACCCGCTGTTTTGCATCTTCAATGAGCCGGCCCTTATTTTTTTCCCGGGAAACCTTAAGGATATCAAACATAAGTTCCAGGTCCGTATCCAGCAGAATTGTCCCATGCTGGAGGATGGTCCCCATTTTTCTCGTTTGGGCATTCCCGGAAATTTTTTTCCCTCCGGAGATAATATCATTGATGGGACTGAAAAATGCCTCAATACCCAGAAGCGAAAGTCCGGCGATTATTCCCCGGCAAAGCCGTTCATAGGATTCAAGGATTGTTTTGCCCGCCAGAACATGGTCTTCCTTCATTACTATACTGTAGGTAACCTCATACTGATGAAACACCGCGCCCCCGCCGGTAATCCGGCGGACCACATCTATTCCCTTGGATTGGCATTCGGCCAGATCCACCTCTTCTTCCAATCCCTGGAAGTATCCTATGGAAACGGCTGCAGGTTTCCAGCTGTAAAACCGCAGAGTCGGAGCTGCGGTTCCCCGGGATACCGATTCCAGAATAGCCTGGTCCAGGCCCATGTTGTAAAACGCATCATGTTCGCCGCTTCGGAGCAGCCGGAATTCGTGAAGCTGTTTATCCATGAAGAATCTCCCGGGCATCCCGGAGGACCGCATCCAGTCCTTCACCACTGATTCCAAAAACTTCCACCTGGTCTTCAGTTAAAAGTTCGTTGAACCGCTTTCCCAGATCGACCGTTTTTGTTCCGGGCAGTTTTTTTTCTATAGCATCAAACCCTTCTTCGGGGCTGGCAAAAAAGTCCCCCCGGATTTGAATAGACATGATAACTTTATTTTCAATTTCTGCACTTATCCTGATAAGTTTGCAGCCTTCGGGTTTTCCGACACCTTCAATTTTCAAAATAATTACTCCCGTATCTAACCAATAACCGGGAATGGCATTGCAGCAACCCGGGCACCGGGAATGATTATCCGGCGCTTCAGGCATTACCCATGCTGTTCCAGGCATTCAGGGCATGGTAACTTGTCCTGGCAAAGGGAGAAGAAACAATCTCTTTGAATCCTTTATTTCTGGCAATTCCGGCATAGTATTCAAACTGTTCAGGATGGATATATGCCTGAACCGGAATCTGCTTCGGCGTGGGCTGCAGGTACTGCCCCATAACGAGGATGTCCACATCAGCTTCCCGGAGTTTATCCATGGTTAAAAACAGTTCCGGTTCTGTTTCCCCCAATCCCAGAAGGATACTGCTCTTGGTTGCGGCGGCCCCCAGGGATTTTGCATACGTTAAGGTGGAGATGCTTTTTTCAAACCCCGCCCGGGCATCCCGGATGTTCTGCAGGGAAGGAACAGTTTCCACATTATGGGCCACCACATCCGGGTTCCCCGCAATAACAAGCTTCAATTCTTCCTCATTATAATCCGGGATCAGCACTTCCACTTTTACGGAGGCAATGCCGGTTTTTAGGGCGGTTATGCATGAGGCAAAATGGGCGGCTCCCCGGTCCGGTAAATCATCCCGGTCCACGGAAGTAAGCACCACATACCGGAGGCCCAGTTCCCGGGTTGCTTTCAGAAGGGCATCCCCTTCATCTTCCCGAAGGGCTTCACCCTGGCGGCGGCTTTCCACCGCACAAAAACGGCAGCCCCGGGTACAAACGGCTCCCATAATCATAAAGGTGGCGGTACCGCATCCCCAGCATTCGGCTTTGTTGGGACAGTGGGCCTCATCGCAGACCGTATGGAGTTTGTGTTTCGCCAAAATATCCTCAACACCCTTCCAGGTACTTCCGCCGGGATATTTTACTCTGATCCATTCGGGTTTCGGAATTACGGTTTTTATTTCCATCAGCCTTTTTTCTCTTTGAAAAATTTCCCCAGCCATTCGGGGATAAAACTCAATACCAAAGCTATGGGCAGGTAAAAAGCCTGGTCAACCTGGTTCTGCTGGTAAAACCAGGGCAGGAGTTTAATCAGCATGGAAAGGATTCCGCAGAAGAACGACAGTGTCCAAAGCGCCTTCAGGATTGATTCGGTG
The DNA here is from genome assembly GCA_031549725.1 of Treponemataceae bacterium. Taxonomy (GTDB): domain Bacteria; phylum Spirochaetota; class Spirochaetia; order Treponematales; family Breznakiellaceae; genus UBA937. The sequence continues at coordinate 2,585 of JAVBPH010000027.1, forward strand.
CTGAACCGGAAGGTTTTCATTTTTCCCAGGGCCATCCGGATTCCCAGGGGAACCGCGATAAGCAGCAGGGGATTTACATAGAGCAGGTTCGCATTGTCATAGGTGTAATCATGGTTTGTAAAAAACATCATAAAAAAGAGAACCAATCCCACGAGTCCAAAGAAGAGGCCTACCGCGGTGTGGCTTATTCCCAGGAGTACCTGTCCGGCCTTGGGTTTTTTCTGCCGGAGGATCATAAAAATAAGAATAATTATGGATATACCGCAGCCAACCATTAATTCCCGGGGCCACTGTTTTCTTGGAGTATTCAGTACCGGTGGCCGGTTCACCGCCAGATTGAGGGTATTCTCGGAGACAACCAGTTTTCTCTGATGGCCGGAACTATCGGTATAATAAAAATCCTGGATGTCCCGGGCTATCTCGGAGGGAAGGAACATTTCATCCCACATGGTTATGGGAACATCGATTCTCTGTCCCATCAGAAAATTCAGCAGCCAGTCAAAAAACGGGGAGAAATATGTATGCCTGCGGACATGCTGCCGCAGGGTAAAACGGCCCGGAGCATCCCCATAGGCTTCCTTAAACTGGCCGTCCGTGGCAAGGTCGATAATATCCCTGATCCGGGTTGCGCAGTTATCCCTGAAGTGATGATAATAATAATCCCGGTTTTCCGGCAGGACATTTTTTTCCGCAAAAGCCCATACCTCCTCCTTTTTTGCCGGGTCCAAATCCAGGGTATACACAAAAATATCCCGGTTGGTTTTCTTATAATAATTCACATTGGCTGATACCGGGGATGCGCCGCAGCTGTAGAGCAGCCTTCCCAGGGCAAAATTTAAAAAGAAATTCTCATTCTCAAAAGAGAAAAGACCGTAATCGTAGAAGGTTGCCTTTCCTGTCAGGCTGTCCTCAATGATCAGCCCAATGTGTCCCCACCAGAAATAAAGTTCATCCCCCGGACCAATAACCGCAACTTTTATGGTCAGGAAATCTCCCCGGTTCACGGGTATCCTAGGAACTTCCTGGGAAAAAACATTTCCCGCGGAAATGAAAATAAAAATACATATCCCAAATAGTATACGGCGGTGGTTTCTCATATTACTCTCTAATCAGTATTTTTCAGCATGTCCTTCAGGATCTTCTCATCAAAGCCCAGGACCACCCGCCCCTTACCGGGGCGGATCAGAGGAGTCTTGTACAGTTCCGGATGGAGAAGCAGCTCTTCCCGGGCATCGTAATCCATGAAGGAGAGGCCCTTCTTTTTGGCAGCCTGGCCTTCAATATCTATAAGGGCCTCAAATCCCAGGGACGAAGCCATACCATCCAGTTCACCCGGGCTTGGAGGTTTAATTTCCATATCCCTGAACTGGACATCGATATTTCTTTCCTTAAAAAAACGCAGGGCCTTTTGGGTATCCCTGCATTTTTTAGTACCAAAAACCTGGATCATACATCATCATACATTAATTTTGGAAAAACGCAAAGGACCCGGGAAGCGGATTTTTGCCGGAGGTCGCTGCAAAAATACATATTTCTTCTCGGATCTCTTCGAAAACCTCATGGACCGGTGATTCCCGGTGGTTGAGGTACTCGAAATCACCTGAAGGGTAGAAAATGAGTTCTCATCAAAAACCTTCTGCACGCTTTCGCGTGCGAGGCAGAGAGCGCGGGGCGGCGAGGTTTGTTGGTTCTGTAAGGTATGGATTTTATGTGGGTTTAATACCCATACAATGATGATTTACAAGATTTTTAGAACGCCCCAGAGCCTCGCACGCGGAAGCGTGCAGAAGGTATTAAACCCACTTGCGAATAAAAAAACGGGGATCAGCATACTGTACAAAACATATTCCTGATACCCGTTCGTATTGATTCAAATCCCTTTATGGTTTTGTTTTTTCATTCACCAAAGGAATCAGACTATTGTTCAGCCAAACTTCGCAATAGGGACGAAGGTTTCCGCCTTAAGCGCAGCGCCTCCAACCAGTGCTCCGTCAATATTTTCCTTTGCCATGAGCTGGGCCGCGTTGTCCGCTTTAACCGAACCGCCATACTGGATGCAGATTTTTTTTGCCGCATCGGCACCGTACAGTTTACCTATCACCTGGCGGATCGATGCATGGATGGCGTCCGCATCCTCCGGGGTGGCGGTTTTGCCGGTCCCGATAGCCCAGACAGGTTCGTAGGCAATGGTCACCCTGGCCATGTCCCCGGCGCTGACCCCTTTAAGGCCTTCCACAGTCTGGGTTTCGCAGACTTTTTCCGCGTTGCCCGCTTCCCGTTCTTCCAGAAGTTCCCCGACGCAGAGGATCACCTCCAGGCCGTGCTGCAGGGCAAGCCTGACCTTTTTGTTGATCAGGGCATCGTCTTCCTTATAGGTATGGCGGCGTTCGCTGTGGCCCAGGATAACCGCCTGAACCCCCAGGTCCTTAAGCTGAAGCACCGATACTTCACCGGTGTGGGCGCCCTGTTCCTCGGATGCCATATTCTGGGCTCCCAGCATGATGTTGGTTCCCTTCACTATGGCTCCCACGGTTTCCAGGGAGGTAAAACTGGGGGCGACCAGGTATTTATGTTTCCCGTCCTTAATCTGGGCTACCAGTTCTTTGGCCAGAGCCGCAGCCTCGGACCGGGTCTTGTGCATTTTCCAGTTGCCTGCAATAAAATAATTCCGCATTATGTCTCCTTAAGGAAGCTCCAAAAACGTTGTTTTGGAGCTTCCATGAATCTAGTATTAATCTTGGGGATAATATTCCAGATGTCCCTACTTCCTGGTAACTTCGATACCGGGAAGTTTCTTGCCTTCCAGCAGTTCCAATGATGCGCCGCCGCCGGTTGACACATGGCTCATCCTGGAAGCCAGACCGAACTTGTTGACCGCCGCAACCGAATCGCCGCCGCCCACCACTGTGACAGCACCACGGCTGGTAGCATCCGCCACCATCTTGGCTACTTCACCGGTACCTTTCGCAAAGTTTTCAAATTCGAAAACACCCACTGGGCCGTTCCATACAATGGTTTTAGCCTTGGCCAGCACTTCCTTGTATTTAGCCAGAGTTTTGGGACCCACGTCCATTCCCATCAGGTTATCCGGAATATCGAGACCGTCCACGGCTTTAGGCGCCGCATTGGCATCAAAGGTTTCGGCGCAGACATGATCCAGGGGCAGAACGATATCCACTCCGCTCTTCTGGGCTGCTGCGAGAATACTCTTGGCAGTATCAATCTGATCATCTTCAACCAGGGACTTTCCAACCTTGTGGCCCTGGGCCTTGAGGAAGGTGTAAGCCATGCCTCCGCCGATCACGAGGGCCGCGGAATTTTTAAGCAGGCTTTCCAGAACCGCAATCTTGGAACTGACCTTGGCGCCGCCGATAATGGCCACCAGGGGTTTCTGGGGATTGGTTACAATCGGTTCCAGGTAATTGACTTCCTTTTCCATGAGGAAGCCCGCTACGGACACGGGTACAAACTTCGCAATGGATGCGGTGGACGCATGGTCCCGGTGGGCGGTCCCGAAGGCATCGTTCACAAAAATATCGCCGTAGCTGGCCAGTTCCCTGGCAAGCTTATCCCGTTCCGCCGCATCCTTGCTGGTTTCTTCAGGATGGAACCGGGTATTTTCCAGCATAATCACCGAGCCCTCAGGCTGGGATTCAATAAAGGCTTTTTTTCCGTAGCAGCCGTCTTCGCCTGCAAAAATTACGGGCTTCCCAAGTTTGCCTTCCAGGTATTTTGCCACCGGAGCCATCCGGTGTTTCCCCTTGATATAAGCGGCTTCATCAAAACTCTTACCGTCTTTTTCAGCTTTTTCCTTGGCCTTCTTGGCATCTTTTTCAGGATCCCCGAGGTGGCTCATGAGGGTAAGGCTTTTTACCCCCTGGTCAAGGATATATTTAATGGTGGGGATCGCCGCCACAATCCGGGTATCGTCCTGAACAACACCATCTTTCATGGGAACGTTAAAATCGACCCGCATGATAATCCGTTTTCCCTTAAGGTCCACATCTTTTACGGTCTTAATCATCTTAAACTCCTTACGTATATTTTAAAAAAAATGGCCCCAGCGATAAAGCCGGAGCCCCTGATACACCAAGGCCTTACATATAAAGGTCCATATTATAAAGCCCTGGTATTTCTAAAAACATCGGTTTTTAGAGGCCCCTTATTTGGAAGCCATGTGCCGGAGCAGGTCAACTACCCGGTTGGAATAACCCCATTCGTTGTCGTACCATGATACAACCTTGAAGAACCGTTTTTCTCCGGGGAGGTTGTTCTGGAGAGTAGCCAGGCTGTCATAGATTGAAGACCGGGCGTCGTGGATGAAGTCGGTGGATACAAGTTCCTCGTTGCAGTAACCGAGGATATTCTTGAGGTAGCTTTCGGAGGCCTTTTTCATGAAGCCGTCGATTTCTTCAATGGAAGTATCCTTGGCTGCGGTAAAGGTCAGGTCAACCACGGAGACCGTGGGGGTGGGAACCCGGAAGGACATACCGGTAAGCTTGCCCTTGGTTTCGGGAAGAACTTCACCAACTGCCTTGGCAGCGCCGGTGGTGGAAGGAATAATATTGATTGCAGCTGCGCGGCCGCCCCTCCAGTCTTTCTTGGAAACCCCGTCTACGGTTTTCTGGGTAGCGGTATAGGAGTGGATAGTGGTCATAAGACCCTTTTCAACACCGATGCCTTCCTTCAGGATAACATGAACCACCGGGGCAAGACAGTTGGTGGTGCAGCTGGCGTTGGATACTACATGGTGCTTGGAAGCATCATATTTTCCTTCGTTAACGCCCATTACAAAAGTAGGAATGGGTTTGGATTCGTCCTTGCTCTTGGCAGGAGCGGTAATGATAACCTTCTTGGCGCCCGCGTCCAGGTGGCCATAGGCATTTTCCCCGGTGAAAATACCGGTGGATTCGATCACGTATTCAACCCCAAGTTTTCCCCAGGGAAGATTCTTGATTTCCTTTTCAGCCATGACACATTTGATTTCATGGCCGTTAACCACCAGGATATCATCTTCAGCCAGGGAAGCATCGCTTTTCTTTGAAGAAATATTTGCCTTCATCCGGCCCTGGGTGGAATCATATTTTAACTGGTATGCAAAGTACTTAGCGTCTGTAGAGATATCAACCACTGCGGCAACATCAATTTTATCTTTTCCAAGCATTCCCTGGTCAACTATGGCCTGAAACACAAGCCGTCCGATACGGCCAAACCCGTTAATTGCAATTTTCATATAAACCTCCAGAATCGATCATTTTATATTAAAAAAATAGGTGAAATTCGCATTTTAGTCAATCAGGGCGGGGATTTTTTTTCAAAATCCTGTTATTTTTTTCCTTTTTCTCAAAAAATATCCATTTTGGATATTAACCCTTGTTTTTTTGGATGGATGGAGTAAAATATATCCATATCACAAAATCAAAAATTTAATGAGCAATAAAAAAAGGAGTGATTGTTATGCCCCAAGAAAAAAGTCCCAAGGATAAAATCTTTTTTTCTGCCATAAACTGCTTTTCGACCATAGGATATTCCCATTGTACTGTTGATGATATAGCCGAACAGACAGGTATAACTATTGATACATTCTATAAGTATTATAAAAACAACAGTGAAATTCTGGACGAAATTTTTAATTTTTATTATTCCAATTTTAATAAATACCGTATCCCTTCCGCGGAAGTAATTGAAATGGCAGATACCAGGCCTTTGATGGAGGTTATTCTTCCGCTCTTCTATTCCTTTGGTACCGAACCGGAATATGAAATCATGATGAAGATTACCAAGATCATCATGAGTTTGAAGTATGAGAATGAAAAGGCAAAAAAAATTTACCTGGATACATCCATCAATGATCCTGTGACATATCTCCATACAATTTTTGAAAATCTGATAGCCAATGGCCGAATAAAACAGTTTGACTATAAAACCTTCAGCCTCCAGCTGATTGCCTTTTCCCAATTTCTTCTTATGATGAGCCTGGTGGAAGATAAACGGTATAAAGAACTGTTAAAAATTCAAAAAAGCGGGATTGAAATGTTTGCCCGGGGTTTAGTAAATTCCGGAGTTGATCTCCATGAAAAATCAGGTAAAGTTAAAGAATCCCAGGGACAAATATAAAATATTTTTTCATAAACTCCTTACAATTATTGCCTCAAAACAGATTGATATAAAAGCCGTTTCCGGTTATGTTTTTTTTCCCGCCTGTTTGATACAATGCTGCCATGGAACTGTTATCTCCCGCGGGAAATCTGGAAAAGCTCCGGACTGTTTATTTGTTTGGGGCGGATGCTGCTTATATTGGAATCCGGGATTTTTCCCTCCGCCAGAAATCGGATAATTTTAATCAGGAAGAATATGATGAGGTCAAAAAGTTAAAAGGAAATAAGAAGCTCTATGGTGCATTGAATATTTATTTTCACCATAGGGATCTGGAAAACCTGGATAAAAATATATCCTATCTTTCGGAATACCCCTTTGACGCTTTTATTATTTCCGACCTGGGTATTATGGATACCCTGCAGAAAAACTTTCCCCATACAAAACTCCATCTTTCTACCCAGGCAAACTGCATCAACCGGGAGTCTGCAAAGGTATACCAGCGGCTGGGCTTTTCCAGGATCATCCTGGGAAGGGAAACACCCCTGGATGAAATTAAACGCATCCGGGAGGCGCTGCCGGATATTGAGCTGGAATGTTTTGTTCATGGGGCCATGTGCCTGGCTTATTCGGGCCGCTGCTTTTTAAGCAAATACATGGCGGACCGTTCCGCAAACCAGGGATTCTGCGCCCATTCCTGCCGCTGGGAATACCGGGTCCTGGAGGAAGCCCAGCGCCCGGGCGAATATTATCCCGTCGAAGAGTCCGGCGGATTCACCACGGTTTTGTCATCAAAGGATCTTTGTATGATCGATTATCTTCAGGAACTGCAGGAAGCGGGGATTGATTCAATAAAGATTGAAGGCCGGATGAAATCCTCCTATTATGCGGCGGTCATTACCAGGGCTTACCGGAAACATCTGGACGCTTTGAATAATCAGGATAACCCCGGTTTGGAGGACCTGGCTTTCTACAGGGAAGAACTGTTCAAGGTAAGCCACCGGGAATTTTCCACGGGTTTTTATTTCGGAAAGGAAGAAATTGAAAGTCCCAACCTGAGTGAACGCCTGCAAAGCCATATGTTCCTGGGCTCCCTGGGGGAGGAACTTCCCAAAGAGGAAAACCAAACCTATGACCACCGGTTTGTCCTGAATCTGAAAAATAAAATCCGCATTGGAGAGGAGCTGGAATTTATCGGGCCGGATATAACCCTGTTAAAAACCAGGGATTATTGCATCCGGAACGAAGAGGGGCTTTCCCTGGAAGAAGTCAACCATACGGAGGTCTGTACGATTGAAACAAACCTGCCGCTTAAGCCGGGATACCTTTTCCGCCGGCTTCCCCATGAGGGAGAACTGCCCGGAAAAGGAAGACAGGTTATGTAAAAGCGGTGCCGACGGTTTTGTAGTTTTTTTTTAAAATTCCCCGGACCCTTTTAAAATATCCGTGATTGATAAATCCTCAAAAAAGAAAAGGAAACGTTATTCCCTGTTGGACTTGTTAAAGACAGAAACATACTGCCGTCTGGAATCGACCAGGTTCTGCAGTTCGGTCAGCATAGCCTTGTCAACCTCTTCCGCTATGGGCATAAGGAACTTCACGGTTTCTTCGGTGTAGCGGCTGATAAACTCGGTTTTGTTGACAAATCCCAGGGAAATCATATTTGATATCCGGTCCGCAACTTTCAGGATCTTTGCCTGCCGGGAACCATGCTCCCGGATCCGGGTAAGGAATTCCGGCTTTGTCTCCTCCGGCAGACGGGTAACTTCCAGGACCAGTTCATACACCGCAGGACTTTCATAATCGATGGTCAGCAGATTGTTGTGGTTAAAGTCCGGGATATCCTCCAGCAGGTCATGGACAATGGATGCCTTCAGCAGAACCGAATCAATGTAGCCGTAATCTATAAGGGTTGCCATGGTATCAATCTGATGACGGAACATATTGCCCCCGCCTTCCCGGCTCTTGCCAATCAACGCCGTGGCCAATTGGATATAGGGAGCGAGATGGGTACCCTTCAGATGAAGCATTTCATTTGTTGTCATCGCCGGCTTCCTCTTCTTTTAATCAATTCATGTCCTTTATATAGGATTCCAGTTTTTCAGTCCTCTTCAGGGCATCCTCAAGTTTTACTTTCTCATTTTCAACCAATTCCGGAGGAGCATTTTTTACAAAGTTTTCATTCCCCAGTTTTGACCTTAGGGTTTCGATAAACCGCTTATCCCGGTCCAGGTCCTTGGTAAACTTCTGTTTGAGCATATTCATGTCCACCGCGTCGGCGATGTAAACCAGCACTTCAAAGCCCCGGCTTCCCACCAGGAGAATAGCCCCCTCGGGACGGGTAAAGGTTTCCCCGGCTTTTATATCCTGGATATCCAAATCCCCCACACCGGCCAGCAGTTTAAGCAGTTCCTCATTTTCCTTGAGGAAGGGTTTATAAACATTGTCTCCGGCAAAACGGACGGTGACCTTCAGTTTCTTATCGTTGGTGATGGTACATTCGCTCCTGAGGGTCCTGATCATCCGGACCACTTCCTGGAGGAATCCGAACCGGGCAGCCACTTCGGGGCTCGCCCTGGATTCGGTATATTCGGGATACCCCGCGGTGATTAATAACCCTTCCGTATTGGGAAGTTTGCCGTAGATTTCTTCCGTTACAAAAGGCAGCAGGGGATGAAGGATCTTCAGGGATTCGGCCAGCACATCCAGGAGCACCGTGGTGGCCCGGTCCTTTTCAGCATCGTCACCATTACGCATGGAGAGTTTGGTGGCTTCCACGTACCAGTCGCAGAAATCATTCCAGAAATATTCGTAAGCCGTGGAGGCCGCATCGTTGTAACGGTATGACAAAAAGGCTTCGGCCATGGCTTTGGCGGTTTCATTCAGCCGGGAATAGATCCATGTATCCGCAGGATTGAGTTCCGGGTTTGCTGCCAGGTTCCGGCCTTCCAGGTTCATCAGGATATACCGGCTGGCATTCCAGACCTTGTTGGCAAATTTGGAACCCAGTTTAAAGGATTCCTTATCCACCAGCAGATCCTGTCCCTGGGCACAGAGGAAAGCCAGGGTAAACTTGAGGGCATCCGCACCGTACTCATCCACCAGCTCCAGGGGATCCAGGCCATTGCCCAGGCTCTTGGACATTTTCCTGCCCTGCTTATCCCGGAGGAGTCCATGGATATAAATATCCCTGAAGGGCACCTGGCCGGTAAATTCCAGCCCCGCCATGATCATCCGGGAAACCCAGAAAAAGATAATGTCATAGGCGGTCACCAGGGCTGTGGTCGGGTAGTATTTGGCCAGGTCCCCGGTTTTTTCAGGCCAGCCCAGGGTACTGAAGGGCCAGAGCCAGCTGGAAAACCAGGTATCCAGCACATCCGGGTCCTGTTCAACCTTTTCGGACTTACAATGGGAACAGGTATGGATATCCTCCCTGGATACGGTGGTCTCCCCGCAGTTTTTGCAGTACCAGGCGGGAATCCGGTGGCCCCACCAGAGCTGCCGGCTGATGCACCAGTCCCGGATATTTGAAAGCCAATGCTGATAGGTATTTTCCCATTTTTTAGGATAGAAGATGATCTCCCCCCGTTTCCAGGCATCCAGGGCCTTTTTAGCCAGGGGCTGCATCCGGACAAACCACTGCTCCGACAGGAAGGGCTCTATCACCGTATTGCAGCGGTAACAGTGGCCCACCGCGTGGGTTATATCTTCATCTTTTATAAAAAGGCCGGCTTCCTGCAAATCCTCCAGAACCGCTTTTCTGGCGATTTTAACATTCATATTCCGGTATTTCTCCGGTACATTGCTGTTCAGGGTACCGTTTTCATTGAGGATATTGATTATTTCCAGGTCATGCCGTTTGGCCACTTCCCAGTCGTTGGGATCGTGGGCGGGGGTAATTTTAACCACCCCGGTTCCGAATTCCTTATCCACATAGGTATCCGCCACCACGGGAATGGAACGGTTTGCCAGTGGAAGGATGATTTTTTTACCGATAAGATGCAGATACCGTTCATCCTCGGGATGGACCGCCACGGCGGTATCCCCCAGGAGGGTTTCCGGACGGGTGGTGGCAATCTCCACATAACCCGATCCGTCTTCCAGGGGGTAACGGATATGGTACATCCTGCCCTTGGTTTCTTCGTGTTCAACCTCGTCGTCCGAAAGGGCGGTACCGCAGGAAGTACACCAATTGACCAGGTAATTTCCTTTGTACAAAAGATCCCTTTCGTAGAGGGTTACAAACACTTCCCGGACGGCCCTGGAAAGCCCCTCATCCATGGTAAACCGTTCCCTGGTCCAGTCCACGCTGGCCCCAATCCGGGCAAGCTGCCGGGAAATGATCTCATGGTGCTCATTTTTCACCTTCCAGGTTTCCTCAACAAAGGCTTCCCGCCCCAGATCGTGGCGGCTTTTACCCTGGGCTTTCAGGCGCTTTTCCACCACGTTCTGGGTGGCAATCCCCGCGTGGTCCGTACCGGGCACCCAAAGGGTGGGTTCACCCAGCATACGGTGAAAACGGACCACAATGTCCTGGAGACTGTTGTTTAACCCGTGTCCCAAATGGAGGACCCCGGTTACATTGGGTGGAGGAATGACGACGACAAAGGGCTTTTTGCTGCTGGTGGTGCTGGGTTCAAAAGATTTAGATTCCATCCAACGGGCATAGATCCGGTCTTCAAAGTTTTTCGGATCATAGGCCTTTTCAAGTTCAATCGCCTTCATCAATATTCCTCTCAAAAAATAGGTTAGTACAAAAAGGAAATTGCTAAAAACTTTAGTTTTTAGCGGTTACCTTAAATAGTATCCCATTGCCCAAAACTCTTCAATGATTCAGGAATCTTTTGCAAAGGGTATATTCCAAAAATCCAGTCAGGATATTCAAAAAATCGAATATATCGAGGCTATTTCAAAATATCAAATTTTGAAATAGCCTCTTCAGATTTATGGGAAAAACCGGTTTTTTAGACGGTTTTTCCAAAGCCACTTTCAAAACCAACCGGATTTAGAAAATGGCTCTATCTTCATATCAAAAAATGAATGATTTTTCAATTGGACATAATCAGCCCTGGTCCGTCAGAAGAATATAAAAGCGGTTTCCATCATGACAAAAAAACAGCCAGGGCTTCTTCTATTTCCCGGATAACCTCTTCGGGGGTTGAAGCCCCTGCACTGATGCCCACCGTTTCATACTGCCCAATATCCCGGGGAATATCGTCCTTACCTTCCACGAGCCAGGCGGGCTTTCCCATATCTTCTGCAATCTTCAGCAGTCTTTTTGTGTTGGAGGATTCCCTGCCGCCGGCAATAATCACCGCATCCACCTGTCGGCAGAGCTCCCGGAGAGCTTCCTGCCGGTCCTTGGTGGCCCCGCAGATGGTATTGATTACGGTAAGACCCGGGAAGTATTCCTTTATCTTCCGGGCAATGGCTTCGTACTCTTCCCGGGAAATAGTGGTCTGGCCGATGAGGACACATTTGGAAAGGGGATCGTTTTTATATAACCCTTCCGCCGCCAGGGCTGCCTCATCCGCGGTTCCTACTGCAAGACATCCGGGACAATATCCCTTAAGACCAATGATTTCCCCGTGGTGTTTTTCTCCGGCCAAAAATACGGTATACCCGTCTTCTGAAAATTTCCGGGCTTTCAGCTGATTAGCCTTGACCCTGGGACAGGTGGCATCAACAATCCTGACTTGTTTTGATAGAAGGAGTTTTTCCAGCTGGGGGCTTATTCCATGGGCCCGGATAATCACGGTGGTATTTTCCAAAGTGCCGGGTATATTCTCCTCATCAAGAATATGTACCCCCCGCTCTTTCAGATACTCCACGACCCTGGGATTATGAATTAATGGCCCCATGGTATACACCCGGGGATGTCCCGCCTCGGTTATGGTTTTATCCACCGCCCGGCGGACCCCCATACAATATCCCAAAATTTTTGCTCTGATAATTTTCATGTTTTTAAACCAAAAGGGCGTTCTGAAGTATTACTTCACAACGCCCTGTTACATCTGTAAGAAAAGGAACTCTAGGCCTTGCTTTCCTGGGCAACAGCGGAGGGCCTCTTCTTTTTGTTTTTTGCAACCTTATCCCACAGGTTAACAAAACCCGATGCGATAAAGATTGTGGAATACACACCGGAGACCATACCAACTATCAACGCCAGGGCAAAGTCCTTCATGGATCCCGTGGTGAAGATGAACAGCGAAAGCACCGCCAGCATGGTGGTAAGGGTGGTTATCATGGTCCGTCCCAGGGTTTCGGACAATGAACGGTTCAGCACCAATTCAAAACCATCATCCGGGAAGAGCCGTTTGTTTTCACGGATCCTGTCGAAGATAACAATAGTATCATTAATGGAGTACCCCAGGATTGTCAGGATAGCCGCAATGGTGGTGGTATTAAACTCCATTCTGGTCCAGACGATAAAACCGATCATGATGAGGGCATCATGCATAATAGCCAGAACCGCACCAATGGCGAACTGGGGCTTAAACCGGATGGATGCATAAGCCAGAATCAAAAGAAGGGTAAGCCCTATCAGCAGTCCCGCCTGGTCGGTCAGGTTTTTGGAGAACCGGGAACTGACATAGGAAGAACTGATAAGCGCTACCTCGCCTTTCTTGAAATTGGTTTCCAGGGTTTCAATTACAACTTCCGCCGGAACGGATTCCGCCTGGGTGCCCGAATCTTTTTCATCAATCCGGATCATGAATTTGCGGTCCGAGGGTGCGCCCAGAACCTGTACCGACACATCACCCAGGGCAATAAGAGAGGACCGGACTTCTTCGATAGAAGTAGGCTTTGCACCGGGAAGCAGATAATGCACTGTATATGGTGCGGCCCCTAAACGGGAGTCCCCCCGGGCACTTTGGATTAAATACTGGGTTTCCGTATTCCCCGGAGACGCGGCGGTTACCCTCAAACCATCAATCCCCGAGAGCCCGTTGACCAGGCTGTCCACAGTTCTGTACTGGGAATAAGGAAATGAATGGGTAATATTATCTGCCCCAACCCCGGAAATAACAATATCTATTTTGCCTCTCTCCATGGATACCGAAGCATTGGCGCTGCCCGAATAGGTTAAGGTCATAGCGGTAGGCGCAAACTGTATTTCCTGGATAAGACCGGACTGGAAGTCGATCCCCAGGTTAAACTTCATGGTTACATATCCAATAAGTCCTGCGACAATCAAAATAACCGAAAAAATAGTAGCAGGAAGGAAAAGGCGGGAAAATTTCAGAATTCGTTTCATTGTTTGATCCTCCAGCTGATGGATAGCTTCTTGTGTTTCATCACATCCGTACCGAAGTCAAATATAAGTCTTGAAACAAAAAGGGCTGTAAATACTGATGAGAATACACCGATGGCTAAGCTGACCGCAAAACCTTTAATTGGTCCCGAACCAAGCTGGGAAAGGAAAAGGGCCGCAATAAAGGTGGTGATGTTGGAGTCCATAATTGCCCAGAAGGCTCTGTCGAACCCGGCATCAATGGCAACTTTCCTGCTTTTCCCATGCCGTAATTCTTCTTTAATACGTTCAAATATAATTACATTGGCGTCAACAGCCATTCCAATAGTAAGGATGAACCCCGCAATACTTGGCAACGTCAAGGTAAAACTGAAGGCTGAAAGGACGCTGAACATAATGTAAATATTCAGAACCTGGGCTGCCACAGCATTTATACCGGCCCCATTGTAATAGATCAGCATAAATATCATAACCATTCCAAGCCCGCCTAGAAGAGCATAAAGCCCCTGCCGGATGGTATCTTCCCCCAGGGAGGCACCTATGGCCTGCTGGGATACCACTTCCAGTTCCACCGGGAATGCGGCGGTCCTGAGAACCAGGGCGATATTATTGGCTTCATCAAGGCCGAAACCGGTCAACTGGACGCTGTCCCGGATGGGGCTATTAATTGTAGCCCTGGATTTCACCCTATCGTCCATTACTATGGCGAGCTGCTTCTTGACATTATTGGAAGTCAGATTATAAAAAATGTCCCCGCCTTCGGTATCCAGCTGGAAAACCACATCGGGGTTGCCGGTCAGCTGGTCCCGGGTGATGTTCACATTTTTAATGTGGTTACCGTCAAGACCGACTTCTTTTTTTATAGCAACATATTCTACAAACTCATCCAGACCATAGCGGTCCTTTTTGTATAATCCCAGAATTTCCGAATCGGGAGAAATGATTGACGGATCCATCAGATTCCCGTAGCTGTCAAAAGTTGAAGTAGGATGGGCGTTGTAATAGGAGTAAAAAGATGCGGTGGATTCTTCATCTACCAGACGGAAAGCCAGGGTTCCCTTCCCCATGATAATGGAATTAATCCGTTCGGGGTCAACGGAACCGGGGATTTCCACATAAATCTCATCATCACCCTGAAGCCGGATAGCCGGTTCGGTAAGACCGAATCTGTCGATCCGGCTGTTAAGAACTTCCAGGGCCCGGTTCATGGCATCCCTTCTATCTTCCGCAGTGGGGACCCTTCCAAGCCGTTCCCCCAGGGCATTCATATCCGCACGGAGTACAATGCTCATCCCCCCCGAGAGGTCGAGACCCAGTTGGACCGCACTTTTTTGAAGATCCTTGAGATCGAAAATCTCATCCCTGTACTTTGTTTCAATTGCATCCAGGGCTTCACGCTCGCTGATAAAAACAGACAACACCCCCTGGGCATCCCATTTTTTAGGTGCGGGAATCCTGGTTTTTTTTGCCTGCTTCTTTCCAATGGAAACAAGGAAAGAAAGTTCCTGGGGAATTTCCTGCCCTTCCTTCGCCAAACTCTTAAGTTCCCTCAGGTCTTCCTGTGCAAGCCGGGAAGCATAGATTTTAATCTGCTCCCGGGAACCTAATGCCAATGTTTTGTCTTCCTTCGGAATCATGAAGTACCAACGGAGAGTCGGGTATAAAAATATAAAACATACCCCTACCACCGCAAGGACAATGAAGAACCGATACCGTTTGCTCATGCCATGCTCCAATTAATAACTATTCCCGTCTTAATTCCTAAATGACGGGAATTCCAATTGTAAAGTGCTTATAGGGCTTCTTCAAAACCACCCGGGTACTGAAAAAGCCATTATCATGCAAACAATATACATTGCCCGCATGACAACAAAAAAACCGAGGAGTTATAACCTAGTTTTTGGATTCTTCCTGATCTGAATTGTCCTTACTTTCGGCCTTATCTTCTTTTTCAGTCTTTTTTTCTTCCGCCTTTGCATTTACCGTTGCAATAGCGCTCTTAAGAAATTTTATCTTTGCGTTTTCATCGACCTTTACCACCACGGTATTATCATCCACACTCTGGATTACACCATGGATACCGCCGATGGTGACAATTTTATCACCCTTTTTCATGTTGTTGAGCATGTTCTGGGTTTCTTTCTGTTTCTTATTCTGGGGTCTAATAATAAGAAAATAAAAAACCAGGATAACCGCTGCCAAAGGGACAATCATCGAAATTAAGCTTGAGGTTCCGCCGGCACCAGCTTCACCCTGGGGGGCTGCCATGAGCAGAGATAAGAAGAATGCGTTCATATATACTTCCTTAAAAAATAAATAGAGAACTTCTAAAAACTTCAGTTTTTTGGAAGTTTTCCTTTGATGTACCATGGAGAAACTTTTTTATTTCATTATTAAGGATAAAGAAATAAAAATTTCTCCGGGGGCATCTCTAAAAATGTAACCGAGTTTTTAGAGGTGCCCAAAAGACATTTGGGATGCCTCAAACCGGTTTTGTTAAAAACACCCCTCTGAAAACCCGTCTAAAAGTCCGTTTTTTCATTTATGTCAAGGTTGCTATCTCAAGACCAAATAATTTGAAATAGCCTTGTTTGGTAAATTACCATAGGGGCCGTCCTCGGTCAAGGGTTTAGGGAGAATTGTTTGTCCAGAACTTCAGCCCCGGACAGAAATAGTTACAAAATGGTTTTTCCACATTGATAATTGGAATGGTTCAAAAATGGGACAAAAAATTCCCGCACATACCTGCCAAGGACCGGAAGGAGTTTCTTCCCCGGTCCCTGGAAATTTTTCTTTTAAAGAACGATGGTCCTTTTTACTTCATCCAGCGGGAAAACACCAAAAAGCCTGTCCAGCGGGGATTCCCGGGTAAGATGGGTACCGGCCAGCTTATTATAGACGCCGATCATTTCTTCTATTTCTTTAGGGTCCTTAGAATACAGGGCGGATGAATAGGCCGCCCGGAAAAGCCCTTTTTCTGCTAATTCCTTAGTAGATAGGGATTTGTATTTTCTTTTTGCCTGGCCGTCAATGACCGCTGCAGGTCCGTCAAATCCAATGGTGAAAACAAAATCTTCCCTGGTCATGGGATTACCTCTTATCTGAAGGATATACCAATTCCCCATTATTGGCTACCAAAGGGAAATTATTTTTTTGTTGTTACAGGAAGAACCCGAAACGTTGGTTTAGGGGCCTTCCTGTAGCAACAAAGCTCCGGATTACAGAGCATTGTTACGGGAACTTCTAAAAACTGAAGTTTTTAGAAGTTCCCGTATTTCACTTAATCCATAGGTGAGAATGAATCCTTCCCGGCACCGCACATGGGGCAAACCCAATCCGCGGGAAGTTTCTCAAAGGTTGTCCCCGCGGGATACCCGTTGTCCGGGTCGCCCTCTGCAGGATCGTATACATATCCGCAAACGTCGCACACATATTTATTCATTATGATACTCCTTTCTATCGGGAAGCCCCGGGATTCTGTTTTTACGGGTTTTCCCTGAAACAATTATGCCTTCCACAAACCGTGGATGTTGCAGTATTCTCTAGCGGTCACCCTGGACGCTGAAATCTGGAAAACCGCCTCGGGTTTGTCCCCGGGTTTGAGGAATTTCCGGTAGGCGATACCATCCGCAATCAGTTCAATCCATTCAATATAATGGGCCGGTTCCATAGGATGAGCCACAGAACCAATCATAACCTTGTAGCCGTCCGCAGTTTTTTCAATAACAGGAACATGCTTTTCCTTGGCGGCATCCACCGTGTTTTCGGTGATCAGGTTCATCGGTTTTCCGCAGCAAACCAGTTCGCCGTCTCCCTCATGCAGAACCTCTACGATATTACCGCATTCCGCACATTTGTAGATTTCCAGTTGTTTTGCCATAATAACTCCCTTGTTTTTTATAATAAATAGTATCCCACCGGCATCTTATGGTTCCGGCGGGATACCTTTGAAACCAACAGGTAGATTTTACCAGTTCTCTCCAAGAACCTCGAAATATTCCTGGGGATGGGCACAGGCGGGGCAAGCCTTCGGAGCTTCCGCGGCTTCGATAATAAAACCACAGTTCAGGCAGCGCCATACCACGGGTTTATCCTTTTTAAACACCTTTTTTCCGTCCACATTGTTCTTCAGTTTTTCATAACGCCGGGCATGTTGTTTTTCAGCAACCGCAATGCTTTCAAAAACCATGGCTATTGCTTCGAAACCTTCTTCCCTGGCGGTTTTGGCAAACCCGGGATACATTTCAGTCCATTCATAGGTTTCCCCGTCCAGGGATTCCTTAAGGTTTTCGCTGGTGGTCGCAATAACCCCGGCGGGATAACCAGCCTGAATAGTCACTTCCCCGCCTTCAAGGAATTTAAAAAGCCGTTTTGCGTGTTCCTTTTCCTGATCAGCGGTTTCGGTAAAAATCTGGGAAATCTGTACATATCCTTCTTTCTTTGCTGCACTGGCATAATAGGTATAACGATTCCTTGCCTGGGATTCACCGGCAAATGCGGTAAGCAGATTTTTTTCAGTCTGGGTTCCTTTTACACTTTTCATAACAGAATGCCTCCTAACAACGATATTGTTACACGTGAGCAGACCGTCTTGTATTAAAGACAATCCCTCCAGGTCTTTGATTCATGGAGAAATACAAATCCTGATATATATATAATTATGTTTTTACCCGGTAATTTCAAGCAAAATCGATAATAAACACGGCAATCATACAAAGACTTCCTGTTATGGGAAGTAATCTACGGTTTATAACTAATCCTATTTTTTGGAGTGGATTTACTGGTTTTCTGTCCGGCTTTAATAGGACCCGCCCAGGGAAGATGCATATTCCACCTGGTACCGTTTAAGCTGGGGATTGTCCGGGGCAATAGCCAGAGCCTGTTTGAGGTAGTACACTGCCCGGCGTTCATCTTTTTTCCTATGATAAATATCAAACATTGCTATTAACGCTTCCAGATTGCGGGGATCCTCAAACAGACTGGACCTAAGGTCATTTAATATCGCTTCCTCCCCGGATTTGAGCCGGCTCCGGAGGTAATAATAACGGCTTTTCAGGGTACCCCCGGACAAGGAAGAAAGCTTGGATTCTATAATTCTGCTGGCATCCGCGGTCCGGCCCGTGTCAATTAAGGCTGAAACATAAGCGACGGTGGCATCCTCGTTGTTCGGTTCCTTTTCATACAATTCCCGGGCAAAGGCCAGGGCCGATGCATTGTTGCCCAGGCCATGCTGAACCGTATAGGCGTGGAGCAAATCCTGGGAGGATCTTCTTTCCTGGAGCAGCGGATCCAGGTATCCCTGGGCTTCCCGCCAGGCTTCCCGCCGGATAGCATCCTGGACTGCCAAATCCCTGACCTGGATGGAAGGTTTGCCCTGGGTTAAATACCGCTGCAGCATATCCCTGCCTTCTTTCTGCTGTTCCGGCCGGGTGGATTCCATCAGCAGTCCCGCGGCATATACCGAAATTTCTTCGTCATCCGGGTTGGTTCTCAGGATTGACCGGAGGTAATTAAGCGCCGCATCCCGGTTTTTATATCCCTCCGCCTGAACCCGGGCCCTGAGGAACAAATACAGCCGGTTGGTACTGTCAATTGAAGCGTACAGGTCCAGCGGAGCCTGGGCCTGAAGATACTGTCCCTGTTCCACCAGGATATGGGCCCGCATCAGCAAAAACTGGCCGTCCCGGGGATTCTGCTGCAGGATTTCCGCCACCGCCGATTCCGCCCTGGACCAGTCACGATTATTGTAGTATGCAATAGCCAGCTGGCGTTTAATGGAGACATTATCGGGATATTGGATGATCAAATCGGATATCAATTTAATGGCTTCCTGGATATCTCCCGAAGCGGACTTAATCCTGGCCAACCCCAAAACAGCGGGGTACATGTCCTTTGACAGATCATAAGCTTTGGTATACTCCAGGGATGCATTATTCAGATCCCCGGTTCTTTCGTACACTATGCCTAAAAAATACGGGGCAAGCACCGAATTTGGGTTTAATGTGATAGCCTTTTTTAAATCCGGCACCGCCTCCAGAAGCCTTTCCCGGCGGGTTTCATTAAGTTCCGTTAAAAAAGGAAGAACATATTCGAGATAATCCACCGATGACGCCGGGGGAGCCACATAGAATCCCCTTTGGGACTCCCGCATAATCCGGGTGTAACTGTGGGTTTGGGGCGGGTCAGCCATGGGCAGGGTCGTTTTTACATCGGGATACAGGCTCTTCATCAGGGTTACCGCTACGGCACTCATGACCCGGCCGTAATCGGAGCCGCCCACTTCCCGGATACGGATGGTATCCAGGGCTTTGACCAGGGATGAGGGGGAACCCATTTCAACCAGGGACCGGATTTCATCCGCAACCCCGCCGCTCTGCGGCCTGGGGTTCTGCTGGGTTTCCTGATTGTTGTTAGGCTGCACCCCTGTCAGGGGTACTTCCTTTATATCGGGCTGTCCCTTACAGGATAAAAAAGAACCGGACATGATTATGAGAAAGACACCGCAAATGAATAAAACGGACCGGATCAGTATTTGAGCATCATTCCGGGGGCTCACTTACGGGTATCCTCCGTCTTGTTTCTAGTTCCCAGGGATACTAAAACCAGGACTAACCCCGCTAACACCAGGATCAGGGGCCACCACTTCAAAACAAAATGGGAAAATGAAAAAGGGACCACATTAAAGGAAAACATTAATAAGATACATCCGAGCACCACAAAGGCTATGGCGGGAACCATATACCAGGGCCTGAAAGATCCATACCGGTGCCAGCCTGCGGTAATAAGCGAAAGCCCCGCAATTACCGAAACCAGCGGCCACAGTTCGGATAATGAAGCAGGAATAATGTGCAAAGAGGACAGAAACAGAAAAAGACCCATCAGAAGAAAAAAAGTGGCTATGAAAAAATAAACGGATCTTTTATTCAGGGTTACCGCTATTACCGCGAAAATTACGCCGATAATTACTACAAGAAAAGAAATAAGCACAGAAAGCCGGGACGCACCGGAAATTGTACCAAGAAGAGAGGCTATACCCAGCAGCATGAAAAAGAGACCTATAAAAAAAGAGATTTTTGCGGCAATTCTTCGCTTTGACCTAATGTGCATACAAAATAATTATAACCCTACTATAATTCCCTTGCCAAGGGGAAGAGCCTGTGATAGGATGCGGCTGTGAATATCGTAACTATTTTAAAAAAGTCAAAGATTCCTTTACTTTTGATTTTTTGTTTCCTTCTTTTTGCAAACTGCCCTGCACCTATCAATAATTCAGCAATCATCGATAATTACTATATTACAGGATCGGATAAACACCAGGAAAATTTAAAAGATTTGTTTAACCTCCTTGAACAGGAACCCGGCGCCGGGGAACGTCAATTTTCCATAGTCCGGGAAATTGCAAATGAATATTTCCGCCTTCAGGAATACGGTAAATTAATCAATTTTTTAACCGCCTGGGTGGATCAGCACCCGAATGATATTTACAATGCCTATTATCTGCTTATGACCGGGTATGCCTATATTCAGCAGGATGCAGCCCCGGTGGCGGCGCTCTACTTCGATTTAATTATAAAAAATTATCCCGATTTAACCATCCGGGATGAATCGATCCACCTTATGTGTCTTAACCAGTTGATTGAGCTGGTGGACCGGCCGGATCAGCTGGTCTGGTATTATAAGGAGCTGATTTCCCGGTTCCCCGAAAAAATTGATCTGGGGATTGCCTATTTTATGCTGGGCCAGACCTATGAACGGACCGGTGACTGGGACGGAGCCATCCAATCCTATACCCAGTTTCTGCCCTACTATAATGCTATGATTCCCGGGTTTCCCGATGCCCAGAACCATGCAAAACAGCTGGTGGACTTCAACAAATCTTCAAAGAACTGGACCTTTGACAGCCTGAACTCCCTGGTTTCTGCGGTAAAAACCGCCCTGGATTCGGGAAGCAGTTCCAGGCTGGACAGCTACAGGGCATCGGTAAACTTTTTTGCCCGTTCCTGGGAACAGGAAGATACGGAAAATTCCGGCATGGTGGAATTCAACCTTTCCGACTTTATGCGGGGAAACAGGATCAGGTACGCGGGGGAACTGGATATCAGCTCCAATGCCAATGAGGCATACCTGCGGACCTGGGGCTGGGACCGGATTTCCATATGGTATCTTTATTTCCGTAAAATATATTTTCCCGCGGATCCCGAAATTCATGCCCGGTGGGAATGGGTGGGTATTTATTATGGAGAAAAGTTTTAATGTTTTCTGTTGATAAAAAAAATCTTGTTATTGCCATCCTGTTTTTGATGATCCTGGGGCAGCCTCTTTTCAGCGAACTGCCTTCGGCCAACTCCCCGGAGCTTCAAACGGAAGAAGCAGCCCTGCTGCCCGACCGGCCCATCAGGCAGGTCCCATCAAAGCTTCCCGTCCATTTTCAGTGGCACGGCGAAACCGGAATCCCCTTAACCATAGACGGGTTTGACCAGGATTTAACCCAGCATTATATAAAACAGTTTACCAGCCAGGGCGGACTGGACTGGCTGAAATCAGTCATGACCAGGGGTGAACCTTACATTGGGTACATCCGGCAGGAAATTGACCGGATGGGACTTCCCCCGGAACTGGTGTATCTTCCGGTAATTGAGTCGGCCTATCTTTCCACCGCGGTAAGCAAGTCCGGGGCCGTGGGACTTTGGCAGTTTATGAAAAACAGTATTTCCCCCTTTGATATCCAGGTAACCGACTGGGTGGATGAACGCCGGGATTTCTGGAAATCCACCAACGGTGCGCTCCGGAAATTGAAGGATAATTACAACTATTTTGGTGATTGGGCCATGGCTCTGGCCGCGTACAATGCGGGCCTGGGCGCGGTAAGAAGGGCCTCGGAAAGCGCAGGCACCAAGGATTACTGGGAACTCAGTGAAAAAAAAGCCCTCAAAACTGAAACCATCCATTATGTTCCCAAGTTTCTGGCGGTCTCCCATATCCTTTCAAATGCCGGAAAATACGGTATCGACCTGGGCTGGCCGGATAATCCCCAATGGGAAAGGATTGCCCTGGACAGGAGTGTTGATCTGGGACTGCTGGCGGAAAAGGCGGGGATTAATCCGGATTATTTGAAACAGGCAAACCGAGAACTCAACTATACCATCACACCCCCGGGTTCAGGTTATTACCTGAAGGCAAAAGCTGAGGATACCGGGGCAATCCGGAAAGTGTTGGATGATAAATCCTCCCCCCTGGTGCGGTACTACGTCCATTCCATCCGTTCCGGGGATACCCTTTCGGCCCTTTCCAGGCATTACGGAGTTTCGGTAGCCCAGATTCAGGAATTGAACCCCGGCATGTTGCCCCAGTACCTGAAAATCGGGGCAAAGGTGGTTATCCCCGCTCTTAAGGACATCGGTCCCTATACCGGAGTGGTCCGGGCAAAGGATACCACCCTGGTTTTCGAAGGGAATCACCTGGTAAAAAAAGGCGAAACCCTCTGGTCTATTGCCCTGGCTTATGAGGTGGACCCCGAAACCCTGGCTGAAGCCAATGGAATGAAATTAAATGATACTCTTCGTGAAGGTCGAAGCCTGAAAACGCCGATAAGAAAATAAGGCCGTAAAACCAGCCAAGGTTTACATACCGGGCAGGGGAAATGGCCCAAAGCCTTTTTCCGGAATCAACAACACGACGCAAGCAGCGGAGTATGTTGATTCTGTAAGGTAAGGATTATATGCGGGTTTCATACACGCAAAATAATTTCTTTGTTGCTTCAAAGAATCGCCCTAAAGAGCGGGGCATTAAACCCGCCGGCGAATAAAAGAAGCTGGTTCCAGCGGGTACGGACTGGAACAGTTTTGGTTAAGGCGGATTTTGATACATGAATTTACGAACCGGCCTGGGGTGCATTTTTCTGCTGGCAGGAACATCCCTTTTTGCATTAAACCCAAAAATCGATTTACAAAGCAGCATTGCATGGGACCAGCAGCGGGTTGAGGCGGCGGCATCCCTTAACCTGGCTTCAGCGGGGATTACCCTTCCCGCCGGAAGGGCCCAGGCGGAAGAAATGGTAGATACGGAATTCCCCCGGCTTATACAAAATTCCCTCTTTTCAATCCTTATTGATTCATCCAATACCATGGAAGACCTGATCAATAAAAATGAATATTCCCTTCATGGGTTGTCCAATTTGGCCTTGACTGCAAATAAATTTCCCCCCGCCCTTTCTCTGGATATGCAGTCCATTACTTCAAAATATACAATTTATCTTAAGGATATCCGGTCCAGCCTGGTCAGACACCGGACCATGGCGGACATTCCCAAAACTTTGAATCCCGTTCCCACCAGGGCATATACGGGGATAATCATTTTTGCAAATGCGGAAATGCCTGTCCATGGAAGGCAGAGCAGGACCTACCCGGTCCCCTGCATGTTTCCGAAAATTTGGGATTCCCAGATGAACTTAATTTTTGAGAGGAATATGGTTAATCCGGAGACAGCCAAAAATCAGGGTATCGTCAAATATGTGGATACCAGGGCTGTATTCAGGCAAACCCCTTCAGGTATGGATGATGAATTACTTAAACTTGTCGGGCCCAATCCTTTCCGGATCATAGCCAAGGGAGTTTTTGGATCGAACCCCACGGACCCTATAATCGACAGGGATGACGCGCTGGTTATAATTTCCAACGAAGAAAACAGGAAGCTCCTGCAGGAAGGAAAGATTGTTATTGTACTGAACGATAAAACCATCCGGCAGGATTTTTCATCCAGCCAGTAATATAACAGGTCTGCAAAAAATTGATGATCTCCGGATTATGGGTATCTCTAAGAACTGAAGTTTTTAAAAGTTCCCTTATGTTATTCCGCTGTTATCTTCCCCGCAAAAGCTGTTCCACATGGACAGCCACTTCCAGGGGCGAAGCCTTTCCGTCGGCAATAAGCTGAATGCCGTTATTAAGGGCTTCATTCGGAGCCCCCGCAAGAAATGAATCAATCACATCGGAAACATAGGTGTTCCTGCTGAGTTCCAGTTTTTGACCCACATATGAAGGCATATCATTGGGGATAACAAAATCTTTCAGGATAGGTCCGGTGATCTCACCGTTCCTTAATCTTAATTCAACTTCCTTGGTGCTGTTAAAATATGCAATAAAGGAAAGAGCGGCCTGTTTCACCGCGGTTTTTTTTGCTCCGTCCCTGGTCAGCCCATACCCCACGGACATGGCGGCAGCCCCGTAATTATGGGTTCCGCCTTTCTGTTTGGGAAAATCCGGCCAGTTCATCAGCACCATGTGTTCCCGGACTGCGGGATTGGTAATCTGGCTGGTTACCCATTGCCCCTGGGTCATGAAAAGAGCTTTTTCATTATTAAAATTAGCAATATTTTCATCGTTGGTTATGGACAGAACATTGGCCGGCAGAACCCCGTCGACCACCATCCTGCGGATCCACTCAAGGGCGTCAAGAAACTCCTGGTCGGTAAAATAATGCAGCCCATCCAGGGATTCCGAAACCCACCGGTGATTCCCGGAGGTTCTGCCGATAAGCATGGACACAATACAGGTTCCCCATGCCCAGGCATCGGCGCCGTCAAAGGAAACCACATCCAGCCCTGCAGCCTTTGCCGCGGGAACCATGGCTACCAGATCTTCATAACGTCTTGGGGCGGAAAACCCCAGGGACCTGACCAATTCTTCGTTCATAAAAAATACTGAACATAAATTGGAAATGCTCATAGGTATGTAGTATGCTTCACCTTTGTTTCCCATGGCGGGAATTAAATTAATATCGTAAAGGTCTCTGTCAATATCATTCTGATGATCGTAATACTGGTCCGATGCTTTCCAGATAGCTCCCCACCGGGCATCACCTCCGATATAGGACATGTCCGGCACGTTACCCAGGGCAATCCGTTCGGTAATCCGGTTGTGGAAGGCTTCATCATAGAGCAGTTCATACTGGATATCTATATCAGGATTAAGTTCTTCAAATTCTTCGACCAGGCGGATCCAGGCAAGCCCCTCGGTATTGTCCGGCTCGCCATAGGCAACGGCGGTAACCACAATCCGTCCGCCCACATTGATAGGCTCTTTTACCAGGGCATTGTAGGAAAATAAAAAGATGCCCATTAAAAGGGGGATGGAAAAAATAAAGGGCAGAATACATTTCTTCATATCTCAAGATCCTTTTGTGTACCGGAGATTTCATCCTTACCATGAAGCGGGAATATCATTGAAAATGATGCACCCTTCCCGGGATCATTCCTGATCTTCATTTCCCCGTGATATTTTTTTAACAGGTCCGACACTGCAGAAAGACCAACACCCCTGCCGGAAACCAATGAAACCTGGTTTTTGGAACTATATCCGGATTTGAAAAGATACTCGTACAAACTGTTTTCCGGAATGGACTGAAGCGTATCATCTCCGGACCGGTTCTCCGGGATTATCTTTTTCCTGAGGGTTTCCGTATCAATCCCCGTGCCGTCATCGGCAACGGTAACAATTACATTATTTCCCTCTGTGTAAAGAGAAACCGAAACAGTACCGGTCTCGTCCTTATGGTGCAGTTTCCGTTCTGAAGGATTTTCTATTCCATGGTCAAGACTGTTGTTTACCAGATGAACCAGGGATGGTTTTATTTCTCCCAAAAACGGGATACTTTCAGGAGATTCTATCCGGAAGGTGAAATGCAGCCGTATCTTCTTGCCAAGGAGTTTGGAAGTTTGATTAACGGTTTTTTCCAGAAAGCTTTGGAACCGGTTCGCCGGGTCCTGGTCCTCCAGGTTTTTTTGTTTCGCCTTTTCCAGGAACCCCGCAAGCCTGCTCTGAAGATCCCTGATTCTGGAAAATTGTCCCAGAACCAAAGTAAGTTTTTCTATAAACAAATCAGGATTATTTTTTGATGCCGGATCTTCATCCCCTGGCTGGGAATTCATTCCGGTATACCGCTGCCAGGCCGTTTCAGCTTCATGGATACCGGATGACACAAATAAAAATCCAAAGGTACCGCTGAGCCCCTTCAGGGAATGGAGACTGCGCAGGATCTGCCCGGAGGCTTCCGGCTGGCCGGAAAAATCATTTGTCTTCACAGCCCGGATAATCCCGGAGAGGGTGTCCTCCGCTTCGCCAATAAAATCCGCCAATTCCGCAGGATCATTTTCCAGGAGCCGGGAAATAATTTCAATATCCTGCTCATGATGCTCCGCATCCCGGTCAACCCTTTCCTGGAGTTCAACCTTTTCCGTTATATCCGAAACCAGCACTATAATATTTGGTTCACCCCCGGCATCCCGGATTTGCTTAAACGATGCGGAAAGATATTTCTCTTCATATCCTGAAGGATCCCTTTTGGAAGGCAACCGGACCCTGGCGGAACCAAGGGGATTTATATCGTTAAACATGGCCATATCGCTGTACCGGTTTTTCAGCAGGAGATTAAGGAATGAATCCAGTTCAGCCGTTTTCTTTTCATCCCCGTCAGGATAGAACAGCAGTGAAACCGGCCGGCCCTCTATATCCGGGGTACCGAAAATTTCCCGGGCAGATTCGGAATACAGTTTCCCCGCATGCAGATCCTGGTCAATAATCAGAAGTCCCTCATCAAGATTGTCCAGGTATTTTTTATTTTCATAATTGACCCGTTCGATCAGTTCATTTGCCCGCTTCAGTTCCTGGCTTTCCAGCTCAGTGGAAACGGCTTCCCGGAGGAACCGGAGCTGGTTCAAAACCTGGAACAGGGTAACCGCCGTAAACATACCCAGAAAAACCACCCGGAGAATAATTTCCGTGATGGATACATCCAGGAGATAGAGCGCCCTCTGTCCCATGACCGAAGAAGAAAAAACCAGACCATTTACCTGATTACCCTGGATAATAAAAACCGAATACAAAATCATCGAAAGGAATCCGCTGCCGACTACCAGTTTCGGATCTATCCTGATGGCGGCAAACACAATCACAATATAATAAAGATAATTCCGGGCAGACATGTACACCTTGGCATAATCATTATAGTTGCCGAGTTTATACACATAGATGAGCCCCGTGACGGTAATAATATCCAGGATCTGATTAAAATATTTTACCGACGGGGTATATTTATTTCTGATGATTACCACATAATAACTTAACACCGACTGAAGGGATGCCACGGACAGGAATGCCAGGGTAACTTTAACGGTTATGGAAAATTGTCTGGTCAGATAAAAATAGTCCACCGCCCAGAGTATAAAACCTATTAGTATTGAAAATCCCCGGATAACGGTGAGCTGTTTTTCCGCCGCCCAGATCCGGTTTTTATATGCCCTGTCATAGGCTTCATTGCTTATTTCAAGATTGTTTTTCATGTAAAAAAGGTTCCACATAGGGCTTAATCTTTGCCCAAAGCAGGTCAGGGATAATCGGCTTCAAAACATAATTTGTTACACCGGCTTCTATGGCTTCCATAATATTAGTTCTCCCTCCTTCAGCGGTAATCATTACTACGGGAGTATCTTCATATTTTTCCATGCTTCTGATTTTCTGGACCAACTGAAACCCGGTGAGTCCGGGCATACTCCAGTCGATCAGAAACAATTTAATCTGATTATCTTCCAGGAGTTCCAGGGCCTCGTTTCCATTGGACGCCTGGATTATGTCTTCAGGTTTAACTCCATGGTCAATAAGGATGCGGACGTGGAGTTTTCTCATGGAATCTTCATCATCGCAAACCAGGATTTTCATATATCACCTTCATTTAAAGATACTGATTTTACCAATATATTTTGAATTATGGGAACTTCCTAAAAGAAAATCGGATTTTAGAAGCTCTTCTATAATAATATTTAGCATATTTTCCCCCAAAATAAAAGGGAGTTTTATCTATAAAAAGGAATCTCTCAATCGGTATTCAGAGACTTTCCCCGGATTTATTATGTCATCTTTACTATAAATATGATACCATGATTATTAAAAAGCCGGGAGCAATTATGAAAAAGTTTTTTACCTTTATCTTTCAGCGGGGGATTGTCATCATTTTGATGCTTATCCAGATCGTCCTGCTTATCCTTATGGTTGTAAGATTTAACCGATATTTTGTTTATTTCTATGCGATCAGTACCGTTATAGGGGTTATCATTTTTTTCTACATCATGAACACCAATTCGAATCCGGCATACAAACTTGCATGGATTATCCCGCTTATCCTGGTCCCCATTTACGGGGGAATGTTTTTTATTATCTTCGGTGTCAACAGGATCAGTAATAAGAGAAGAGAAAAAATAATGGTGACCCGGGAAAAACAGAAAAGAGCATTGTATCTGGAAAATCCTCTTAGTCCGGAGGACCTGGAAGATCCCCGGGCGGTAAATCAATGCCGGTATAATGTCAACTGCTGTGATTTTCCGCCCTATAAAAACAACCGGGCCGAGTATTTTTCCCTGGGGGAACACATTTTTGAACGGATGAAAGAGGAGCTCCTGAAGGCGGAGCGCTATATTTTCATGGAATACTTCATCATTGAAGCGGGGCTGATGTGGAACAGCATCCTGGAAATTCTGAAGGAAAAGGCAGCGGCAGGGGTGGATGTAAGGGTCATCTACGATGATATGGGATGCTTTTTTACTTTACCCTACAACTATTCCAAAAAACTGGCGGCCCTGGGGATTAAATGTGCCGTATTTAATCCCTTCGTACCGGTACTGGATTCCCGGTTCAACAACCGGAGCCACCGGAAAATTTGTGTCATTGACGGGCACACAGCTTTTACCGGAGGAATAAATCTGGCGGATGAATATATCAATGCGATTGTAAAACATGGCCATTGGAAAGACGGGGGTATCATGTTCAAAGGCGAAGCTGCCTGGGGGTTTACCGTCATGTTCCTGGGAATGTGGGACAATATCCGGCCCGAACAAAATGACTTTCTCTTCTACAAACCTTCCGGAGATACCCCGGTACATTATCCGGACCAGGGATACGTCCAGCCCTACGGGGACACCCCCGGGGATGATGATCCTGTGGGTGAAATGGTATATATGAACATGATAAACCGGGCGGAAAAATATGTGTATATCACCACCCCGTACCTTATCATTGACAATGAACTAAGAACCGCCCTTTCGGTGGCGGCCAGGTCCGGCATTGATGTAAGGATCATCACTCCCCACATTGGGGACAAGTGGTATGTCCATGAAGTAACCATTTCCAATTATGCCGTTCTACTGAAGGAAGGGGTCAGGATCTATGAATACACCCCTGGCTTCATCCATGCAAAAACCGCGGTCTCGGATGATCTCTACGGGAATGTGGGTACCGTTAATCTGGACTACAGGAGTCTGTACCTTCACTTTGAATGCGGGGCCTATATGTACAACACCCCCGCAATACAACCGCTGAAAGAGGATTTTCTGAAAACCCTGGGGGAATGCAAAGAAATCATATATGAGGAATTTAAAAAGACCCCCTGGTACAGGAGAACGCTCTGGTCGGTTTTAAAACTCTTTGCACCTCTGATGTAACATGGGTCCAGGGGAAATTCCGTTAAGGGAAAGGGATATTTACGAACACCGTTTCCCCGAAGATCCGCAGACCGCGGAAGCCTTCCGTACTTTTATCCGACTTCAAAAAATGCCCTTTCGGGAATTATCCGGCCGGCCATATTACTGGTTCTGCCTCAGAGGTAAGTGTTGGTTTTTCCCGGGCCTTATGGCTTCACCATAAAAAATGGAAATGCTGGTTCAGCCCCGGGTCATTGTGATCCCGGAGAACCGGTGCATGAAACTTCCCGGAGGGAAATGCTTGAAGTAACAGGACTGGCGGGCAATCCATCCCTGGGTTATGGAATTTTTGATATGGGAAAACTTTATGTCCTAACCTGGGATACTATTCCTGAACACTGGCAATATGATATCCGATATCTTTTCCTTGCAGATCCGGGCGCAGAGAAGCTGAGCCCCGAATCCAATACACCGGTCAACAACAATATCAACCTTATCACCGGAACCGTCGATACAAGTCTTCACAGGATACACATTTATACAGGCATGACAATTATTACACTTGTCCTGGTCCACCTTTACTAATGATGCTTTTGACATAAAAACTCCAATAATTTGTTATTAATAAATAAGGATATAAAAGGACCGTAAATATGATAAATGTAATAATTTATAAAGGCAAAATTAGAAAAGAAAATCCCGGGGTAAAATTTTTTCACCTAACAATAAATAATGTATAAATTATAGAGCCTTTTTCAAAACTCGGTTAGTTTTGAAAAAGGCTTTTGCAGAAAGAATGCTATTTCCTTACCCATAAATAAAATAGTATTCTTTCTGCACGTACATCTAAGGTTGCTTGTTCAAAATTTGACATTTTGAACAAGCCTCTATAGATATAATGATAAATTTTTCTTTTGTTCTACTGGCATAAACACCGGATGAATGCAAACCCACATCGCATCTAATAATTTTCAAGCATCAGATGTATAATATAGCCATGGGTAAGATACATTATATAAAAGGCGATGCGACCCGGCCAATCGGAGAGGGCAATAAAATTATCGCCCACATCTGTAATGATATCGGCGGATGGGGTGCGGGTTTTGTTCTGGCCATTTCAAAAAGATGGAAAGAACCCGAAAGGAAATACCGGGAATGGTTTCACAGCGGCGGAAATTTTTCCCTGGGCCGCATACAAATTGTCCAGGTGGAGGATACGGTCTCTGTAGCAAACATGATAGCCCAGACGGGAATCTCCCCAAGCCGGGGCGTTCCGCCCGTCCGTTACGATGCGGTAAGAACCTGCTTAGATAATCTTGCCAAAACCGCTGCGGAAATGAATGCCCAAATCCATATGCCCAGGATTGGCTGCGGTCTGGCCGGAGGCAGCTGGGATAAGATTGAACCTATTATACAGGAGACACTCATTACCCGGAACATTGATGTATTTGTGTATGATTTGAATTGAGAAAATTATTTTTTTCCAGATACCTGCCATTCACCAAGACTTCCCTTAACACTTTCCACTGATTCCTGGTCAGGCCCCAGGGCGGTCAGAAAATCCAGACCTGTGAGTGCTTCAATTCTGTCAATGGTGGTAATATACTCAACTAAATTCTGTTTTTCCTTGGGAAGGATATTGGGAATAACAAAAGCCAGGGGGTTTACTTTTAAAACAGGATCTTCCCGGATAATAATTTTAAAAAGGGCATCCGGTACGGCGACTTTTTTCTCCGTTCCCTGCCCCAGCCAAAGGGCGGGGCTTTTGGAAAAAAATACCGGGCCGCAGATAACCCAAACCCGGCCGTAGGTATCCGCCCACTGGTTGCAGAGGGACTCCAGGTCCTTCCACATCCCGTTGTTCTGCCACTGCAGTTGGGGTACAGCATTAAGGAGGGTATGGGTATTGTATGCGGCTTCTTTGCTGATCCGTTCCGCGGTGTCCTTAGGACACATATGCCCCCGGACAAAACGGTAATCGGTTTTTACTTCCGGAAGATCCATGGTTCCCGCCACATGATAGGATTCATCCCCCGGTGCAATTCCTCTTAACTGCAGGTCCTTGTCGGTCATCCAATTAGGTCTGGTCTTCAGGGGATCCTCTTTTACGAGCCGTTTTATTTCAAAGGATACCCATTCAGGAATACCCCAGAGATCGGGAATCCCGTCACCGTCGTCATCATCCTCCCCGTCAAAACTGAGGGTAAACGCGGCAAATTCAAAGGGTATATCCCGGGGCAGGGTAACCCATTTATCATGCTCGAAGGAAGGGTCTTTTATTTCAGGCGCATAGGATTGCCCATATGCAAAACTAAAAACAAAACCAACCAGCAGAACCAGGAAGAAATTTTTCATAGAATCGATTATAAGTGAAAAGGAAATTAAGAACTACCTGAAGAGTTATAATTGCCAGGTCCCCAGGAAAATGAACCTGGCAATCGTTTTTTACATGATTTTTTTTACATAATAAACACGGGAAATCTGTGTTTACCCCAATATCCGGGTTTCCTGTCCCGGCCGACTTACTTTTGAGTGAATACGCTGTTAAAGGCAATGATAGATCCCTGCAATTTGATTTTTTTACATACCCGCTGCTTTTACCCATTCATACCCGGATCCTCATTTCGCAGAGGTTCCTATATAACTGGGTGCACTAAATCCCGGGATTACTCCCGCCAAAATCAACATCGCCGTGGTCTAACCCAAGGCATTGGCTCACCTATTTTTATTATAATGTAAAGGACAATATGATTTCCATGTTTTTAGAAAAAAATATATAAATACAAATGGCCAGGATACTTCCATGGCCTGGAATACCTATTTATATTATTGTACCCCCCGGCACCATACGGACAATACTTCCAAATTCTTGTCCAGCAGTATCAGATCCGCGTCGTATCCCGGGGCTATCCTGCCTTTCCGGTCATACACCCCGGCAGCCTTTGCAGGGACGGCGGATGCCGCTTTTATTGCCATATCTGCGGGAATTCCCGCCTGCCGAACCAGGGTCCTGACCATCGTATCCAGGGCAACCGCAGAACTGGCCAGGCTGGAATGATCCTTCAGCATGGCCACGCCGTTTTCAATTACAGCCTCCTGCCCACAGATAAAAAGGGGTTTGCGGGAATTAAAACCGGCCGCCCTGGAAGCATCGGAACAGACCATAAACTTTTCAGGCCCCTTGCACCGCCAGGCCACCTGGAGCAGTTCCCCGGGGACATGGAACCCGTCGGCAATCAGTTCAGTGTAGAGCCGGTCGTCGGTTAAAGCCGCTTCCAGGACACCGCATACCCGGAAAGGTCCCTCCTTATGAACGCCGGCCATGGCATTATACAGATGGGTTACCATACCCATTCCCTGGTCAGCGGCTTTTCTGAATGTGGCAGCATCCGCATTGGAATGTCCCCCGGAAACAAGTATCCCCATTTCAACCAGCCGGGGAATCCAATCCATCACCCCGTCCAGTTCGGGGGCTAATGTTATCCGGGAGATAATATCCTGGTTTTTCTCAATAAAAGCCTTGGCGGCACGGTCAAAGGGCAGGATACATTCCAGGGCCTGGCATCCCTTATAGAGGGGATTGATATAGGGGCTTTCAAAATGGACCCCCAGAATTTCGATCTTTCCGGGGGAATTTGATTTTTTCAGGGATCTGACCATGTCACAGGCCCGGCTGAGTTTCTCCATGGGATCCACCGAAAGGGAAGGCATAAAGGAGGTTACCCCATGGGTCCGGTGAAATTCTTCCATAAGAAAATAAGCTTCCGGTTCACCATCATTCACGTCCCCGCCATTGGCGCCATGACAATGGAGATCGATAAATCCCGGCGCCAGGATGAGACCTTCCCCGGAAATACGGGTGATATTTTCAGGAATTTCCGGGTTTGAACCGGTATAAACTGATACAATCCTGCCATCCCGGACAAGCAGGCTGCCCTTCACAAAGCCCTCATCCAGGACCATGTCCGCATTCTGAAAAAGAAGATGATCCACCATAGGATCATCTTAACCCAATCCCCGGTACATGCAAAGAGTCCCGGACCATAAAAAAAAGCTGTCCGAAAAGGTTAAATCCCCTCGGAACAGCTCCCTTAATGCGGTATTGAGGGTTAGTTATCTACCTGTTTCTGGTAAACGCATACACAATTGATTCAATTCCTGCCAGCATAAAGTAAAAACCAAGAATAAAGGACATGGTTAATATAGACGCCATGGGATTAAACAGAAGCATTACACCGGCAATTATACAAAGGATGTTGATGATCAACAAAAACCAAAAATAGCCGTTTCCGTAAGCCTGCCTCATGCTTACCATAAGAACTATGTGGTATATTGAAGAAGCAATAAACCAGATGGCGAATACATAGGGCATAGCCCACGCCCCGGCCCAAAGGTTAAAAAGCAGAACAATCCCGATCAGGATATCCAGGATTCCCATAATAATCCTGAAAACCTTATTTCCTCCGTCATTGTTAACAATGAACCAAATACCCGAAAGGATTGCCATAATCCCAAATAACATGGTCAGAGCCAGGACATCTGAGAAGGGATTCCTGAATGCAATAATGGCAGTGATGATAAGGAGAATCCCCAGAATCAGGTATCCCCAGCCGAAACTTTTCTTCGTTGATTGACCGTCCATTTAATAGCCTCCTAAAACTTTTACAAAATATTATTTCACTATGTAAAAATATACGCAGAGCATAAAAAATCTTCAAGTTTTCTTTTTTTCCTTTATAAAGTGAAAAAAACCCGAAAAGAGGCCCTTAGAAACGATTTCGATAAAACTAAACGAAAAGGGACTAATGACACGACACAATAGTTTATGGTATAAAATAGGGGAAAACCCGGGTAATAAAGTGTGTGTTTTGAGATATCCAGGGATTTAATCATAAATATGGAGGTTGTCATGGCCAGGAGCTTTGATCCAAAACAATTGGCAGATTTTGCCCGTTATTATGGATTTCATTACGATATTTGCGATCCCTTTACCCTGATGCAGGATATACAGTATGAAATGGACCGGGGGTTAAAGGGGACAGGGTCAAGCCTCCCCATGCTGCCTTCATATTTAAGCCCGATTTCCCATGTTCCGCCGGGAAAAACCGTGATCGCCCTGGATGCGGGAGGAACAAATCTCCGGGCTGCCCTGGTCCGGTTCGATGAAAAAGGGAACACCATTGCAGAGGGGACCAGGAAATCCCACATGCCCGGCACAAAAGGAAAGGTCAATGCGGAACAGTTTT
Organism: Treponemataceae bacterium; assembly: GCA_031549725.1. Lineage (GTDB taxonomy): Bacteria > Spirochaetota > Spirochaetia > Treponematales > Breznakiellaceae > UBA937. Next base: position 37,647 of record JAVBPH010000027.1, read on the forward strand.
TCGATGAAATCGCCGACCTTACCATACCTTTACTAAACGAAGCAAAAAACCTGGAAGGGATTGGGTTTTGCTTTTCCTACCCCATGGAAATGACCAAGGATTCCGACGGGATACTTCTGGGTTTCAGCAAGGAGGTGGACGCTCCGGACGTGATAGGAAAGGCCATTGGCGCCGGTTTAAGGGAGGCCCTTTCCAAAAAAGGCGTCAAGGCTCCGGACCGGATTGTTCTTCTCAATGATACGGTGGCGGCGCTTCTTTCCGGATTGGCGGAAATCCCCCCGGATGGGGGAAAACGCCGGGGAGAGGATACCTATGGCATTGCCGGGGGTCCGGTGATCGGGTTTATCCTGGGAACTGGTATCAATATCGCCTACCCTGAAAAGGAAATACCCAAAATTAATTTTAGTTCTTCCCAGGCGCAGGTGGTGGTCTGCGAAACCGGGAATTTTACCTCCCGGTATGTGGGAATCCTGGATAGGGGATACGATCAAACCACAAAAAACCCCGGGGCATATACCTTTGAAAAAGCTACCGCCGGGGCATATCTGGGTCCGCTGACCCATTTTATTATGAAGCAGGCTATTCGGGACAAGGTGCTTTCCTTTAAGAAATCCGGGGAACTGCTTTCCATGCAGACCCTTCAGACCAGGGACCTCAATGAATTTATGCATGCCCCGCTGACAGGAAAAGGCCCTGTGGGCGAACTTTTTGGTCCCGATGAAAGGGATGCCCTCACATCCTTTGTATACCTGACTTCAATTATTACCGAGAGGGCGGGAATTTTTGCCGGTACCGCCGTGGCGGCCAGCATTGACCGGATAGGCACAGGGTACGATCCCATGGTTCCGGTCAGGGTTGCCGTGGAAGGGACCACCTATGTTATCTATAAGGGACTCCGGGAAGCCCTGGAATCTCATCTCCATATCCTGCTGAATTCCCATGCCCCCCGGTCTTATGTGATTTCACCAGTGGAACAGGCATCGCTGTTTGGGGCGGCGGTGGCGGCTCTTTCTAAATAGCATTCTTTTGGAATTCCCGGCGCTGATATTTATTGGCCCCGGGGAATCTGACATATTCGAATATAATGTTGCGCTCCCGGGTTGAACGGTTCAGGAAATTTTATTTTTTTATGCGATGCGGAAATCGAGGCTTTGTTCAACAAAAGGTAAAAATCTTTTTAAAATTTTTCTTATGTATAGTTTTTTTTGATGTACTGTTTGCATTTCATTTCAAAGAAATGGCAGCAAATACAAAAAATGCCTTCAATTTCCAGGATTGAATTATTATTACCGTTGTCATTAATGAAATAATTTTTCTTGACGTTTGAATCAACTCAAAGTTAAATTAAAGGGAACCAAAAACATATCTCGAAATATTTTCTATGGAGTAAAAACATGGATTTAGAAACCAGGATGGGAATGCTTATATCCAGTAAGACAATTTCTGAGAACGTTGCATCTGTGGTAAGAAAAATCATTCATCGCCTAGACAACTATTGGAAAATATCATTGACCGAGGAAAACGGAGGCCGCATGGTGACCCACCTGGCCATGACCTTGATGCGTGCCAACAGGGCCGGGACCGGGGAAATCCTGGAATGTGAAAACATCGATACGGTAAAAAAATTGAATGTGTTTCCTATGGCAATGGAGATTACCGAGGACCTCATAACCCACACGGGTATCAGTATTACTGATACTGAAAAGGAATTTCTTCAGACAAATATTTGTCTTCTTTTGGAAGACAAATAGTATGTTTTTGTCTTTCTGGATTTACGGTAATTATACTCTTCTCATTCCTGCCCGGGGAAAAGCCGATGCAGATCGATCCGGATTGTGAAATGTTTTCCGGTGGACAATTCTGCTAATCCGTTTATTCCTCTCGTTCCGGGTTTATACGGTGTTTTCCCGGCCCGGATAAGGGCTTTGCGAAGCAAAGACCAGGGCCGGCAAAACGTACCGGAATGAGCCGTTGAAAACGTAGCTGACCTAGGTGAACGCAGACCGGGGAGCAAAGCCACAACGGGTATAAACTTTATCAGGTGCAGTTGAAACATTTGATTAACTCAATGCTTTAAATTGTTCTATTGAGATATACTCATCCGTCAATAACCATCCTGGTGCATTCGGGTAATGCCTTCGGGCAAATTCATCAGGGTCAGTCAGAAAGAAATCCGTTGAATATGCATATATAAACCGATTATTATTTACATAACCCGCATCCCAAGTTGTATCAATCAAATAATAAATACCATTTATTTTCACACTATTCCATGCATGCCTTGTAAAAATACCTTGAGGCCCAATTGCATATTTACTTCTTCCTTTTGTAACTCCTGTTACATAATGTGCTTCAAAACTTGCTTTTCCTGCCATGTATGTAAATAACATTGCATATCCACCACACACAGCATTTCTATAACGCAATGTAATTATTGGCTCTATTATTTTAATTTCCCCACGATTATATGCGGCAACATCATATTCAATATTTGTACAAATCCAATCATGGATTGATTTTATTTTCAGATACTTATCTTCAGTCCATGACGTCAAATATTCAACAAGCTTATCTAAATAAAATTCAGGAGCTGTTCGAATTCCTTGGGATATTTCTTCCGGAATATTTGAAATAATTTGTTCTGGAATATTATTCTGATAAACACTAACATCTATTAATTCGGTCCCATTATTTTGATTGAAATAAACATACCTATCCTTTTCTTCTGCATATATTGTTAATACTCCTATAAATATGAAAAAAAAACTAAATACCGAGGCTTTTTCAAAATGTCAAATTTTGAAAAAGCAACCTTAGATGTACGTGCAGAAAGAATACTATTTTATTTATGGGTAAGGAAATAGCATTCTTTCTGCAAAAGCCTTTTTCAAAACTAACCGAGTTTTGAAAAAGGCTCTACCTTTTTTTCATAATGACTCCAATATTGTTCTGGATTTTCTTTTCCAAATTGCGCCAAACTAAAATCAGACGCAGTATTTTTGCTTCGTTCATTAATTATCAAAGGGGATCTGTTCTCTTAATAAACGTTCTTTGAGAACATTAAATCCTCTACAATTCCAATCAACTGTAAATACAACTTTATTCCCAGAATATACCCTAATTTGTTGCTGGTTTCTAATTTTTATTTTTGTAATATCAGTAAATGAAAATTGCTTTTTAATCCAAGGAAATGGAGAATAAACTATTTGATTGTCGTCAATTATAATTTTCCATGAAGCGCAATATATTGTAAAAAATAAACCCAATAACATAAAAAATGAAAAAACAAGATAACCCCACCATTCTGCGGTATCATTTGGAAAAATCGTCATCCATACAAGTAAACCAAGAAAGAAAACAGTACAGATCGTTCCGATAATAAGAAATAATCTTGACTGCCTAATAATAAAATGTTCTAAATCCATGCTTTTTTCAGTTTTTTTTACTTCCTTTTTGGCAGCAAAAAGGATAATAAACACCAATATGGGTATAATGAAATAAATAATATTGATATTATCCATCATGTTTCTCCTTTAGTTTTTTGATTTACTATTTATTAAATATATTGTCAACTGAGCTTTTTTCAAAACTCGGTTAGTTTTGAAAAAAGCTTCAGAAAAACCGTCAAAAAGCCGGTTTTTCCCCTAAATCTAAGGTTGCTTTTTCAAAATTACGGCCCTTGCGGTCCGGCGGATTTTGAAAAAGCCTCATAGGATAAAGAAATAAAAATTTCTCCCGGGGCACCTCTAAAAATCTAACCGAGTTTTTAGAGGTGCCCTAAAATAACAGTAACGCAAAATGACTAAAACGCTCTTGACTCTGTTACAAAATGAAATAATCATGCAACCTACCCTGTTGTTTACCTGATGCCGACAATAGTTTTTTGAGGTATGTCACCTAACGTCCGGGTTTATACGAGGTTTTGTGGCGGCTTAATAGGGCATTGCGCAGCAATGACCGCCGCCACAAAATGTGGGTGCTGTGAGCCGTGGGAGGCGCAGCCGACCTAGGCGAACGGAACCCCGAGGAGCGCAGCGACGACGCGTATAAACTTTGTTAGACGACGTGACCATTTTTACATTGTTTCCTTACTCACTATTTTGTTTTCTTATATATTTTGGATCAGGTCGATTAAATTTATCCACATACACCCGAGCATCCTGCGGAAAAATATTGTCCAATAATTCTTCTAAATCTTCTTTATAGATCAATTTATATTCTAGATCTAATTGTTTGTGAAAATATTCATATAATTGTTCTAATGCCGCATGGTTAACCCGGTATTTTGCTGAATATAACATTTTTTTCTTTGAATAAGGAAGAATATGTGGATCGTAAATAATAGAATATTGTTTTATATAATTCAAATCTTCATCATATACAAGAAATATTGCATCATTTCCTTTGAGGGGAATAATAAATACATTGGTTATATCATAGCCTAAACTGTCTGTACAACTGAATAAAGAATATAAAAAACCCTCAGAAGAATTATTACGAATATATTTATAATAAATATTATCCGGCGCATGATCTTCCTCATATATGGGTTCTGTCATGATTGCATTAGGCGGCCAGACAAAATCATCCATTTCTTCTGAAATAGACTGAAAAGAAAATACACAAAAAAAGATGATAAATAATGATACGTTTTTCATTTTAATACCGTCTGTACTTTTACTACATTCCATCTATCAACATCGAAGATACTAAAATATTGTTTCTCATACATATCATATTGATTATAAACGAGCAACCGGGTTGTTTCTATAAACCTATTCTCTTGGTTTTCACTGTTTTGCCCTTTATTATAGGGAGCTGCATCTTGAGTTGATGCCTTATAAGCATCTTGTATCTGATCAAATAATTCTGATTCTCCGCAAAGTCGTTCACGGTCTCTTTTATATTCAATTCCGGAAGGTTCATATACATATCGTTCAAAATTTTTATTATAGAAACGTTTGGGCGTGTCACCTAACTAAAATTCAATGCATTAAAATATATGGTTTTCTTATCCACATCCAGAATAGAACCTCCGGAATTGGGAACCTGGGTGACCACACTTTTATTCAAAAGACCGCTTTCCAGCAGGGCCGCCATGGGGACGGTTCCGCAGGCGGTGACCCTTCCTTCGTGCAGCCGGTGTAAGAGTTCAACCCCTCTTTTTCCTTTTACCAGGGATGTGAATTCCTCGGACTGCATCCGGGATATTTCGGGATTAACCTGAAGTGATGAATTTGAGGAAATAATAAACAGGGTTTCCCTAATAATCGGTTCAAAAACGATTTTTAATGCACTGGCCAGGCTGGTCATTGTTTTTAACTTGGATCCCCCCACAAGCAAAGGAATAAACGAAGCCTCCGGGAAAATAAATTTAATAAAAGGGAAATGGGCTTCTGTTGTGTTCTCCCGGAGATGGGGAATATCATTTAATTCAAAAAGGGTATTACACGACATCAATTCTTCGTTTATCCGCTTATCTATCATCAAATTACCGATGGGGGTTTCGAAATAATCAGATTCAGAAATGAACAGGCCTTCTTCGTCGGTACTATGAATGCTTCCCAGCAATACCACCTTCGATATGCAGCGCCTGTTTACGGTGTTGTTGTTTGCGTGGGCTTCGGTAAGACTTTTATATGCCAGGGCAATGGAATTCCCCATCAGATTCCAGTTTCCATGGGGTGCCAGAATGCAGAGGGCATTAATTACAGGATTTTGAATCAATCCAAAAGAATCCAGAACAGTCCTGACAAATATGTCCTCCCCGGGATAGAAAATACCAGCCAGCGATACTGCCCGGTATTTATGATGCTCTAAATCTTCAAAATCCGACATGATTTAATTTTAAGCCGCAGAAAATCATACTGCAAGGGAAAAGGCGGTTTTTCCGTAAATGTTTTACCAATTCTATTTATTTCCTGGTGGTTCAATACATGATTTTTCCTTTGGCGAAGAAGCCGGCGGAGGTATATTTCTTTATTTTATAAAGAAATACTGAAATATCCGTGTAAAAGGGTCTCCTCTGTGTATGTATGATACCGTACACAGAGGAGCTCATTTTTTCTCAATTTTGCAGTATTCCAGTTCTTTTAATACTTTTTCATCCATTTTTATATGCAAATTCTTTTCCTGGGTGGGAATTACCAGCCCCCGGGGACCATTTTTTGCCCTTCTCAGATATTTTACGGGGGTATAAAAAAGATCCCCCTCCCCTTCATTCCTCCCTTTGGAATAAAAAAGGGCCAGGTTTCCCGCATCAATTAAAATATCCAGGGGATAGCTTTTTCCTGCCCGCTGTTTAATAAAAACATAACCCCCGGGAAAATCCCTGGTGTGCAGCCACATGTCATTTCCCTTGACGTACTTTCTTAGCAGTTCATCATTTTCTGATGCGTCCCTGCCGACTAAAATAAGCCAGTCCTTCCGCTTAAAACTCAGTCCGGGGCGTTTTTTTTCCAGGGAACCCGCCTGGGGATTTCTGGTCTGGCTGCTCTTATTCCTCAATAATTTATACAGCCGAAGCGGGTTTGTTTCATTCAACAGGGATTCCATCACCGACTGCAGCCGGGATAACTCCTCTTCCTGGGTTTGCAGTTCCAGTGCTACTTCACCGATACCGTTTTTTGCTTTCCGGTATTGCTCATAGTAATATTCAGCATTGGCAGCGGGATTTTTTTTAGGATTGATCCTGATTCTGACCGAATCCCCGGTGTAAAAATTTTCAGCGTCAAGCCAGGTTTCCCCGGGTTTTATGGTACCGATATTTGCCATAATGATATCGCCGTACTGCCGGAATGATTCGGCATATTCGTACTGGTTTTTCTTATCCCGGAGATTTTCTATGGACCCCAGGACCTTGTTGATCCTTCCTTCAAATACTTTTCTGGTCTGCTCTTTAAGAGCCTCCAGCGAAAGAGCCCCGCCCTGTTCGGTATAATACGTATCCAGTCTGGAATTGAAGTTCCCTTCACCGGGAAGTTCCCGGATCTCATACTCTTTCTCTGCGGACTTATTCTGTCCTTTGGTTTCATCCCTTTTTTCAGGCTGATAAACACCGCCGCTTACCTCGCCCCGTTTCGGGCTCCTCCTCATGGCATCCAGAATTGTTCCGGACTCATCACAAAGGATTACATTGGCTGCGTTCGACCATAACCTGACATAAAGATAAAAAACGTCCTGTCCCTGCCGGAGTACAATCTTTATGATCCTGTCGCGATCAATCTGATGGACCGAATCAATCCGGGAATTTACAATCCGGGATTTGAGGAATTCCTGGAACCTCAGGGGTTTATCACTTTTTGGAACCGCCCGGAATGTTTCATGTATCCGGCAGGCTCCGGGGGTTATGGCTATAAGAATAGTTTTTGTCCGGCCCCTTCCATGGACAGACATGGCCAGCACATCAAAGGTGCTTTGGATAATTTTTTGTATTTGAAAACCCTGAAGGTCCAATTCTTCCAGGACCAGGTTTATTTCTTTCCAGTTTAATGACATGGCTAGCTCCGGATTAATGTTTCATCTATCAATTAATTATACGGATAAGCAGCATATAAATCAAAAACCTTCTGCACGCTTTCGCGTGCGAGGCAGAACAGCGAGGTTTGTTGGTTCTGTAAGGTATGGATTTTATGTGGGTTTAATACCCATACAATTTTCATTTACAAGATTTTCAGAACGCCGCAGAGCCTCCCACGCGGGAGCGTGCAGAAGGTATTAAACCCACTTGCGAATAAAAGTCCCCGAAAAGATACTTATCAGGGAATTCCGCTTCCATAGATGAAGCAATGCCGTTGCAATCGATGCGGCAATTACCGCTGCTGATCCGGAGGAAACAGGATTATCCTTAGTAGGGGTTAACACCGTATTAAAGGCAAGGACCGTCATTGCCACCGGGGGAACAATCTTTTCCACAAAGGTCAGGAATTTATTTTCACGGATATCCCCGGAATTTTTTCCACGGAGAAGAATAAATGCAAAGGCCCTGCATAGGAAAATCACGGCTCCCATAATAAAAGTATACATAACCGCATCCCTAATACTCAGCATGGGGCCTGCCTCCCTATCCTGCTGAAGATTTGAACTAGCCCCAGGGAAATGATCATGGCACTTAGTAGGGAATATCTTCCCGGGAACAGCAGGGTTACGGTTATCGTAACCAGAATGAAAATTGCAAAGGGCAGGATTTTTTTAATCCTCAGGATTTGTTCTATCATAAGTTCAATAAACAAAGCTGTCAGCGCAAAGCTAACCCCGTTCATATCAAAGGGAATGAAAGTACCGGCCACCGCTCCCAGGACCGATCCGGCTACCCAATATCCCTGATCCAAAAGAGCCGTATAAAACATAAACTTATTTCTTTCTTCACTGTTTTCATCTTCCTCCGGCATGGATGAGAGCAAGGCAAATGTTTCATCGGTGAGCCTTTTTCAAAATTTGACATTTTGAAAAAGCCTCGGTTAAAGAAAAAATCAAATACCATTTATATTTGCCGCCGGCATTGTATTTTTTATACATGGAAAGACTGTAAGCTATATGCCGGGCATTCAGGACCAGCTGCATGACCACCGCATCCAGCAGACCCGCACCGGAAGCAAATCAGGCAACCGCCAGGTACTGCCCTGCTCCGGCGTACATAACCACACTCATCAGCAAAGCCAGCCACCAGGGATATCCCGCATTGGACAGCAGCAGCCCAAAGGCGATGCCTATAGCCAGATATCCCAGCAATACGGGAATAGAATATTGAAAAGCCCGAAAAAAGACCGGGGAATATAACCTGGCTTTCATAGATATGATAACTCCCTAGGTTCAGGTTTCCCTAATAAAATCCGGTTCACCTGTTTGCTGCATGGAAAGGAAATGATAATTGGGCTATTTTCAGAATCCGAATGGTTCTGAAAAAGCCTCCGTTGATTCCGCTTAAGCATACAAAAAAGGACTTTTATTGTCGAGGCTTTTACAAAATCATTCTTATATACAAATGTGAAAAATGATTTATACTAATTGTATGAATTTCGAGATTAATCAGAAGGAACGGAAAATCCTCCTGGATAACGCCAGGGAGGCGATTCTGGCGAGACTTGAGAAGCGGCCCGCCGAATATACAGAAATAAGTCCAGGAGAAAAGTCTGTCCTGGAAAAACCCTGCGGAGCCTTTGTAACGATACACAAAGGAAAATCCCTCCGGGGCTGTATCGGGCGGATGGCTTCCGATGAACCTCTCCTGAAAACCATCAGAACCATGGCCGGAGAAGCTGCCTTCGGTGATCCCCGGTTTCCCCCGGTCGGGGAAGAGGAATTCAGACAGTGCAGCCTTGAAATTTCAGTATTATCCCCCATGGAACTATGCCCTGATCCCGGATCGGTTCAGGTCGGGGTTCATGGATTGTACCTGGTCAATCACGGGAGAGCCGGGGTGCTGCTGCCCCAGGTGCCGGTGGAACAGGGCTGGGATTTGGACGAATATCTGGATTATATCTGTTACAAGGCGGGGCTTCCGCCAAAATCATATAATGAGTCCGGGGCACGGCTTTATACTTTTACAGCAATAGTGTTCGGGGAAGAACAGGATTAACGTTCGTATCTGGCCATACTGGAAGGGGTTTCATAAACATCCACGGCCTGGAGTTTCCCCGGATCAATATTCATGGAAAGAAAAAGCGATTCCGCTTCATCAAAAATATATTTGGCAATCCGTTCGGCGCTGGGATCATTTTTAAAAAAAGGCAGATCATTCAGGTTTTTATGGTCCAGCCCAGCGGCGATTTCCCGTAAAATTTTTTTCAGCTGACCAAAATCCGCCAGCATCCCCCCATCATCCAGGTCATTTCCTTTGGCCCAAAGACGGACCCTGTAATTATGACCATGGAGATGCTCACACTTTCCGTGGTAGTGGCTTAAAAAATGAGCCGCCGCAAATTCGGCTTCAACCCTTACTGTAAACATATATTAATTTTAACCGAATTCCCGGCAGTGGTCTATCGGTCCTCAGGAGAACCTCCGAAAACCCACCCGGATTTTTAGTGGTTTCCTTAAATCAGATACCATAAAAAAACCTTCCCCTTTACGGAAAATCAATTTACAGATACTATCTGAATATGGAACGGTTATTTTCCGACTTTTTTAACCAGGATCTAATCCGGAAGGCTGAAGTCCTGGATATAAAACCTGGTCCCAAAGCAGATCCCCTTATCACGGGGCTTGAGTACGATTCAAGGGCGGTTAAACCAGGCAATATGTACTTTGCATTGCCGGGAATTCATACGGACGGGCACTCATTCGTAACGAATGCTATTGGGAATGGTGCGGCGGCGGTGGTGTATCAAAATGAACTGCCTGAATATAAAGATGGGATCCGGTATATAAAAGTAAGGGATTCCCGTTTTGCCATGTCCCCGATTTCGGACTGTTTTTACGGGTCCCCTTCAAAAAAACTTGGGGTGATCGGTGTCACAGGCACCGAGGGGAAAAGCACCACGGTTTATTTAATCTATCAACTGCTCACATTAGCCGACAGGAAAGCCGGATTTTTTTCAACAGTCCAGTATTGCGTAAACGATAAGGTGGAATGGAACCCCGAGCACCAGACTACCCCGGAAGCTACGGTGGTCCACAGGCATCTGTTTGAGATGCAGAAAAACGGCCTGGAATATGCGGTGGTGGAATCCAGCAGCCATGGGCTTTCACAAAAAACCAACCGTTTGGGGGATGTTGCTTTTGATACCGGAGTTATGTGCAACGTTACCCATGAACATCTGGAATTCCACGGAACCTGGGAGCAGTACCGGTTGGACAAGGCTGCCCTGTTCCGGGCCTTTGACAGCTGGAACCATGAAAAAAACATCCGCGGCACAAAAAGAGATATTCCTTCCTTTGGAGTGGTTAATGCGGATGACCCCAGCGCAGGTTTTTTCACCTCATCAACCAAAAAACCGGTTTACTCTTTTAGTACCCGGGGAAAAGACGCGGACCTGAGTATCACATCCATTACGGGTACTGCCGGGGGAAACCGGTATGAAGTTCTGTTCAGGAAAAACAATAAAACCCTAAGCATCGATGACCGGCTGCCCGGCACATTTAATGCAGGAAATGTTCTGGCGGCTCTTTTGACGGTATCGCATATATTATCCGTACCCCCGGAGGAACTTATTCCGTATATTACCGCATTACAGCCTGTAAGAGGCAGGATGTGGGTGGTTGATCAGGGGCAGCCCTTTGAAGTGGTGGTCGATTACGCCCATACACCATCGTCATTTGAAACGGTATTTCCTCCCCTCCGGGACCGGCTGAACAAAACCGGAAAACGGATTATCAGCCTTTTTGGATCCGGCGGCGAACGGGATACAAAAAAGCGGCCCGAGCAGGGAAGAATCGCAGCGCAGTACTCGGACATCGTTTTTTTAAGTGATGAAGATCCCCGGGGGGAGGTCCCTTTGGATATCCTGGAAGAAATTGCCGAAGGATGTAAAAATCTGAAACGGGATGAAAATCTCTTTCTCATTCCGGACAGGCCCAAGGCAATCAGGGCGGCCTTTGCGGCGGCCCGGCCGGGGGACCTGGTTATCCTTTTAGGGAAGGGCCATGAAAATTCAATTATCTATGCCAAAGAAACCATGGCCTATGATGAAATAAGCGAAGCAGAAAAAGCCCTGGAGGAAATGGGTTTCAGCAAATGAAGATACCACGAGGCAGAGCCTCGGGGTATCTTCGTTGTAGAGGAAATTATTATACAGGCTGAGGGTTCATACCACATACAAACGTTTCAACCTTCATCCAGGGCGTTAAAAAATCCCCCGATGCCAGATCGGGGGATGAACCCCAACAGCCTTCTAATCAACAACACGCCGCAAGCAGCGGAGTATGTTGGTTCTGTAAAGTAAGGATTTTATGCGGGTTTCATACCCCGCGCAACAATTTCTTTGTTGTTTCAAAGAATCAATCTAAAGAGCGGGTATTAAACCCGCCTGCGAATAAACCGAGGAGCATCTATGAAAAAGAATATTGCTGTTCTTTACGGAGGAAGATCCGGTGAACATGAAGTTTCATGTACATCAGCAAAATCAATCGTTAACAACCTGGATAAAAATAAATACAACATAATTCTCATTGGGATTACAAAAAACGGAAGGTGGTTTTTTCAGGAAAATACCGATACGGAACGTGTTCCTGCACTGGAGATCAAAGAATCCCCGGACCTGCAGGTAATGGTGGTCCCCGGAGCAGGAAAAAATTCCTTCATGCTGAAAAAAGGAACAGCCCTTCCGGTGGATGCGGTTTTCCCAGTCCTGCATGGAACCTTTGGCGAAGACGGTACCATCCAGGGACTGCTGGAAATGTCGGATATCCCCTATGTGGGCTGCGATGTGGAGGGGAGTTCCATCAATATGGATAAGGATATTTCCAAGATCCTCTGGCGCAATGCGGGTATTCCCATTGTTCCCTATGTCCTGGTCCGGTCCATTGATTGGGAGAGAACGGAAAAAAGAACCCAGCTGATTGATCAGGCCGAGAGGGATTTCCGTTATCCCCTTTTTGTAAAACCCTCCAGAGCCGGGTCCAGCGTCGGCGCAGGAGTAGCAAACAACAGACATGAACTGGAGGCAAGAACAACGGAAGCCCTTACCTGGGACAGTAAAGTTCTTATTGAACCCTTTATTCCAGCCAGGGAAATTGAATGTTCCGTTACGGGAAACGGAAGAATAGAAGCCTATACACCGGGGGAGATTATTCCTACCCATCAGTTTTACGATTACGATGCCAAATATACCGATCCCAATGGGGCAAAACTTCTTATCCCGGCAAACTTAGATGAAGGGGAGCTGAGAAAAATCCGGGAGTTTGCCATCCGGGCATATAAGGCTTCGGAAATATCAGGTCTGGCCAGGATTGATTTTTTTGTCCGGAAAGATACCGGGGAAATCTTCCTCAATGAGGCAAACACCATGCCCGGATTTACCACCATAAGTATGTTCCCGAAAATGTGTGAAGCCTCAGGACTTGGATACAGCGAACTGCTGGATCTTCTCATAACATTAGCGGAAGAACGGCACATGGGAATTCAGGCAAGAAAATTTGACTGGAAGTAATAAATACCTAGAAGCGGGTTTTCTTGCGTTCCGCAAACCCCAGGATATCCTTGAATTCAATTTCACTGCCGTCATCCAGGATTGTTTTTCCTGAGAAATGGCCGAATACCTGTCTCCGTTTCAGGGAGTGAAACATCAGATTATGTTTTTCATTCCGTTCCATGATAGGACTGAAGGTCATCTCCAGCCGCTGGTCGTTGCTGGTGAACATCCAGGGTTCCAGCCAGTTGTCAGGGTTTATCTGAAATGTCACCTGATCCAGTTTATGCAGTTTTCCGTCCAGGAAAAAACCGTTTTCCGTTCCCTGGCTTCCGTCGGCAGAACCGTAACCCACGGTAAAGGCCATCTGTTTCCCATTGTACAGACCGCATGCGGCCGCCCAGTAACGGACATCCGACCGAGGCCTGGCACCTCTGTTCCAGTCAAAAATGCCCCAGGCATCATTTTTTGAAAATACCAGCTCCGATGTCCCAAACTGCATTACCCCTTCGGCAATAAACCAGGGTGAACGCCGGGTAAGCCGGAATGCCAGTTTATCCTCCCGCCAGGGCATACTGTTATACAGGGATTCAGCCCCATCAGGGGGGGACAAAACAATAAATCCCCTGAGTCCTCTATAATGGGAAAAGCCGGGAAAATCAATTTTAATAATTCTGGACCCGCCTTCCATTGCGGTAAAATCGATGGTTAATTTTTTTTCCTGAATTTTTACGGAACCGCTTTCGCTGTCCGGGGGCATATTAAAACTGCCCATGGGGAGGGGTACAATAAAATATTGGGAATTTCTTTTTTTATTTCTCAGGGAAATAATTGTTATTCCCACATAACCCAGGTAACCCCCGTCCAGGACCTCCATGACCAGCATATTGTTTGATGAAAAAACTATAAACCGGTCTGACCCGGTAATGCGCCGTTGGGGAGACCGCAAAAGGGTATTATCGTAAAGAAATACCGGGGAACGGGACCATCCAAAATAGTTTGGAGTTCCGGCGGAGTCCAAAATTGGTGCTGCACTTACAGTTTCTTTCTGCACGGGTAAACTTCCTGGTCTTCTGGGATTGGGATTTTCCAAAATCCGAAAAATTGTAAAAAGTAGAGGAACCCCCGGTTTTGAAGAGTTCCTCAGATTTTATTCTATTTATTTTGGATTATTACCAAGGGCCCCAAATAAAGTCAAAACGCCTATGCCTGATGTAAACGCTCCGGACATGCCATAAAAATAGGTCATGGTTTCATCCCCCACACTTTGGTAGTACAGGGATGCTCCTTCCAGAGCTAACCCTCCCAGGCAAAACAGAAGCCCCGCAACAATAACACGGTTTTTTGTTTTGCTGATGGACTTGGCCGACGGACCTTCCGCACTCAAGGGAGTATTGGGTATTTCCTTTATATTTGATGGGAGAGGAACGTCAATGCTGGGAGCCCCTGCGGCTACACCCGCAGATGAACCGGGGACCGCAGAAAAATCATAGATCTTCCAAAAACTAATGGTGCTGTTTTCCAGGGGTTTTCTTTCAACATACGACAGGGATGAAACAAATTCCACCGATACGGTTTCGCCTTCATGCACCAGCAGCTGGGGCAGGTTGGATGCGGCAGCCCCGTTATTCGAAGGATAAACAGTGGTTTCTCCGGAAAGATTGGATACATACAAAACCGGAGATGACGCCCCCCCGCCGGATTGCCGGGTCATGGTATCATTACGGATAATATAATCGATCCCGGCATCACCTTTTTTGATTTCCACCAGGCCATTGTTGGAATTAATGTTCACCACCGGCTCCTGGACCGGATTTTTTACCCGGACCCGTCCGTAAAGGAGATTTAATGTCAGCACGGACTGGCTGGTTTTGCTGTCATTAAACCCAATAGAAGAATTCTCCACGATTTTTACGAAGGGACCATTATTGCCAAATTGGATTTCCGCAGTACTCTGGGGCCCGGTCTGGAAAATATCCCCCCGTTCAAGAGTAATGGTTCCTTCGTTTAAACGGTCCGCACTGTACAGGATCCGTTTTCCTTTACTTAAAATAACAAAATCATTTCCCTGGGCTGAATAAATCCGGCCGCTGGAAAAATCCTGTCCGAACAAAGTCAAAGCAAAGGCAAAGAACAATATGATAATTAGTATATTTCTTTTCTTCATGTTAAATACTATACTATGAACTCAAAAATCGGGCAATGCCTTTTTTTTGATAATAGCCCTGCAAAAAATTATGGCTGCGGGGGATTAATTTGAAAACATATTTCTTTGCCATGCAAAGAAATATAACAATTACGGAGAAGGCCGATGGAACAACATGAGGGAAGTTCGAAATATGCCGGACAGAAAGTGCTTATCATGGGTTTAGGGCTTCATGGGGGCGGCCTGGAATCGGCACGTTACCTGGCACAGGCAGGCGCGGATGTAACGGTGACGGATCTCCGGGATAAAGAGGTTTTGGCCCCGTCCATTGAAAAACTTTCCGGTCTTCCTATCCGGTATGTGCTTGGCCGTCATGACATGGAAGATTTCAGAAATGCGGATCTGGTGGTGAAAAATCCCGGGGTAAGACCCGACTCCCCCTATCTGCAGGCAGCAAAAAGGATTGAAACGGATATTTCAATTTTCCTGGAAAATTCCCCGGCCCGGCTTTTGGCTGTGACCGGATCGAAAGGGAAATCCGGGACTTCCTCCGCCCTGCACTGGGGATTGCAGTTTGCCCGGAAAAACGGAAAAACCCCGCTTCCGGGAAAGGCCCTTCTGGGGGGAAATATCACGGTATCCCCCTTGACGTTTTTAAATACCCTGGAAAAGGACGATGATGTGGTGTTGGAGCTTTCCAGCTGGCAATTGGGGGATTTAAAGGGAAGGCTGATTAAAATGGATGGCCGGAACCGGGCGCTGCTTAAACCCAGGGTTGCGGTTTTAACCGCTATTATGCCGGACCACCTTGACCGTTACGGAACCATGGAAGCCTATGTGGCGGATAAAAAAATTATCTACCAGGGCCAAAATAAAGAAGACCTGACCGTTGTCCCGGACGATTCCTGGGGCCGGGAATTTCTGGGTGAAAGCCCTGCCCGGACCATGGTGTATGCGGACCATGCCCTGGGGGATGGTGTATCCGGAGGATGGATTGACGGTCCCCAGGGCCCGGGGCTTGTCCGGATGGCTTCGGGACAATTAGTGGAAGCAGTTCCCGCAAAGGTTTTTACTCCGGGGTATCACCAGAAAAAAAACCTGCTCGCCGCAGCCCTGGGACTTCTTGATCTGGGGATTGAACCGGAGATTGTCCGGGAAGCATTAGGCTCCTTTCCGGGCATTGAACACAGGCTGGAATTTTTCCACGAAAGCAAAAAAATACGTTTTTATAATGATACCGCCGCCACAATCCCCGAAGCAGCCGCTGCAGCCCTGGATGCATTCGATACCCCGGTGGTCCTGGTTACCGGAGGAACCGACAAAAACCTGGATTTTACTCCCCTGGCCGTAAAGGCAAAAAAAGCAAAGACCATAATCCTCCTGGACGGGACGGGAAGCGCTAAATTGAAGGTACTGCTGGAAAAAAACGGAATCCCCTATAAGGGGCCGTTTAATAATGTGGACTCCGCGGTGAAAGCCGCACTGGAAACGACCGAAGCCGGCGACACGGTTCTTCTTTCTCCGGGCTGCGCTTCATTCGGTATGTTCCTCAATGAATTTGACCGGGGCCGCAAATGGAAGGAAGCCGTAATCCGGCTTAGCTGATTTTTTAGGGAACCGCTGATTAAACCGGCCGCAGTATGCGGCCAATCAGCGGTTCCCTCCGCAATTCTTTGCTGCACAAAGAATTGCCTACATTAAAGAATACACTGATTTATGCTCTGTGGGCATTAATCAGTGTTTCCTTAGGAAATAATATGGATATTGAACTGCTTCAGGAACGTTCCAGGATAATAAAATCCGTCCGGACATTTTTTGATTCCCGGAACTACCTGGAAACGGATACTCCCCTGCTGGCACCTAACCTCATTCCTGAATCGTGCCTTGAAGTTTTTGAAACCCGGTACATCCCTCCGGAAGGAAGTACCCGCCGGAAGGAAAAACCCTACTGGCTGATTCCTTCCCCTGAAATCTGGATGAAACAGCTCATTGCATCCCACCGGGTAAGTATGTATCAAATATGCAAATGCTTCAGGAACGGCGAATCCACCGGACGTCTTCATAGCCCTGAATTTACCATGCTGGAATACTACACCCTGGAGGCGGATTATCAGGATTCGCTCAAAATAACCGAGGATCTTTTCTCCTTTCTTATGGGACAGTCTGAAGTTTCCCGGCTGAAACCGCCGTTTACCCGAATTACCATGGAAGAAGCATTTTTCGAATGGGCGGGATTTGATCTTTATAAAACCGCAGGGATGGGAGCCGGAGCTTTGGCGGAGGAAGCCCGGCGGCTGGGCCTTGAACCGGCTCCTGATATGCCCCTGGATGATCTCTACAACCTGATTTTTGTCCACCAGGTAGAACCGGCCCTTCCCGGGGACAAGGCGGTGGCCCTGATGGATTACCCCGCATTCGTTCCCTGCCTTGCCCAAACACATAAAAACGGATATTCGGTGGAGCGCTGGGAATTATATTCCGGAGGTATGGAACTGGCCAATTGTTACTCAGAGGAACAGGACCCCATCAAAGTAAAAGATTTTTTTATATCCGAGCAAAGGATAAAACAAAACCATGCCCTGGTCACCCATGGGGTGGATGAAAACTACTGGAAAATATTCACGAATTTCCCCGGATGTTCCGGGGTAGCCCTGGGTCTGGACAGGCTGATCATGGCAATGACAGGAAAATCAACCATCGATTCGGTGCTGCCCTTTCCTATGGACGGAAATTAGGGAACCGCTGATTAAACCGGTCGCAACATGCGACCAATCAGCGGTTCCCTCCGCAATTCTTTGCTGCACAAAGAATTGCCTGCAATAAAGAATACACTGATTAATGCTCTGTGGGCATTAATCAGTGTTTCCTTAGGGAACATTACCTTATCACTTCCGAATGCCCTTCCCGTTCAAAATCCATAACAAACCGGGGAAGATACCCTATTCCTGTTTCAACCCGGGCACTGCCCTTAAACCGGTAGCGCACCTGGGTCAGGGCGATAATCTGGTCCAGTACATTGCGGCGCATATTGGTAAAATTCATCAATAAGAACAGATCGATCTCCGCCTTGTCTTTTGCGGGGATCCTCAGCACATGTTTTTCCTCACCCTCCGCCCAGAACCGGCCATCCCCGAATAATTCGTAATTAAACGATATAAGCTCCACCGGAAAATAATTGGGATTATCCACCTGGAGATGAACCTTAAACCTGGTGTTGATAAGTTCCGCCTGCATAATTTTGATCTGGGTGATTTTGAATTCCGGTTCCCGAACCCTGGGGAAAACCACCAGGGTTTCAGCGGTGGTATCTGCGGTTCCATTGGAATAGGCATATTGAACCGCCATAGCCAGGGCAAGTTCGTATTCATCAAATGCGGGGTGGTACCTTTTTTCGTACTCCGATGCATTGAAGGTAAGCCTCAGGGATTCGCTCCTGCGCTCATGTTTCAGCAGTTTTATATTCTCAGGAAATTCTATGGAAAACAGGGACTTATCCACCGAAAGGCCATGGATGACCAGTTCCGTCTCCTGGAATATCAATTCCGCATCCTTCGAAACCGGATTATATACATCAAGTTTATAATCCAGGTAAAGTGTTCCCGGGTCAGGAGCTTCAATTTTCTCAAAGATCAAAACAGATTCGGGCTTAATTCCTTCCGCGGGTTTTATGGTTTTGCAGGAAAGTATCAATCCTATAAAAATAATGAATATACATAATGTGATACCGGTTTTCATCTTCATGGGTATATAATAAAGAATATATACCGGATTGCCAACTCACTAATCCTGGTTCATAATACATACATACCACAGGCGGCATATGAAACTAAGATATCCTGGATACTATCTTTTACCTTGTCTGATACTTTTTTTTATCTCCTGCTCCGGGAAAAAAGATGAACCGGATCCCATTCCGGCCGGTACGGAAATTCCCGAGGTTGAAATAGTAATTGAAGAACCGGAGCTGGAACCGCTGCCCCCTTCGTTCGTATTCCGGGTAAAGACAGGCCCCTCGGCGGTAAAAATATTTATGGGTGAACAGGAATTGATCCCCCTAAAGACCGAAGCCGGAGTCCGCCAATATGCCCTTGCCGAGGATACGGACCCCCTTTTATTCCAGGCGGACAAGTTTATCACCCAGAAAATAAATCCCAGGGAAATTCCCGGTAAAATCAGACGGGGAATTTTACAGATAAAACTGGAACCCGAATCAGGGATATTTCATTTGGAACAGGAAATACCCACCGGGAACCAGCCCAAAAGCGTCTGTTTTTCCGGGAATGGGAATAAGATTTTTGTTCCCCTTCTTAATGAAACCGGGGTGGATGTGTTTAATTTCTCTCCCGGTACTGTCCCCGCTATTCAATTCGAAAAACGCATCAGCCTTCCGGATGGTAAGGCCAGGGGATTTGTGGAACCATATATTGATGCAAACCGGAATGAATTTCTTGTTTCCAATATGGATGAAAATAAAGTTCATATTTTTGATATGGCGACCCTGGAATACAAAACATCCGTGAATACCGGCGGCACCATGCCCAAGGTAATCACCCAAAACCCGGAGGGTAGCATCACCGCTGTATCGAACTGGCTGAGCAATAATATCAGCCTGATTGATCCGGAGACCCGGAAAATAATTACCCTGGTTCCGGTGGGTTCCACCCCCCGGGGAATGAGCTTTTCCCCGGACGGTAAAATTCTGTATGCCGCGCTTTTTGACGGCCCTGTTATAGGGGTAATTGATATGGGCCAGAAAAAACTTGTCAAAACCTTTACCTATAATCAGGGAACCGGAGCCGCCAGGCATGTGCTTTTCCACGACCAGAAACTGTATGTGTCCGATATGGCCCTGGGAAGGATCTATATTCTGAATGCGGATGACGGTAAGGTCCTCAAATCCGTCCGGGTGGGATCAAACCTCAATACCATATGTTTTTCCCCGGATAAACGAATCCTGTTTGTCTCGTCCAGGGGAAAAAACAACCCCGATGACTACACCCTGGAAGGTCCTGAATTCGGAACCGTAACCGCCCTGAACACAGAGGACCTTTCCACCGTCGGCCAGGTTTGGGGAAGAAATCAGCCCACGGGTCTGGCGGTATCCCCCGACGGCAAATACCTGGTATTTACCGATTTCTTGGATGCAAACCTGGAATTGTACAGGATTAATCAATAGCATAAGTCCCAATCAAAAAAATTCGATCCAAAAAAATCCCGGAAAGCCGGATTTTCCCGGAATTCCGGAAAAAGGTCCCATGAAGAAAAATAATTTTGTTTGCCTGGCAAACAGAATCCGGGAAACCTATACTTAGAACATGAATATCTATAAAAACTCAACGGAACATATCGGCAATACGCCCTTGGTGTTCATCAACAAGATGAATAAGGGATATGCAAAGGTAGCTGTAAAACTGGAAAACCGGAATCCCATGGGAAGCATAAAGGACCGGATCGCCCTATCAATGATAAACGATGCGGAATCCAGGGGACTTTTAAAACCCGGAGGAATTATTGTGGAGCCCACCAGCGGCAACACCGGTATTGGCCTGGCATTTATTGCGGCTATCCGGGGGTACCGGCTGATGCTCACCATGCCCGAAACCATGAGCCTGGAGCGGAGGAAACTGCTGCAGAATCTGGGAGCCGGAATCATCCTGACCGAAGGCCCCAGGGGGATGCAGGGAGCCATCGATGCAGCGCAAAAATACCTTCAGAGCAACGACGGATCTTTTATGCCCATGCAATTTTCGAACCCCGCTAATCCCAAAGCCCATGAGAGCACCACAGCCCCGGAAATATGGATCGATACCTCCGGCCAGGTTGACTGTTTTGTCGCTTCGGTTGGAACCGGCGGGACCGTAACCGGAACAGGCCGGGGACTTAAAGCAAAAAAACCGGGAGTCCGGATTATTGCGGTGGAACCCGCAGAATCGCCGGTGCTTTCCACCGGAAAACCCGGACCAAACCGAATTCAGGGAATTGGAGCCGGTTTTGTGCCGGATAATTTTGACCGTTCCGTGGTGGATGAGATTCTGACGGTTTCTGCGGACAGCGCCGGGGATACCTCCCGGGAGCTGGCTAAAACCGAAGGTATCTTTGCTGGAATGTCCAGCGGTGCCAATGTTTTTGCTGCCCTGGAACTTTCCAAACGCCCCGAGTATAAGGATAAACTGATTGTAACGGTTATATGCGATACGGGTGAGCGGTATCTGTCCACATGGCTGTATCAGGATTAGCAGAGAATCAACAACCCCGTCCTAAAGGCTCCTACGCGAAAACGTACAGAGGGTATCAAATCCGCCGGCGAATAAACGATACGGCGCTCTGGAAAAACCGGTCAGGTCCGCTGATATGCCATGACCCGGAATCCATTCCGTTTCAGGTCATTCAATCTGCTGAATCCCTTTGGCTTAATCCGGTCGAACCGGTCGGCCTCGGATGAGGTAAACCCCATTACCGCCACATCTCCCGGACGGAGAAGCCCCGGGAGTCCTTCCCAGATTGCCCCCCAGCGTTCTACCCCGGGGACCACCTCTTGAAAAGCAACGATCAGCCGGGGGTCATCGTTTTTTTCAAGAAGTTGCCCTATCTGGTTTTTATCAAACCCCAAATCTATGGCCGGGAGTACCCGGGCCAGTTGGCCGTGCTTTTTAAGATTATATTGGGCAGCCCCCAGGGAAAGGATATTCCTGCCTGAAAGAATTATATCACTCCGGAGGGAATCCCCAAAATAACGGCTCAGCCAAACCGGAAGATGCCCCTGTCCAGGTTCATGAATGAGAATTTTTATTTTCTGCTGATGAAACTTCTTTGCCAGGTTCAGTCTGCTGATAAGTTTTGCCGTATTCTGCACCAGCATACCCGGATTGTCAAAATCCGCTGCCCCATGGAAAGTCCGGATCGTAAAAACCTCTCCTTCCAGTTCACAGGGACCTTCATTCCGGATATACGGCGAACCATCATCGGTTATATCCAGGACGGATTTCCCGGTCAAAAAATCCTTACCCCGGCTATACAGAAATACCGTATGATCCTTTCCTGTTTCTTCATGAAGAATAACCAGTCCGGATTCTATAATCCAGGTACGGAAAATTGCTGCCAGAGGATTTACAATGACCACCAGGACTTTTCCCCGGGAACTTAAAAGTTCAGCGGAACCGCGGACAAAATCCTCCAGAACAGGTTTTCCAGTTTTTGCCGGGATATTGGAAATGATAAGATCCCAGGAACTCCCGGGGGGACAATTGAGTAATGGTTCTGTATAAGCCTCCAGGACATCCGGGGGTACATGGTTAGCCCTGGCGTTGGCTATGGTAAAAACCCGGGCCAGTTCATCCCGGTCCTGGCAGCGGACCAGCAGCTTTTCCTGCCCTTTTAACGCAGCCCCAAGGGCTGTTCCAATAACCCCTACTCCGCTGCCCGCATCCAGCACTGTTGCAGGCAGAGGGAGACCCTCTGCAGCATCCTGATCCCAGCATTTTGAAAGAACCTTTAACAGGAAACGGGTACCCGTATCAATATCCGCGGAACTGAAAAGCCCCTGGGAAAGGGTAAAGGTAAGATCCAAACCCCGGAAACGCAGAGCAGCCTGTTTATTGCCAAATATGTTCAAAGCTTCTTGATAAAATGTATGCATCATATTTCCGGGCTTGCCTGTACAGGGACAATCAACAACCCTGATGCAAGCAGCAGGGTATATTGGTTCTGTAAGGTAAGGATTATATGCAGGTTTCATACACGCAAACCAATTTCTTTGTTGCTTCAAAGATTCGCCCTAAAGTGCATGTATGAAACCCGCCTGCGAATAAAAAATGGGGCAGATCTGCCCCATTTTTTCGGATTAAGGGAAGACCGGGACGAAACCCGGCCGGATATACCGGCGACTGTTTTTCATCCCAGGAAACGGGTCCTCCCGGCGGATTTATATATCAGATCTTGACCATCCAGCCCTTGGTGTCTTCCAGGGTACCATATTGGATTCCCTTGAGGGTGTCCCGGAGAACCGCCGTAAGCTGTCCTGTTTCTCCTTTGCTGAAAACAACCTTTTTCCCGTTATATGCCAGGCCGGTAATGGGGGTTACCCCGGCGGCAGTACCGGTAACAAAGCATTCGGCCGCATCGGCAATCACTTCATCAATGGAAACTTTGCGTTCAGAGATTTTTACCTTCTGATCTTTGGCGAGTTCAATCACACTGGCCCGGGTAATACCGGGAAGAATAGTGTCACCCAGTTCGGGGGTAACCAGTTCGCCCGACTTCAGGTAAAAGAAAATATTGCAGGAGGAACCCTCTTCAATATATTTCCGGTGGGTGGCATCCAGGAAGATACATTCCATGAAACCCGCATCCGCGGCTTCGGCCTTTGCCAATGCGGAAATTACGTAGTTGGATGCAGCCTTGATCCATCCCGTGCCCTTGGGGGTGGCCCTGATCCGTTCGGTGATAATGGCTTCGGTGGACCCTTCGGAAAAATATGCACTCACCGGGGTGGTAACAATTACCACATAGGGTTCCTTGGAAAGGGAAACCCCAATACCGCTTTCACTGAGGGTAAAGGGCCGCATATAGATTGAATCCGCGGTCATGAAGGCATCCTTTTCCCACTCAGGATTATAATAGGGCCGGAATCCCAGGGCTGCATTCCGTTTTACCACTTCGATACATGCCTTAAGGTAGGAATCCTCGGGAAAACCGGGCATCTTTAATCCCACCATGGAATTTTTAAAACGCTTCGCATTCTGTTCGGGCCGGAAGATTGCCAGGTCACCGTTTTTCTGGGGCAGGGCCTTCATACCCTCAAAACATCCCAGACCATACTGGGAAGTAAAATTGACCAGGGGCATATCATCATAATAATTCCGGGAGACTTCCAGGGCATCCCGTTCTGCAGGGCTTAGGGCAGCCTCTTCCGCGGGGGTCCTATGATTTTTTTCGATATATTCGTCGGCCCAGCCGCTGCCCTTATTATATTTTGCCCGGTACACCACGGGATAACTGTTCAACGTAAAAGCCATAACGAAACTCCTTTGCAAATACACAATAAAATATGGAGATTTTTCGAAAACACAGGGGATTTTGAAAAAACTCATTGGAATGAAATATGGGCACATCTAAAAACTTCAGCTTTTAGATGTGCCCAAATGATACTGCAATGAAAAAATAATGACAAGACGATTGTAAAAATAAACGGATTAGGGTTACTTAGGGAACCGCTGATTAAACCGGCCGCAATATGCGGCCAATCAGCGGTTCCCTCCGTAATTCTTTGTTGCACAAAGAATTGCCTACATTAAAAAATACACTGATTAATGCTCTCTGGGCATTAATCAGTGTTTCCTTAGCTGAAGATACTACAAACCGGCTGTGGTTTATTTGCGTCTGAAATGCCTGACCACCGAGGCAATCAATATAAGGCAGGCCAAAATACCGCTGCTCACAAAACCGATGAGTCCAATAATCGGTATGTCATTCCACTTCGGCGCGATATCCGCATGGACCATTATGGAAGACCCAATAATAAGGGAACCCAGGGTAACCCCAACAACAAAACGGTTTGCCAGGGTATCCAGGGAAGACTGAAGGGACCCCAGTCCATAATGTTCGAATTCTATCTTTAATTTACCTTCTTTAACTTTTTTTATGATAGAAGAAATATCCGACGGGGCATGTTCCACCAGCCGTTTCACCTCCATGATTCCCAGCAGCGCCGCGGTCAGGAGCCTTCTGGCGTTGAACTTTGACTGGATAATGGTCAGGGAAAAATCTTCCAGGATTTTGTATAACTGGAATTGGGGATACAGCTGAAGCCCCACCCCTTCAATGGTTATCAGGGCTTTTACCATTAATGTCATATTATTGGGAATCCGGAGTTTGAATGTCTCAATCAGATTGATGAGGGACTGCAGGACCTCCGCTATATTCAGATCTTCCAGGGGAACTTCCAGATAACGGTCCACCAGATCCTGGACGGAAGATTCAATTTCATGAAGTCTGGGATGGTTTGGCCGTTTGGTTACCGTCAAAATCGCATTGGTAATCAGGGCGGTATCTTTGTAAACCAGAGATAAAATAAGATTACTGAGTTCTTCCCTCTGGCTTGGCAGGAGGGAACCCATCATCCCAAAATCAATAAAACAGATCCGGTTGTCTTCCAAAACCATAATATTCCCCGAATGGGGATCCGCATGGAAAAAACCGTCCACAAAAATCTGTTTCAGCATCAGATTAGCGCCATTGGTGGCTATTAATTCCCGGTCATAACCGGGTAAATCTTCATCGGTAATCCGGGATATTTTAATTCCTTCCACCAGTTCCATGGTGTATACCCGTTTGCAGGAAAAATCCTTGTAATCCCGGGGAATAAAAATCCGGTCATCATCCTTAAAACTCTGGCAGAACCGTTCCAGGTTGAGCCGTTCCAGGTTGTAGTCCAGCTCTTTTTTAATCCCCGATTCGAATTCCTTTACCAGTTGAACGGGATTAAATGTCCGGAAAAATTCGCTGTTTTTTTCTGCCAGGGAAGCCAGGGCATAGAGGATATCAATATCCATGGATATGACTTTTTCAATATTCGGCCTTTGAACCTTCACGGCCACCTGGGTACCATCATACAGTTCAGCCTGATGGACCTGGCCTATGGAAGCGCTGGCCATGGGTTTCTTATTAAAATGTTTATAAATTTTTTTTATTGGCTGTTCTAATTCAGCTTCAACGATCCCGACAGCTTCTTCACCAGTAAAGGGAGGCACCCGGTCCTGGAGTTTTTCGAGTTCATTTACAAATTTTACTGGAATGATATCAGGGCGGTTGGAAAGCATCTGGCCCAACTTAACAAAAGTAGGGCCAAGTTCTTCAAGGGCTAACCGCAACTCCTCTGGTCTTGTAAACTGATCAATGCTCTTTTTCCCCCGTTTAGGAAGGAATTTCCTTACAAAAGGAAACGTTTCAGTAATTTTGAGATGGTAGAGCAAGTCTCCCATCCCATACATCACCAGCACATTGATTATGTCAATTACCCGGGAAGTATGCGGAAAAGTCCTTGAAAAAAATCCCATGAGGTAAAATTAGTTAGTTTTTACTACAGGTTTTGCAGCGGGTTTCGCTGCGGGTTTTTTGGCTGCGGCAGGTTTCTTAGCGGCGGCCGGTTTTTTTGCTGCGGCGGGTTTTTTCGCTGCGGCGGGTTTCTTAGCTGCTGCAGGTTTTTTGGCTGCGGCGGGCTTGGCGGCTGCGGCGGGTTTGGCCTTGCCTTTTTCTTCAAGCTTGGCAATTTTTGCTTTGAGGGCATCCATGTCTTTCTTGGAAGCCAGACCCATCTTGCCTAATGAATCCTTAATAAGATCATTAACTTTCTTTTCCAGATCGGACTTTGTCTGTTCTGAATTCTTGAGTACATTGTCAACAAATTTCTTGCCGTCCACTGCGCTCATTTTCTGATCTGCGGCAAATTTCTTTGCAGCAGCTTCCACCTTGTCTTTCCCTTTAAGAGCAAGGCCAATTCCAGCATAGAATGCTGATTCTACAAGATTCATACTCAACTCCTTAAAAAATTTTCTTATATACTAACTATACACTATATTAAATTAAAGTCTATTTTACAATTATGTCAATAGCAGTTTAATGAACCCGCATCATGATAATTATTTTTCTTCCAGAATAAAATTCTATTCTCTAAAAAATATAGCATCCCGGAAAAAATAATCAAACTCTTTAATGTTGACAGTGTAAACATTAAAGAATAAACTTTCTTCGGGAGAAAAAATTTTGAAAAACAAACCATACCATCACGGTAATTTGGAAAAATTATTAATTGAAGAAGGTATAACCTTGATAGATACAGAAGGATTCCAGAATTTTTCCCTGCGGAAACTTGCTGTCAGATGCGGTGTCAGTCATGCCGCACCGTATAATCATTTCCCAGATAAGGAAGCCCTATTGCAGGCAATTCAAACATATATTGAGGACCAGTTTTCTGCTGATCTGGGGGATTGCCTGAAGACCCATCAGGAAGATGAGGACAGGACGATCTTCCTGGCTCAAGCTTATCTGAATTTTTTCTTAGAAAGACCCCATTATTTCCGTTTTTTTATGTTTAATTCCGGTATACAGGTAGATCTTTCACGGTTGAATTCGGCTAACGGATACCGGCCCTTTGAAATATTCAAAAACGCTGTAAAAGAAGAACTAAGTCATTATACAATTCCGAAAAGCCTTCGGAACCAAACTATTTTAGCTATGTGGGCCATGGTTCACGGGATAACCGGAATGGCCACAATGAATGGTGTTCATTACAAAGGAGATTGGAGCCGTCTTTTGGCATCAATCCTGAAACAAAATATGAAATTGGGGGAAAAAAGTTTATGAATAATTCTGAAAAATACTGCAAGCGTCTTATCATTCATGATATGGAACAGCAGGAGTTTCTAAAACAGTTCTTCTTAGAAAAGGAAAATACCTTAGTACTGTCCAAGAACACCCAAATAGTCCATTGTACCGGGTGTTTTGGGTGTTGGGTTAAAACACCAGCAGTCTGTGTAATAAAGGATGGTTTTCAGGATCAGGGAAAAAGGTTGTGTAAAATCAATGAACTTATCCTGATCAGCCGGTGTACATATGGAGGATTCAGCCCCTTTGTTAAAAATGTACTGGACCGCAGCATTGGGTGTATGCTTCCGTTTTTTTATATCAAGAATAGGGAGATTCATCACATACCCCGGACTAAAAACCGTTTCCGTTTAAGGATCCATCTGTATGGCAGCGACATTACCCAATCGGAACGGGAAACAGCAATAAAACTGGCAGAGGCCAACGCCCTTAATTTTAATGCTTTGGATAATTCGGTTCATTTCTATTCCAACAGTTCGGATATCCGGGAGGAAAATGTATGAAAATCGCAATGATTAATGGCAGCCCTAAAACAGGAAAAAATAATTCCCAGTATTTTATTAATGAACTGGAAAAAATGCTCCAGGATTCCCGGGACCTTTCCAGTCCTGAAATTATTAATATACGGATTAAGCGTCCGAATATAGATGATGCTAGTGTAGAACAGATATTAACCAGCGATATCCTAATACTCTGCTTTCCCCTTTATGTTGATGCCATTCCCTCTCACCTGCTGGGAATTTTACAGGATTTGGAAGGCTGTTTTCGGAACCAAACAAAAAAACCCCTGGTTTATACGATGGTACACTGCGGATTTTATGAGGCAGTTCAGAATCATCTGGCCTTAGAAATGATCCGTCATTGGTGCAGCCGGTCGGGCCTTATCTGGGAACAGGGGCTTGGAATTGGGGGCAGCGAAATGCAGGGGAACCTGGATTCCGTACCCTGCGGCCATGGACCCAAAAAGAACCTGGGCCGAATGATGGGGTCTCTTGCGGACAGTATAGTACATCAATCCTCCGGACCGGACCTTTTTGCAAATCCCAATTTTCCTAAGCTAGGTTTTGTATTTATGGGTAGTATTGGATGGTGTCAAATGGCAAAGAAAAACGGAGTCCGGAAAAAAGAACTATACGCCCAGCCATGACTGTTTTTATATGATAAAGATTTTATGTTACCCAGAGGAGGATTTTATAATTTTTCCTCTGTGTAGTTTCACCTCTGTGTTTTTTGGTCCAGTGAGGTTATTTCCCTCTCGGAAGGTCCGGTTTCAGACCGGTGATCAATTTTACCTCTGTGTTTTTTGATTCACCGGATACTTTTCCCTCCTCTGTGTTCCTGATTTTTCCTCTGTGTAGTTTCACCTCTGTGCTTTTGATCCAATAAGGTTATTTCCCTCTCGGAAGGTCCGGTTTCAGACCGGTGATCAATTTCACCTCTGTGTTTTTTGATTCACCGGATACTTTTCCCTCCTCTGTGTTCCTGATTTGGATGGCCGGTTGGGTTTTTACCTGGATCCCAGGCAATTGACAATGATCCCCGGTTGTGGTAAGTTTTTTCCTGTTCCGATTTTCAACAAAACCGGAAGTTGTGTTAACGGGCAATAGCGCAGTTGGTTTAGCGTACAAGTCTGGGGGACTTGGGGTCCCCGGTTCAAATCCGGGTTGCCCGATAGTGTGTTTTTGGAAAGCGGTTGTTTTAAGCTTTCCCGCAGAAGCGGTCTGGAGGTTTTCCGGGCTGCTTTTTTATTGTCCTAATGTAATTCACGGGTGTTTTGGCGGTATTTTTTTCTCAATTATTTTTTTTATTCGTAAGTGGGTTTAATTCCTGCTGCATGCTTCCGCATAGGAGGCTCTGGGGCGTTCTTAAATTCTTGTAAATGAACATTGTACGGGTATTAAACCCACATAACATCCATTCCTTGCAGAACCAACAAACCTTGCTGCTCTGGGACGAGGTTTTTGATTGGGCGCTTTGCTTTATTTTATAATGTAAATAGTTGGGGCGTTGCGGGGTATCTCCGGAGAAAATTCACCCCGCTGAGGGGGAAGCGGAGAACCGCAGGTTCGGAGCGGGGGGGAGACTTCCCCCTCCGGATTCTTATTGCTTGATATTGTAATAAACCCTGTTTTTTAGGTAATATCTTATCATGAAAGCTTTTTGACAAAGCATTCCAAGACAGAAAAGGAGATTTTTATGGAAATTTCTGCGTTACAAAAAGTACGCTATACCTACAAGCCCAAGCTGCCGGTGAGTTTGACCCTGCCCGTGGAAAACATCGAGGTTAACCTTGGGGCTCCCACTGAATCGATTGCAGACCAGGGTGATTTAAAAGCCCTTTTTAAGCATACCTATGGAAAACCTCTGGCTTCTTTTATAAAAGGCAAAAACGACAAGACCACCAGGAAGCTTAATGTGGGGGTTATTCTTTCCGGCGGTCAGGCTCCGGGGGGGCACAATGTTATTGCCGGTCTTTATGATGGTCTTAAGAAAGGCAATAAGGATTCCAAACTCTATGGTTTTCTGGGAGGTCCCTCGGGGCTTACGGACAATAAAACCGTGGAAATCAGCGACGCCATGATGGATGAGTACCGGAATACCGGCGGATTCGATATGATTGGTTCCGGCAGGACGAAAATTGAAACCCCTGAACAGTTTGCAGCATCCCTGGATACTGCAAAAAAACTGAACCTGAATGCGGTGGTGGTTATCGGCGGGGATGATTCCAACACCAATGCGGCCCTTTTGGCTGAATATTTCCTGGCCCAGGGTTCGGATATCCAGGTGATTGGCTGCCCAAAAACCATTGACGGGGATCTTAAGAATGAACACATTGAGATTTCCTTTGGCTTCGATACGGCGGTAAAAACTTACAGCGAACTGATCGGCAATATTGAACGGGATGCGAATTCCGCAAAAAAATACTGGCACTTTATCAAGGTGATGGGCCGTTCCGCTTCCCACATTGCCCTGGAATGTGCCCTCCAGACCCAGCCTAATATCTGCTTTATCTCCGAGGAAATTGAGGAGAAAAAAATATCCCTGGGCCAGGTGGTGAACCAGATCTGTGATTCCGTGGCGAAACGGGCAAACAACAAGGAAAATTTCGGTGTGGTGGTTATCCCTGAAGGGCTGGTGGAATTTATTCCCGAGATGAAAAAACTTATTGCCGAACTGAATGATATTATGGCGATCCATGCGGATGATTTTGCCAGGCAATCTTCTTTTGAAGCCCAATCGGACTGGCTGAAGGCCAAGCTTTCAAAGGAATCCGCGGATCTTTTCCTTTCCCTTCCGGGGGAAATTGCAAAGCAGCTTCTGATGGACCGGGATCCCCATGGCAACGTACAGGTTTCCCGGATTGAAACGGAAAAACTTTTGATCGGTATGGTTGAACAAAAACTGGGAGAAATGAAAAAAGCCGGGACCTATACCGGAAAATTCAGTTCCCAGGGTCATTTCTTTGGTTATGAAGGACGCTGCGCCTTCCCGTCCAATTTTGATGCGGATTACTGCTATTCCCTGGGTTTCAGTGCCTTTGTACTGATTGCTTCCGGATTGACCGGTTACCTTTCCAGCGTAAAAAACCTGTCCCTGCCGGCCGATCAGTGGACCGCCGGCGGAGTTCCCCTGACCATGATGATGAACATGGAACAGCGGCATGGGGCAAAAAAACCGGTAATCAGGAAAGCACTGGTTGAACTGGACGGAATTCCCTTCAGGACATTTGCTTCCAAGCGGGATACCTGGGCGGTGAAAACCAGTTTCCTTTTCCCCGGGGCAATCCAGTATTATGGTCCCAGCGAAATCTGCGACCAGCCGACCAAGACTTTAAAACTGGAACATCAAAAATGAAACGGCTTTAAAGAAGCCGGTTGACCGAGTCCCCGGGGTGCACTTCAACTCCGGGGCTTTTTTATAAGGAAATGTATTATAGGGTCTGGTTTAATACCAAATTTTTAACATTGTGATACACTACAGCCGGGGCAACGCTCCGGGTGTTAATCCAGGCTTCCGAAAAAAAGGAATTCCCCGGGCCGGGGAATTCCTTTATCTTTTAGGAGCAAATAGATACCGGTTATGTTCGGGATATCAAATCCCGGGAATAACTGCGGTTATTTCTTCAATATTTCCATGAACTGCACACCGGTGATGGTTTCCTTTTCAATAAGGAACTCTGCGATTTCCCCGAGCTTTTTCTTATTTTCCTGCAGCAGTTTAACCGCAGTATCATGGCATTCGGTGATAATTTTCAGGACTTCCCTGTCGATTTCCGCCTCGGTTACCTGGGATACATTCAGCACATTGCGGCCGTCCAGGTACTGGTTTTGGGTACTTTCCAGGCCCATCATGCCAAAGGAGTCGCTCATGCCGTACTGGGTTACCATGTTGCGGGCCAGTTTGCTTGCCCGTTCAATATCATTTGATGCACCGGTACTGATTTCGCCGAACTCAACTTCCTCCGCTGCCCGCCCGGCCAGAAGGGTTGTAATCTGGGACAGCAGTTCGGTTTTGGTCAGCAGATACCGTTCTTCCTCGGGCATATTCATGGTATACCCCAGGGACCCCATGGTCCGGGGAACAATAGTAATTTTCTGAACCGGCTGGGAATCCTTCTGCAGGGCAGATGCCAGGGCATGGCCTACTTCGTGGAAGGCTACCATCCGGCGTTCCTTCTGGTTCATGATCCGGTCTTTCTTTTCCTTTCCGGCAATGACCACTTCCACGGATTCCATTAAATCTTCCTGTTTTACTTCTTCCCGTCCCAGCCGGACCGCCCGGAGGGCAGCTTCATTGACCATATTGGCCAGATCAGCTCCGGCGGCTCCGCTGGTGGCCAGGGCGATTTCTTTCAGGTTCACATCACTGCCCAGCTTAACCTTTTTAGCATGGACCTTCAGTATTGCCTCACGGCCGGGGAGATCCGGTTTTTCCACAATAACCCGGCGGTCAAACCGGCCAGGCCGGAGGAGCGCCTTGTCCAGGACCTCGGGACGGTTGGTTGCGGCCAGGACCAGCACGGCCTTGGAAGAGTCAAACCCGTCCATTTCCGAAAGCAGCTGATTCAGGGTTTGCTCCCGTTCATCGTTGCTGCCCATCTGATTGTCCCGGCTTTTTCCGATGGCATCAATTTCATCAATAAAAATAATACAGGGCGAATTCTTTGCAGCCTGCTCAAATAAATCCCGGACCCGGCTGGCGCCAACACCCACAAACATTTC
Organism: Treponemataceae bacterium; assembly: GCA_031549725.1. Classification (GTDB taxonomy): domain Bacteria; phylum Spirochaetota; class Spirochaetia; order Treponematales; family Breznakiellaceae; genus UBA937. The sequence goes on from JAVBPH010000027.1 coordinate 70,463, forward strand.
AACAAATTCGGAACCGGTAATGGAAAAGAACGGAACCTTGGCTTCCCCGGCCACAGCCTTAGCCAAAAGCGTTTTTCCTGTACCCGGAGGGCCTACCAAAAGCGCCCCCTTGGGCTGTTTAGCGCCGATCTTCTGGTATTTTTCAGGGCTGTGGAGGAAATCCACCATTTCGGTAAGGCTTTCCTTGGCTTCATCCTGGCCTGCCACATCATCAAAGGTAACGCCGGTATTTCTTTCCAGGTCGTAAAACTTTGCCTTGGATTTACCCACATTCATCATACCACCCAGGCCGCCGCTGCCTCCCATACGTTTGGCAAAACTGCGCATGAAAAAATAATAAATCCCATAGATTAATATTAAGGGGAAAATCCAACTGGAGAAGAAACTCATAATCGGATTGTTCTGAACGATGGGTTTAAAGAAGGGAACTTCTTTGGATATAAGCCTTTGGGTTAGTTCAGGATCATCCACCCGGCCGGTATAATACACCATATTATTGGTCATCTGCTCGCTCATCTGTTTAATCCTGGCCTGCAGCTTCGGATCTTTTACGGTCAGCTCATCCTGGGACTGAATTTTCAGAATCTGTTGAACCGTTTCCTTATCTGCCTCAGGTTTGAGGGTCAGTTCGATCTGGGCATCCTCAATCTGGACCTGTTTGATCAGACCGTTCTCCAGCAGTTGGATGAACTGGCTGTATTCAATTTGCACCTTGCGGTTGGCATTCATGGTGTTCATCATAAAATTGAGGAAGAACACAATAATGAGACCAATGATCAGAAAATTCCATATACTTCCGCCTTTGGGATTCTGGTTTTCTGTATCCTGATTTTGTTGATTATTTTCCATAAAATCGATTTTACTCCTCGTTTATATATTCAAGTGTTTTAAAAAGCTATGAAATAGTTTGTCTAACCTTTTTGGCAGGGTTTTCATGGAAATAGATTTACCCGCCCTTGGTTTTCGGTCCATCTTTAGCCCAAAATATCCTTTACATAATTATGACCGTAATTGGGTCTATATATAACGAGCCTTTTTCAAAACTCGGTTAGTTTTGAAAAAGGCTTTTGCAGAAAGAATGCTATTTCCTTACCCATAAATAAAATAGTATTCTTTCTGCACTTACATCTAAGGTTGCTTTTTCAAAATTTGACATTTTGAAAAAGCC
>JAVBPH010000019.1:0-23757 GCA_031549725.1 Treponemataceae bacterium
TACGAATCCCCACTTTTATTGGTATAATACAAAAGATATTCTCCATCCAAAAAAGATAATCCAACTTCACCTAATCGAATATTTGTACCATTTGTTATATCTTGTATGTATAATCCCTTATTGTAAATTACTGCAACACGACATTGTTCAAATTCTGGAGCTTTTAGGCTTAAACCATTTACCCCTTTAGTTATTGTGTTAATTACGTTTCCTTGAATCTGCAATGCATAAGCCAATGGTGCATTCACCTGTATTATCTTATCATTAAAACAAAAGAATCCGCGTAATACTGGTATATTCTTATTGATATTGAAATAATTTGAGAAAGATTCATTTTCTTCCTCTCCAATAAATTTAAGAAGATCTATAGAAATGCATTTATTTTTTCCCATATGCAAAATATACCTATCATAGTCATTCCATAATCCCTTATATATAGATGCAATAATGATATTATCATAGCCATAAATGGGCTCTAATCTAGCTCGTAATTTAGGGTCATTAATAGTAATATCAACATTTTCTTTTGTTCTATATCGCTTGATATTATCCATTTCATTAACTATTACTAAATAGTTACCAATAGGGCCATATACATATTCCCTTTTATATTCTCTCAATTCAACTTCATCTTTAATATAATAACATTCTGATGGTCGAGCCTTTAAGACTATAGGGATAGACTTCAAAGACCTATTCGCTGTAAGACTAGCAATACGTTCTTTGACAACTTCCAGAGGCACACCAGTTATTTCTCTTGCTTTTTCATTAATGTCATTTGATGTAGTTTCAGTTGCATTCACCGCTATACACCTAAGCACAAGAATAATAAATATTAATTTATCATATTTTCTTTCTTTCATCCCTATCCCCGCAATTTCCAGCAATCTTTAAAAAATATAAGCCCTATATCCTGGATATGCCTTGTCGTCAGACCAAGGTATACATCGGCAGGATTTTACCGTCAAAGCCCCGTTAATCCCACTGATGGTTCAATCCATCTGCGGTTTGAAGTTTCCTTCCTGTTCCCGGGGGACTTCGATATCCATACTTACTTCTTTTGTCAGCATGTCGTTTGCATAATTTTGTTACACGGTCTCAGCTTCGCTGATTAGATATTATTATTGAACAGTGTATTCAGCTTCTCCTTCAATAATTGGGCCTGAAGGGTATATATTTCATTTTCCGCTTCCGCAATATCATCATTGTGCAGCCATTCTTTCTTCTTGATGAGACTTGAATACAGCCTGTCGGATGCTATTATTGCTGTGGTTTGATTATCAATTAATGAATACTCTATATCCGATTCGAATTTAAATTCCCCTTTAAAGAATTGCTCAAAGGTCATTGATTTTTTGGAATTTGTATAAAATATCAGCGTGTATTCACATAAACTTCTTATTCCTAATTCCTGGATTTTTTCAAAGGACAATTTCTTTGGAATAAGTATTTTAGGTATTGGAACAAGTTTCTCTATTTTATCATTAATATTTTTCCCTTCATTCATAATATAATAAGCAATATCATTTACCTGATTACTATATGGTGTATGGTCATATAAAAATATGACCGCTATTGAAGCGGTTGATGACGGCGGAAATCTGGTAGCAAGTATGCTTTTTACCTGTTCCTGGCTTAGCCCCCCCTCAGAAATTGTTATATCCGAATCAATAAAATCTGATTGCCGGTATGAAAAGGTATCGTATGAATCCGGAGCAACTGAACATCCAATTAATATGACGCCCATAACCGCAGCAAAAAATATTTTCACCAACCCATCTCTCATTTTACCGCTCCTCGTATATTTAATCGTTATAAAGTTGCCCGCAAATGTACGTAATAGGCTAATTATTCCATTATTTACATTATATCGCTATGGTATCATTTTTTCCAAATTCAGCAGATAGTCAATATTTTTTCTTTCGATTTCATTAAAGCTATTTTCAGAAAAATCCGGATTTACCGCATATTTTGTACTATCAAAATCCATAAAGCTATTCAAATTACGAAAATAATTTTTATATAATTCATTTTTAAAATCATATCCATGGAAAGCATAAAAAAAGTTTATAAATAATCGTATTTGATTTTTTGTATATAATTTTATATCAGCAAAATTTTTATATAACAAATATTCATTCCAAACCCATCCATTTGCCCAATCCCCAAATTCATTACCATACTTTCCATATATTTCAAAAGGTTCAATTCCAATTGAAATGCGGGAGTCCAATTCCGGTTTAAAGTTTTCCACCATATATTTATATTTTCCATTTCCTTCCCAGGCAAAATTGACCGGATGGTTATTCCTGAAATGAACCCCGGTAATAATTATATCATCCCCATGATTGATAATAACAGTCATTTTTCCGATAGATCCTTTCCAGCTGCGTCCGGTCCCATAAATATAGCCGGCGCTCTTAAAAAAGCCGGAATGATTATAGGGAGCCGTATATACCACTCTTGTATAGGTAACACTATTCGCCGGAAATACGACCTTCCTGAGAAACCACTTTGTCGTGGTAGTGTAAAATCGTTCCTCGGTGGATTCTTCCCTTACCGTATATTCTGATAATAAAACTCCATTAATGTATGATTTAAAATCATTTATTTGGGCCAATTCATAATTATCGGATACGGGCTGATAAAAAGATTCAACGGGAAATCCCAGCAAAACTTCTTCCGCGGGCCCTTCGTTGTAAAAATTAAAATGTACATTTATTTCATAATAATCCTTATGCAGGGTTATTACTATTTCTTCTTCCTGCATAATAATGTTGGTGTTTTCATTATCAATAATTTCAACGGAACTACCCAAAACAATTCTTGAATCATTTGAAAAAACAAAACCGGCGAGTAATAAAAAAAATAGTATACAAACATACCTTTTCATACGTATATCCATTGTAATCATTTTGCCAAACTGTCTTTTCTTTTTAATTTTATATTTCATGTTTCTCTGGGTATTTTAATCAAATAAACTGCACAATTTGCAAGTGCCGGAACTGCTTCTGCTCTCTGATCCCAGATTTCCACCGAAAAAGAAAGCTTACTATCATTATCAGCAATTATAAAATTTTTCGGATACTGTAAACCATTAAATTGAATAAGTATTAATCCTAAAAGGTTATCCTCAAAATATTCTTCAGGAAATGATCGAAAATTGAAATCATTGATTTTCAGCAAATCATTTTTGTTTGTAATGCGGACAAGGCGGTTTCTCAGCTCATTATAGGAGACATTATCATTCAGGAAAAATCCTTCAATGGAAGGATGAAAATATTTCGAGCTTGTTTTATAAGCATAAATATCATAAACCTCCATGTTTTTATTGTAGATAATGTCCGTATCAATTTGTATTTCTTCAATAAAAAAATCCTGATTATTCTGCACTTTATCTGATTTGTTACAGCAAGTGAGTATGACAGGTATAATCAAAACATAAACTATAATAAGGATTCTTTTCATTAAACACCTATTGGATTAAATATCAAGGCGTATTGTACCAAACGTTCCGGATTTATACAATGTTTTGCGGCGGTATGATAAGGCATTGCGCAGCAAAAACCACCGCCACAAAATGTGCCAAAGCAACAAAGTGAGGCGCCGGTAACAAAGTTGCTATCATTTATGGGGATGACACGAGTTCTCGTATGATTTCTCCTTACAGATTCTTTGTTACAGGTTCCAAGGTCGCAGTTTGGCCGTGATTACTTGTAGAGCTTCAATTCTTTAACTACTTTCGATATATTTATAAAGTCATTATCATTATGCAATAAAAATAAATTATTCTCTATTGCTGTTTGTACTATTATTAAATCCATACTGCTTCGGACGGTTATTCCTGCCTTTCTGCATTTAAAATATTTAAAAGCCGCTTCTTCATATGATTGAATACCATTATAAACATCATAAAATATAACTGTTTCTAAATACTCTTTTAGCTGATTAAATTCTGTTTCTGTTTTTGAGCCTTGTAATACTTCCTGATAAATAACATTATTTATTCCATACGGAATATTATTTTCGATAATTTCATCAAATTTATCATAGAGCAGCCCTGGGGTCCCCTTGAGATATCCTATCAATACTGAAGTATCTACAAGAATCATTTTTTTTCTCTCATGGATTTATAATCGTAATCATCTCTAAATTGAATTTTTCCTCGCAGATCCTTTAAGTTTTTACGTTTTCTATTATTAACATATTCTTTCAGTGCGGTTTCAACCAATTCTTTTTTTGTGGTGATATTTTTTGAATATTTAAAAGCTTCTTCCACAAGCTCGTCATTTAAAACAATATTTGTTCTCATATGACACCTCCATACACATTATAATACACATTGACTGAATATTCAAGTATTTTATTATTCTTAAAACATTGATATACGAGCATCTAAGATTGCTTATTCAAAATCTGATATTTTGTAAGTCCCAATACAATAAATTTATTTATCCTCACAATTTTACACTAACAATTAGATCAATTGCACCTGACAATACATACACGCAACATTTCCATTATTTGCAATCATTTTAATGTAAAATTTTTATCAGCCGGGGAAAAACATTGTATGCATCCCAATATCCCAATCCGCTATATTTTCTTACCCTTCCATTCGGGTTTTATATGGGCGTAACCCAGGATAGTAAGAAAGGCGAAATAGATTGGGGTGAACAGAAATTGAAAAAAATAGGCAAAACCGGCTTTAGGCAGGCCGGGTCTGAAAATAGTCAGCGCCGCCAGGGTGTCCATGCCTATGACCATATACACCGCGGCAACCATAGGCCATACCGCAGGAAAAAAGAACATCACCGGAATGGCCAGAACACAGGAGGTAATACTGATCATCAGGTAATTAAAATTGAACCGGGTCAGGGGATCCGGGCAGAAAAGCCCGCCATTGTTCCACCGGAGGGTCTGGCCAATAAAATTCTTCCAGTTTTTTTCTCCTCCGGTCAGAACAAAAGTATCTTCACCGCAGGCAGCCCGGGTCTGAAAGGAAGATCTGGACCGGATCATTGAGATAAGGGCTGCATCTTCCGTGGGAGAAGGAGGTACCGCATGGTATCCTCCAATCGCATCCAGGGCCTTTTTTCTGAGAATGATATTGTTGCCGAACCCCCCGCCGGCGGCACCCAGGCCAATGGAAGATGCAAGATAAATATACCTGACAATATGGTCAAAACATTGATACAGATGAAAAAAACCTTTCCCGCCGGATCTTTTAAAGACCGGGGCAATAACCACCCCTGTCCGGGGATCCGCCATTCTGGCGGTCATCGACGAAATCCAGTGTTCAGGGACCTGGCAGTCCGCATCGGTAAAAAGGACCAGTTCTCCCTGGACCAGCTCCATTCCCCTGGCAAGGGCAAACTGTTTCCGGTTATCCCCGGAATTTTCCTTCAGGGTAAGAATTTTTGTATTGGGATTTTTTCCTGCAAATGCCCGGAGCATATCCGGGGATTCATCCCCGGACCGGTCATCAATAAAAATAACTTCATAATTGGGATAGTCCTGTGAAACAATACTTTCAAAAAGAGGAGTTATCCTGAGGGCTTCATTGTGAACCGGGATAACCACGGAAACCAGGGGCAATTCGGCCCTTTCCCGGTTTTCATAATCCTTCAGAACTTTTTTATCCCGTTTCCATTCAAGTATAAGGCCCAGCATCAAACTTACCCGGATCGATACAAAAACCAAGGAAAATAAATAGATGATCACCAGAAGAACGGTCATTCCTGCCTCCGTATGAAAAGTAAACCCCGGATAGTTTTTTATCATACCCCTAATAACCATCCGATTCAAGGACCGGAGCGGAAACAGAAATGAGGGAACCTTTAAAAACCGAAGTTTTTAGAAGTTCCCATGATTTAATTGTACAGCAAACAGACCAGGTATTAGAGAATATGCCGATTAATGCTTGGCGGGCATTAATCGGTGTTTTTTATGGAAATCCAATTCTCAATCCCTATTAATCCTGATCCCTAAAGGCTAGAAGGAACGGACCGGCCGGACAAACTTGGTTTCGTTTCTTGCCACGTGGGTCCACTGGGCTCCGTCGCTGAACCTCTGGCCGCTGGAAAAATAATGGTAACCGCTAAGGTTTGTGGAACTCCAATAATAATCGGTGGTTTCAAAACTGCTTTTACCGTTTTTATACAGGTTCAGGTATATATAATTTAGTTCATCCCTGCTGGGCAAAAACCAGTCATCATAAACATCATTACCAATGGTGACCGAGTACCCGCCGCATAACTGGGCGGCGGTCCCGGTTTCACTGTCTCCTATGATTCTGATGATATTCCGGGTGTTGGTATATCCGCTTCCCAGGCCAGCGGAGGTTATCCCGGAATCCCAGTTTTCAAACAATCCCCAGATGGCTTTCCCGGGTAAATCCGACGGAGCAGCCTCCAAATAAGTCCAGCCAAGGCTGGGATCATCCGTGTTGATGTAAAATATCCACCCATTGGCCGGTCCCCGGTCACCAATAACATAATCGGGAATTTTTTCCAAGGAAAGATCCTGGTCTGTTATATCACCGGAAACTGCAAAGGAACCGCTTGTCCTGGTGATATAACCGTCCAGGGATGCCTTGATTTTGTAGCTTCCGGGAGAAACATTGGAAAAAAGCCATTCCCCATCCTGACCGGCGGTTACGGTCCTGCCGGTGTTTTTTCCGTTTAATAGAAGCTGGACCAGGGCTCCCGGGGCTTCACTGCTGTCCAGAGCCTTGGTTATGGTTCCTCCGACTGAATAAAATTCCCCGGCAGCAATTGAATCATGTCCAACCGACGGTGAACAGGAAGACAGCAGTACCAAAAGAAAACATCCTGCAAAACAGATAAGTCCAGGATTATTTTTCATAAAAACACCTCCTTTCTCACTTGTAAACAGCTAGTTTTAATCGTTTATTCCATGATTCTTATAAATGAAGGTTATTTTGTTTTTTTTAATAATATTACCTTTATCTGAAAAAATCAACTATTAGATTATTAATATCATCTGTCGGTTGATAAAAAGTAAAAATCAGCAGTACGACATGAACGACTCCAGAGCCTCGCACGGGGGAGGGTAAAGTGTTAATTCCTAAAAAATCCAGGATATGAAAAGGTCTTTCTATATATTTCATATGAAATGATGCCGATAATCGAAACATGAAGAATCCTAAAATTTGTATCCCGGGTTATCTCAAAAACTTGGCTAGTTTTAAAAATAACCCTGGAAAAACCGGCCAAAGAACCGGTTTTTTCCATAAATCTGAGGTTGCTTTTTCAAAAACTGAAGTTTTTAAAAAGCCTCTTATTATTTTTTTAATAATTGCGGGCCTTTTTATGGGCTGCCAAAGCAATTCCGGGGTAGTCCAGCAGGAAGATGATGTGTGGACGCTCCTGGAAAAGGGAGAAACCGAAAAAGCCCGGGAACTTTTTAAGGGAAAGGCCGATGTCCATGCCACGGATTCCAGGGGCAGGACTCCCCTGCATCTGGCTGCCGAATTAAAGGACCCGGCCCTAACGGGATATTTCATTCTTCTGGGAGCAAAGGTTGATGCGGTGGACCTCTCTGGCCGGACTCCCCTGACCATAACCGCGGATAATCTCGACCCCGACACGGCCCTGGTATTAACCGGAGCCGGGGCGGATATCTTTTATAGGGTGAATGGGAAATCTTCCCCTGCGGAAATTGGTGTAACCGCCGGAAGTCCCTATCTGGAGGGTCTGGTAACTGAAAAAACGGTTCTGCTTTCCGATAATACGGGAAAAACGTTACTTCACCTGGCTTCTGAACAGGGTAATTCCCCGGCGGTTAAACACATCCTTTCCAAAGGAGCCCTGGTAAACAAAAGGGACCTTAACGGAAAAACATCCCTGGATTTAGCCCTGGGCCGCCCGGAATCCCTGGCCCATGCGGAAACCGCGGAATCCCTTATTCTCGCCGGGGGCTACTCCGAAGCGGGGATCTTCAGTTACTTTGCCCCGGCGGTCCGGAGTTCAAATTATAACATCCGCATGTCCGATGGCCTGGCTCCCCTGCATTATGCAGCCCGGGAAGGCCATACCGGAATTATTCAATACCTGATCAATAAAAAAGCCGACCTGAATATTAAAAATGCCTCGGGGATGACCGCCCTTCATGAAGCGGTACAATCGGGCAACCTGGAAGTCATGGCTCAATTGATAAAAGCCGGTATCGATATCAATGCCCAGGATGCCAAGGGCAACACAGCCCTGCACATAGTGCTTCCCCCGGATATCCGTCAGGAAGGGGTGGATCTGCTCCTGACCAGCGGAGCCAATCCTAATATCCGGGATGACCACGGAGATACCCCGCTGCATATCACCACATCCCTTAACATGGATTCGGGGATACTTTTCAGCATGCTCAGCAAAAATGCGGATGTAACATCAAGGAATATTGAAGGCAAAACTCCCCTGTACCTGGCGGTCCAGCTTAACCGGGTCCATCTGGTAACACAGCTTCTGCAGTACGGTTCGGATATTTTTGCTTCCGACAATAACGGTATAACCCCCTTCCAGATGGCCATACAGAATCAGAGTACGGCGCTTCCGCTGCTCATCAACCAGGAAACGGTTCAGTTCTCGGATTCCGATGGAAATACCCAGCTGCATATTGCGGTAAAATACAATGGGGACATCCCCACCATAACCCTTATTCTTGAAAACAAGGCCCAGGTAAATGCCCGGAACCGGGCCGGGGATACGGCATTGCTGTATGCGGTGAACCAAAATAAACGGGAAGCGGGGGAACTGCTCCTGTCCAATAAAGCCGATATTTTTGCGGCTAATGCTGAAGGCAGAAGCCCCCTGTATGCAGCCATAGCTGATAAAAGTACTTACCGGGAATGGATGCTTAATTCCACCACCATTGCAGCCCGGGATGGCCTGGGCAACAGTGTCCTGCACTACGCTGCCCAATGGAGATTAAATACCATCATCCCTGAAATTGTCCGCCGGGGGGCCGAACCGGAAGCCCACAATGCCACCGGGGAAACACCCCTTTTTGTGGCGGTAAAAATAAACTCGCCCCCTACTATTCTAGCCCTCGTGTCATCGGGTGCCCAGATTGGCGGAAGGGATGCCCTGGGCAATACGGCCCTGCATGCCGCGGTAAGGTGGAATGCCCAGTCCAGCCTGGATACACTCATTTATGCCAACGCGGATATCAATGCCCATAACCTGATGGGAAAAACAGCCCTGCATGAAGCGGTCCGCCTGGGTATTCTGAATATCCAGGAAACACTGGTTCTGCATGGGGCAAAACTGGAAGCCCGGGATGATCAGGGCAACACCCCTTTTATGGATGCGGTTCTGGCGGGAAACATTAAAACTATTGAACTTCTGGCGGAAAAAGGTGCTGACACCAGCGCAAGAAATTACCGGGGCGATACCCCGCTGCACATGGCCGTAGGTATTAACCGGGCGGATGTGGCCTCCCTGCTGATAAAAATGGGAGCCCCCATCCATGCGGAAAATTCCCTGGGGATTACTCCCTTCCGGACAGCCCTGGCGACTTCCCCGGAGGTGGTCACCGCATTGCTCACAAAAGGCAGGATATCCCAGCCGGATGACCAAGGCCACTCCCCTCTGCATATTGCTATTCAAAGCCAGGTTCCTACCAGGCTGATCAGACAGATTATCGACCTGGGCGCGAGGGTTTCGGATATCGATGCGGAAGGCCAGACTCCCCTGAGGCTTGCCATAAATCTAGAAGTCTGGGACCAGGCAAGGCTCCTGGCAGATGCGGGTTCCGATGTATACGCTATTGCTGCGGACGGGGAAAGTCCAGCTTCACTGGCCATGAAAAAAGGAAGCATCGCGGTCAAAGCAGTATTTGACGGCAGGGCTATCAATTCAAAGGATACCCTGGGGAATTCGGTCCTTCATTATGCAGCCCGGTTTGCCAGTCCCGAAGTGGTGACCCTTCTCATTGATCTGGGGGCAAACAAAAACACCCGGAATGCGGCAAATGAAAGCCCCGTGGATATTGCCCGGCGCTGGAACAAGGATGATGTGAGCGTATTGTTAAGCAGTTAACCGTATCTATGTAAAAGGATATCTTCAAAAATAAACGGCCTCTTCCGGGGCCGTTTTTTATTCACAACAGAACAAACACTGCCTCTGTAGGCTTTCGCATACGAGCTGCAGGGCGGGGCTGATGATTATTCATCCAAGCCCTGCATATGGACGCAGTTCAGGTGGGAAGCGTCACAATAAGGGAGATTCGATGACTCGCCGCAGCGGCACAGGGTAACCCGGTTGCGTACTTCAAAGGATTCACCGGTGGTACTTTCAATAGGAATTCCGCCTTTTACCCAAAGGGGCCCCCGGCATTCCTGGGGAGTATCCTGGATAACGCCAATTTCCTTTTCAAGGAAAGGTTCTATCCTTTCTCCGTCCTTTTTCACCACGGTAAGCCTCCCCGCGGGACAGGCGCTGGCTTCATAGATGGCATCATTTTCATTATTATCTTCCGCTGAACGCATGGTAAATTTCCAGACATTCTTTCCCCGGTCACAAAAACGGGCCACCGCACAGAGGGATTCATCATCCATTAAATCAACAGTTTGACCTTCCAGGATTTCCGCCCTCTCATCGTAGGTGCTGAAATCAGCGGTCTCTTCACCGTCAAAATCGATTTCCTTATGAACCCCGGAACAAAAAGGCTTATTCACGGAACGGCCGCAGCGGCAAAGACGATAGGGTTCTTCCATATCCGTATAAATTTTTCCGTCTTCCCATCTTTCGGAATATCCATGCTTGTCGGAAACAATCAGGTTTTGTTTTAACGGAACAAATCCATATACCTCATAGGGTCCATGGGGTAAAATTTTTATTTTCATTTCTTCTTTTTTCAATTATTGCCACCTTCATAATTAAGCAAAATCAGTATAACTAATAGTATAAATAGAAGCATGGGAATTTTCAAATTTAAAAATAGTTTGAATTGTAATAACTTACATGCAGCGGGGTATTAAACCCGCCTGCAAATAAATTATGCTAAAAACCATATTAATTCTATTTTCCCCCAGTAGGGGGTATTTTCTATCAATTCTACCTGGGGAATATTATTTTCTTTGATATACAATACTTGTAAATTAAGCTTTTTCTGTAAAAATTTTATTTCAGAAAGGGAAGAAATATTATTTCCCTCTAAATAGAGTTGTTCCACCGTATCAGACATCCTTTCTGTTGCTTCTCGGTATTGCATAAACTTACTTAATGATAATATTTTTACACTTTCTGGAATATCAAATCCTTCCCAGTTTACAATTTTTGAACCATTAAGACTTAACAGGTATAATTCCTGTAAATTTGAAAGTCCCCTCATATCATTTATCACAGAATTATTTATCGTCAACCATTCTAATGGCTTATGCAAACTTATTTCCGTCAGATCATTTAATTCGAGATTAAATAACTCCAAAAATTGTAAATTTTCAAACCGTTCAATTCCCTTAAAACTCTTCACACTCGACATATTAATGTTTATTTTCGTTGTTTTTAACAGGATTTCTTCAGGAACTTTCCCTATCACCTCTGACAGGGAAACCATATCCATTAAACCAAGACGTTCAAAATCAATCGGGAAAAGGCAAGTATCATATTCAGGTTTAAATTCTTCTACCGCTTTTTCAGCTTCTGCATCATAGCCAGCAATAATAGCATTCTCAGCACCGGATGAAGCCTTTTCAATGTTTGCTCCCTCTGGTTTTTTACAAGCAAAAATCATTAACAACGCCATGATACAAAATGTTATTATTCCCGTTATTCTGATCTTGCGTGCTTTCATTTCCTTGACCTCGCCATTTCATAACATGTCTTTACGGGCGGGAGATCAGTCCTGGTCATACTGCAGCTTGTACAGGTTTGCATAGAGACCGTCCTGATCAATTAGTTCCTGATGTTTCCCCTGCTCTACCAGGCGCCCGCCGGATAAAACCAGGATCCGGTCAGAATTCCTGATGGTGGATAACCGGTGGGCAATTACTATGGAAGTCCTGCCCTTCAAAATCCGCTGGATCCCCAGTTGGATGTAATGCTCCGTTTCCGTATCGATGGAACTGGTGGCCTCATCCAGAACAACTATGGAAGGGTTATGGGCTATTACCCTGGCAAAACTGATGAGCTGCCGCTGTCCCGAGGAAATATTGGTTGCCCCTTCGGAAAGCATGGTTTTATAACCCTCGGGAAGACGGCTGATAAACTCATGGGCATGAACCGCCCTGGCTGCTTGCTCAACTTCCTCATCCGACAGGTTCAAACCAAGACGGATATTGTCCGCTACAGTACCGGAAAAGAGGAATACCTCCTGGAGAACCGGCAGAACCGAACGGCGCAGTTCCTGCAGGGGAATATTCCGGATGGGAACCCCATCAATTTTAATAATCCCCGAATCTATATCCCAAAGGCGGGCAAGAACATTGGTGATGGTGGTTTTCCCTGCCCCGGTGTAACCCACAATGGCGGTTACTTCCCCGGGCTCAACGGTAAAACTTAATCCCTTAAGGACTTCCTCTCCCTGTTTATAGGAAAAATACACATTATCAAATTCAATATGTCCCCGGACCATTCCTTCAATGGGGTGGGTTCCCGTATCGGGGATCTGTTCGTTGGTATCCAGCAATGTAAAGACCCGTTCCCCCCCGGCCATGGCCGACTGGAGGATGGTATATTTCTCCGCAATATCCTGAACCGGAGAATAAAACATCTGGACCATGCTGATAAAAACAATCAGAACCCCCAGGGACAGGGAAAGGTTGAGCAGCATGGCGCTGCCTACAGCAATCACAATAGCCACCGTCAGGGTGGATAAAAAATCTATCACCGGCCGGAATGTGGCAAATACATACATTTCCCCCAGGTTTGCCCTGAGCAGTTCCTGGTTACGTTCACCGAATTCCCGGCTGCTTTTTTTCTCACCGGAAAACAGCTGCACCACCTGGATTCCCAGGAGCCGTTCGCTTAAATAGGAGTTAACCTTGGACGAAGCGGTCCGCTGCCGCCGGAAGGCATCCCTGGCTTTTATGCGGCTGATGGCCGCGGTGATAAATACCGGGGGCATGGTGATAAACAAAGCCAGAGCAAGCTTTGGGGAAAGAAGGAAAAGGGTAATTAAAACACCCGCCATGATTGACAGGTCTTTCAAAAAAGCTACCAGCACGCTGGTAAAGAATTCGTTGATGGTCTCCACATCGCTGGTGAGCCGGGTAACAATCCTTCCTACAGGGTGCCGGGATAGAAAATCCGTTGACTGGAATGATGTTTTTTTAAACAATTCCAGCCGCAGGTCCTTCATCACCTTTTGCCCGATGAGGCTGCTGCACCAGGTCTGGATAAACGAAAAAAGGAAAACAAAAGCCAGGACAATAAAAAAGACCATCACCGTGGAGAGAATAAAGGCCATATCCCCTTCCCGGACAGCCCGGATTTCACCGGTGGTCAGGGTATACAAATCCTTTGTACGGATTGCCCCCTGGTTATCATTGCCAATAAATAGTTCCGGATATTTGGAAACCACTTCCCTTGCCTGGGGGACCTTGTTATATGAAAAGGCATACCATTGATCCGAATGGATAACCAGGTTCTGCCTGAGTTCCTCCTCGGATTTCCCGGGCAAAACCAGGTTCCTCCCCCAGGGAATAAAATAATAATCGTCTATTTTTATGGCATCTTTTGACTGCCTTAATTCATTGACCAGGTTAAGCGACGGGGCGTTCAATTTATCCTTTGATGATTCAAATGCCTTGTCATTGAGCACCAGAAACCGGGCCATGATGGCGTTGTCAATTACCCGCTGGAGCAGTACAGGAATAATCAGCTCGCCCACGGTGGAAACCGCCAGGGCCGTAATGGTAAGAATCGTCAGTAACCGGTAGGGCTTAAGGTAGGATAGAATCCTTTTTACAATACGGCCGTCATATCCTTTGGTAACTTCTTCAACTTCAAAATAATCCGACATCAGTTACCCCCTTCGGCCTGTTCAAGTTTCTGGAGCTGTGCCATCTGGGCATAAAATCCGCCGCTTTTAATCAGCTGCGCCGGGGTACCCCATTCTGTGACCTGGCCTTTTTCAAGGATCATTATACTATCCGCATGTCTCAAAGTGGAAACCCGGTGGGAAACCAAAATTGTGGTTTTTCCTTTTCTTTCCTTTAATAACTGGCCCAGGATACGTTTTTCCGTTTCCGCATCCACCGCGGACATGGAATCGTCCAGGATCAGGATTTCCGGTTCCCTGGCCAGGGACCGGGAAATTGCCACCCGCTGTTTCTGGCCGCCCGACAGGGTCAACCCCCGTTCACCTATAACAGTATCCCAGCCATGGGTAAACCCTTCCAGGTCTTTATCGATTGAAGATAAGCTGGCGGCTTTTTTCACCAAATCCAGGGAAGCATGGTCAACCCCGTAGGCAATATTATTTTTTATCGAGTCGGAAAAAAGATACGTGTCCTGGGGGGTCATTCCAAAATGGTTCCGCAGGGTCTGAAGATCCCAAAGTTTTACATCGATACCTTTTATGGTAACCGTACCTTCCGGGGGATCCACCAGCCGCATCAGGGTTTTTAAAAGGGTGGATTTTCCCGATCCGGTCCGTCCAAGAATTCCCACCATGGAACCGGGCTTTATATCCAGGGTGATATGTTCCAGAACCTGGTGGATGCCGTCATAACTGAAGGTCAGGTCTTTTATCTCTATGGCATTCTTTGGCTGGGCTTCAGATTCCAAGGGATGTTCCGGAGAAACTATTGACGGATGGGTATTGAAGATTTCATTTACCCTGGCCAGGCTGACCGCCCCCCGCTGAATCATATTAACCATGAACCCTGCGCCCAGCATGGGCCAAATCAGCATCTGGAGATAACTGAAAAGCGCAGTCAGTTCACCCGGGGTCATCTTCCCTTCTATTACCCTGCCGCCGCCGACAAACAAAAGGATCAATGTGGTCAGCCCCGAAAGGAAAGAGATTAGAGGGAAAAAGATACCAAATATCTTAACCAGGGACATATTGGCAGCCTGGTAGTCATCATTGGTATCCGCAAATTTTTTGACAAACCACCATTCCTTGACAAAGGATTTTACCACCCGGATTCCCGCAAAGGTTTCCTGGACCGTGTCACTCATGGTTGAATAGGTTTCCTGGGCCCGGCGGAACCGTTTGCCCACGGCATTCCCGAAAAATAGAATAAGTATTGTAATCAGGGGCAGCGGGATTATGGAAAGGGCTGCGGTTCTTGCATCCGAGGCAAACATGATAATCAGAATAGCCGAAGCCATCACCGTCCCGTCTATAAAGGCCACCAGGCCCATGCCAATGGACTGGCGGATTGCATTGAGGTCGTTGGTACCCCTGGCCATGAGATCCCCGATTTTGTTTTTCTGGTAAAAATCATAGGACAGGGTCATCAGATGCCCAAAAAGTCTGTCCCGGAGCTCCATCTCTATTCTCCGGGAAGACCCGTGAATAAAATAGCGCCATAGGAAACGGCCGGCGGAAACCACCGCCGCCACCCCCACCATGGCCAGGCAGACATACACCACAGACCTAAGGGTAAAACCGCCCGCGGAAACCAGGTCCACCGCCATCCGGATACACTGGGGTATGGCCATTTGGGCCAGGTCCACCACAATGAGGCATATAAAACCGATAATATATTGCTTTTTATAACGTTTTAGATACGGAAAAAGCGACTTAAATTCCTTCAGTGAGACTTTCTGCATACAAACCTTGATTTACTTTCCGTCGTTCTTTTTAATGTCAGCTTCGAGTTTAGCAGCCCAAATATCCTGTTTTTTCTTTATGGTTTCCGCCTCTTCTCTTTCACTCATAAGGATATGAATCCGTTTCAGCGCCCCCAGGTAACTTATGGCCAGTTTAAAATCATCAATCCGGTTGGTGGAAAGTTCATATTTTTCCCGGTAGCGGTCGGCAGCCTGGAGTAGAAGCTTTTTCATCATCCTTAAATGATACACGGTTGGTTCGTAATTGGGAGACCGGGGATCCGTATTGGTAAAGGCATTTTTCAGGTCAAAAATATTTTTTGCCACTGTGGCAAACCTTGCCTCCAGTTCAACAAAAGCCCATTTCCATTTCGTATTATCCCCATACCCATTTTCCATGAGTTCAATGGCCAGCCCTATTTTCCGGACCAGCAGGTACCGCCGGGCCGCATCAAAACTTTGCAGTTCCGCCAGTTTTTCCTCATACTCCGAGTAGGGGACATCGATATAATTGGTGACCACCTCTTCCATATAAATGATGCTTTTATAGAGGGATTTTCTTCCTTCATTAAGGAATTCCTCATTTTTTATGCCGAGCATTGCCTGGGAAATGTTGCTGACAATAATATAATTTGATGCCAGGTTCAGCATCTCCTCGGCCAGGGCAATTCTTTTAAAGGCAATTCCATGGGTATCTTTTTGAATCACGGTGAGAAGATTTTTTTCCCGGGTAAGAATCATATTGATGTTGTCGCGGTATATTTTTGTTTTTTGCTGATAAAGATGACGATCTTCCTCTGAAATCTTCGCCATGATATTTTTACCCCATAATTTTAACGGCGCCCTGCAAAAAAATCTATTTACAAAGCTGCCAAGAATAACCGGCTTTTCACCGGCAAAACCCTATCTCCCGTATTTTGCCAGCAAATCGTCCGCGTGTGCAAGGGCTGCGCTGCCCGCAGAGTCACCGGCCAGCATCCGGGCTATTTCCTGCCTCCTGCTTCCGGATGAAAGTACCAAAACGGTGGTTACCGTCCGCTGTCCATCCGTATTTTTTTCCACCTTTAAATGATTATCGGCCCGAACAGCTATTGAGGCAAGGTGTGTAACGCAAAAGATTTGCTTTATTTTACCTATTTTCAATAGATATTCCCCTACCGCCAGGGCCACTTCCCCGCCGATGCCCGTATCAATTTCATCAAAAATGAGGGTTTCTATGGTATCCGCCCCGGCGAGGACCGTTTTTATGGCCAGCATAACCCGGGCAAGTTCACCCCCCGAGGCAATTTTGGACAATTCCTTCAGGGGTTCCCCGGCATTGGCTGAAATAAGGAATTCCACATCATCCGCCCCCCAGGGACCGCAGACAAGGCCATTCGGTCCCTGCCCTTTGGAGGCCACGGATACGGAAAACCTTGCATTAGGCATCCCCAGGCTGGCCAGGATTTCACTTATTTTTGTTCCCAGGATGGCCGCAGCGGCCTTTCTTTTTTTGCTGATTATTCCGGCCCGTTCAATCATATCCTTTTCCAGGGCTTTTATTTCTGCTTTAAGTTTTTCCCGGTTTTCCTCCGACTGGGACAGGGTCTCTATTTCAATTTCCGCCGAAGCCTTATAGGCTATAAGGGCTTCCTCATCCGGCCCGTATTTCTTCTTAAGCCGGTACAGGAGGGCCAGCCTTTCCTCCACTTCCTCAAGCCGCTGGGGATCGTAGGTCAAATGGTCCTGGTAGGACCGGAATTCCTCGGTAATATCCTCCGCTTCATAGAAGAGATTATCCACCCGCTGGGAAATGGCGGCAAGGGAAGTATCAATGGAAGATGCGGTTTCCAGGGCATTCCTGGTTTTTCTTAAAAGACTGAGTATTGAAGATTCATCGTCAAAAAAAGCTTCCGCCGCATGGGAAACAAGTCCCGCCAGTTTTTCAAAATCCGCCAGCCGCTGGGCTTCATTTTCCAGTTCCCGGCTTTCACCGGTTTTAGGATTAGCCTGGCCTATTTCTTCCACCGCATACTGCAGCAGTTCCAGCCGGGCTTCCCGGTCCCGTTCGGATGCCAGGGAACTTTCCATGGCTTTGCGGTTTTCGGTTAATTTTATAAAAATCCGGTTGAAAGCATTGGTTTCATCTTCCAGATCCGCAAACCGGTCCAGATAACGCCGGTGGCTTTCCTTTTTTAACAGGGTTTCATGGTTGTGCTGACCGTGGAGGTCAAAAAGGAAGGCCGTAAAATCCGCCAGATCGTTCCTGGTGACCGGAACATTCTGGATATATATATTTCCCCGGCCATTGGTTTTTAACGTCCGCCGGATGATAAGATTACCGTCTTCAAGTTCTATGCCCCGTTCATCCAGCCAGTTTTTGACATCCAGGTTTGAGGGCTTTACCTTGATTACCGCGGATACACTGGTTTCCTCCGCTCCGGTCCGGATAACTTCCGCATCGGCCTTTGAGCCCAATAGAAAACTAAGGGCCCCCACGATGATGGATTTTCCCGCCCCGGTTTCACCGGTCAGAATATTCAGGCCATCCTCAAAGGATACGGTGAGGGAATCAATAAGGGCGAAATTCCGGATTACCAGCTCTTCAAGCATCGGGACCCCCGGACCAGTTTAATTTTGACCGGAGCACAGTGTAAAACACATCCCGGCCGGATGCAATAAGTTTTGCCTTATTTCGGGATTTTTGTATATACACCTTGTCGCCGGGTTCTAAGGGTTCCACTATCTGACCATCCACAGTAAGTAAGACTCCACTCCGCTGTTCCGCTTCAACCTCAACAAAAATAATTTCATGGGAGGGAACCACTATGGGCCGGTTTGACAAGGTAAAGGGACAAATAGGATTGATGATTACCGCTTCCATTTCCGGGTCGATTATGGGCCCCCCAGCGGCTACGGAATATGCGGTGGAACCCGTTGGGGTCGCCACAATCAAACCGTCACTCCGGTAATGTCCCAGCCTGATTTTTTCGCCCCCCACGTGGAGCCGGATAATCTTTGATATCCCGGCGGAGGTTACTACCACATCATTCAGGCAGATACTCCGGAAGATTTCCTCCCCGTTCCGGACAACCCACACATCCAGCATGAGTCTTTCCGAAATAGGGGCGGTTCCGCCCAGGTATTTATCGAAAACCCCTTCCCAGTCATTCGGGTGGACCGCCGCAATAAAACCCAGGGTCCCTAGATTAATAGGAAGAATAGGAATACCCCCGGGGGCCATTTCCCGGGCGGCATACAGAACCGTCCCATCCCCGCCAAGGCTAAAGGCAATATCAAAGGAATCGCCGGTATCCCTTTCGGGTTTTCCGTTAAAGCCATAAACGGTAACCTCGAGTCCGCGCTTTTTCAGGGTTTGTTCGATTTGCTGCGAAACCAGTTTTGAGTCATTTTTATGAAGATTGACAATTAATAAAACCCGGCTGATCCCTGGCTTCATATATCCAGTTCCTTATGGCAGGGCTGCAATTAATTTCGCCACTTTTGCTGTCTGGGAAGCCCCCAGCCGCGGGTAAAGCGGGAATAAAGCAGTCCTTAAAGATAACGAATAGGCCTCGGGACACTGGCTTTGTGAAACCAGACCAGCAGCGGCAACCGTATCGTCAAACGCATTTTCAATTACTATCTCTTTACGTTTCGCATAGGCTATGACATCCTTCATGCCTGTTTCCAGAACCAGGGGAAACGCATAGGAGTTGTATTCCACATCATCAAACTGGATGAGCTGTTTATGCCGGGTCCGCAGGGCAGCCTGGATATAAACAGCGGTAATGCTTTTCCGTTTTTCCAGATTCCGGGCGGATTCCTTAAACTGAATAAGCGCCAGGGCCGCATTCATATCGGGAAGGCTGTACTCCGGCGGCATGTCCGCACTATTCCGGAGGACCGCCGCATCCCTGCGGTTGACCGTATACAGCAGGGCTCCCCCGCCGGCGGTGAGCATATCCCGCTCCTCCAGTCCCAGGATTGAGAAAACCCCAAAACTCCCCGCGGCCTTTTCACCGATTAGGGTACCGTAACTCCGGGAACAATCTTCAATAATTGGAATGCCCATCTCGGCAATCGCTGCCATATTGGGAACATAACCCAATGAGTGGTGGACCACTATACACCGGGGTTCGGCTCCGCCGGCGTTTTTAGCGATCCCTTCCTGAATGGTCTCCGGCCCAATATAAGCCGATGAAGGGTTTACATCGCAAAAAACCGGTTTCAGCCGGAGGGACTCAATCACCCAGGTGTAATATTTTGGGGAAAGCCCGGAGATAACCACCCCGGCCCCGTCCTGAAGATTCATATTTTTTAATGCAACGTACAACGCAATGGCCGGGCTCCGCAGGGCAAGACAATAATCAAAATGAAGATATTCCCTGGCAAGCTGAACTAAGCGCTGGCTTTGTTCACCCGGCCCGATCCTATCTTCCACCATTGCCGTGAGGACCGCGTCCATCTCCTTCCTTCGGATGGTTGGAGAATAGACTTCAATTTTCATGTATTACCTCAAATTCAGGAAACCCGATGGGGATTACCTTCTAAGTTCACTGATTTTCTGCAGTTCCCTGGGATTAAAGAGATCCCGGATTTCCAGGATAATTAAATATCCATCATCCTGCCGGACCACCCCCCGGATATACTCGGCACCGATACCGCTCAGCATCTGGGGCGGCGGCTGGATATCCGCATTCTGGATGGTCACCACCCGGGAGACCCGGTCGATAATAACTCCCAGTTTCATCCCGTCGATATCTATAATTACAAACCCCGACAGCAATTCATCCTCTTCTGTGGTCACCGATTTTTTCAGATGAAACCGCTTATGAAGATTGATGATGGGAATTATTTCCTTCCGGAGGTTAAAAATACCCTCCACATAAACGGGGGCGTTGGGAATAGGCCGGATACTCTGAACCCTGACGATTTCTTTGACATCCATGATGTCAATGCCATACAATTCTTCTCCCAGCTGAAACGTGACTAACTGTAGCTGTGTGTCATTTTCTGCCATATCATCCCCTTACTCAACCATAATTCCCTGTAATACCCTTATTATATAATAGTAATTCAAAAAAATCAGCCCTAAAATAGACCCATTTTTGATTAGATTAGCAATATTTTTGGCATTCCCCCTAAAATGTACTATTGAAAGTGCCTTTCTTCAAGGGATTTGGGCCCATAAATTTTATAAAAAACCCTAATCGTTCAATTTTTCTATATGAATTTTTCCTTCATCCGCGTAGGCGCAGATATTTCCGTTTATGGCACCAACCCGTTCTTCACCCTTATAATAAATCCATGTGTTATAGGAATTTCTATCCTGCAAATATTTTCCGTCGGGGGTAAACTGATATGTCCCGTATTTTTAGAACGCCCCAGAGCCTCGCACGCGGGAGCGTGCAGAAGGTATTAAACCCACTTGCGAATAAAATAGTATTCTTTCTGCACTTACATCTAAGGCTGCTTTTTCAAAATTTGACATTTTGAAAAAGCCTCTGATGATAAAGCTTATGCAAGCTATCAACTATTGCCTGCAACACAAATAATATAGTAAAAATCCTGTTAAAACAAATACTTCCTCATCTTCTGAAGGACTTCTTTTATTTCCACGGGTTTCCCTATATGATCGTTCATACCGGCGGCAAGCATCTTTTCGATATCTTCCCTGAATACATTGGCGGTCATGGCAATAATCGGGATTGTTCGTGCCTTATCGTTATCCATAGCCCTGATCCGGCGGGTAGCTTCGTAGCCGTCCATCTCGGGCATATGGATATCCATAAAAATGAGATCGTACATTTCGGGATTACGTTCAAACATTTCACAGGCTTTAAGGCCGTTTTCAGCGGAATCTATAACCACATGGGTTTCTTCCAGCAGGGAAATAATAATTTCCCGGTTTATTTCCACATCCTCCGCCAGGAGAATCCGTTTTCCCGTGAAATCGTTTTCACCGATAAGACCATTCATTTCAAAGCCCGGTGCATCTGTTTGAAGGTCCGGATGTTCACCGGCAATTCCAACCACCACGGTAAAAACAAACCGGGAGCCCAGGCCTTCCTCTGATTCCAGGGATATTTGGCCCCCCATCATCTCAATAATTTTTTTTGAAATTACCAAGCCCAGTCCGGTACCGCCGTATTTGCGGGAAACACTGCCGTCGGCCTGTTCAAATGACTGGAACAGCCGGGACTGCTGTTCCCTGGAAATTCCGATGCCGTTATCCTCCACCGCAAACTGAATGGTATATGTATCCTGCCTGAACTGCAGCACCTGGACAACCATATCTATTCTTCCCCCTTCGGGGGTAAATTTATTGGCGTTGGTTAAAAGGTTGGTAAGTACCTGGGATAAGAGCTGTTTATCCCCATTGATATATCCGGGAACATTTTCCGCAATGTGAACATCGAATTTCTGGTGCTTTTCGTCAATCTTGTAATTGACCACATTAATCACCTTAATGAGCATTTCCTGGATATTAAAATCGGAATTGAATAATTCAAGTTTCCCCGCCTCGATTTTTGACATATCCAGCACATCGTTGATAACCCCTAATAAATGGGTGGAAGCATCGTTGATTTTCCCCAGACAATACTGGATACGTTCGGAGTCGTCGCTGTTCCGGGCTATCTGGGTCATCCCGATAATGGCATTCATGGGGGTGCGCATTTCATGGCTCATCCGGGCAAGAAAGCTGCTTTTGCTTTTATTTTCCTCATCGGATTTCATCTGCTCTATCCTGGTTTTTACCAGGAGATAACTCAGGGAAACCATAAGGAGGAATCCCATGATTCCCAGGACAAATGCCAAATCATATACGGAACTATAGTAATTAATTCTTGGGGTGATAACCCCAATATGCCAGCCGTTAAATATGGTCCTGAAAAAAGCAATGCTGTCCACGCCGTTATAATCGATAAACCGCTCCGCAGCGATGGATTGACCGCTCCTTATCATATCAGCCAGCCGGAAATAATCTCCCCCTGCTTCATCCATGGGAACACCAATCAGCCCGGGGTTTATATGGGTTGCAAAAACCAGACTATCCGTGGTAAAGACGCCATACCCGTCATTGGAAATCTGCTGATTCCTGATGTAGTCAGTAACCCTGGTAAGATTCAGGTCTATAGCCAGAACACCATAAAACCGGTTGGAAGAATCGATAATAACCTGGGAAAAACTGATTACCTGTCCGCCGGTCTGGGCATCCGTATAGGGTTCGGAAAAATAAATTTTCCTGTTGCTGTTCAGGGCACCCGTATACCAGGGCCTGGTCCTGGCATCGTAATCATCCGGGGGAACCCATCCGAGGCCGTCTAAAAATTCCCCCCGGATATATCCGTAGAATTTCATAAAGTCCGGCATAGGAGACCGTTCGCCGCTGTAAAAAGAATTAATATCCTGCAGATACTGAAGCATTTCCTGATTGCTTTTACCCGAGGAAATCATATTTTCAAAGGTCATGGACACATTTGAAAACGAAAGTTCCGTTTCCGACAGATTGGCCGACACCGCAGCCTGGGTAGTATTCAGTATCCCTTCGCAGATATACAGCATCTGTTTGCTGACAATGCTGCTTACATAAAAATAAGAAACCAGCACCATTGCGAGAAAAGCAAGAAACACAAACAGTACCTGCTGATAGTTATTTTTAACTAAAAGTTTGAATTTCACCATAAAACATCTAATGAGATACTATACTCCTCCAAAGAAATCAACAACCCCGTTTATAACCGAAATAATCATATAAATAAGTAAACCGCTTTATAATATGATAATCGGCGGAAAGCCGCTGTGCAACATGATAATTGAGTATTTTACTTTTCAGGAAGGTTTAGTTAAGCTGATTTGTTATTTTTCATCATCCAAGGAAGTATGAAGGCATAAAAAAAGCCTGGCGACTACCTACTTTCCCACACCTTAGAGGTGCAGTATCATCGGCGTGGGAGGGCTTGACTTCCGTGTTCGGAAAGGGAACGGGTATAACACCTCCACCATAATCACCAGGCAATTAAATACAAGATTA
>JAVBPH010000006.1:0-60727 GCA_031549725.1 Treponemataceae bacterium
GAACCGTTTAACTATGCCTCGGGGAGTTTCGTTCGAGAGGAAATTTATAATACCGTCTGGTTTAATACCATAACTTGTAAGCTGCGAGTCCTCTGGGCCGCGGCAAGCCGCGGGGTATTAAACCAGACTTCCGAATAAAAATTTCTCCGGGGGCACCTCTAAAAATCTAGCCGAGTTTTTAGAGGTGCCCTTTGTATTCTGTTATGAATTCTTACGGATGTTTCCAGGTTTTCTCGATTCATACAATCCGGATCAGGATGATAATTTAAGCAGATTCAGAAGCTCTTCGTTGCTCATTTCGGTAATCCACCGTTCATCCGAGACGGCAAGCACATCCTTTGAAAGTTTGAGTTTGTCCTCCAGCATGGTATCAATCTTCTCCTCCACCGTACCCGCCGTAATCAGTTTATGAACGAATACATCCCTGGTCTGGCCGATCCTGAAGGCCCGGTCGGTGGCCTGGTTCTCCACCGCAGGGTTCCACCACCGGTCAAAATGGATAACATGGTTGGCCCTGGCCAGGTTCAGCCCTACCCCGCCGGCCTTAAGTGAAAGTACCATAAAGGGGACATACTCTTCACCGCAGAATTTTTCCACCAATTGGGTCCGTTTTTTTACCGGGGTTCCCCCGTGCAGGACCAGCCCTTTCCTGCCCCAGATGTGCTCAAGAAATTCCCGGAGGGGTTCGGTCATTTCCTTAAATTGGGTAAAAATTAAAACCCTTTCACGCTTCTCCCGGATGGTCTCGCAGATTTCCTGCAGAACCCCGAATTTTCCGCTCTGGGAAACATCAAAGGTTCCGCTGCCCAGATACTGGTCCGGATGATTGCATATCTGTTTGAATTTGGTAATGGTAGCAAGCACCAGCCCCTTGCGTTCTATTCCCTGGGCTGTTTCAAGCTGCCGGGACAGCCATTTTACCAGATCGGTATAAAGAACGAACTGTTTTTTTGACAGGGATGCAAAGGCTTTCAGCTCTATTTTATCGGGCAGGTCCGGGATAATTGATTTATCGGTTTTCAGCCGCCGGAGGATAAAGGGAGCCACCACTTCCCGGAGCCGGGAATAATTAATCCCCTTGGCAAAGGCGGTAAATTCCCGGGCGGAACCTAAAAGTCCCGGATTGAGGAAATCGAACAGGGACCAAAGGTCGGAAAGCCTGTTTTCAATGGGGGTTCCGGTCATGGCTATTCTAAAGGAGGATTTCAGCTGTTTTACCGATTTGGTCTGCCTGCTTGCAGGATTTTTGATAGCCTGGGCTTCATCCAGGATAACCATATCCCAGGTATGATCCCTCAATTCAGGCAGCCGGGAGGCCATTCCATAGGTAGTAATAAACAGGTCCGCCCCAGGGATATTCACATTCCGCTGCCGGGAATGCATGATCCGGTACCGCAGTTCCGGGGTAAACCGCAGGATTTCCTTTTCCCAGTTGCCGATCAGGGATGCGGGAATTACCAGGAGAGCCTTGAACCTCCTGTTCTGCCTCATATATTCCAGCAGGGCCAGGATTTCAACGGTTTTTCCCAAACCCATATCGTCCGCCAGGAGGGCCCCGAATCCCAGGCTTTTCATGGCATAGAGCCAACCCAGGCCTGCTTCCTGGTAATGCCGCAGGATCGTCCTGAAATTATCCCCCAGGGTAAGGGGCTTGAGTTCCCCGGGATGTAAAAGCCGTTTCCTGATTCCCGAAAGCCATTCGCCATGGGAGACTACGATTTCCGGTTCCCCCTTACCGGAAGTTCCCTGAACTCCCCGGAGGCCAAGCTGCATTTGGACCAGTTCCCGGAAGGTCATATTTTTGGTCTTTTTAATCTTATCATAAGCTGTAAGCAGGGCCTTGAGCTTATCGTGGTTTACCTCGGTCCACTTTCCCTTGATTAAGCCCAAACCTGCGGTCTGGCTCAGCAGGGCTTCTATCTCTTCTTTTGTTATCCGTTCATCCCCCAGATAAAGGTCCGTATCAAAACTGAGCAATGCATCCATTCCCAGCTGAACCGGAGCCTTATCCCCAATAGAAACGGAAAGCCGGGGGGAATTGGATTTTTTCTTCCACCAGTCCGGGATATGGCAGACTATCCCGGATTCTTCGTACAGGGGTATTTCCTTCAGAAAGATATATGCTTCAACCACGGTGAATCTGCGGGAAGAAAAAAGTTCACCGCTTTCCACGAGATACCGAATAAACCGGCTTTTGACCGCCGCACTGGTTACATTAACCAGGAGTTTAAGCAGCTGGTCCGTTTCTTCCTTGTATTCCAGCAGGGCATTCCGCAAAGGGATCAGGGAGGTTCTTTTCCCGGCCTCGGGATTGGCAATGTACGTGGCCAGAAACGTAAAGGGAAAACCCTCACTATTATTTTCCACCAGGTGAAAATACACCCTCCCGAAAATTTTTACCTCCGGGTTATACCGTCTTAAAAAATCCGTTACCGTTTTAAACCCCGGAATTTCCGACTCAAAAGCCATTCCCAATCTGTTCCAAAGGCTGATGACCCATCCTGCATCGACCCATTCGGATCCCAGGGCAAAGGGAATATCCCGGCAGATTTCCTCCGCCTCATTTTCCGGGAGGAGCGGTACTCGGCGGGTTATTTCAATATCAACATTTTTTGAAAGAACCGTAATAAACCGGCGGGTTATGGAATGCACAAAAGCCAGTGAGGGAGTCATGGCTTCATTGGGTTTTTCAAACCCAAAAAGAAGCAGTGTCCTATAGGGATCAATATTAAAATAGGTATAAAACCGGTCGTTGGAATAGAAATTACTGCTTTTTGTGGGAACCTTATCAAGCTCCAGACCTTTTTCCAGGAAACAGACTGTAAGCTCCTGGTTTTGCGGTACGGTTTTGGCCATCAATCTACCTGCCCAAATCCTGGGCTTTCATTTAACCCTTTTCTTAATGCGGATTATGAAAAATCTCCGAACATCCAGCCGGATTTTCAGAACCTCCCCATGGTAACAAAGCCCCCGGAAAATATCAACGGACCTGCGGCTATGCATAAATCCATTAAAACAGTATTTTTAACCCATGAAATTTAAATCCATAATCTTTGATCTCGACGGAACCCTGGTAAATACCCTGGAAGATATTGCCCACGCGGTTAACCGGGCCCTCGAAGATTTCCGGTTTCCCGTGCATACCCAGGAAGAATATTTGCCGATGGTTGGCCGGGGTTGGCGGAATCTTTGCGGGAATGCGCTGCCGCCGGAATCCCGGAATGATACCATAATCCAGTCTGTTTTTGATGTTTCCTACCGGTATTATGAAGAAGCCCCGGTGGTTTTCTCCCGGCCTTATCCGGGAATCCCCGAACTTTTAACGGAATTGAAGAGCCTGAAAATCAGGATGGCCATATTGACCAATAAACCGGATTCCCTGGCAAAAACAATAGCTGCGGAACTTTTCCCCCCGGGGATTTTTTCCCTGGTGTATGGCGAACGGGAGGGAATACCCAGGAAACCCGACCCAGCAGCGGTATGGGACATCCTTCTGGAACTCGATTCCACCCCCAGGGACAATATTTTTATCGGGGATTCCGAAGTGGATATAGAATCCGCCAAAGCCGCTTCCTGCCACGCCGTGGGAGTCACCTGGGGTTTCAGGGACCGGTCCGTCCTGGAAAAGGCCGGGGCGGACCGGATTATTGAGAAGCCCGGGGAACTGCTGCAAATTATCAGGGAAGTGAGAATTTAATGCTGGCCCTATGCTGGATTAAATGATATATTAATACTGTATGAAAATAGATGACCCAAGGGTTGAAGAAAACATCTCCGAACTTTCCCAGGCCCTGGCGAAAGTAGATGATCCGGAATTAATTGAATCGTTCCTCAGATGCCTCCTTACTCCGGCGGAAATCGCCGATATCGCTGCCCGGTGGGCTTTGGTTAAGGAACTGGAAAATAAGGTTCCCCAGCGGGAAATAGCCAAAGAGTTGGGCCTGTCCCTCTGCAAAATAACCAGGGGTTCCAGGGAACTGAAAAAAGAAAATTCCCCATTCAAGAAAATATTTGATTCATTAAAATAGCAGGGGTAAAAAATGAAAAAAATGCTTCTCCTGGGAATTCTGCTTATTATCCCTGGCTTGCTGTTTGCAGAAAATCCAAAACCCTACCTGGATAAAAAAACCGTTATAATAATCAGGGACAATATAAACGCTATTTCAGGCGAATTCGACAGCATAGCGGTTTTGTATCCGGCTTTCCATGCGGAGGTCCGGGAATTAATCAGCCTATCCGATACGGACCCTCTGGAAAAGCTGAAAACCCTGGATATCCCCGGGGAAATCCTGCTTATGCTCAAAAAATACGGATTAGGTGAACAGGGCTTAATCCAAATTTATGTTTTTGTTTATGGAATGATCCTGGCCGCCATTGAAATGGAATTCGATGACTTCGGAGAGGCGGATGATGTTGATGAAGAACTATTATTATGGATGTCCGTAAACGGTTTCTTCGCAACCATCAAGAATAAAATTATTCATCCGGCGGATTATGCGCTGGTAAAAAATGCCATGAACGATTATTCTTTTTAGAAGGAGATGATAATGAAAAAAATAGTAGCATTCTGGACGGTTCTGATTCTTCTATGTGCCGCAGCATATTCGGATGATTTTTCAAAGTCTTATTTGACCAATGAATTGATTGACACGTTTATCAATACTTATGAATTGATTGATACCGGGCTGGGCGAGCTGGATGAAGAAACCTGGGAACTCTATTTTGATCAGGTGGATGGCCTGAGTGTTTCCGGCAGCATTAAACAGTATGAATCAATCAGCCTTCCCGATGCGATGAAGCAGGTATTTATCGACAATGGTTTAGGTGAAAATGGACTGATCGTATACTATAGCATCTTTAAGGGGATGTGCAGTTTATATGCTGAAAACATTATAGAAGAAGCAAAAATATTCTGGGTGGATTTCGGATATGATCCCCAGGGTGATTTTGATGAATGGATAGAAATTAAAATTTACATATTGGAAAATAATACAACAATTTATCCAAGGGACCTGGAATTAGTATATGAAAACCGGGACAAGCTGGAACTGCTTTTTGATGATTATCTCATTGCCAACAGCATAGACAGCATAATCCAGGATTACTTTTCCTCCCAGTATTACGATTACTGATTTATTCCCCGGCGGGGTTGTTCCGGTCTTGGAACAACCCCTTGGTTTTGCTGCAAAAAACTTCAGCTGATTTCAACCCTGAAGGATCTTCTGAACAGAAAACGTCTTGCCCTTTCCAGCCACACAAGAATAAATGCCATAACTAACCTGGGTAAAGCCACCCATAGATAGGGAACCCCTATGGCAGTAAAAAGAAGCGTATCCTCCAGCTGGGAATGACTCATGGCGGCGTGGTGATTAAGCATATCCGATTCCTGCTGGGCCAGCTCCCCGTTTTTTACTTCCTCCACCATAATAGCCGATCCATAGGCCAGCCCGGCCACATTGGCAACTATCCAGAGATAACCCGTTTTGGGGGGCAGCCCCAAAATAACCATCAACGGGGCGGTGATTCTCCCCAGAAATTTCATGATCCCGAATTCATCCAGTTCCTTCTGCAGCACCATCAAACCAAATACAATCAAAGAGATTCTTAAAACCAGCCATCCCGACTGGGTAATCCAAATTTTGAGGATTGTTAAAAACTGGTCCGGATTTATTCCCAGTGATATATGCTCCATCACCGGTGTACCGCTGCTGGCTTTTCCCAGCACCCCCGGAAGGATCAGATTTAAAAGGAAACCCGCTATAAAAGAAAAAACCAGCCGGATCATTGCCATTTTGAAAGCATTTGAACCGGTTTTCTGCATCACCGCGGATTCTACAAATATGTTGTGTGCTATAAGACACATGGTTGCCAGAATGGCTATTTCCCTGCCGGTGAGGGAAAGGCTTTGGATTACCGCAATGGCCGAATAAATATTCAAAAAAAAGGAGCTGATGATCACCAGGGATGCTTCGCCGGGCAGCCCTATCAGTTTCATCACCGGGTTCATCCCTAAAGCTGCATAATACAAAAGTCCCGAATAATCCAGGATCAGTACAAATAAGGAAACAGGAAGCATTATTGTAAGAAGGAAACGGATTGAATGAAGGGCTGGTTTCAGAGCTCCCTTAAAGGCTCTCCAAAACCGGGTCCAAAAAGGTACTTTTTCCATTGCATAATTAAGCGGCAATTGTTGGTCCTTGTCAATTATCCTTCAGGAAAAAATGGTGGAACCATCCATGGGTATAGGGATTTCCAAAATTATTTTTGGAAGTTTTCCCCAAGGTGCATTATGGGAAAATTTTTATTCGCAGGCAGGTTTCATACACCACTGCTTGCGGCGGGGTTGCTGATTTCTTTATTCCATTGCGATAAAAGTTCTCCAGGGTATCTTCGGTACCCTTTTTTAAATCCGGTATTGTGCCAATCCTAAAATTCGGGTAATTTTTTTAATACAGAGATTTTTCCAAAACCGGCCGGGGTTTGAAAATAACCCGGGGATCTGTTTGATTACACTGAAATACCCTTTAACAGGGGAAGGATGTATTGTATGAGTGTTACCCTTATACCGGCGGATAATTACGGATATGATTTTATCGATTCTTCATTTATTCCCGCAGGAAAAGATGAGTACTGGATCAGGAATACCCAGGTGGAGCAGCAAAACTGGCGAAGCCTGACAAGATCGGAAAAGGAAACACTGCTGGGAAACCTCAATTTTTCCTCCAATTGGGATAATGTCCTGGTAACCGATCCGTTCGATCCTAGCTTGATACGGAATTCCCGGTTCTACGGTCTGGTCCGGATTGGAAAACTCCGGAATATTCTTCTAAAGTACCACGACTTCTGTATCCCTGCGGGAATCAGGAACAGCGTTATCATTTCATCGGATATAGGGGATGATACGGCCATCCAGGACTGCAGCTACATATCCCACTACATCATCGGCAGCAGGGTTATTCTATCCAGGATAGATGAAATGCAATGTACCGATCATGCAAAATTCGGAAACGGTATTGTTAAGGAAGGGGAAGGCGAGGATGTCCGGGTATGGATTGATGTGATGAATGAAGCCGGTGGAAGATCTATCCTGCCTTTTGAAGATCTGATTCCCGCGGATGCCTACCTATGGGCATCCTACAGGGATGATGAGGAACTCGGTCTCCGGTTAAAGGAAATCACCCAGCAGCAGTATTGCGGCAGCCGGGGAATATACGGAACCATAGGTTCCGGCTCGGTGATCAAAAGCTGCGGAATTATCAAGGATGTAAAAATCGGCGGGGCCGCTTATATTAAAGGGGCAAACAAGTTAAAGAACATTACCATCCTCTCATCCGAGGAAGAACAGACCCAGATCGGTGAAGGGGTGGAACTGGTAAACGGGATTGTCGGATACGGATCGCATATATTTTACGGGGCCAAGGCGGTGCGTTTTATTATGGGAAGAAATTCCAATTTAAAATACGGAGCCAGGCTTATCCATTCCGTGCTGGGTGACAACTCCACCGTATCCTGCTGCGAAATTCTTAACAACCTGGTATTCCCGGTCCATGAACAGCATCATAATAATTCATTCCTCATTGCAAGTCTTATCGGGGGAATGTCCAACATGGCAGCCGGGGCCACCGTCGGTTCGAACCACAACAGCCGGGCCAATGACGGAGAGATCCGGGCCGGCCGGGGGTTTTGGCCGGGGCTTGCGGTAAGCCTGAAACATTCCAGCTGCTTTGCCAGCTTTGTGCTTATTTCAAAGAGCGATTATCCCTATGAGCTTAACATCGATATTCCCTTTTCCCTGGTTAACAACAATACCAAGGAGGACCGGCTGGAAGTTATGCCCGCCTATTTCTGGATGTACAATATGTATGCCCTGGAAAGGAATTCCTGGAAAAGCAAAAACAGGGATAAACGGAAAATAAAAGTGCAGCATATCGAAACCGACTACCTGGCCCCGGATACAGCAGAAGAAATTATCCAAACCCTGGAAAAACTGAAAGGCTGGATGTCCCAGGCGGGGATGGCCTTTCCCAGTGAAACCGATGTACCGGTTAACGGCACATACCTGGAAGACCCGGAATATTCATTTACCGCATCCAGGGATGAAATTATCCCTGTCCACGGACTGGAACGTTCCAAACGGAAAACCGTAATCCTGAAACCAGGCAGGGCTTTTGTTTCCTACAGGGAGATGCTTTTTTATTACATATACAGAACCCTGGCGGATTTCCTCATGGAACACCCGTCATGCACTTTCGGTGAAATGCTGGACCTCATCAATTCACCCGATGAAGCATGGAAGCAGGCAACCGCGGAGCATGGAAGAATCAGCGGCTGGGTGAACTTGGGGGGGCAGATCATTCCTTCATTCAGGGTGGAGGCCCTTCAGCAAAAAATCAAACAGGGCCATATTAAAAACTGGTTTGATATTCACGGTGTTTATGATGAAGCGGAAAAACAGTATCCCCTGGATAAACTCAGGCATGCCTTTTCGGTCGCGGGTTTTCTGGACAACCAGGAAATCACCCGGGATAGTTTTAAAAAGGAATTAAGAAAACTCATCCCCATGCAGCGCTGGGTTAATGAACAGGTATACAAAAGCAGGGCCAGGGATTTCATCGATCCCTTCCGGAGTATCACCTACAGGAATGAAAAGGAAATGGAAGCAGTGGTCGGCAGGGCGGAAGATAATTCCTTTGTCCGGTACATGGCAAAAAAAACAGAAGAATACTGCAGCATCCTGGAAGAATTAATAGAGCGGATTTAAGTCCGCTTTCTAAATATGGCTGATCCCCGGTATAGATGAATACCGGGGATCAATCCGGCAAAAATCTTTACTCGTCACAAATAGAGTGGCGTTTTTGAAAAAAAACGGTTATATTAATAACCATGGATATACCGGTTTTATCAGAAATGGATATGGTTCTCCGGCTGAGTCTGGGTTTTGTGGCGGGGGCAATTATTGGCTTTGAACGGTCAAGCCGTCATCAGGTGGCGGGTCTCAGGACCCATATACTTATCTGTACCGGGGCAACCCTTTTGATGATCCTTTCTATCTGGATTCCCCAGGAATTCAATACCCTGAAGAACGGTGATCCCGGAAGAATCGCTGCCCAGGTTGTATCGGGGATTGGTTTTCTTGGGGCCGGGGCTATTATCCGTCTGGGGAATAATGTTAAAGGACTGACCACCGCGGCCTCACTCTGGTTCATAGCAGCGGTGGGACTTGCAATCGGGGCGGGCATGTTTCTGGCCGCAGCGGTGGCTGAAATAATCAGCCTGATCACCCTGGTGGTGCTGGATATGTTTGAAAAAAAGATGTTCCCCACGGAACGGAACAAACTGATAGAATTAACCTATAAAACAAGCATCCCCGATACAAAAGAGGCCATGGGAATTTTAAAATCCTTTGGGGTCCGGGTGCAGTCCATTGATGTGGATCAATCCATCGGCAAAGGGAAAGGAGCCCGTCTCCGGATACTGGTGGGCATATCGAATAACATGGATATTTCAAAACTTGCAAAAGCCCTGAAAGCCACAGGGAACGTTGAACGTTTTGAGATAAAAGAAAAATATTAAGGGAACTTCTAAAAACTTCAGTTTTTAGAAGTTCCCTTTAGATGTAAGATGGAGAAACTTTTTTATTTCGTTTTAAGATAAAGAAATAAAAATTTCTCCAGGGGCACCTCTAAAAATCTAACCAAGTTTTTAGAGGTGCCCTTAAAACTGAAGTTTCCGGAAGTTCTCTTTTTTAAATCATGAGGGTTTTGTAAGTATTTCCAGTTCATGCAGATAGGATAATGCTTCTTCCCTGGTGGTTCCGCACATTTCCCGGTTTGGAATAAGTGAGGCGCATACCCCTGGCCGGTCCGGGTGGTGAAAGATTCCGCAAAGATATGTATCATCCAAATGGATGCACCTAACCCCTGCGGGTTTTCCCCGGGACATTCCCGGGATAGGACTTGAAATAGATAAAGCAATGCAGCAGGCGCCGCATCCCGGGCGGCAGGGAATTCTTTCCACTGTTATATGCGCTTTAACACCGGGATAACCGGATCACTTAATGTGATGGACACAGGAAAATCCCGGGGTTCCAGCAGTACCGTTTCACCGTCCATCTGAGCCAGGATTGGATAATCATACCGGAATTCGATTTTATCCGCATCAAGAAGGATAGCTTCGGGCTGTCCCACATGACTGCCGGTGCTGAATCTTTCCTTAAATGAAACTTTTCTTAAAAGGGACATTTGCCGGAGGATACAGACATTTCTGTCATCGGGCAAAATGTGCTTGTGGGAACCGTATGTCCTGTGCCCGCTTTCTCCCACGGCGGTGAGAAGCACCGGTTCATGCAGGGTCAGCACGGATTTACCCTGCTTATCAAAAGCCCGGATATCCATGGGCCTCACCTTGTACAGTTTGTCGTACAGCAGGGATGCAATATCCACCCAAAGTTTGTAGGAATCACCGGGCATGCGTCCTTTCATCCTGTTGGTCATATGGGTCACAAAAGCATCCAGCCCCAGGGATAAAATATTAAATGCCAGGAATGGACCTTTGTTTTCCGTGGAGGTGGTCAGGATGAGGGCCTTCCGGTAATCCACCTTAACCGGTTCGATAAGCAAATCCAGGGCGTCCCCCAGTTCCCAGGCATCGGAGCCGTCGTTGCCGGTTCCCATGGGCAGGCGGATTATTACGAAGTTGGACCGGATTGCCCGGGGCAGACCGTAAAGAACAATCAAAGCTTCCAGGCTTGTCCCGTCTCCCCCGGCGGTGATAATCACATGATACGGGGCAGGTCCTTTGGGATTCCCCTGCTCTGCCCCGGCTTCTTCAGCCAGAGCCCGGACTATATCACCCGCATGGCCGGGGCGGTTTGTCGGCACCAGCCCCAGCGCACCCAGGCTGCCGTCCCCCTGGTCCATCTCCCGGGCTGTTTTTGAAGGCCCCGCCCCCCACTCTCTGGGGGGATTTTTTTCCGATTTTTCCACTGAAGCGGTTAATGCGGCCAGCTGTTTTTTCCACCGGGATTTTATGGTAAATCCCCCGGCGGTGGGATTGGCAATTATGGTCCAATCCAGGGGACGCCCCGGAGCAATGGGAGTACGGGAACATATTTTCCCGATTCCCCCGGCAAAGGTTTCCAAATTCATATCTTTAAATCTATACAAAACTCTTTCAAATTGTCAAATGGCAGAAAGGGTAAAACCCGGGCAATGGGTCTCCTTGTGCTGAGACTTTCGAAGTATTGAAGGGTCTGTGATGGAAAAGATTGTCCCCGCAGGTGGTTTCGGGAACCTCAACCACCGGGGGTCTCCGGACCCTGAGGCCCTCGAAGGGTCTGTGGTGGAAAAGCTTGCCGCTGCGGGTGGTTCCGGGAACCTCAACCACCGGGGGTCTCCGGACCCTGAGGCCCTCGAAGGGTCTGTGATGGAAAGGCTTGCCGCCGCAGGTGGTTTCGGGAGCCTCAACCACCGGGGGTCTCCGGACCCTGAGGCCCTCGAAGGGTCTGTGATGGAAAAGATTGTCCCCGCGGGTGGGGTTTTATTATTCACCGATTCCCAGAACCCGGGGCAATTCATACACATCCTCAGCCCCTTTTACCAGGACTCCCCCCATACCCAGGGACAGCGGAATGGCCAGGTCAATGTCGTACCGGTCTCCCACGGAAATACATTGTTCAGGGCTTAGGTTCATTTCCCGGGCGGCTTTAAGAAAAGGCTCCGGATGGGGTTTGGAAATCCCCGTGGTATCCAGACCTATGATATGACCGAAAAACTGCTCCACCCCCAGCACCGCCAGGGTCTTCCTGGCTACACTGACCGGATTATTCGTAACAATAGAAACTGAAAAATTCTGTACCAGAATTTTCAGGGTTTTCTGCAGCCGGGGATCTTCTGATAAAAAACGGGAAGGATCGAGCAGCTCCTCCCGCCAGAGGACACTCTCTTTAATGGGAATACCAAAGGCAGCAAAAACGTTTCCCATGCTGGTTCTTTTACCTTCGTGGGTCCCGGCCCATTCATCCTGATATGCCTCAATCTGTGCATCCATATCATCAAAGGAAAGCCCCTTCAAAAGGGCTAATTTTTTTACCGGGGCTTCATACTGGAACCGGTTGTACTCTTCGCTGGTATAAAGGGTGGAGTCCATATCAAAGATTATCCCCCGGATTTCCCTGGGGAACTTGTAGCAGGTCATGTGAAAAGATTCTCCATCCTGGATTTGAGTGTTTTATATGATTCGAATTGCCTTACATAAGTCTCATGGCAGCCGGGATCGCTGAGATAGGTATCCTTTATGATAACGATCCGCTGGCAGGCTTCATCCAGACTGGAGGCTTCCCTTAAATGCATCAGCGCCGTGCAGGCGTTCCCGGCTAATTCCGCATCAATAATTTCAGGTACCAGAAGGGTACACCCGCTGATATTTGCCTTCAGCTGATTCCAGAGGGGATTCTTTGCCTGGCCTCCGGAAAGTCTCATTTCCTCAACCATAAACCCCCGGCTTCTAAGGGTCTGCAGGGCATCCAGGACCATAAAACCAATGGATTCCACCATGGCCCGGCCCAGCTGAGCCCTGGTGGTGAGCCCTGCGGTGGAAACAAGACAGCTGGGGGAAGTCAGCATTCCCGATTTAAGGCCCGGGAAAAAATCCGATTCCGACGGCTGGCAGTCAAATCCCTGATCGGTAACAATTTCTTCCATCATTTCCTGATAGGGCCGGTCCTGCTGTCCGGTGATATCCCGGAACCATTCAAAGAGCCGCCCCGATGTGGGCAGCATGGCCCCCACATTCCAGAGTCCTTCCTTTACATGGGGCAGCGTCCGCAGCTCCGGAGCAAACACCGGGGAATCGGTACAGACATTAATTCCCTCGGATGTCCCTGCCCTGTCGCAGACTATACCATTGCGGATAGTCCCGGTGCCGATCAATGCCATAACAAAATCAGGACCTCCTGCAACAATGGGAATCCCCGGGGGCAGATCAAAATACCCCGCGGCTTCGGATGAAACAATTCCTATGCCGGCACCCATCTCCGTAAAGGGGGCAAATTTGGAGAAATCCAGCCCAAACGCCCGGCATTGATCCTCATCCCAATAGTAGGGTCCATAGGATCCGGAGGGCAGAACCGTCACCGGCTCCGCCCCAAGCTGATAGGAAAGCCATTCCTGGGTGGATAAAAAGAATTTTACCTTTTCATACTGGTCTTCCGCATTGTGCCTGAGCCACGCCGCATGGGGCAGAAAAAATGATTTTTGAATTCCGGACAAATCCTGCGGAGTGTATACCCGGCGGTCGTACCAATGCAGGGGCATCAGGGATACCCCCTCATGGGTCACCGGAACCAGGGTCGGCCCGTTTCCTGAAATGGATATGGCTTTTATTTCTACACCGGGACTTTTTTTCTTAAGGGATCCGGTTCCCTGCTTAAAGCCTTCCTTCCAGTCAGCGGCCTCTACGGTTCCTGCGGTAACCCGGGCAAAAGGAAAGGATTCCCGGACAAAACTCAGTTGTTTTCCGTTAAAATTGATCAGTGATAACTTGATGGATGAGGTTCCAATATCTGCACAAAGGATCGCTTCGGCTGGTCTCATGGTTTATGTTTCTTTAATCAGCTTACTGATCACATCCCGGTTATCCAGCAGGGGGGACATGGAAAGGCCTTCGTGAAGCCGGGAAATGATCTTCGCAAAAAACTTGGTAATATTTGCACTGATATACCATTCCCGTGTAAGAAGATCTTCATGGTAAATAGCGTTGGTCCCGATAATCCGGTAAAAGAGGCCTTCCTTATAGGCCGCATCAAAATGTTCGATGGCGTCACCGGAAAAGAGGGGCAGGCTCACAGCGCAGATTACTTTTTTTGCCCCCTGGGCTTTAAGGAATTTCATTGCCTTCAAAAGGGTACCGCCGGTACCCAAAAGATCATCCGCCATGAACACGGTTTTCCCGTCCACATTACCCAGAAGCTTAATTTCGGAAATATTATTGTCCAGGGCATTCTGGGACACCTTTGAGTAATCCCTTTCTTTATAAAGCAGCGCCAGGGGTTTCTTCATGGTGGTGGCATAAAATTTGTTCCGGTCCACCGCACCCGTATCCGGGGATACCACCACAAAATCATCGTTGTCAATTTTTTCAATCTCCGCCAGTTTCCGGATAATCTGGTAACTGGCATGAAGATTTTCCAGCCGCATAAATTTAAAGGCATTGCCTATTTCCCGGGAATGGATATCCAGGGTGATAATCCGGTCAACCCCAAGGAACTCCAGGATTTTTCCTACCCGGCTGGCGGTCAGCCCTTCCCTTCCCTTTTTCTTGTGCTGCCGGGAATAAGGATAAATGGGAGCCACCAGAGTAATCCGGTCAACCCCGGCCTGTTTTGCCGCATCCACCGTAACAAATAATGTCATCAGATGGTCATTTATGGTCATCCGCTGGACCGTTTTTCCTTCGTTAAAAGTCAGGGGATAATGATTTTCCACATCCTGAATAATATACAGATCCTTCCCGCGGATGGATTCCATGATTTCAGCCTTAATTTCTCCGTTGGGAAAAAGACTGAACTGGGCGGGCACCTTAAAATGGGGACTCCGGTATTTTAGAACGTTCCCATGAATATACTGCCGATTAAAAACTACATCATTGGTAAAATTAACCTTCCTGACCACATCATCTTTTTCAAGATTATACTGTTTGGAAAGTTCTTCCACGGTGCGGTTAAAATGCCTAAAATACAGCTTTTTCAGGTGGGTGATAATCTCTTCAGCAAAACGCTCACCCCCAGGACAGGCAAGGACAGCTAAATTAGCAGGATTAGAGTAGTTCATGGGTAACTATGTGGTACCATACCCGGCTAGGGGAGGTCAAGATAGAGAAGCGGTACAAAATCAAAAGAGGATATTTTTTCCCAAAAAGCCGCATCCCATGAAAAAACTGGCCTTATTTTATTACATAAGGGCACATCCCCGCCGAAGCCGGGGACCGGGCTCCGCTCCATGAGGTTCCCCGGGGAAAGAATCAAATCTTCCTATCAATTTTCCAGAATAGTAATTTCCACCCGGCGGTTTTTCCGCATACCCTCTTCGGTCCGGTTATCCGCCAGGGGTTTTTCCGCACCATACCCCCGGACCACAATCCGGTCAGCACTGCGGACCCCCTTGGAAATCAGGTATTCCGCCACCACCGCAGCCCGTTCCAGGGAAAGGGTGAGCCTGCCCTCGGCGGTTCCTGCCAGGGCGGTATGCCCACCAACGAGAATATCCCGGTCAGGGTACCGTTTCAGGATTTCCGCAATTTTGTCCAGTTTCTGCTGTTCCGACTGGACCAATATGGCTGAATCCGGCTGGAATTTGATATCCTCCAGGCTGATGGCAATCCCCTCATCCACAATTCTGACGGAGGTATCCGCAATTCCCAAACGGTCAATATCCTGGCTTATTTCCTGGGCCATCTTGTCCTTATCCATCCTGGTGGATTCCAGGATCTCCGCCTGGGCATATCCCCGGTATTCATAGGTATATCCGTTGGAAAGTTCAAACACCATCCGGAAATACTCATGGTAAGATACAGGCTGGCCCAGTTCCGTATCCCAGAAAACTATCTGATCCGACGCTCCCATGATACGAACCGGCCAGACATTCCCCGCAGCCCTTGGGGGCTCGCTGAAAATCCGGTAGGATACGGAAAAAGCGGGGTATTTTTTATCCTTCCACTCCTTGGTCCCTAAATACGTGTATTCCGCATTAAAGGGAATACGGTAGGGTTCCTGGATACCAAATCCATCCCTGAAATCATGGACCTCATGCCCTTCGGCGGTCCATTTCTCCCCAACCTTCAAGTCCTTATTGGGAAAAACCGGAACATTCCTTACCACCGGCATGTAATACTGTTTATCAATGGTAAGCTGTCCCGCGGAATTCCTGTCAAAAACCGAATTATACTCCCGGGACCACTGAAAACTCTGCCTTCCGGCTACCCCTGTGGCCTTCTCTGCGGTTAAAAACACCGCCTTATGGGTACCGGTCCCATTTTTTACATCCGTCACCTCCACGGCAATCCTGTTCAGGATCTCCGCCCGGTGGCTCAAGGCCCGGTTGACATACACTTCCTCATTTACCGTGGAAAGAATCCGGTAGGTATCACCCTTCTGATGCTTATATATAAACTGTTCTGCGAAAACATGCGAAGAATTGAAAAAAATCCCGCTTAAAATGAAGGTACAGACAGCTAAACGAATACGTTTTCTCATAGACGCCCCCGTTATAGGATCGGCAGGTTGGCGGTAAAATAACAGCCCCTCTTAAAATCTATACACAGAGGAAGAGTTTTTCCAATCAAAAACTTTTATTTGTGCTGCACAGAGGAAAAAAATTTTTTTGAAGGTATGGCTTCGGGAGCCTCAGCCGCCGAAAAAACCTCCGGCCTTTGGGGCTTTCGAAACACTAGGAGCTATATTGAAATCTGTTCTGGGATAAATTGATTGACTTTTTTTCCCATTCTGTGTAAAAATGAAGCTCTGTTAAACAGGGCCTATAGCTCAGTTGGTTAGAGCAGTAGACTCATAATCTATTGGTCCCTGGTTCAAGTCCAGGTGGGCCCAGAGTTAACTATTTGCAGGATAAGGATTTAAAATCCTTATCCTGTTTTTTTTAGAAGCGGGAGGCAGAAATCACCCAAATTTCAAAAATAATTATAAAGCTTGAATGATACGGCCCTGGTGATATAATACAATTCTTAAAAATCATTTATCAAAGAAAGGGAATAAAGGGACCTCTAAAAACTTCTGTTGTTAGAGATTTCCATAATTAACATGAAAGGAGATTGAAGTATGCAGACGCTTGGCTATGGAATGGGAGTTCTGGCATTGATTATTCCGGCTGCATTGGTAATATTTATAATTATCATTGCAATTCTGACGCTTTTGGCGATTAATAATTTGCACCGGCTTCCGCAAATTCAACAGAGTGTTGAAAATATTGAGAAATATTTGAAATTCCTTACAAGGTTCGAACGGGAACGGCTTATAAAAGAAGGATATATACCTTCCGGAGCCGAGTCGGATACGGAAAAGGCGGATCATACATAAACGGATTTTAGCCCCGGATTTTGGGAGGCTTTTCATTCTTTTTAATACCACCTTTTTTAAGTAAGTTATGAGAGCCTTTTTCAAAACTCGGTTAGTTTTGAAAAAGGCTTTTGCAGAAAGAATGCTATTTTCTTACCCATAAATAAAATAGTATTCTTTCTGCACTTACATCTAAGGTTGCTTTTTCAAAATTTGACATTTTGAAAAAGCCTCATGATACTTGATCGGCCTAATCATCTATTGATCCCTGGTTCAAGCCCAGGCAGGTACTGGACAAAATATCCTGTATTTGTTATTTTTAGCATCAATACGGCGCCGTACCCAAGCGGTAAGGGAGAGGTCTGCAAAACCTTCATGCAACGGTTCGAATCCGTTCGGCGCCTTCCGGCTCCCCTAAGGGAGCTTTTTTATTAATCGGCCTGATCAATAATTGATTACCCCCACATCCAGGGCAAAGAACGGAGCAAAACTCTTATCCGTATTCTGGTTCAAACCGAACCGCAGGGCTATCCCAAAAGCATCATTCAGCCTGAGGCCGGCACCCAGGGATGCATTCCAGTGGAAGGTATTACTCCAGTCGATATCGTATATATCCTGAATGATTGTACCCAGGGCGCCATTAAACAGCAAAAATATGGGGAACCTGATCCCCCTGTTCTGCCAGTTAAACTGATAATTTACCCCAAATCCTATACCCGCCACATGGCTTCCCGATTTTTCGCCAATCTGCAGGGGCCCCGGAAACATCCAGTGAGAATCCAGCGAAGGCAGATAGTAAAACGGAGCCTTTTCAAAAAGTGTCATGAAGGTAAAATCCGTACCCACAATCCATTGAAAAGCCAGGGTTACCGGAGCAGCCACGGGAATCGCCGCATTGCCCTTAAGAGTTAGGGTTTGAAAATACTTTTCAGAACCCATAAACCGCAGGGGTGCCTGAAACAGAAGGGCCCCATAGGCTCCCCGGGATGTAAAAATGGGGGAATCCACTTTTTCAAAGATAAAATAAGTCTTCAGCATGGGATTAGCCACGGTTTCGCTGGAAAAACCATCATTATCGCTGTCGTCAGGAAATTTCGTATCCACATAATCATAACTGAGGGAAATACCGAATTCAGTTCCGCCCCAGGGGAAAAATCCCAGATTCACCCCGCCGGAAAGGAAAAAAGTATTGTAAAGATACCCGATATAATTACTGGTAAAATTAATCGACGATTCCTGCTTCACCGAAAAATAAGGGGATATCCTCAGGTAGGACCCTATGGGCTGGACAAAAGCAATATCAACGCCCGGGGAATCGAGTATTTCCAGATCCGCCGTAAGCTTGGAATCATCCGTGGTAATGCCATTAATCACAAGCGCCGGAACCAGGTCGAGGTTCATTTCTGTCCGGGTGGAAATTGATGTCTGAAACTTAAAATACAGCCGGACCGCGTTTTTATCCTGGGGTTTTGGTGTCAGTCCAATTATCAGGGGATGTCCTGCAATGTATGCATCCCTGTAAAACCGGACCGTATCGTACCGGCCGGTGTTATCAATCTCGTCCATCACCGTATCCAGCGGATCTTCCTTGCCGTTTTTCTTTACCAGGGCTTTGCTGATTCTTTTTTCAAGCCCCTTATCCCGGGAAC
This sequence comes from Treponemataceae bacterium, assembly GCA_031549725.1. GTDB lineage: Bacteria > Spirochaetota > Spirochaetia > Treponematales > Breznakiellaceae > UBA937. Next base: position 18,715 of record JAVBPH010000006.1, read on the forward strand.
TCTCTCCGGATAAAATAAAGTTTTGGCCTTTTCCCAGATAAAGTTCATTCATGGAGTATGGTTTGACCTGGTTATTGCTTTCCGGGGGAAACCTGCTGCGGAGTTCCCGGAGCTGATCCATGTGGTTTCTTGCTTCCTGCTCCCCCAGGGCTGCCAATCCCGGGGCTTTATCAAAATCCGTGGTAACAAACTGTTTTACATCCACCGTAATAAGAATATCCGCAAGATCCCGGTGATTATCATCATTATTTTTAAAAACGATGTCCGATAGCTGATTAAAGGTTGATAAAAGATTTTGTTTTCTATTGTCAATCTGCAGCTGTTCCTTGCGCAGGTCCACCGCAATAATAATATCCGCCCCCATATCCGCAGCCACATCAATGGGAAGGTTATCCACCACACCGCCGTCAATATAATACTTCCCGTCGATGAACCAGGGAGTAAACACCCCGGGAATACTCATGCTGGCCCGCAGGGCATCCGGCATATTCCCCTTTGAAAAAACAACCCGGTCCCCCGAGGATAGTTCGGTTGCCACCGCCCGGTATCTCCTGGGGAGGGTATCAAAATCAACCGGAGAAGGAATGCCAAGCAGGTTTTTGTCCAAAAGCTGAAGAATTTTTTCTCCCGTAAAGAGACCTCCCCCGGTGGAAAATCCGTTTTTATCAAAAAGGATGGATATGGCATACCGGGAGGTATCCTTCATATTGTAAAAGGGTTCATTCATCGACTTGTTGGCGGCAAGAAAGAGGTTGCTCCAATCCTGGGCGGCGAACAATTCTTCAATTTCGCCGGAGGTATAACCCACAGAATAAAGACCTCCCACAATGGACCCAATACTGGTGCCAATTACTATATCTATGGGAATGCCCAGTTCTTCAATAACCCGGATAACCCCAATATGGGCAAGTCCCCAGGCACTCCCCCCGGCAAGGACCAGGGCTACCTTGGGAGGATCCGCCGGCTGATCCTGGGAATACACACCCTGGGGCCGGAGGATAAAAAGCAATATGAATATTATCAATATTAAATATTTTAATTTCATATACATACTTTAATATATTTTATTCCAATACAAAAATCTTTTTTTAATGAAGAACCCCGAGGCAGAGCCTCGTGGTATCTTCGTTGTAGAGGAAATTATTATACAGGCTGAGGGTTCATACCACATACAAACGTTTCAACCTTCATCCAGGGCGTTAAAAAATCAACCGATGCCAGCATCGTGTATGAACCCCAACAGCCATCCAATCAATCCTTAGGGATCATCCATTTTGAAATGCCCCTATAATTGTTGACGATAGAATTAGTAAGGATTATGTTTAAACCATGGTGTTTTGTCTAAAAAGCCCCTAAACATGGGATGGGCATATTTTCTCCCGGGTCTTTTTATTCAGCCGCCAGTTGGAGGTATATTTAATAATGGATGTAAGAAATGTAAAAAAGGTAATTAAGGGGTATCAAACCGTTGACGGAGCCGGGGTCCAGTTGGTCCGGGTCCTGGGACATGCGGATGTCAAAGATATTGATCCTTTTTTAATGCTGGATGCTTTTGATTCCCAGGATCCTAATGAGTATGTCCTGGGATTTCCCATGCATCCCCACCGGGGAATAGAAACCCTTACTTACCTTATTGACGGGAAAATAGATCACCGGGACACCCTGGGAAATTCCGGACGGATCCAGGGCGGTGAAGCTCAGTGGATGACCTCCGGCAGCGGAATCCTCCATGAGGAAATGCCGGCTATTTCTGACCGCCTGTTTGGTCTACAGCTCTGGATCAACCTGCCCAGGGAACATAAAATGACCGAACCGGCTTATCATGATATCAATACTGAAGATATGCCAAGGGTTGAAAAAAACGGGGTAACCGTCCGGGTAGTAGCCGGAAATTACGGGGATTCCACCGGGGCCAAGGGTAATTTTGTCCAGCCCCTCATTCTGGATATTTCACTTATTCCCGGCGCCAAATTTTCCATACCCATACCGGATTCCCATACCCTGTTTACCTATGTATTGGAGGGTGACGGATTTTTTGGAAACGATGACAGTATGATTCCCCGGCGTACCGCGGTGATCTTTGGCAATGGCGGTACCTTCCAGGTAAAAGCCGGCACCCAGGACCTGCGGTTTATGCTCTTTTCCGGTATCCCCCTGGATGAACCTGTGGCATGGGCCGGCCCGATTGTCATGAATACCCGGCAGGAACTGGAAAAAGCCTTCAGTGAGCTTGATGAAGGGATATTCATTAAAAAACGTTAGCCAACGGATTTCTGTACAAATGGAATCTCCGGAAAGGACAAGCTTTATCCCATGGTCCCTTCGAGAGCCTCAGGGACCGGAGCCCCCGGTGGTTGAGGCTCCCAAACCACCTGAGAAGAAAAAGTTCTCTTCCCCTGGTCCTTCGAGAGCCTCAGGGACCGGAGTCCCCGGTGGTTGAGGCTCCCGAAACCACCTGAGAAGAAAAAGTTCTCTTTCCCTGGCCCTTCGAGAGCCTCAGGGACCGGAGCCCCCGGTGGTTGAGGCTCCCGAAACCACCTGAGAAGAAAAAGGCTTGTTTTTATCCTTTCAGAAGTAGCCTGTAGCAGACAGAGTATCAAAAACGCAAGCAAAATTTTTTACCAGTTGACGATTAATCCATCTCAACTTATGCTCTTAAAATGATTGGAAAAAAAATATTTCTTATCGTAATAATCTCCCTGGGACTGGGAGCGGCCGCACTATCCGCAGCAGAACCGCCCCGGGTTATTACCGCCACATCCATCAGCTTGAGGGGAGAACCAAAATACAGGGACGGTTTTACCCACTTTGAATATGCCGACCCGGATGCTCCCAAGGGCGGCAGCATCACCCTCCATGATATTGGAACCTTTGACAGTTTTCACCGGTATGCCCTGCGGGGGGATTCCATTTTGGGACCGCCCACGGATTTTTACGATACCCTCCTGACCAGTTCCTGGGATGAAGTTGAAAGTTACTATCCCCTGGTTGCGGAAAAGTTTGAATATGCAGAGGATTTTTCCTTTATCATCTTTCATATAAACCCAAAAGCCAAAGCCCAGGATGGGGTTCCCATCACTTCGGAGGATGTGGTTTTCTCATTTAATACCTTTTTCGAAAAGGGTGTTCCCCAGTTCAGACGGTATTACGAAGGGGTTACCGTAAAAGCCCTGGATAAACTCCGGGTCCGGTTTGATCTGCCCGAGCCGGGTGATAAGGAACTGCTGCTGTCCATCTGCGGAACCCTTGTCCTGCCCAAACATTACTGGGAAACCCGGAATTTTTCTGAACCGTTGTCAACACCGCCTTTAGGAACCGGACCATACCGGGTGAAGGATTACAAGATGGGACAGTACGTCACCTATGAGCGGATCCCCGATTACTGGGCCTGGGACCTGCCCTCCAGGAAGGGGACCTTCAATTTTGGGATTATCCGGAGGGATTATTACCGGGATGATACGGTTGCCATGGAAGCCTTTAAAGCCGGGGAATACGATATCCGTTTTGAAAATGTAGCCATGAACTGGGCAACCCAGTATAAAAACATGGGTTCCAAAAATGATCAGTATAAAATAATCAATGAAGAGATTCCCCACCAGATTCCCCAGCCCATGCAGGCTTATATCATGAATACCGGGCGGCCTCCCTTTGATAACCGGTTAACCAGGCAGGCATTGAATTATCTTTTCGATTTTGAATGGACGAACAGAAACATTTTTTACGGCGCCTATACCCGGACGAGAAGTTATTTTCAGAATACCGAATATGAAGCCTTCGGGTTTCCCTCGGCGGATGAATTGAAGATCCTGGAACCCATCCGGGATAAGATTGCCCCGGAGGTGTTTACCCGGGAATACAATCCCCCGGTTACCGACGGCACAGGAAGTATCCGGCCCCAGATGCGGGAAGCAATAGAGCTTTTTAAACAGGCAGGCTGGGAACTGAAGAACGGAAAAATGATTAATATGGCCACGGGAAAACAGATGAGTTTTGAACTTCTTATTTATACTCCCAGTTCCGAAAAGATTGCTATTCCCTTCCAGAGGAACCTGGCCCGTTACGGCATTGAAATGAAAATACGGCTGGTCGATCCCAGCCAGTACATTAACCGGATCAGGACCAGGGATTACGATATAACGTCCTATGGTTATTTGGCAAATAAGTATCCCAGTTCCAGCTTACAGATTGTCTGGCATTCGGCTTTTATCGATTCCACCTGGAATGTGGCAGGAGTAATAGATAGCGCAGTGGATTATCTTGTAGAAGGTATTGTAGCCCATCAGGATGATGAACAGGCGCTGCTTGCCTGGGGGCGAGCCCTGGACCGGGTCCTTACCTGGAATTTTTATGTTATTCCCCAATGGTACAACAGTGTAATCCGTGTAGCATACGTCAACAAATTTGAAAGACCGGCGGTGATTCCCAAATATGACATTTACGCCGGTCTGTATACATGGTGGGTAAAACAATGATCTCTTATATCTTGCGCCGTTTATTACTGATTATCCCTACCCTTTGGGCAATCATTACCATCAATTTTATAATTGCTCAAATTGCCCCGGGGGGTCCCGTAGACCAGGCTATTGCGGAAATGCAGGGGATCGGAGGGACAGGTGTTGACCGGATTACCGGTTCTGTATCCGACACGGGGGTATCCGTGCAGGGGGCAACCCCAAGCGGTTACCGGGGAAGCCAGGGGCTTGACCCGGAGGTAATTGCGGAAATTGAAAAACGCTTTGGTTTTGATAAACCCCTGCCGGTGCGGTACTGGGACATGATTAAAAATTACCTCACTTTTAATTTTGGGGATAGTCTTTTCAAGGGAGATTCCGTAATAGGACTTATTAAGGAACGGCTGCCCGTGTCCATATCCCTGGGGGTCTGGACGACCCTGATCATTTACCTCATATCGATTCCCCTGGGCATCCGGAAGGCAGTGAAAAACGGCACCCGGTTTGACTTCTGGACCAGCACCGCGGTGGTACTGGGGAATGCCATCCCCTCATTTTTATTTGCCATCCTTTTGGTGGTTCTCTTTGCCGGGGGAAGCTTCCTGAAAATTTTCCCCCTCCGGGGACTGGTGTCGGTGAACTTTGCAGAACTGAGTATTCCCGGGAAGATTCTGGATTACTTCTGGCACCTGGTATTGCCCGTACTGGCCATGGTGATCGGCGGTTTTGCCACCCTGACCATGCTGACAAAAAATTCTTTCCTGGATGAAATCCACAAACAGTATGTCATGACCGCCCGGGCCAAGGGTCTTCCCGAAAAAAAGATCCTGTTCAAGCATGTATTCAGGAATGCCATGCTCATTGTAATTTCAGGTTTTCCCGCGACCCTTATCGCCATGCTGTTCAGCAGTTCCTTACTGATTGAGGTGATTTTTTCTCTGGAAGGACTTGGGTTGCTGAGTTATGAAGCTATCATGCAGCGGGACTATCCGGTAATTTTCGGCAACCTCTACCTCTTTACCCTGCTGGCACTTTTCCTTTCCCTTGTGACGGATATCGTGTATACCATAGTAGATCCCAGAATAGATTTTGAGGCCCGGCAATGAAAAAAACAGGTTTGATGTATAAACGGTGGCAGCGGTTCAGGAAAAATAAACGAGCCTGGGTCTGCCTCTGGATTTTTGGAATTCTTTTTGTCTTATGCCTTGGGGCGGAATTTATCGCCAACGACAAACCCATCCTGGTCCGGTATAACGGAAAAATGTATTTTCCCCAGTTAAAAAATTATTCCGAACTGGTCTTTGACGGTGAGTTTGATATTGATGCGGATTACCGGGACCCGTATATTATCGAAAAAATTGAAGATCATGGCTGGATGCTCCGGGCTCCTATCCGTTACAGCTATAACACCATCAATTACAATACTCCCGGGCCGGTCCCTTCCCGGCCAACCCTGGATAACTGGCTCGGCACGGATGACCGGGGCCGGGATGTGCTGGCCAGGATCATCTACGGGTTCAGGATCAGTATTCTTTTTGGGCTGACCTTGACGGTCTTTTCTTCGATTATTGGCATTGCTGCGGGGGCTTTCCAGGGATATTTCGGCGGATTAAGGGATATCATCTTCCAGCGATTTATCGAGGTGTGGTCAAGCATGCCCACCCTATTTCTTCTTATCATTTTGTCCAGCGTGGTGGAACCCAACTTCTGGTGGCTCCTGCTGATTACCCTCCTTCTAGGATGGAGGACCCTGGTGGGCCTGGTCAGGGCGGAATTCCTGCGGGTCCGCAATTTTGAATATGTCCAGTCCGCAAAAGCCATGGGGATGAAAAACAGCCGGATCATGTTCGTGCATATCCTGCCCAATGCGATGATCTCCGCTTTTACCTATCTGCCTTTTATTCTGGGAGGTTCCATTACCACCCTCACATCCCTGGATTTCCTGGGGTTCGGGCTTCCGGTGGGTTCCCCCAGCCTGGGGGAACTCCTTTCCCAGGGCAAGGCCAATCTCCAGGCTCCCTGGCTGGGGATTTCCGCCTTTGTAATCCTGGCCCTAACCCTGAGCCTTCTGGTCTTTATAGGTGAAGGCATCCGGGATGGTTTTGATCCCCGGAGGAATGTATGAGCCAGCATCTGGTGGAGTACCGGAATTTCCGGGTTGCCTTTGGAAAAGCTCCGGCCGTAAAAGAAGTGGTCCAGGGTATCAATTTCCATATTGATGAACATGAATGTTTTGCCCTGGTGGGTGAAAGCGGTTCCGGAAAAACCGTCTCCGCCCAGGCGCTGCTCCGGCTGGTGAGCGAAGATTGGATATCCTACCCCTCGGGGGAAATTCTTTTCCAGGGGAAGGATGTCCTGAAGATGAAAACCGGGGACCTCCAGGCTCTCCGGGGAAACGATGTGGGAATTATTTTCCAGGAACCCATGACATCCCTGAATCCCCTGCATACCATTGAAAAACAGCTGGCGGAATCGGTCTTTCTTCACCAGGGATTTTCCCGGGAAAAATCCCGGCCTATTATTGTGGAGTGGCTTAACCGGGTGGGTCTCCGGAATGCCACCCACCGGCTGGGTGCCTACCCCCATGAACTTTCCGGCGGAGAGCGACAGCGGGTCATGATAGCCATGGCCCTGATTAACGGGCCCAAACTGCTTATCGCGGATGAACCCACCACCGCCCTGGATGTGACCATCCAGGACCAGATTCTGCGGCTGATCAAGGATCTGCAGCAGGAATTGGGGATGGCGGTGTTGTTTATTACCCATGATCTGGGCATAGTCCGGCGTGTTGCCGACCGGGTGGCGGTAATGAAGGACGGCCAAATCGTCGAAACCGGTTCCACCGGATCGCTATTTTCAAATCCCCGGGAGGATTATACCAGACTGCTGATTTCTTCCGAACCTAAAAAAGAAAGTCCCCCGCCGGATTACACAGCCCCGGTGATTGTTTCCGTAAAGGATATGAAGGTCTATTTCCCCGTAAAAAAAGGCGTCCTCCGGCGGGTCAAGGGATACATAAAGGCTGTTGACGGTGTGGACCTGGAACTCCGGAAGGGCCAAAGCCTGGGAATAGCGGGAGAAAGCGGGTCCGGGAAAACAACCCTGGGCAAGGCTTTGCTGAGGCTGATAAAAAGCACCGGCAGGATCCGTATTGACAACACCGAAATCCAGGATTTAAACGAAAACCAGCTCCGGCCTTTAAGAAGAAAAATGCAGATTATTTTCCAGGATCCCTATGGATCTCTGAGTCCCCGGCTCACTATCAGGGATATAGTCAGCGAGGGGCTTAATATCCATAAAATCGGAACCCAGGAAGAAAGGGAACAGAAAATCCGCCGGGCACTGGCTGAAACCGGCATGCGGGATGAGGATATCCTGGACAGGTATCCCAATGAATTTTCCGGAGGCCAAAGGCAGCGGATTGCCCTGGCCCGGAGCCTGGTACTGGAACCGGAAATTCTTGTTCTGGATGAACCTACTTCCAGTCTGGACAGGACCATCCAGTTCCAGGTGGTGGAACTGCTTAAAAAGCTCCAGGAAAAACACCGGCTTTCGTATATTTTCATAAGCCACGATCTGGGTATAGTCCGGAACCTCTGCCATGACATAATCATCATGAAGGCCGGAAAAGTTGTCGAAACCGGCTCCACCGGAGAAATTATGGAAAATCCCAAAGACCCCTACACCAGGGAACTGCTGAGGACAGCCTTCGGGGAATAATAGCTTCCGTTACCGGTCCCTTTGATGCTTCAGGGGAACCGGCGGTCAGGTGTTTTTGACTCTAATGTATGATGTTACCGCAGCAATTTTCAAAAAAACAACCCCGGAATATACCGGACAATTCATTGATCCGCAGGCGGGTTTCATACCTTCTGCACGCTTTCGCGTGCGAGGCAGAGCAGCGAGGGTTGTTGATTTTTTTATCAATAGACCTATACTTAATATTATGACAACAATTAAAAAAAGACAAAAGATCCTGGATTTTCTTAATGAGGATGATCCCGTAAAAGTTCATGAATTAAGTATGCTTCTGAACACTTCAAAAAAAACCATCCGCAGCAAACAACATAATTCTGAAGAAAGCGGATTGATGGCTCATCTAGACGACGGAACCGCCCAATCCGGCGGTTATAAGACTGAAAAAAATCTCTGGAAAAAACTCCAGGAACAGCAGGAAGAAAAAAACGCCATATGCCGTGCGGCTTTTCAATTCATACACCCGGGGATGAGAATCATTCTGGATTCCGGCAGCACCCTGGTCCATCTGGCAAAGATGGTATCCCATATGAATATTTCGGTGGTGACCAATTCTGTCCTGGTGATTAATGAATTAATGCATTCCACGGTGGTGAAAATGTTTGTGATTGGAGGCAAGTTCCTGCGGCCGGACATGGCCCTGATTGATCCCCAGGCATCAAGTATGTTCGGCAATGTTACAGCGGACTTTCTTTTCATAGGAACCACGGGCTTTTCCATTGGCCAGGGAATTTCCTCATCCGATCCGATGGATGCGGAGATAAAAAGGCAGATGATTAATCATTCAACCAATGTATGTCTTCTGGCGGATTCATCCAAGCTGGAAAAGAAATTTGAGGCACCCATATGCGGCTGGGATTCCATACATTATTTAATAACCGACAGGCTATCAAAAGAAAATGAAAGGAAACTGTCCAAACAGGGCGTTCAGGTGGTTATTACTAATTAGGACATCCTCAAAACCGGATGGGATATTAACTTCCGCAGATTAGTCATCCTTTTTTATGATGATAATCATAGATACATGTTCCTGTTTTAAAGGTTCTCCAGCAATAACCGGTCCCCGGCTTTTATGTTTTCCGTTTCAAACCAGCCCTGGGGTACTTCCAAAGCATACCTGGCGGACCGGCCGGATCTCACCGGGGCCTCGCTGTGGGGTTTCATATGATGAATCTCCAGGATGAGCCCGTCCGAAGAAATGTAGGCAATAGAAAGCGGAATGAGGGTATTCTTCATCCAGAAATTCATAACCTGGTCCCGGTCGAAAACAAAAAGCATCCCCTTCCCGGGGGGGAGTTCCCGCCGGTACATAAGCCCCTGGGCCCGTTCTTCTTCGGTGGCGGCTATTTCCGCGGAAATACCGATGGATGAACCGTCTACCCTGAGGATGGCCAAATCCCGGGTTTTTAATTTGCCCGACTGGCTTGAGCATCCCGCAAAGGAAGGAACCAGGATAATAAATAAGATAAGTCCAAAAATAAAAGAAAGGGAATATTGTTTTTTAGAATTCATTCAAAAAGTTCCTGCGGAGTTCCAGCTCAAGGGCTTCCTGAGCGCTGGATTCCTCAATCAGCTGATCAAAAACAACCTTGTCGATATACTTCACCGTCAAAGGCCGTTCTATAGAAATTCTGGTGTTGCTATTCACCCAGACCGCCTGTCTTGGATTCAGGGAAGTGGGTTCCCCGTATTTGGATACGAAGGTGGTAAACACGGAATAATGGTCTATCAAATTCGGGTCCAGGGTAAAGGACATGATAAAAAGTTTCCCCCCTTCCAGCTGGAAAAAAGCCCGCCGGATAAAGGAAATTCCCGTGGTTTCAATCAGGGTCTGTTCCTGGATTGGCAGGAATGATACATCCCGGTCGCCCCGGAAAAGGAACAGGGAATCCTTCATAAGCTCGGTCTTCAGTTCATCCAGGGACATGCCCAGGGCCAACCCCCGGTAGGACCTGGGCAGTTCAGCTTTTTCCGCCGGGTTTGCCGGAGACTCAGCCTGGTTTGTGGTCTGGGAAAAACCAGGGCTAAGGATAAACAAAAATCCCAGGAATATAAAAAGTGATACGGTATACCGGTTTTTCATACTAATCCTCTTCAGGGGAAAATTTTTGGAACTTCCCGTATTTAGTATCGGCCTGGATGAAGAATCCTATGAGTTTAAAAGATTTTCCTGTGATTTTGGTGAAAGTATCCAGGGAACTCCGGATCAATTAATTATTGGGGACAGGATAAACCCCTGCCCGGGCCATTATTATCTTAGTTCCAGCCGGAGGAATCCCGCCGGGACCGTTCGATTTTCTGCATTTTCCGGTAATACTCGGTCTGTTTGCCTACTTCGGAAATATCCGCCACGCTCATTTTTTCATTAATCACCCGGAACTTCTGGTTTTCCAGAAGTTTCCGCAGAACCAGGATTCCCTCTTTCTGGGGAAGGCCAACCATGCTGACCAGTTCCTTGGGACCAAAATTAAAGTTGTACGGAGCGGTGGAACTAAGGTCCACCCGGTTTTTTTCAAGCTGGATATTAAGGGCATCGTACATCCGTCCCAGGGGATCCGAAACAAGGGTATTCGCCAGCTGTTTATAGATAAACCAGATCCGCTCCGCCAGAAGCTGGGTCAGCCGGGTAATAATCTGGGGTTGGGTCCCTACCATCCGTTCAAAGTTCGCCCGGTTCACCGCGAGGACCATACAGTCCTCATAGGCCACCGCACTGGCGACCCTGGGCTTGGATTCAAGCAGCGCCATTTCACCAAAGATATCCCCGGTTTTCAGCACCGCCAGGAGCACCTCATTGTCATCCACAATTTTGGTGATTTTCACCGATCCTTTCTGGATGATATAAAGCTCATCCCCGGGTTCTCCTTCGGAAAAAATCATGGAATCCTTGGGAAAGGTCCGGTTAAATTCGTCGGGACGGTGCTCGAGTTTTACCACCGTTGCATAGGGGGCAATTTTCATCATCCGTTCCCGGGCAATATTTACATTTTGCCCATGGGGACAGTATTTGACATACTGATGATAAGCAAAATAAGCCTGGTTGTACTGGCTTTGCTTGGCATAATATTCCCCCACCTTAAAAAGATGGGTTGGATCGTTTTCCGCGGTATCCTTCAGGGTCAGCCGGGTCAGGGCTTCATCGAGATAACGCATTCTTTTGGAGAATTGCAGGATAATCTTCATGGCCACGGGGGTATTTTTCTGGATGAGCTGGCCGTATTGATCTTTGGCTACGGAAATAAGGGTTACATCGGTTAAGGCCCGGGCGGTTTCAATGTGGCTGTGGGATGACATGGTGGAAACTACCCCGAAAAAATCTCCCGGTCCAAGGACATTTCCGCCCTCTTCTTCCACCACCTCAACTTCCTTGGAGATAAGCACCTTGCCCTGCCGGATGATAAAAAAGCGGTCAGCATTCTGTTTACCCTCAACAACGATGTATGAGTCTTTTCTGTAATTTACGAATGCTAGCTGTAGTTGTTCGGCCATCCCCAACCCCAATATGAATAACTTCTAAAGTATAGGAAGCCTTGTCCTGCTTTGTCAACAACGAAGCAGCAAAAGACTTAATAAGTTTATATTAAAAATAAGCCCAGGTAAATACGGTTTATTTAGGGCACCTCTAAAAACTCGGTTAGATTTTTAAAGGTGTCCCGGGAGAAATTTTTATTTCTTTATCCTATAACGAAATAAAAAAGTTTCTCCATGGTACATCTAAGGAAAACTTCTAAAAACTGAAGTTTTTAGAAGTTCCCTTTACTATTTTCCCAGTCCCCGGCAAAAAGTATTTCCGGTTCCAGTTCAATCCCCAGCTCGGATTTTACCCGGGCCATGATTTTTTCCGTCAGGTCCCGGATATCCCTGGCCGTGGCATTCCCGGTGTTTACAATGATATTTCCATGCCAGTCCGCCACTTTTGCCCCGCCCAGGGACAAACCCCGGAGGCCCAATTCATCGATTATCCTGCCCGTGGGTTTTCCGAAGTCGGTATTGTTCTTAAAGGAGGACCCCGCCGAGGGCAGCCGGTAATGGCCTTTGGTTTCCCGGTCCGACCGCCGGTCCTCCATAACAGAACGGATTTCGGAAACAGGTTTTTTTTCCAGCCGGAAGGTCCCCCCCAGGATAAGCACATCCCTCTGCTGGAAAGGGCTTTTTTTGTAGGCAAAATCTGAAGTCTCAACGGGAATCTTCACCCGCCGCAGGGATTCATCCAGAATTTCGGTTTCTATTAATATATCGGAAATGGAATTGCCGTAACACCGGGCGTTCATCCAAATGGACCCGCCGAAGGAACCGGGCATACCCGAAAGGAATTCCAGCCCTGAAAAACCCCGGAGCGCCGCTTCTTCAACCCCGTCGTCCACCCTGGTACCGGAGCGGATGGTCACCCGGTTTTCCTCAAAACTGCAGCCGGACCAGCCGGTACAATCCAGGACAATCCCCCGGATCCCCGCATCGGCCACCACAATATTAGCCCCGCCGCCAAGGATAAACAGGGGAATTTCCAGTTCCCGGGCGGTTTGTATCAGCCCGGCGGAAAACTCCGGGAAGGTATCCCCCCGGGGCTTGATCCAGAGATCCGCCGGTCCGCCCACCCTGAAGGTGGTGTGGCCGGCCATGGGCTCGTCGTAGCGGAGTTCCCCGTAAAAAGGGGTCTTCATATTGATTTTTTCGACGATTTTACGTAGGTTTACCATATTACGTGATTATATCGACTTTCTGATGGAGGTTCCATGGCTCTCTCGCTTTATAATACCCTGGGAAGGGAATTACAGGATTTTGTACCCATAAAAGATAATAATGTCGGTTTTTATGGCTGTGGACCCACCGTATACAATTATGCCCATATCGGCAACCTCCGGGCTTATGTAACCCACGACGTGCTCACCCGGACACTGAGGTACCTGAACTACCAGGTAACCCATGTGATGAATGTCACCGATGTGGGCCATCTTACCGGCGACGATGATTCCGGGGATGACAAAATGGTAAAATCCGCGGAGGAACGGGGCAAAAGTGTCCTGGAAATTGCGGATTTCTACACCCAGGCCTTTTTCAAGGATACCAAAAGTCTGAATATTATCCAGCCGGAGGTGGTCTGCAGGGCCACCGAACATATCCAGGATATGATCGACATGATCAAACGGATTGAAAAAAACGGCTATACCTATACAGCCGGGGGCAACCTGTATTTTGATATCAGTAAGTTCCCCTCCTACGGGGAACTTGCCAGGCTGCGGCTGGACGATCAGAAAGCCGGCGCCAGGACCGGTGTTGATGAAAACAAACGGAATCCCCAGGATTTTGTTCTCTGGTTCACCAAGAGCAAATTCGAAAACCAGGCCCTGGTTTGGGACAGCCCCTGGGGCAGAGGATACCCGGGATGGCATATTGAATGCAGCGCCATGAGCATGCGGTACCTGGGGGAACAGTTTGATATCCATGCCGGCGGTATTGACCATATCCCGATCCACCACACCAATGAAATCGCCCAGAGTGAGGCCGCCACGGGGAAGCATCCCTGGGTTAAATACTGGGTTCACAATGAGTTCCTGGTTCTGGACAAGGGGAAGATGTCCAAGTCCGCCGGGGGATTTATCACCCTGCAGACCCTGGTGGACCAGGGGTTTCATCCCCTGGATTACCGGTATTTTCTTCTGGGAGGCCATTACAGGAGCCAGCTCCAGTTTTCCTATGAAGCCCTGGAGGGTGCAAAAAATTCCCGGAAATCCCTGAACAACCAGATCAGGACACTGGCCCAAAACTGCCCGGTCCTGCCCGCCGCAAAGGCGGATGAAAAAAACACCCCCTACCTGGACAGGTTCAGGCAAGCCCTGGGGAGCGACCTTTCCACCCCCAGGGCCCTGGCCGAACTTTGGGGATTGCTCCGGGATACCAGTCTTCAGCCGGAGGAAATTCTTTCTGCGGTATTCCTGATGGACCGGGTTTTAGGGCTGGATCTGGAAAAAACCGCATCCGTAAAGGATGAAGAATCCGCCGGGACCCCCGAATTCATTGCTGAAATTGAAGCATTAATTGAAGAACGGTCCCAGGCCAAAAAGGCCAAAGATTTTGCGGCGGCGGACCGGATCAGAAATTCCCTGAAAGAGAGGGGTATCCTTCTGGAAGATGGTTCCGGGGGAACCACCTGGAAAAAAGCATAGCACGGCCTTTTGTTTCTGGAATATTTTTTGTATAATAAGTTAAATTCAAAACCCGGCTAGTTTTGAATTTAGATTTCCGGACCGGAATAGGGCAGTAATTTTAAAACCGATTCCCTGGACCGGGTTTGGGAATCCACCCTGGAAAAAACGGATTGCTTTATTGTTACGCAGGAAAGCAACCTATTTCAGGACCGGATGGTATGCCTGTTCGATAACTGGCAGGAGTACCGGCCATGGTTGGTTACCGGACAACTCCAGTGAGAGAAAAAGCGTATCAAGCTTATATTTTTGTAACGATTGTGAGGAAACATTGTTTTCAAAAAGAGACGGTAATGTACCTTCAGCAGAATTCCGAAAACTCTACGATACGGTTTTTCCGATTTTGTTCCGGGTTGCTTACCGAATAACCAATAACGAAGAAGCTGCCGAGGATCTTTGTCAGGAAGCTTTTTTCCGCCTTTATGAAAAAAACATGGTTTTTCCAAGTCCGGATGAGGCAAAATACTGGCTTATCCGGGTGGTTAAAAATGCCTCCCTCAACTATGCAAAACGGAAAGAACGGGAGCGTAAGGCTTACCAGAAGGCATTCCGGGAAGACACCAGAGTTGAGGAGACCGGCGAAGGAATCCTGCTAAAACAGGAAACCAAGGCTGAAATTCAGGAAGCCCTGGAAAAGCTCCCTGAGAATTTGCGTATCGTATTAATTTTAAAAGAATATGCGGAACTTAATTATAAAGAAATAGGCCGCGCGCTGGGTATCAGCGAGGGAAATGTAAAAATCCGGGTTTTCCGGGCCAGGGAACGGCTGGCCAGCTTATTGGACAAGGATGGTAAATATGTGTCCTGATCGTCAAATTCTTTCGGTTTATCTTGATAAGGAACTGCCTTCTCCCTGGAAGGAGAAAATGGAAGATCATTTATCATCATGTGCCGAATGCCGGGGACTATTAAGGAATTATCAGGTTGTATCGACCATGATAAATCCTGAAGATTCCGGTTCAATTGGACCGTACACGGATTCCGCCAAGGGCCGGATTTGGGAAAACCTTTCCGCTTTGGAAGTCAGGGAAAAGGAAACCGTGTACCACAACTGGAACCGGGCGGTGTCCCTGCCCCTGCCTGCGGCAATTGCCGCGGGTTTGGTCATAGCTTTTATGGCGGCGTTTGTTGGTGCCGTGGTATTACGCCCTGCTGTTCCGAATATAAATACCATTGCCGGCCTGGAAGCCCAAAGCGTTATTCCTTCCAGCGATATTGCCCGGATAATTGAATATCTTGATGCCCAGGAAAACCCCGCCAACATGGTGATTATCCAGCTTCCGGAAAGCCAGAATTTTGTCAGTTCCGGTGAACCAACTCTTATCCGGGCTGCGGATTACACCAGGGGGGATTATTTCCGATGATCAAAACGCGGTTCTGTAAAATCACCACTCCCCTGGTAATGCTGTTTTTCGCGGGGGTAACTGCTATCCATGGCCAGGAGGCTCCCCCTTCGGATGAAGTCCTGCAGGGTCTAAAAGAAAAAGCAGTGGTTTTATTCATAACCGCCAGAATTATAGAATCCAATAAAGAAGTTGTCTGGAATGCTTCGGATTCAAAGATAACCATTTCAGGCAGGACCGTTTCTGTAAAACTTACCGGGAATAACATTGTTATTGTGGGTCAATTTACCCCATATATCAGTGCCGACGGGACAAAACTCCTGGTAGCCCAGGGACAGGTCTGGATTGATGTTCCCGACGAAGGGGTTCATTACTATACCAACATACAGACCATGCCCCTGGAATTTGGCGAACAGATATTCTTCTTCCCTCTGGGAGCGCAAAAACAGGAAAAGGGCACAAGAATTGAAATACAGCTGGTGCTGAAACCTTATGAGGGACAAGCTTCATCACCGCAGCCTTCAAAAGAGACTGTCCATTAATAATGAAAATACGCTGCAGATTATTCCTTTTCTTCCTTTTACCAATTCTTTTTATTTCCTGCGGAAAAAAGACCCCTAAGATACATTCCCTGGATCCTTCGGTGGGATTCCTGGGGGACGTTATTCTCATATATGGAGAAAATTTCGGGGATGAACAGAATGAATCATATGTTACCATCGGAGGTTTTCTCCCTACCTCATCCGCTTATGTGGAATGGAAAAATGACCGGATTTTATTGCGGATACCCGATTTTGGCGAATCAGGATTGATATATGTCCACAGGGCCGGAAAAAAAAGCAATGCCGCCCTTTTTTCCAACAAAGCCGCCATGCCCCAGCTGGTGAAAGGTACCATCCCCGGAACCGCCCCAATCATCGCATCCTTGAATCCTTCGGCAGGGGCAATTGGTTCTGTCATAACCATCCAGGGGGAAAATTTCGGGACATCCCGGGAAAACAGCACGGTCAGGTTCTACTGGGATGCGGAAACTTCCCTGCCCTCAGCGCAGAACGATCAATCCTGGGTTGAGGTATCCGCTTCCGAATTCGGGTATGACAGCTGGAGTGAACGGGAAATACGGGTCCGGGTACCGGATGGAGCTACCGGCGGGAATGTGGTGGTCGAGACCTCCCGGGGAATAAGCAAACCCGTATTTTTTGATGTCACCGGAAAACCGGGGACAAAGGTTTTTAAGGACAAACGGAGCTATGCCATTTCCTATTCGGTGGATATAAAAGTAAAGGAATCAAAAATCCCGAATTTGCTGTATCTCTGGATGCCCAGGCCTGTGGAATCCGCATCCCAGAAAGTCCCGGAACTGCTCTCAAGAAATATAGAACCCTTCGTGGAAAACCACCGGGGAACCGCCCTGTACCAATTCAAGGATCTCCGGAAGGATTCGTCCAATTATGTAACCCTATCCTATCTGGTTGATGTATATAACGTGGAAACCACCGTCAGGTCCCAGAATGTCCGCCAGGCCGCGGGTTCCACCATGGCCAGCGTTTTCACCAGCCCTTCAGCCCTGGTCCCTTCCAACAATTCTTCAATTGTTGAAAAGGCTAAATCGATTGTGGGCCGTGAACAGAATCCCTATCTGAAGGCGCAAAAAATATACCAGTGGCTGATCGACAGCGATAATATACAAATACAGTCCATGGATAATGGAGGAGCCCTGGAAGCATTAAGTGAAGGAAAAGCCGATGCATACCGGATTTCCCTGTTATTCTGCTCCCTGGCCAGGGCATCCGGGGTTCCGGCCCTGCCTGTGGCGGGAGTTCTGGTTGACAGATCCAGGAACACAAAAAAGCATTACTGGGCTGAATTCTGGATTGACGGTCTGGGATGGATCCCGGTGGACCCCGTATTTGGCGCAGGTGCAGTAACCGATCCGGTCAACCTGAGACCGAACTACAGCAGTTTTTATTTTGGGAGCATGGACAACCAGCGGATTACCTTTTCCCGGGGAGAAACCACCCTTTCCCAAATGGACCACCAGGGCAGAATTACCGCCAGGGAACGGGAATATACCCTGCAGAACCTTTGGGAAGAGGCAATCGGCGGGCTGGATTCCTATTCATCCCTCTGGACTGATATTAATATCACAGGTATGTATGTGAATTAAAGGGATGATTGCCAGGGTGAATTCAGCTTTCTTATGTACTTCATATCCACCGGCGGTTGTAATATAATAAACAAAAGAACCTCAATCACCGGACTTTTTAGAGGTTCCCATAATAGAGATTACCGTCCTTTCAGCTGACGTGTCTTGAAAAAAGTGAACTGCATACTATTAGGAGGCAATATGGTTACGGTTATATCGCTGGGAGGGTCCATTGTTGCTCCCGATTCGGTGGACGAGGCCTATCTGAAGGATCTTCTTGTCCTGCTAAAAGAAATGCTGGGACAAAATGAAAAACGCCGGTTCATTTTTGTGGTAGGCGGCGGCGGTCCTGCCAGGAATTACCAAAAAGCATATAGATCAATCTGTGAAAACACCCTGGACCAGGAGGCAGACTGGATAGGCATCATGGCCACCAGGCTCAATGCCCAGCTTATAAAGGCAATCATGGGGGAATGGTGTACCCAGGATGTGGTGACCGATCCTACCCAAACGGGCCCTCTGGTGGGACGGGTCCTTGTTGCGGCGGGCTGGAAACCGGGGTTTTCCTCGGATTACGATGCGGTCCTCCTGGCGGAGAGGTTTAACGCGGACAAGGTAATAAACCTGTCCAATATAGACCGGGTATATACGGATGACCCAAGAAAGAATCCCCAGGCAAAGCCGGTGGATTCCATATCCTGGGCGGATTTCCGGGCCATGGTAGGGGACGAATGGGTCCCCGGGAAAAATGTTCCCTTTGATCCTATCGCCAGCAGACATGCCTCAAAAATAGGATTAAGGGTGATCTGTGCCGCAGGAAAGGATCTGCCCAATCTGAAAAAAATTCTGAATGATGAACCATTCATAGGTACCACCATAGGGTAAGGCGGACCGGAATATATCCCTGGATAATCAAAAACCTTCTGCACGCTTTCGCGTGCGAGGCAGAGCGCGCGGGGCAGCGAGGTTTTTTGGTTCTGTAAGGAATGAATTTTATGTGGGTTTAATACCCATACAATTTTCATTTAGAAGATTGTATGAACGCCCCGGAGCCTCCCACCCGGGAGCATGCAGAAGGTATTATACCCACTTGTGAATAAACTTTTATTTTCCGGGGCAAATCAGAGTTTTCTGTATTTTTTTATCTTTACGATTTAAATTCCTTTTTAGTTTTAGGGGCCCCCGGAAACTGAAGTTTTTAAATATTCCCTTTATATTTTACTTCGTTTTTTTTCTGAAAATATTCACAAAAACCCTAAAAAGATGCTAATTTAAAGAAGCGAGGTATCATGAAGCGAAACGACATAAAAAAGGTTTTAATTATCGGTTCAGGCCCTATTGTTATTGGACAGGCCTGTGAGTTCGATTATTCCGGTACCCAGGCATGTAAAGCTTTGCGGGAACAGGGTTATAGTATTGTACTGGTAAATTCCAATCCGGCCACCATTATGACCGACCCGGTCATGGCCGATGCAACTTATATAGAGCCCCTCAATGTAAACCGTCTGGAACAAATCATTGCCAAGGAAAGACCCGATGCACTTCTCCCTAACCTGGGAGGACAGACTGGTCTGAACCTGGCCAGTGAACTGCAGAAAATGGGAATCCTTGATAAATATAAAGTTAAGGTCATTGGGGTTAACCTGGAAGCCATTGAACGCGGTGAGGACCGGGAGATTTTCAAGAAGACCATGCAGGAACTGGGAATCGATACTCCCCGTTCGGATATCGCCTATACAGTTGAAGAAGCGGAAAAGATTGCGGATGTCCTTTCGTACCCGGTGGTTATCAGACCGGCCTATACCATGGGAGGTTCCGGCGGCGGTCTGGTATACAACGTGGAGGAACTCCGGACAGTGGTCAGCCGGGGTTTAGAATTATCCCTGACACACCAGTGCCTGATTGAGGAATCCATCCTGGGATGGGAGGAACTGGAAGTTGAGGTAGTCCGGGACAGCAAGAACCAGATGATATCGGTCTGCTTTATAGAAAACATCGATGCCGTGGGGGTCCATACGGGGGACTCCTTCTGTGCAGCCCCATTTCTTACCATTGATAAAAAACTCGAAAATAATCTGAAAGAACAGGCCTTTAAAATAGTTGAATCCATCGGGGTAATCGGGGGAACCAACGTCCAGTTTGCCCATGATCCCAAAACCGGCCGGGTGGTTATCATAGAAATCAACCCCCGGACATCCCGGTCATCCGCCCTGGCTTCAAAAGCCACGGGCTTTCCCATTGCCCTAATTTCGGCGAAGCTTGCCGCAGGACTTACCCTGGACGAGATTCCCTATTGGCGGGACGGAACCCTGGAAAAATATACCCCCTCCGGGGATTACATCGTCCTGAAATTTGCCCGGTGGGCCTTTGAGAAATTCCGGGGAGTCAAGGACAGCCTGGGAACCCAGATGAAAGCCGTGGGTGAGGTTATGTCCATCGGGAAAACCTTCAAGGAAACCTTCCAGAAGGCTATCCGGGGGCTGGAAAACAGCCGTTCCGGACTGGGTTTTGCCAAGGACTTCAACCGGAAAACCCTGGACGAGCTGATGGACCTGCTGCGGGAACCCACCAGCGAACGGTATTTTATCCTCTACGAAGCCATCAGAAAAGGCGCAGATATAGATAAACTGTATGCGCTCACCTTCATCAAACCCTACTTCCTGAAAGAAATGAAAGAGCTGGTGGATCTGGAAGAACAAATACTGAAAACCCCAGGCCAGCTTCCGAAAGATGAACTCCTCATCAAGGCAAAGAAGGATGGATTCTCGGATAAATACCTGGCAAAAATATTAGGAATCAGGGAAAAGGATGTCCGCAAACGGAGAACCGAACTGGGGGTTGTGGAAAGCTGGTACCCTGTTCCGGTTTCCGGAAAAGAGGATACCTACTATTATTATTCCAGCTACCATGGAACCGGTGAATCCAAGGTCAGCGACAATCCTAAAAAGATCATGATCCTCGGCGGAGGCCCGAACCGGATTGGCCAGGGGATCGAATTTGATTACTGCTGCGTCCATGCTGCCCTGTCATTAAAGAATGCGGGATACGAAACCATCATGGTAAACTGCAACCCCGAAACGGTTTCCACCGATTACGATACCAGCGACAAACTGTATTTTGAACCGGTAACCCTGGAGGATGTTCTGCAGATTTACGAAGCAGAAAAACCCCAGGGCATTATTGTCCAGTTCGGCGGACAGACCCCGCTCAACATCGCCAGACAACTTTCCGACGAGGGGGTTACCATCCTGGGGACCAGTATCGACAGTATTGATATTGCCGAAGACCGGGACCTGTTCAGGAAAATGATGGAACAGTTAAAAATCCCCATGCCCGAAGCGGGCATGGCATCGGATATTGACGAAGCAATAACCATAGCAAACAACATAGGTTACCCCCTTATGATCAGGCCCTCCTTTGTGCTGGGGGGCCGGGGCATGGAAGTAATCTATGATGAGGCGATGCTCCGGGAATATGTGGCCCGGGCCGTGGGGGTTACCCCGGACCGGCCGCTCCTGCTGGACCGTTTCCTCAGGAATGCCCTGGAATGTGAAGCCGATGCCCTTTCGGACGGCAGGGACGTTTATATTCCCGCGGTGATGGAACACATCGAACTGGCCGGGGTCCATTCAGGAGATTCCGCCTGCATCATCCCGCCCATGTCGATTACTTCGGATCAGCTCCATACTATAAAAGAGTATACCCGGAAAATAGCCAAGGCCCTGAAAGTTTCCGGTTTAATGAACATGCAGTACGCCATAGAAAACGGAAAGGTCTATGTTCTGGAAGCGAATCCCAGGGCAAGCCGGACGGTGCCCCTGGTATCAAAGGTCTGTAATATCCAGATGGCCAACCTGGCCACCCGGCTTATGATGGGAGAAAAACTTTCGGATCTCCACCTGAAAGAAAAAGAATTCAAACACTTCGGGGCCAAGGAAGCGGTTTTTCCCTTCGATAAATTTCCCGAGGTCGATCCTATCCTGGGACCGGAAATGCGGTCCACCGGGGAAGTCCTGGGAATGGCGGGCAATTCGGCTTTAGCCTATTTCAAATCCCAGGAGGCTGCGGGGATTTTGCTTCCCTCGGAACTGGATGCCCAGAAAGGAGCCGGAAAGGTGCTGATCAGCCTCTCGGATAAAACGGGGGAAGCCGCCAAGGACGCTGTTGAAGCGGCAAAACTTTTCCAGAAACTGGGCTTTACCATCCTGGCGACAGAAGGGACAGCGGCATTTTTCAGCATCCACAATATTCCCTGTGATATGATTGCGAAACTCAACGAAGGCCGGCCCAATGTGGTGGACGTGATCGTAAACCGGCAGGCGGCTATGGTGGTGAACACACCCAGCGCAAAACGGGATGCCATCAAGGATGAAGAGGTTATCCGCAAGGCAGCCCTGAAATACAAGGTTCCCTATATTACCACCCTGGCAGGAGCCACAGCAACCGCCGAGGGAATTGAGGCGGCCCGCAGCGGCAAGGGAAGCGTTAAATCCATCCAGGAATACCATAAGGAAATTAAGGATATCCAATAGAAAATAATCACAAACCTCGCCGCAGAGCAGCGAGGTTTGTTGGTTCTGTAAGGTATGGATTTTATGCGGGTTTAATACCCATACAATGTTCATTTACAAGATTTTATGAACGTCCCGGAGCCGTACACCCGGGAGCGTGCAGAAGGTATTAAACCTACTTGCGAATAAATAAAAAGGGCCCCGCCGAATAGCGCAGCCCTTTTTAAATTCTGCGGATTTAATCTGCAGTTACTTCATCATTTTTCCGTCATCGAAATTCAGTTGCCAGATTATTCCAAATTTGTCGGTTACCATTCCATACAGCTTGGTCCAGAAGGTTTCCTGCAGTTCCATATCAACTATTCCTCCCTTTTTTAATTTATCAAAAAGGGTTTTTAATTCATTCATATTGGAACTGCTCACTATAGGGCTGATGTTATTTCCAGAGACAAGTTCAACCCCGGGGGGAACATCCGAGAACATAACCTCCGTACCCTGAATATTCAGGGCTGCATACATGACCCAATCCTTTGTTTCATCGGGAAGTTTAAAGGATGGATCCGGCGGGGCATCTTTATAAACCATAATCTTGGGCATTTTTTGCCCAAACACATCCGCATAAAAAGCCAGCGCTTCCCGGCAATTTCCACTGAAGTTAATGAATACACTGAACGACATTTTTTCCTTCCTTTTTTACATAGAATATTTACTTCCGGACAAATTCCGGAATCTTAATGTAGGTAACTTCCAAAAACTGAAGTTTTTGGAAGTTACTTATAATTATAGTTCAGAAAAAACAGATTTTAAAGGAAAAAAGAAAATCAGCCTTTCTTGGATTCGAGTCCATGAATTCCGGCATTCCGCAGAATTTTATTTGATGCAAAAAATATGCTTACCGCAAGAATGATAATACCGGAAATAACCATTAAAACATTTATGGGTATCCGGTCAGCCAGAGGACCAAAAATAATCATTCCCAGGGGCATCATGATACTTGATATCATGGTAAGAACTCCAAATACCCTTCCATGGAATTCCTCATCCACGTTCACCTGCAGAAAGACAGTTCCGGGGGTATTAAAAAACGGCAGGACCAGCCCGATTATGCCCATGGCAGTAAGGTATAACCAGAAATTCCCCATGATCCCCAAAAACAGGGTTCCCGCACCGGCAAGAAAATATGCCAATCCCATGGTGGAAATCCGGTTTTTAAACCCGCCCCAAATACCAACCAGGATTCCGCCTGCGGTCATGCCAATGAAAAAGGCAATTTCCAGCGCCCCCAGCCTCCAGACCTCCGGGCCAAAACTGCGGCTTGTCTGCAGAGGAGTAAGAAAGGAAGGCGGCGCCGCAAAAAAATAAAAGATACTGCAGAACAGGAAAAAACGTTTAAGTGCCGGGCTTTTCAGAATATACATAAAGCCCTCTTTTAAATCCATTCTGTAACGGACAGCACTCTCTTTTTCAGCTGCCTTTGCATGGGGAGAAGCCTTTACAAAAAAGAATACCAGGATAACCGATATGGCTGCGGTCACCACATCGATGAAAAAAATATATTCTATTTTTGCAAAATTCATCAGGGCCGCGCTGGCCATGGGTGAAAACAGCATGGTTACTGACTGGATGGAACTATTAATTGCATTGACCCGGGTAAGGTTTTTTTCAGGCACCAACTGCGGAATAAAAGCATTAACCGCCGGCATCTGTATCCCCGAACCAAAAGACCGGATTACCAAACATAAAAACATAAGCCAAAGACTATCGCGGCCTGCCATGAATACCAAAGCCAGAATA
Source organism: Treponemataceae bacterium (assembly GCA_031549725.1). Taxonomy (GTDB): domain Bacteria; phylum Spirochaetota; class Spirochaetia; order Treponematales; family Breznakiellaceae; genus UBA937. Next base: position 42,919 of record JAVBPH010000006.1, read on the forward strand.
AGAGTGGTTAATGCGATTCCTCCATCGGCCAGGTTAATCAGGTATTTGCGGTAATACCTGTCAGCCCATACACCTGCAAAGGGAGAAATAAAAAAAGAAGGGAGCATTCCGCAGAGAATGGAAATAGTCATCATATACCCGGATTGGGTTTTCATGACAATATGCCACATGATGGCATATTGAACCAGCATACTTCCAAAAAGAGATATAGCCTGCCCGGCTAAAAAATAAACAATATTTGACTTCCACTTTACATTTGAATCCATTGTAATATTTACTACCTTTATATCATTGAAAGAATATCAGTACTGGTGATAGCTTTGCCATTTCTGTATCGGCACCACTAATGGGTTTTGTGATTTAATAATTTCGGTGATTACCTAATAAATAACAATCTGCGGATAATATAAATAATAACCAGCTTCTCCATACATTATTCTTTCTTAGTATCATTATAGTATAATCTGCCACTATGTTTCCATTATTGTACTCATGAACTATTTTTTGAAGTGTTGTTTATTCCCGGATAAAAATTTTATTTCATAAACAAAATTTGAGCTGCATCTTACTATGCAATATTTATAACTAATTATCATCCCCCGGGTTGTTAACTGTTTTATTTTTTCAGGTCCTTATCCAATTCTCCCAGGGTCTGCTCCTCAAAACTATTCCAAAGCCGGTCCTGTTTTAACACCGGCGCTGTTACCTGGATAATTCCGCCGTTTTTTTTAGGATCCGGAAATGCCAGAGACCGGGCATGCAGCCGGATTCCCCCCTCCCTTTCACTTCGTCTTGCCCCGTACTTTAAGTCACCCTTAATATGCAGCCCCATCGCCTCAAGCTGCGCCCTTATCTGGTGGTGCCTGCCGGTAACCAGTTCTATTTCCAGAAAAGTATAATGTTCCCCCTGGCCGGTAATCCGGTAATTCAGCACTGCTTTTTGCCGCCGGGGATTTTCTTCGGTGAAACAAAAACTTTTATTGCGCCGGGGATCCACCTCAAGCCAATGGATTAAATCCCCCTTTTCCAAAAGAGGCCAGCCTGTCCTGGGGGTCTCCACGATAGCCCAGTAAAGTTTAACCGCCTTTCCCTGGGCAAACTGCTGGTTTAAAAAAGCCAGGGCCCCCGGGGTCCTGGCAAACAGGACACAGCCCGTGACCGGAACATCCAGGCGGTGAACCGCGGTCGGCATAAAGGGTTTACCCCCGGTGGTTTTTCCGGGACCAAACTGCCCTGCAAGAACATCCGGGAGGCTGATCATCCCCGGGCCTGCACCTTCCGCAGCTTCCCCGGCGGCTTTATTAATGACAACACAATTATCATCCAGGTACAGAATTCTTTCATTTTCAATATGCTGGTTCAAAGGGAATTACTCCTAGGTTTATTTTCTCAAGAAGAATTTTTTCTGCCCTCAACTCCAGGGTTTCCCTGGAAAGGGTTCCCGATTCAAGGGCGTTCACAATGGCCTGCCTGGTTTTTCTCAGATCCCTGGGCCAAACCATCACCAGGTTTACCCCGGAGTTCAGAGCTTCGATCACCGCATCCTGCGGTTGAATGCCGCGGCTGCTGACGGCTTTCATGGAGAAATCATCCGCAATAATTATACCATCAAATCCTATGCTGCGGTATAGCCAGTCCTGGATCACCACACTTGAAAGGCTCCCGTTTTTATCCGGGTCCAGGGCCGGAATAATGCTATGGGAAATCATTATTCCCCGGGCCCGGCCGTTTTTAATGGCCTGCCTGAAGGGTACCACCATGGCATCCAGTTCGGTCCGGTCCTGTTTTAACACCGCCACCCCCGTATGGGGGTCAACGCCGGAACTTCCGGGAAAATGTTTCAGCACAGGCACAACCCCCGCCATGGACATACCCTCCGCAAAGGCCGATACAGCCGATGCAACAAATGCCGGATCCGGACCGTAGGAACGGTTGTCCAGGAACAGGATGTTTTCCCTGTTTTCAATTTCGGCTATGGGAGCCAGGTTCATGTTAATACCCAGACCTGACAGTTCTCTTCCTGATGAAAAAGCATCCGCCCGGATATTTTCCAGGACGGCTTCCCAATTTCCTGCCTGGGCTTCATCCCAATACATCCGGGGTGGAGGAAGCCGGGTTACACCGCTGGCAAAACGGTGGACATCGCCCCCCTCATGGTCTACCGCTATGAATGGAGGAATGTCCTGCCCGGATGTTTTAATCAATGACGTGGTTTCCGCAAGAAGATCCCTGATGGTTCCAGGGTCTTTGGTCAAATTATATTTAAAGAGCATCACCGCCCCGGCGGGAATCTCCTGTAATAATTCAACCATGCCGGGCCGGAGATGAACCTCCCCGTCGATTCCTGTCATAAGAACCTGGGCCGCCAAATCCGGATTGGACATGGAGGCTACGATCTTTTGGGCTAGAATTTCTTCCCTGCGGGGAGAAACCACCGCAGTTTGACCGGGGTCATTTTGAATACCCGACGGATCCCTTTTGCTACAGGATATACACAGGATGATAAGCACCACCACGGTACAAATATATTTTTTCACCATATAAATCAAAACCCCGGATTCCCAGATTTGAACAGCCGGGAAGTATTATGCGGGAACATCTAAAAACTTCAACTTTTAGATATTCCCATGTTTATATCACCATATGGCCTTTTTTTCCGGCCAGGCCGATGGTGACTTCCATCCCCGAATTAAAGGAAATGTAATCCTGCTCAATACCGTCACTGAAGATCACCCCGTTTTCTCCCATCAGGGACTCGATGCGCAGGGGTTCCCTTTCGGATATCTTTCCAAAGACCAGGGTGGCCCCGGTGCTTTTACTGGGAAAGGGTTCCCTCACGGCAAAGACCAGTTCGGTACTTCCCCATTTCCCCATCACATCCTGGAGCTCCGACATACCATAGGATTTTTTTATTGGCCTTTTCATCATCTTTGATTTGGATGATGCGGACGCCCGTTTTTCAGTTTCCTTGAAATCCCGGATATCCATCACAGCCGGCTGTTCCAGGATCTCCTCATCGGCGTATACTTCCTGGGCAGGCATGGGCATTGATGCTTCTTCGATTTTGGAGGACCGGGAAAGTTTCATATCCGCTTCCACTAGATTTTCATTTTCATAATCAAAACCAAGGGGATTTCCAATCACCGAAGATGAAATCCGTTTTGCCCCGGCGAGGATACTTTTCATCCAGCCCGTGGAACCCAGGCCGGTACTGACGATAACCCCGCTTGAGGACTGGGGTTCCTTGTTTCCCTTAAATTTGATGATATACCTGGCCGATGTATGCCCCCGCTGGCCAATAAAAAAATCATTTACCGCCAGAAGTTCCTGGCCGTTCTGTACCCTGGCTTTGGCCATGGTCACTTCCTCAATTTTACGTTTACCTTCGATGGTCTCCGAAACAATCTTCACCGCATCCGTTGGCTTAAATGGCAGAAGCACCCCGTCCCACCGGCCCGGATCAGGGTTAACCCCGATGATCGCCTGGTCATCCAGGTATTTCATGGTGTTCGCTACCAACCCATCCTGGCCAACCGCCACAATAATATCATCCGGAGCAAAAACAAAATTGGGAAGGTACCGCCGGTCCAGAACCTGGATTTTTCCCAGGTCATGCAAATTCCGCCTGACCATCTGCACCGAGTTATTGTACTGGGTATGTTCCGTTTCATATTCGTCAAAATCCGCGCCCAGCTGTTTTACATAGAACCGGGCCTGGGAAATGGTATTCTGGGCAGCCAGAACTTTTTCAAGTCTGGTCTCCCGGGTGATAATGACGATACGGTTTTCGTATTTATTCATTGCTTTTCAAGGGCTTCAGATATTATTCTTCATGATGTTTCATCATTGACTGAAGCAGGTCGGGACTTATATTCAGGTTCCCTATTTTATCAGCCTTGTCCGCGATGCCCTGGAAAGCCATAGCCATAAGCCGGCCCGCATCAAGATTTGCATTAGCCAGGGCTTTCAGGATTTCCGGGTTCATTTCTTCGTAAATTTTCATGGCCGCCTTCAGCTCGTAAATTTTTGCTTCGGCTTCAATTTTTTTATTCTGACTCTGGAGTTCCACCAGGGTTTTATTTTTTTCCTCCTGATGGATCTGGAATGCCAGTTGTTCTTCCTGCATTTCCAGTTGCTTCTGCATCAGGAGCCGCTGGGATTCCATCCGCTTTTCCTGGATTTCCTGGTTCTTTTTTTCCACCGCCAATTCGGTGTTCAATTCACTTTCCCGGATAACCCTTTCCCGTTCAATAGCATAATTCCTGCGCTGAAAAATTGCTTCATCGGATTCCTTCAGGATCTGTTCCCGGGTTTCAGCTTCCAGGGCTTTGGCAGTTTCCGGATTCGGTCTGATGGCGGCAATGGAAACGTCAAGGATTTCCACCCCGAGGGATTTAATCATTTCATTTTCCAGCAGGGACTTCCGGATCCTCTGGGCAACGGTACCGGAAGAAACGATTGCTTCTTTCAGGTTTAAATTCTTGACCGCATCCTTTATGGCCACCAAGGCCAGGTTCACAATCCGTTCACCTAATTTCTGGGAGTCATCGCTGACATAACTGTAATTGTAGTTATTCACCGAATAGTTCAGCATCTTTGTGGTTTTGGAAGGATCCGAAATCCGGTATGTAACCTGTCCCTGGACGGTAATTTCCTGGAAATCCACGGTGGTTTCACTGACCATAAAGGGAACATCGATACTGTTGGTGGGAACCACAACAATGGAAGTATTTGGGGAATAATAGTTAAAAGAAAGTCCCTCCCCCTGGCTGATGAGCTTTCCCTTTTTATAACGGAATACGTAAAAACCGGGGTCAAATTTTACATAACGGAAACCAAACATAGCAACTCCTTTTTTGAAAGATGATTCATCAGTATATACTTTTTGATTGTTTTATAAAAGGAGTTTAATCCGGAGAAAACAACAGATCCTATGAATCGTGGAAATGAAAAATTTTATTCATTTTTTGGTATAAGAAACACGGATATTCCGGATTAATTACAATCACCGCCGCTTGATTGACAAATCAACAAACCTTCTGCACGCTTTCGCGTGCGAGGCAGAGCACCGTGGTTTGTTGGTTCTGTAAGGTATGGATTTTATGCGGGTTCAATACCATACCATTTTCATTTACAAGATTTTAAGAGCGCCCCGGAGTCTCGCACCCGGGAGTGTGCAGAAGGTATTAAACCCACTTGCGAATAAAGATAAAAAATGGAAGAATAATTAGAGGCTTTTTCAAAATGTTAGATTTTGAAAAAGCAACCTTAGATGTGAGTGCAGCAAGAATGCTATTTTATTTATGGATAAGGAAATAGCATTCTTGCTGCAAAAGCCTTTTTCAAAACTAACCGAGTTTTGAAAAAGGCTCATTAAACAAGGAATTTTATTATGAATAAATTATTTATAGTTTTAACTTTGATAATAACCTCAGCAATTTTAATTTCTTGTGCTACCACTAAAGCTACTACCGTTGAAATTCAATTTGAGTACCCGCCACATATTGATTTGAGTACCGTACAAACGATTACGGTTGTTATTCCTCCTGCAGAATGGGGTGTTAAGGGAAGATACGTATACCTGGAAAAATATATAACCCAAGCCTTGGCTGATGGTATAAGAAAAGCAAAGATTTATGAATATATACCATTTGCGGAGGGAGTAAATGCTGATATACAGATAACTTGGCGGTTGATAGATGTTACTACAGATGATGAGGATGAAGAAAGAGAAGAACATGGGAAAAAAAACAAAGTAACTTATACGACCAGAACAGTAACCGTTAAAATTGAATATTCATTTTTCGATCCAATCAATAATGAGGTATTGAGGGTTATTAATTCAGAAAGCAGTGCAAGTGAAACTTTTAAAAAAAACAAATCATATCTGCTGGATATTTTGTTTGATACTTCTTCCAGAGAAACAATTAAGCAGGAAGAAAAGATTGCCATAGCTGCGGTTAAAAAGTTTTCAGGGCAAATGAACACCGAACTTGTTCCCCGGGAAAGAACAGAAAAAAGGTCGATTATGGAAGATCAAAAAAATGATCCGCGTCTAACAGAGGCAAAATCACTTGTCAGGAAGAAAAAATACCCGGAAGCACTTAATCTGTATAAAAACATTTATGAAGAAACCGGCGGTGTCGCCGCCGGATATAATACGGCTCTTTTACTGGAAGCAAACGGCCAATTTGCGGATGCACTTGCGTTACTGAAAGACTTAAATAACCGGATAGAACAATCAGGTAAGAATAGACTATATACCATTGAGGTTGAGATAAGGAACCTGGAAAAATATATAAATGAAAGTAAAATATTGGAAGCTTACAAAAGATAATGAAGAACCCCGAGGCAAAGCCTCGGGGTTCTTCGTTGTAGAGGAAATTATTATACAGGCTGAGGGTTCATACCACATACAAATGTTTCAACCTTCATCCAGGGCGTTAAAAAATCAACCGTTGCCAGCATCGTGTATGAACCCCAAAAGCCTTCCAATCAGATGGGGTACTGTATATAACAGGCGGTATGGCATATACTGATCTGTTATGTGCAGTATCAAAAAGGCATTCCCGTAAAACTAATCGTTTACCCGTTCCACGTATTCGTTGGTTTCTGTATTGACGAGGACCTTTTCACCCTGCTTTATAAAGAGGGGGACCCGGACGGTCAAGCCGGTTTCAGTAACAATAGGTTTGGTGGCTCCCGAAACGGTATCACCCTTCACGTAATTTTCACTTTCCGCTACGGTAAAAACAACCTTATAGGGAATTTTTATATCGATAACCTTTTCTTCCCAGATGGTTATTTCGTAGGATTCCCCTTCCTTAAGGTAATATTTTTTATCTTCCATTTCAGAAATAGGGACTTCGTATTGATCAAAGGTTTCACTGTCCATAAAGTGGTAATTATCCTGATCAGCATATTGATATTGACAATTATGGACATCCACCACAGCATCTTCCACTTCCTGCTGGGTCTGGATAGTCTGGGTAAGCACAGATCCGTCTTTTATACTTTTCATTTTAATCCGGGCAAAGGCTGCGCCTTTTCCGGGGTTTACAAATTCCCGCTCCACCACAATATAGGGCTGTCCCTTCTGAAGCAGGCAGGTTCCTTTGGCGATATCTCCGCCTCTTATCATGATATCCTCACTTTCGCGTCTAAGAATGGCTTATTATAGTAAATTTCCCGGTGTTTAGTCTAGGAAGCATGGAATGGAAGAACAGCTGTACGGATATTATTCCGGTCCCGGTCTCTGCGGTTTCCTGCCCTGGGGCTCTCGAAGGGTCGAAGGGACCTGCGAAAAAGGGACTTTTTGTCTCTGGTGATTTCGAGAGCCTCAATCACCGGGGGCTCCGGTTCCTGGGGCTCTCGAAGGGACCTGCGAAAAAGGGACTTTTTGTTGCTGGTGATTTCGAGAGCCTCAATCACCGGGGGCTTCCGGTCCCTGAGGCTCTCGAAGGGACCTGCGAAAAAGGGACTTATAGTCTCTGGTGATTTCGAGAGCCTCAATCACCGGGGGGGGTAAGGTTAAACTATATTTTGGATATTTAAGAATTTCCCGGTTTTCCTGAACAGATCGTTCACATCGATGGGTTTGGCAATGTGGTCGTTCATGCCCGCTTTCCTGCAGCTGGCTACATCATCGGAAAAGGCATTGGCGGTCATGGCAATCACCGGAATCACCTTAGCCTGGGGCAGATCCAGATCCCGGAGTTTTCTGGTAGCGGTATAACCATCCATGACAGGCATTTGTACATCCATAAAAATAAGATCATATTTTTCCGGATCAGCCTGGAACAGGTCCAGGGCAATCTGTCCGTTTTCTGCACAATCAATGTTCAGTTTGGTATTTTCAAACAAGGAGATGACAATTTCACGGTTTATTTCCACATCCTCCACCAGAAGAACCTTACGGCCGCTGAAATCCGGGATGGTGCCGCTTCCCAGGACGGTATGCTTATTCAGCATATCCCTGGTACCCTCATACAGGAAAAAACGGACGGTAAAACAGCTGCCCTTTCCTTCTTCGCTTTTCACCCTTATACTGCCGTCCATCATTTCCACCAGGTTTTTGCTGATCACCAGTCCCAGACCGGTTCCGCCGAAACGGCGGGCTATCCCCCGGTCTGCCTGTTCGAACTTGCTGAAGAGCCGGCCCTGCTGTTCCCGGGACATGCCAATCCCCGTATCCCGGACAGTTACCTCCAGTTCTATCCGGCCATCGGCCTTACCAGCAAGGTTTACCGTAAAATAAATTTCACCGTATTCGGGGGTAAATTTTACGGCATTTGAAAGCAGGTTGAGCAGGATCTGGGACATACGCATATCATCACCCAGGGCGATCTCCGGAACATCCGGGGATAAAGTGAGGACAAATGACTGCTGCTTTTCCGCAGCCCGGACATCGATAATACTTTTTATGTTATAAATGGCCGATACCAGTTCAAAAGGTTCATGGGCGAGTTCGACCCGGTTTGCTTCAATTTTACTCATATCCAGGACGTCATTGATAAGAGCCAGAAGCTGCCGGGATGCGGTATCAATCTTGGAAAGACAATTCCTGATCCTCTCCATATCATCGGAAGACCGGGCAATTGCGGCCATTCCGGTAATAGCATTAATAGGAGTCCGGATCTCATGGCTTATATTGGCAAGAAAATCACTTTTTGCCCTGGTACTGGAAAGCGCCTCTTCCCGGGCCTGGACCAGATCCAGGGTCGCTTCGTTGCGCAGTACCGCATTCGTTATAAGCAGGCTTCCGGAACGGAGGATCCCCTCTTCTTCAACTGAAAAATAACGTTCCCTGTGACAATCGTCGAATCCGACAAATCCCCAAAATTCCCCTTCAAGAAAAACCGGAACCACCAGGATGGAAACGATGTTTTGGGGGAAAAGATATTTCTGCTCTTCCGGGGACAGGGATTTGACAGGCCCGTTGACACATATTCCCCGGGACAACTTATACTTCCAGCCGCCCGCGAATTCACTTAAGGGAACATTCATGGTCAGCTCATTACCCTGCTGGGGAGCGGCTCCTCCGGACCATTCGTAGATCTGGGAACTGTACATAGTCCCATCTTCAATATAGTTCTTCCAAACATATACCCGGTCGACTTTTACACTTTCCGCCAGCATGCCCATACATTTCAGGAGAACCTCCCCAAAATCTTCCGTACTAGGCATAAGAAGAATCGATGCCGCATCATTAACCACCCGGAGCAGCTTATCCTGGAACATAATCTCATGGACTCTCCGGTCTATTTCAACCTTAAGCTCCTGATTATGCTTTTCAATCTGGCCAAGTGCCTGGTGGAGTTCATTGTTTTTTTCTTTCAGGGAGTTGGTCATGCCCCGCTGGTTATGGACCAGCATGAAAATAAAAAGGGCGCCAATAAAAAAAACAGTAACAACAAAATAATATATGGGTTCCACTTCCCGGATGAATATATCAATCCCACCAATAATATACCCAAAGAAGAAAAAAAACGGGGTGGCCAGCGAAATATTCCGCATAACCCGGGAAAACCCGGTCGTACGGTAACCCACTTCCTCCTGGCTTTTTACCAGCCGGAAATATTGTATGGCGGTGTAGCCCATAATTGAAGCACCTAATATGGTAAGGATAAGACAGAAAATACGAATCATGTATCTGTACTCCTTTCAATCTGACCGGAATGTTATGATTACCAGAATTTCAGTCAGCCAGTTACCAGGACCAAGGCGCTTACTTTGCAGGATTTTGACCATGTATTTATTATATGCTTATGATGACAACAGTCAATAAATGAACCTTCGGTTAGAAAATAATAAAACCAGATAAAAAAGTACAGCAACCCCCAAAAATATTCCTTTTCTTATAGTTAACTTTTTATCAAATAGAATCAATCCCCTGAAAGACGGGAACTAAAAATTATGCCTGTTTGGTTGAAAAAAATGCAGTAATCTGGAATGATATATATTGTATACATTCTGTGGTCCGCCATAGGATAGGCCGGTTCTGCCCAGCGACGGATATATCCCGCCGAAGAGTAAAAGCGATCAAAGCCAAATGAGTAATAATATGTACCGGAGGATACCGTGAACATTATTGTGCCTATCAAGCAGGTTCCTGAAAGCAGCAATGTCAAGCTGGACAGCAGTACCGGTACGGTAATCCGGACGGGGATTGAAATGGTGGTAAATCCCCTGGATTTATATGCCCTGGAAGCGGCTTTAACCATCAAAGACAGCATGGAAGGTACCGCGGTAATTGCCGTATCCATGGGACCGCCCCAGGCAATGAAAGTTTTAAAAGAAGCCGTTGCCATGGGCTGTGATGATGCGGTTCTGGTGACCGACAAGGAGTTCGCCGGGTCCGATACCTGGGCTACTTCATATATCATATCTGAAACTATAAAAAAAACCGGCCCCTTTGACATGGTGATCTGCGGCGAACGGTCCACCGACGGCGATACAGCCCAGGTGGGCCCTGGAATTGCCGCCTGGCTGGATCTGCCCCTGGCCACATATGTTTCCCGGATCGATGGGATTGATAACGGAAGGATATACGTGGAACGGATGGTCGAGGAAGGGTATCAGCTTCTTTCTTTGCCCTTTCCATGCCTATTGGCGGTGGTAAAGGAAGTAGCAACCCCCAGACTCCCCACGCTGAAAGGAAAAATCCGTTCCAAGGAAATGACCATCCCCCTTTATTCTGCTGAAAATATGAATCTGAATACTGATTATGCCGGTCTTAACGGCTCGCCCACCCGGGTTATCGAGACGGATACTCTCCAAATGGTCCGGAAAGGAAAAATACTGACGGTGAAGGATGAACCCTCATTGGAAAATGCGGTGGATGAACTGGTATCTTTTCTTGCTGAAAAGGGAATACTGTGAAGGAACAGAGTATGAATGCGGTATGGATCTTGGTGGAACAATACCAGGGGCTTCTCAGGCCAGTTTCCTTTGAACTGCTTTCCCAGGGAAGGAAACTGGCGGATACCCTGAAGGTGCCCCTGGTTTCGGTGCTCATTGGAAATGGGACCGGGGACGGAGAGCTTAATAGTTTAATCTATCATGGGGCGGACGAGGTTATTGCTGTCCAGGATGAAAGCCTTTCTTCGTTTGTCTGCGAAACCTATGCTAACATTCTTATCCATCTGATCAACACCTGGAAACCTGTTATTATCCTGGCGGCAGCCTCATCTTCCGGCAGGACCCTGATGCCCTATGTGGCGGTAAAGGTTCATGCAGGACTGACCGCTGACTGTATTGAATTTGACATCGAGAAAGGAACGGACAATCTTCTCCAAACCAGACCTGCGATTGGGGGAAATATTATAGCAACCATCAAGACCCCAAACCGGAGGCCCCAGATGGCTACGGTAAGACCAAAATCCTCGGTTCCCCTGGCAAGGGATGAAAACCGGCGGGGTACCATACACAGGATCCCCCTGGACCGGGCTTTTATTGATTCCAGGGTGGAAATTTTCGGATACAGAAAAGATGCGGGGGACTTTGTAAATCTGGAAGAGGCCGACGTGATTGTTGCCGGAGGTATGGGCCTTAAAAAAGGAGATAACTTCCTGATGATAAAAAAATTGGCCGCCCTGCTTGGAGGTTTGGTGGGCGCCACCCGGGAAGCCGTGGACCGGGGCTGGATTGGTTATCCCCACCAGATAGGTCTGGGCGGAAAAACTATCTCCCCCAAACTGTATATCGGTGTCGGGATTTCCGGTTCCGTCCAGCACCTGGCAGGAATAAAAACCAGTGAAACCATTGTATCAATTAATTCTGATCCCAATGCCCCCCTGCACGGGATTGCGGATTTTGGCATTGTGGGTGATGCCTTTGAGGTAGTTCCAGCACTGCAGAAAAAATTGATGCAGCGCCGGATGGAGGGCAATTAAATGGCGGTGGAATTCAATAATAACTACAGCAAACTAACCAGCAGTCATTTAGATGAATTAAAAAAAATATGCGGTCCGGATCATATCCTGGTTGAGGAAGAAAAAATCAAGATATATTCCCATGATGAAACCGATGCTGAAAAGTACGGCCATATGCCCGATGCGGTGGTCTTTCCCGGTACAACCGAAGAAGTTGCATCCATTGTAAAATTTGCAAACCGCGAACGGATTCCCATTACCCCCCGGGGTGCCGGCACGGGCTTGTCCGGCGGGGCTATTCCCCAGTCCGGGGGGGTCGTTCTTTCCCTGGAAAGAATGAACCGTCTTCTGGATCTGGATAAGGAAAACATGCTGGTGGTGGTCGAAGCTGGCATGACCACCAATGATATGGCAAAAGCGGTACAGGAAGAGGGTCTTTTTTTTGCGGGTTATCCCATGAGCCTTCAAAACTGTGTTGTTGGAGGCAACATTGCGGAAAACGCCGGCGGTGGAATGGCGATAAAGTACGGTGTCACCGGCAGGTATATCCTGGGGGTAGAACTGGTTACCCCCCTGGGTGATGTGGTTCAGCTTGGGGGAAAACTGTCCAAGGATGTAAGCGGATACGATCTGAAATCCCTGGTGGTTGGTTCCGAAGGTACCCTGGGGATTGTAACCAAGGCAATAATTAAGCTGATAGGGTATCCCCAACACAAATCGGATCTCCTCGTTCTTTTTGAAACACCCAAGGCTGCCATCGATGTGGTACCGGTTATTTTATCCAAGGGTATTGTCCCAACCGGCATTGAATTCATGGATCAGTTATCGATTATTACCAGCTGCCGTTACCTGAATGAAAGTCTCCCCTACGAAAACGCCGGGGCTATGCTTCTTATTGAAATTGACGGTTCCAATCCGGACCAGGTTGAAATGGACCTGATTGAAATTGGAAAGCTCTGCGAAAGTCATGGAGCCATGGAAGTATACGTGGCGGAGGACAAGAACAATATTGAACGGATCTGGGATGTAAGACGCAATATTGCTGAAGCCTTTAAAGTCTTCAGCCCGATTCAAAGCCTGGAAGATATCGTAGTCCCTATCTCAAAAATACCGGAAATGATTCCCGAACTGGAACGGCTCGGCAAAAAATACAACGTCCAGATTCCCTGTTACGGCCATGCCGGGGATGGTAACCTCCATGCCACCCTGGTAAAGGATCCCCGGACGCCTATGGACGAATGGAGAAAGAATGAATCCCTCTGTCTGGAAGAATTGTATAAAATTACCCACCGGCTGGGCGGAAAAATCTCCGGGGAACATGGCATAGGAATTAAACGGAAACAATCCCTTAAGGAACTAATTGATCCAAACGAACTGGAACTCATGCGTTCAATCAAAAAAGCCTGGGACCCAAATAATATTATGAACCCCGGGAAAATTTTTGATTAAAGGCATCTAATAGGAAGACCTCCGCAGCATATGGTCTTTTAAGATATCACCCCTAATCTATTGAAGGGGCGCGGAAAAAATTTTTCCGTCGCAGGTGATTTCGAGAGCCTCAATCACCGGGGCTCCCGGTCCCTGAGGCTCTCGAAGGGACCTGTGAAAAGAATTTTCCGCCGCTGGTGATTTCGAGAGCCTCAATCACCGGGGATCCCGGTCCCTGAGGCTCTCGAAGGGACCCGGGGAATCTATACTAACCCTTCCAGTTCATCCACCAATTTTTCAAAGGTCCTGCATGCGGCTTCTACCGGTGCGGGGGACGACATATCCACCCCCGCCACTTTAAGGGATTCGATAGGAAACCGGCTGCCCCCGGATTTAAGGAAGGTAAAGTAATCATCCCGTTCCTTTGCACCGCCCTGAAGAACCCTGCCGGAAAGTGCCAGGGCAGCGGAAACCCCGGTGGCATATTTGTACACATAAAATGCCCTGTAAAAATGGGGAATTCTCAGCCCTTCCAAATCACTGGCTTCTTCAAAGACCATGTCAGGACCAAAGTAACGCTGCAGCAGTTTCCGGTATTCCTCCCGGAGGACTTCCACCGTCAGGGGGGTTCCGGATTCTTCCAGTTCATGGGTCCGTTTTTCAAATTCAGCAAACATGGTCTGGCGGTAAAGGGTTGCCAAAAGATCATCAACCCGCTTGTTTACCAGATATGCCTTTAATTCCCGGCTGTCCGCTTTTTTATCCAGATAATGGAAAAGCAGTTCCTCATTAAAAGTACTGGCGACTTCAGCTTCAAAAATGGTATACCCGTAATGCATGAAGGGATTTGATTTAGCGGAATAATAGGAATGCATGGAATGGCCCCCTTCATGAGCCATGGTGAATACATCCCGGATGGAATCATCCTTATAATTCATGAGTATATAGGGATTCCCGGTGTAGCTTCCCGCGGAAAAAGCTCCGGACCGCTTTCCCTTATTTTCATAACGGTCAGCCCAGTGGTCCCCCAGTAGACCGTTCCTGAGGGTGTCCACGTATTCATCTCCCAAAGGCGAAAGGGCCTGGGATATAAGATCCACCGCATCATTCCAACTGGTGGTTTTCATTGCCTTGGGAACAATGGGGACATACACATCGTAATGCCTAAGTTCATTCACCTTCAGAATTTTTTTCCGCAGTGCATAAAAACGGTGGAGGGGTTCCAGGTTTTTATTGATGGTATTAACCAGATTATCATACACCGCTTCGGGGACATCATCCGGGAAAAGTGCAGCGGACCGGGCGGAAGGGAAATTCCTGATCCTTGCCCGGATTACATCATTTTTTACGGATCCTGCATAAAGGCTTGCCAGGGTTGTCTTATGGGTTTCAAACTGGGTATAGAATTTTTCATAGGCCTGCCTGCGCAGACTCCTGTCGGGGTTTTCCATAAAAACCGACCAGGTAGACTGGGATAAGGGCCTGGGGCCTTCGGTGGTTTCCACAGTACCGAACTGCAGATCCACGTTGGTCAGCACCGAAAAAGCGTCATGAGCTACATCTTCTCCTTCCGCATGGATAGCCAGTACCCTTTCTTCCTTGTCGCTTAAAATATGGGGTTTATACCGGAATATTTTTTTCAGATAAACCCGGTATGTTTCCATCCGGGGTGATTTCAGGAAACTTTCCATATCACTGGATGGAATTGCCTGGATCTCAGGGGTTGCCCAGGATCCTGCGGCATTGGCCCTGGTGGCAGCCATAATAAACCGGCCGTTCATAGTCCGGGCGGTGTTATCACCTTCATCCTCGGTCTGGCGGAGTTCCGCGTAATAACCGAGTCTTTCTTCAAGAACTCCGAAACTGCTGATAAAATCAAGGTAATCTGCCAGGTGGTCCGCGGAACGGCCCAGGGTTCCCTGAAAGCCGGGAATTTTTCCGGAAAGTTTCTCGTATTCAGCGAGCCCTGTATTCCAGGCATCATCACTGGGGTATAATTTTGAAAGATCCCAGGCATTTTCCTTTGAGACATCGCTGCGTTTGGGTATCGATGTGGACGACATGTATTTCTCTCCTTATATAGAGGTTGATTCCCCGGTATGCTGCACCGGGAAGGCACATCCCGGGTATTTCTATTTTAATGAAAAAATATCAATGCTGCACCTAAAACAGCACCAATAGCACCAATAATTTCCCTGGACGGAATTTTTTCCTTTTTAATGATGCAGTCGGGGATTAGGATCATGATGGGCATAAGTCCCATCAAAGTCGCCGCAATGCCCGAAGAAGTTCTCTGCATGGCCACCAAAGCCAGGGTTACCCCGGCGAAGGGACCTAAAAAAGATCCCAGAGACAGGACTTTCAGGGCCTGCTTATCCCTAAACCCTTTGATTGGTTCATCAAGCCTGCCCATTATTGCAGCAATAACTACAAAACCAATCAACCCCGCTATGACCCGGATGTGAGTGGCGGCCATGGGATTGGATGAGGGGGCGCCGATTTTTGAAAGAATAAGCCCTCCGGACTGGCCCAGGGCTGCCAGAACAGCAAAAACAATCCCCCTGACTTTATACACCGATTTTTCCGATTGGGAATCCTTCTGCTTGGACCTCCGGTCAATCACCACAAAAATAATTGAAGCAATAACAATCGCCATTCCCAGAATTCCCAGGGGAGCAATGGTTTCGCCAAAGACAAAATAACCCATCACCGCGGTGATAATGGGGGATGTAACGAACACAACCTGGGTCAGCCTGGCGCCTATGTAAATATAGGCTTGAAATAAAAAAACATCCCCGAATACAAAACCTACCAAACCGGAAAGGGAAAGCCAGAACCAAACCGATGGGGATGCACTCAAGGGAATTAATTCCCCCCGGAAGATAAGTCCCACAACCGTATATATGATAAGAGCCACTAAAAGACGCAGGATATTCAGACCAATAGTACCAATCCGTTTTGCCGCAAATTCAAAACACAGGGATGTAAAGGTCCAGACCACACTGGTCCCCAGAGCTGCGAATTCACCAAAATATTTAACCATAACTCTTTAGTACCACAGGCTGGTGTTAATTACAAGGGACAGATTCCCAAATTCCCTTTTCGGCCTTCGGTTTTTTTGCCAGCTGAATACCGCAGCAGATCCCCAGAATAATCACGGGAATTCCCGATAGGCCGCCGTAAACAGCAGGACCCAGCAATCTATTTCCATCGAGCATATTATCCATCAGCAGGAAGGGCAACCCCGCCCCGGCATTCAGGGTACCGTGGGCTATCGCTGCCGGCCAGATACTTTCGGTTCTTTCCGTCAACCATGATAAGAAAATCCCGAAAAAAATACAGAACAGCGTCATTGCGGCAACCCCCGTCCAGGGATAACCCAAGTAACCATAACTGTAATTATGCCCCATGGCAATTACCGGGGCATGCCATATCCCCCAGATGGTACCGCTCAGCAATGCAGCGGTGATCCCTGAAAATTTTTTCCTGAATTCGGGATATAAAAACCCCCTCCAGGCCAATTCTTCTCCCATGGTAAAAATCATATTAAATAAAGAACCTAAAACAATTGTTAATATAACCTGGACAGTTATAACCAGGGGAAACATTATTCTTAGATTTGAGGGCAGTTTTTTCAGCATCGGATTATCGTCAATTACCTGGCTGAATAATCCTGAATTGATAGATATTTGACCGGGGAATACCATAAAATATATCACCGCACCAATTACTATTACCGCCACCGGAACAAATAAGGCCGTCATATAAAAACGAATATGTTTTTTAAAATGAAATCTGAAAACCGGCCTTAATATAATCCTGTTTTTTCTGGACAGGGCCTTGGTAATTAAAACAGAAATACCGGGAATCCACATGGACAGGGTAACAATAATAGTAACCATTTGATTGATAATTATGGATGTTCCCCGGTTTGCCCGTAAAACATAGGAAGACAACAATCCCCAGACAAGCCAGGTGAGAACAAAGGAAAGACATAAAAATATAATGATTTTTTTCATTTCTGATCTCCAAATCCCTGCAAAAAAAATCCGGGAACTACCCTGAATCAGGATACATCAAATTACTGATCCCGTCTGTCAATATTACAAAAAATATGTTCCGTATTACATGAATTTCCTTCGGCAATATATTTTTCATGAACATCCTTGACAGATACCGGATCTAACTAAATTCACCCTATACTATTACAGTATATATTTAGGACACTTCTAAAAACTTCAGTTTTTAGAAGTTCACCCATACATAATTTTAATATAAATTTTATGAAACGACCTGTCAAACAAAAACACAGCAGGGGGCTTCACATTTTTCAGAATATGTGTATCATTATATATATGTTATAGGTAGAGGCTTTTTCAAAATATCAAATTTTGAAAAAGCAACCTTAGATGTAAGTGCAGAAAGAATACTATTTTATTTATGGGTAAGGAAATAACATTCTTTCTGCAAAAGCCTTTTTCAAAACTAACCGAGTTTTGAAAAAGGCT
>JAVBPH010000092.1:0-17012 GCA_031549725.1 Treponemataceae bacterium
TAGAACCGTATAACTATGCCTCGGGGAGTTTCGTTCGAGAGGAAATTTATAATACCGTCTGGTTTAATACCATAACTTGTAAGCTGCGAGTCCTCTGGGCCGCGGCAAGCCGCGGGGTATTAAACCAGACTTCCGAATAAAAGCCTCCCCGGAGTATCTATAAATCCGTTTAATTAGGCAGGGGTAAGTTTCGTCCGGGAGGAAATGTATCCACATGCGGGGTGAATACCCCGGATATTTTCCTTTCCTTACAGAACGCGGACGAAGTCCGCATAATAACTCCCGGATTAATGCAGGCTTCGTATGCGTTTGAAAGGAAGTTTATTTTACAGGACTGCCTGGGCAATCTGCAAATCAGCCTTCGGCTGGTTCATTAGGGAAACATTATGAAATTTGTTTACCATTTTAAAAATATAAAAATTCTATTTCCAATTGTCTTATTCATGGGGCTGCTATCGTGTAAACCCTATTGGAATGAAATAGCCAAGCAGGATTCAATATATATTCAGACAGAAATTCGCCAGGATCATTTGTTAAATAACGATTTGCTGTTTTCCGGGTTTACCGATTTATTAGATAATTATTTTAGATTCCTTGGGTTAAGGGCTATATTTGACGAGTGTGCTGTGACAAATAAAATCAAGCAAAACTTTGATCCTAAAAAAAGTGATGATTATTATATTTCAATTGTTATGGATATCAACCGCTCACACTCTCTTATAAGCGACAAATGTAAAATGTCCGGTTATATGATGCTTAAACAAAAAAATAGGGTTATTAATAAAAAACGGATAAAATTTACATATAAGAGAGCAAGTTTAGGGCGTGTTGTGGAAAATGCTTTTGGAAGTGATGTTTTTGGAATGAATAGTCCAGGTCAGTTTATGTATGAGTTTAAAACCAGGCTTCTTAATTCATACAACTGGCATTCAAAACTGGATGCATTATTAGGCTGCAGCGTTAATACATTTTATAAATAATCAAAAACCTTCTGCACACTTTCGCGCGCGAGGCAGAGCGCGCGGGGGGCGAGGTTTGTTGGTTCTGTAAGGTATGGATTTTATGTGGGTTTAATACCCATACAATTTTGATTTACAAGATTTTTAGAACGCCCCAGAGCCTCGCACGCGGAGGCGTGCAGAAGGTATTAAACCCACTTGCGAATAAAAGAGTTTCTCCATCTTACATCTAAGGAAAATTTCTAAAAACTTCAGATTTTAGAAATTCCCTGTATTAAAAAATTGCCGAATGTCGTATACTTCATGAAGAACAGGTTGAATATAAGGAACAGATTTCAAGAAGGAATAACAACCATGAGAAAGATTGTTTTTATTATTTTACTTTTAATAACCTCCGACTTATTTGCGGATGATTTAACAGGAACTTATAACGGGTATTTTGAAGGGAATGCCCCTTATACAATATCCAGTTTTAGTTTCATTGACAATACTTATGAAGCAAAAATATATTTTGATGAAAATGAAATACCAGCAGAGTTAAATAGTAATGATATTGTATATGACAATGGAGGATGGTGCTATACCGAGAAAGGAATATTTGAAATTATAAGTACTGATAATATTTACTATATCGAATGGAATAATAGCAGGATATTTTCTAAATATGGAATCATCTACAATGAAATAGAAATGTACCTTTTTGACGGAAATAACTATATATTTACTCCTGGTATAGGAAAAATGGCAAATGCTTTTCCCTCTATTCAGGAAATTAAAGCTACTTCTGAATTACTGGAAAACACTCGAAAATATTATGCGAGAAATATGATAGATGCATGGAGTGGCTTGCCCTGGGCAGAAGCTGTACCAGGCTATGGTATTGGAGAAACCGTAACAGTTTATGTTAGTGTCGTGAGTTCTTCTTTTCCTTTTAAGGGATTTATCATATCAAACGGATATGTTGATTTCCAGCATCCGGATTTATATAGAAAAAATGCAAGGGTAAAGGTCATTGAAGTTGTAGCTCCAAACGGATTAAAAAAAGAATATACCATTAAGGATACCTCATTATTTCAAACTATTGAACTTCCGGAAAATATGTGGTCCGTTGAGTATGATTATGAACCTTTTGAATACAGAATAATTATCAAGGATGTGTATAAAGGTGACCTATGGGAAGATACGTGTATAAATTTATTAGAACCAATAGTCCCCTATTTAGCGGAAAGATGAACATTATCCAATGATCAACCATGAAAAAAAAGATTTATATGTACAAATTTTACAATTCATGATAAAATTATCTAATTTTTGGAAATCAGGATTCTGAAAATATTTCACCTGGAAATAGAATATGTATTTCTTTCATAACCATGTTTTGAGGTTTTATGAGAATCTGTTTTATTTATGCATCATATTATCCCGAAGCGGGACTGCTTGCGAAAGGGACAAAAGCCTGGATTCATGGCATCACCCTCCCCCTTCTTGCCGCGTGCATAGATGGAAAAAGACATTCCATTACCCTTATAAATGATTTTGTCCATCCGCTGCCCGACGGGGATTCCTTTGATATTTTCTTTATTTCCATCATGGGCAGCGTGCTTGAGCGTACAAAGGAAATTATCGCTGCTGTAAAAACCGGACAGAATTACATTGTTGTCGGCGGAAAAGCCCTGAATGAGACAGCCCCGTTATTTGCGCCGTATGTGGATTCAATTGTTTTGGGGGAGGCGGAATCCCTTATGCCGGTTATTATTGATGATATCGAAAGAAAACAGCTTAAAAAATATTACGGAAACAGGGATTTTCTGTCTGATATTTCTGCCCTTCCTATACCGCGTTATGACCTGATTGACCGGAAGCACCATAGTTTTATTTTCCCTGTTGAAGCGAGCAGGGGCTGTATTAATTCCTGTACTTACTGTTATGTGGCTTCATGGTCAAATTGCAGGTACAGAACACGTCCTGTCGAAGATGTGGTGCGGGATATACAGATCCTTAAAAAGATGCACGTAAAACATATCCTCTTTGTGGATGACAACATCTGCGCCGACCGGTCGTATGCGGTTTCCCTATTTATGGCACTAAGGGAACTGCGGATTAAATGGATATGCCAAATAACAGCTTCCGCAATTGCCGATGAAGAATTAATGGAACTGGCGGCGGATGCGGGATTAATGGCGGTAACCATTGGTTTTGAATCCCTCTCAAAGAAAAATCTGGCATCGGTCAACAAGCCCAACGACCCTGAACAATATGCCAGGGGATTAGCGATACTTCATAAACTGCATATATTCAGTTTTCCCATGTTCGTGATTGGATTCGGTGATAATATTCGTTTGGAGCTGAAACACATATATGATTTCTGTATTGCCAACCAGGTTACCGCTCCGCTGCTATATCTCCTGACTCCGGTCCCGGGAACTGTTTTGCACCAGGAATATTCGGCATCCGGAAAAATTACCGATACGGATCTTTCCCGTTATAATCTATTTCATGTAGTATTTGAGCCGGAATCGATGACTGCTGAGGAACTGGAAAAACTTTTCTGGTCTACCAATAAAGCATTGTTTTCATTCAGGAATATTGTAAAACGTGTTTTGCTGAAAAAGACGCGGCTTACAGAAAAGATGATCCAGTTCGGCATCAATATTTTTTTACGGAATAATGTCAGGCATAAAATGCCTCTGCAGCTGAAGAAATGATACATAAGGGAACTTCTAAAAACTTCAGTTTTTAGAAGTTTTCCTTAGATGTACCATGGAGAAAATTTTTTATTTCGTTATAGGATAAAGAAATAATAATTTCTCCCGGGGCACCTCTAAAAATCTAACCGAGTTTTTAGAGGTGCCCATAAATATTGCGATGGTTCCGAGACTGAAGTATTCGAACAACTATTGCTGAAAACGTAATTGTTATAGCTCTTATGCTGTATGGTTGCACGCCTTGTCCGAACGCCGGCCGGAATAACGGACGAGGCGGCTATGGGACAGGTTTATTTTTTATACATGGATTAAATGATGAGGAAAGTATTTTTAAGTATTTTTGAATATGCCTGTGAACGGCGTGAGTTGGATGCCCAAAGGATCCGCACATTTTTGTCAAGGAATTCATACCAGTTTACGGATACACCGGAAACTGCGGATATCATTATCTTTATCAGCTGCGGAATAATCGAAAAAAACACCCGGGCATGCCTTGAACGTATCAAGTATTTTCAGCAATTTCCCGGGGAACTGATCATAGGAGGATGCGGAACAGCGATTGACAAAATAAGGGTAGGGGCAATCCATGATGGCAAGACCTTTATTACGAAGGATCTTGACCGTTTAGATGAATTATTTCCCGGGGAAAATATCCCTATGAGGACTCTGGCGGACGCAAATACCCGGTTTTCGGTTCTCAGGGAAAATATTTTCAATAATCCTTTTCTGAAACCAGTATTGCAGATACCAGCGCTAAGTAAGATATTTTATAAAATCGTTCATTGGAATACGGCCCGGCTTTTTGGGGAATACTCATTTATCCATCTGAAAGCAGCAGGATTTAAAAATGAATATTATGTCAGGATTGCCGACGGTTGTTTCGGAAAATGTACCTTCTGCGCCCTGCCGCCGGCGATTGGTAATTTAAAAAGCAAAGCATTTGATATCTGCATTGCTGAATTTGAACGTTGTCTGGAACAGAACGCCAGTCATATAACAATTACCGCTGAAGATACAGGGGCTTATGGCCTCGACTGCGGAAGGGACATCTGCAATTTACTGGATGCACTTACCGATTATCCAGGCAGCCATGCAATGGTTATAAGTTCATTCAATCCGGTATGGCTCGTACGTTATATTGACAGGCTTATTCCAATAATAAAAAAAATGAAAATCAAAAGTATTGTTATTCCACTTCAGTCGGCAAGCAAACGTCTCTTACGGCTTATGGGAAGGCATTCCGATATAGAACGTATTGGAGAAGCGGTTGTCCGGCTGAAGGAAGCAGATCCGCAGTTGTGGATTAGCACCCATATCCTTACAGGATTCCCATCGGAAACAATGGATGAAATCAATGAAACCATACGGTTTTTTGAATGTATTCCCTTTGATGAAGCCCAGGTCTTCTCTTATAGCATGAAACCCGGCACACCCGCAGCAGAAATAATGCCGTATATAACGAAAGAAGATATCAAAGCACGAATGGAATATATCCGGAATTATTTCAGGAAGAAAAGGTATCATTATTTTTTCCATAAAAATGATTTTTTGTATATTTCAAAATTCGGAATGAGATGATAAACTATGGAAACTTCGAAGATCCGGTTTGGATTTTTAGGGGCTCCCTTAACTAAAATTACTTGAAAAGGATGGTGGTCTAATTGGGTTTAAAGGATATTTATAATGATGTTCTGGGCAGTGCAGGACTGAGCTTTCGTGTGGTGGTCCGCCTCTTCCAGGCTGCTAGCCTGAAGAGGGTATTCAGAATCCTTTATGATTTTGTAATCAACGGCAGAATCCGGAATGCCGCCGGAAGGCAAAAACACAAGGATGCTTTCATTCCTAAATCCATTGTTATTGAACCGACCTACCGGTGTAACATGAAATGCAAGGACTGTTATGCCCCTTCGGACAATACAATCATGGACCGCGGCATGTTCAGTTCGATAGTCGAACAGGCAAAGGCTCTTAATATTTTCCGGTTTGAACTTATGGGTGGGGAACCTACTTTACCGGAGGTACTTGATGCAGTTTTGCCTGTTATAAAGGAAAACAGGAACTGCCTTTTTACTTTCTGTACAAATTGTATCGCTGTTGATCAGGGGTTTGCAGACAAATTCCGGGATATTTCCAATGTAGCTTTTATCCTGAGCATGGAAGGCACTCCCGATGCTACGGAATCGCGCCGGGGAAAAGGCAGCCATGCCAATTACACAAAAGCAATACAATTATTGCGGAAAAACAAATTGCCCTTTGCTCTTTCCGTTACGCTTGAACCGGAAACCTGGAAAGAACAGATAGATGAAAAAATAATTGCGGATTATGTTGCATCCGGCGGGGTTGTGGTCTATTCATATCCCCGTTTTTATACGGAAACCGGAACATTTGCGGCGCTGCCGCATGTTGAATATCTGAAACAATTACAATATCTATGCAAGAAATTTCCCGTGTATTGGGGAGACGGCCACCTGGGAAAAATGAAGGGACATAAAGGCATCATACCACGGCATGACAACCAGGTTTGTATTAATCCTTCCGGGATTGTACGCCCATACCGTTTTTTCCTTGAACCAAGCTTCGGAAGTATAAAAGACAGCAGCTTCTATTCCATTTTGTCCGACAAAGCCCTGGTCGAGTTCAAGAAACAGGCAAGGGACAAAGCCAACTCGCGGCTTATTGCGGAAAAAAAGATACTACAAGATGCAGGATTCGAGGTTTACGATTACAGTTGGAATCAATAAGCCCCGGGTAGGAATTCCCCGGGCGCTTTTATATTACCGTTATCATATTCTCTGGGAAAGATTTTTCTCATGTCTTGGATGTGAGATAATAATTTCACCTGAAACAAATAAGAATATCCTTGACCGGGGACTTGCGCATTCCGTTGATGAAAGCTGCCTTGCTTCCAAAATATTCCTGGGCCATATTGATTGGCTTTGCAGCAGATCAGATCTTCTTTTTATTCCCCGGATTTCGTCATATAAAAACGGCGATATTACTTGTACAAAATTTCTCGCTCTGTATGATATTGTGAAAACCATATTTCCCGGAAATTCAATTCTTTATCACGATATTGATTATCTGCACAAAAAAAATGAATTTATGGCATTTATTAATTCAGGCCTTCGTATCTCATGCAATCTATTCCGCATAATTCAGGCATATCTAAGGGCAAAAAAAGAATTCCTTCAATCGGAAAGGGACATTATTCTTGAAGAACAGAAAAAATACTCCTTCTCCGGACTGAAAATTCTGATTGTCTCCCATCCCTATAATACCTATGATGCTTATATGGGAAAACTTGTGGTGCAATTCCTGGAGGAAAATAATGTTACCGTTCTCTTTGCGGACCGGACAGCAAAGAAAGAAATGGCTGAAAAATCAGAAAATTTATCCCCTTCATTGTATTGGCGTTACAACAAGGAACTGGTAGGAGCGCTGGACGCCTGCAAGGATTATGCGGACGGAATCATTTTTATCAGCTGCTTTCCCTGCGGACCCGATTCACTGGTTACTGAACTCGTGATGCGCAGAATCCGCAACATCCCGATGATAAATTTAATCATGGATGTATTATACAGTGAAACCGGACTGCATACACGCCTGGAAAGTTTTATTGATATAATACAGGAGAGGAAAAGGAGCATATCATATTGAAAAAGAAGGATGTGAATAGGGAGGCTGTCTCAAAAAGGAAGGCCAGTTTTCCCCATATCGGCGATTATGATGTTCCTGCCTCCCATTTTTTAAAAATCCTCTGCGGAGTTGACATGGTAATTGCCCCGCCAATAACCCGGAAAACCCTGGAACTGGGTACAACCCATAGTCCTGATTTGGCATGTATTCCCTTTAAGTATAATCTGGGAAATTTTATTGAGGCTCTGGACAGCGGAGTGGAAATTCTTATTCAAACCGGCGGGAAATGCAGACTGGGTTATTATGGCGAGGTACAGGAACAGATACTCCGGGATTTAGGTTATCAATTTGAATTCCATACCACGAAGATGGTTGGAGTCAGCCCTATTGATCTTTACCGGGTATTCAAGAATATGAATCCGGAATTAACTGTCCTTAAGGCTGCAAAGGCGCTGCTGACCGGTGCATGCCTGGTCCGGGCAATTGATGAAATAAATGCATATATACGGCTCAACAGATGTTTTGAAACAGTAAAGGGAAGTTTTGAACAATTAAAAACGGAATACTTGTCCATCCTTGATACCTCAGGAACCATAAGTGAAATAAAAAAGATAAAACGGGCTTATATGGAAAAATTCCAGTCCCTGGAAACCAGGAAAACAAGTACCCCCCTGAAAGTAGGAATTGTGGGAGAAATATTTATCGTTCAGGAAGCCTTCAGCAACTATGACCTGGAAAAGGAACTTTCCGCAATGGGTATACAGGTAATCAGGGAGCTTACCATGTCATATGTGTTATTTTCGCCGTGGAAACATAATGATAAATCAATCCTGAAAAGGGCCGGTCCTTATTTAAAATATACTATCGGGGCGGATGCGAGTGACAGCGTGGCAATGTCCCATTCCTACGCCAAACAGGGTTGTGACGGGATTATCCATCTGCGGCCCTTCGGCTGCGTGCCTGAGGTAAACAGCATTCCCATGGTCAAGAAAATAGGAAGTGATTTCAACATTCCGGTCTTGTTTATTTGTTTTGACGCCCATACCTCGGAAACCGGCTTAAGGACCCGGCTTGAAGCATTTCATGATATGCTGATTATGCGGAGGGAGAAAGTGGGGAAATCCGCATGAAAGCATACATGGGAATTGACAGCGGGGCTATATCTACCAAGGGTATTATTATTGACGAACATAATACATGTCTTTCCGAATCCTATGTCTGGACAAAGGGAAGCCCCCTGGATGCTGTAAAAAAGGTACTGAATGAGCTGCGGAAAAATTATACCGGGCAACATAAAGTATACGGAATAGGCGTAACCGGATCGGCCAGGAAATTAATCGGGACTATTCTGAATGCTGGCTGTGTTAAAAATGAAATTACCGCCCATGCGGTAGGCACCCTTTCGATTTTTCCCAATGCAAGAACCATTTTTGAAATTGGAGGGCAGGATTCAAAAATAATTCTCCTTAATGAGGGCATTGTTGTTGATTATGCAATGAATACCCTTTGTGCTGCCGGTACCGGAGCGTTTTTATCCTCCCAGGCAAAACGTCTCGGTCTTCGTATTGAGAACCTGGGGAGCCTTGCGCTTCGTTCCAGGGCACCCGCAAAAATAGCAGCCCGGTGTACCGTATTTGCCGAATCGGATCTAATTCACAAGGCGCAGCTTGGTTATAAAAAGGAAGATATAGCCGCGGGCCTTTGCAGGGCCGTGGTTTCAAATTTCCTGAACAATGTGGCCAGGGGCAAACAGATCCAGGCTCCCATAGTATTCCAGGGCGGTGTCAGCAAAAACGAAGCTGTGCTTGAGGCTTTTAAGGATGCAATGAAGACGGAGATCCTGGTAAGTCCCGAATATTCGCACTTAATGGGAGCATTGGGAGCCGCAATTCTTGCGCGGAAAAACGGAATTGAATCGGTATTTGATTTTAATTTCAGGAATTTCCATCATGAAACCCGGAGCAGCGAATGTACCAAATGCCCGAATAATTGTGAGATAATCCGGATATACCGGAATGATGTTCTGCTTGATAGCTGGGGAAATAAATGTGAGAATGGTCTAAGAGATTTTTAGGAGGTGATCTGATTATGTTGACTGCATTAACTGAAAAAATACGTTATTTGATTCTGCTTGCGACAAAGGGGGTAGATCATAAAAAAAGTATTTTAAAAATGACAAATGTCCGTTTCTTCTGTAGTAAAAATAAAATAATCGGGTGGACAAGGGGACACCCTAGTTACGGGCTCCTAACCCCGCCGGTTTTCAGCAAGCCCTCGGCTTATGCCTTAACATCAAAGATCATGAGCCTCTATCAATGGCGCAGCCTTCCTGAAATGGTAAGCCTTTCCCTGACGGATGCCTGCGCATGTAATTGTGAATACTGCAGTTTCAGGTCAATGCAAAAAAACGCAGAAAAGCTCTCGCTTTCCCAATGGAAACAGACTATCGACCAGGTACAGCGTTTAGGTGTTTCTACCATTGCGCTTACCGGCGGCGAGCCCCTCGAACATCCTGATATACTGGAGATCATCGGGCATGTTAATAAAGATTTCAGTCAGATTATTATGTTCACCAGCGGTTACCGCCTTAAAGAATACGCTGAAGGATTGCACAAAAATGGTCTTACCTCGGTCATCGTCAGCATGAACAGCGTAAATCCCGGAGAACATGATGCATCAAAACAATATCCGGGACTTTTTGATAAAGCCCTGGAAGGCATAAAGGCTGCACAGAAGGCAAAACTCCTGGTGGGACTTGCCGTGGTTGTCCGCAGGGAAGATCTGCAGACAGGACGACTCCATGAGATAATTGAATTCGGAAAAAAGCTGATGGTAAATCAAATCATCTTTTTCGATACAATTCCTACGGGTAACTACATTCATAATACCGGGGTTATTTGGACAGAAGATGAAATAGACGAATTAATCGCCATAAGTTCATCCTACCATGAAAAGAGGGATTATCCGGGCATCCTTCCCTATAGTTTTATCAATTCTTACCGAAGCGTGGGCTGCTATGCGGGTACTATTTATTTTTATATTAGCCCCTATGGGGATGTCTGCCCCTGCGATTTCTGTTCTTTTTCGGTAGGCAATATCAAGGATGAACCGGTATATGTGCTTTGGGATAAATTCGGCGAACACCGGGAATTCCAGAAATCTTCCCTGACAGGATGCAAGATGAAAAACAAAGCCTTCAGGGAAAAATTCATGCATTTGAAAGAACAGTAAAAATGGTAATACAAACTACCGAAGGTTACTGTTGTACATGCCATATATACCATCAGGCTGATATCACTGTAAAGGAAAACAATGTACTTTTTATTTTGCGGTGTCCCCGGGAAGAAAAAACAACAGTTGTATCGAAAGATGCGTCCCTGTTTCTCGAGTTGCGCAAAAAAAGTTTTTTCAACGGCGCAGACCATGTGCCCTGCAATAACAGCCGTATCCGGCTGAACCGGATTGAGCTTACCGATTCATGCAATTTCAACTGCAACCTATGTTATGCAGGTGCATCAGGGGATAAACATTATTTTATGGAAATGGAAAAATGCAGGGAAATCGCCGCATACCTGAAACGAAACAAATCAAGTGAGGCAATATTCACCGGCGGTGAACCTACCCTGCACCCGGAATTGGAAAGCATCATTTCCCTTTTTAAAAAGCACGGGATGCGTACAGCCATACTTACTAATGGGTATATTCTTGCAAAGAACCCTGATTTTGCCAAGCGGTTAAAACAAAGCGGACTCCGGCGTTGTTATATACAGCTGGATACCTTTAATAAGGAACTGCATAAAAAGATGCGGGGCAATGACTTTGTTGAAGAAAAAAAACAGGCCCTGCAGCATGCAAAGCAGGCAAAACTGAAGATATCCACAATCTCCGTGATGATTAAGGACAATCTTCCCGAGATTGGAACTATACTTAATCATATTAAGACATTAACCCCCCATTTCGGCGAAGCCGTGTTTCTCTCGGCAATCCGGGACAGCGGGAGATATGATTTGCCCGGGGACGTTTTTGCAGACCGGGAAGATATAATCCGGGCATTTGTTGAGCATTCCGGAATAAAGGGTATAGGGACCCGGAATTTCTGGCCCCTTCCAAAGTATCTTCCTATTGGACTGAATGTGCACCCTGATTGCTCCGCAGTATTATATCTGGTTTTTAACGGCAATACCATTGAGTTACTTGACGATTATATTGACATGAAAAAATTTTATTCCCTCCTGGCACAGGAAAAGAAGGCGACCTTATTTTATCCGGACGCATGCAAGGCCATACTGTATTTTATCCGGTCAATAAAAAAAGGAAAAACTGGTATGATGTTAAAAATATTATTTTCCTATTTAACCCGCAGGGGCTCCAGTTTTATACAGTATGTAATGATAGAAAGTTTTTCATCAAAGGATTACCAGGATATACAGCGGTTCCGGTCATGCATTACCCATCATGTCACCGGCGCCAACCTTTCATGTTCCGCCTGCATTTACAACCAGGACTTTGAAAGCGGCCATCCCCTGACACGGCGTACGGAGATTCATAAATAACCGGCAGCCGGTTTCCCAATAGAAGAAATTTATGGCCAGCTTCTTGACAAACCTGCCCATGGGATAGAAAATCCGGACCGGGACTTTCCCGAAAAGACCGGCAAAAACAGAACTCCCCGCGGCAAGCCGCGGGATATTAAACCGGACTTTCGGATAAAATGGGTTAAACTATTTTATTGAGGTGAAAATATGGAGAATTACATACGGAAATATTATATTCCTCTTGGAGGACTGACAAATTTCGGCCTCTCGGATGACGAAAAATATATATTAATATTTACACATCAGGGGTGTGGAGTGATAGAATTGGAAACCGGTAATAAAATCGCAAGGGCTGTTGATTATATGTATCCGGAAATGGATATTGTTGAAGGAGTTGGTCCTTTAGAAAATCAAAAAACGAGGATTTTCCCATATGATTTTATTAATAATTTAATTGTTTTTTCAAATGACAAACGGTATAAATTAATAGGAGAATCATCAGGAATAGATGTAAAAAAAATTTCAAAATGAACAATAATTGTTGTATAGTACAAAATCACCTAACGGGACTATCGATGATTTCTGAAAACCTGGTATATTTATTTCCTTACGCTTGGCAGAAACGAATCTTACCATATTTATAAAATCATGTTATAATTATACGGGAATCCATGGAAAACAGGCACTTTGTATACATCCGGAGTGTTCGACAATATTTGTGGAATGGTGCAAAAACAAGTTCCTATTAAACAGAAGGATAAAATAATGCCTAGGAATATTTATTGTATTATTTGTTTCTTTTTAGTTTCATTTTATGCTTATTCGGATAACGTAAATGTTTCGTTTTACAGTGGTATTTCTATTACCGATACAAAACTCATTTATACTTACAGTTGGGAAGAGGATGAACCGGTGCATGAAGAATATGATGTTACATGGGAAAAGATTAATCGAATATCATATATAAACTTCAATTACACAGGAAACTTTTTAGGCGAAGGCATTCAGCATGGGCAAAAAAAATACTTAATATTATACGGGAAAGACTATGTTTTTTTCTATGATGAAAATAATGTCATGGTTTTTTATCAGTTTAGCCGTGCTGCCGGTGTTTATGAAAATCCATATACAGCTGAAGCTACCTCTGAATTAAAAGAAAAAAATTATGTATATGAAGCAGGTAATTTAGCTAATATTAAAAACCTGAAGCCATGGGTGGAAGGTGTGGACGGACATGGTCAAGGTGAAAAAATCATATTAAAACAAGATACCACCAGGATAATTGCTCATCCGGACACTTTAGCAGCATATAGATATAGCGGCGTAACAATTTCAAATGGCTTTATAGATTTTAACCGTCCGCACTTATATGAAGATAATAACAGAATAAAAAAGATAAGAATAAGCCGCGGAAGCGATAAAAATTATATAGAGGTAGAACTGGAAGATACGCCCCAATTTCAATATTTTTATTTTCAGGACAATCTCACAACGGAATCTGATATATTAGTAATTGAAATACTTGAAGTATACAAAGGAAGCAAATGGGATGATACTGCTATAAATCTTATTATACCATGGGGTATAAATAGTCTTTACTAATTTAAACTTGATATAAATATGTAACAGATTGCTGAAGGAATAATTTAAACGGATGATGACCGGGCCTGCCATTCATTACTCAAAAACATAGGATCTCCCGTCTCAAGGCAAAGGCCATAAATTTGAAAACCTGGAGTCAGCATTCGGGGCCTGCAAAAGGAATGTGGCGTATACCCATCCGTGACCCGAATCAAGGGAAAAATTAAAGAGGTATTATAAATGGAATGGGAACCTCTAAAAACCCGGCTCAATTTTCAGAGGTTTTCCCGGACTCTTTCATATTTCCTTACCCCATAACGAAATAAGAGATTTTCCATACACATACCTAAGGAGAACTTCTAAAAACTTCAGTTTTTAGAAGTTCCCAAATAATAATTTTAATGGTATAATACAGTACATTATGTATAAAAAACCAGTATTTATAATAGTTCTATTTGTTTCGCTGTTTTTATTCCCGGGCAGAATTTCTTCCCAGGAACTGTCAAGCCTTGTGGTTTTTGTCTTTGAAGTTTCCGGTACCGGACTAAAGCCGGAAGACGGAGAAGCTATTACCCGCCGGTGTATCGACGAAATAAGGTCCTGGGGAACCGTCACGGTGCTTGATGAAAGCCAGGCGGGGAACGCGGATTATGTAGTCCGGGGAAAGCTTTCCCGGGACCGGAATGGTTTAACCCTGTCCGCGGTAACCCTTGAAGGGAAGACCGAAAAGAACCTGGTTTCAGCAAAGGAACAGGCCTCCACTATGGAAGAGCTGAACGGAAAGCTCTTTGATTTTTGTATCCAGATCGTGCAGCCGGTTCCCTTCCCCAACTATCTTATCGGCAAATGGGAGGCGTCCATACCCGTGGGGGGCAGTCCCCTTCTATGCCGCCTGGAATTCAAATCCAACCGGACCGTCGTGGTTGAACGCTACGATACCTATGAATATCAGACCGGTTCGGTGCTGAAATATGAAGGATATGGGAACGGGAGCTACACCTATATCGGACGGATCCGGCGGGTCATGGCCTTCCGGGATTCCCGGGGCAATGTGTACCGGGAAAGCCCCGTGGACGGTTCGCTGAGCATTTCCCTTACCCTGAAGGACGCACTTCCCGCCTACACCCCCTTCAGCAGTTCCCGGCTCTACCTTGTTTTTGATGAGGGGAGGAGCGGTTTTGAACTGGTAAGTTCCGGGCTTCCCTGCGGTGAAAATAACGGGGGACCATCGGTTTATCCCCAGAAGAATCTGGCCTATACCAAATTTGTAAAGATCGAATGAACGGGAAATATCATGAAAAGAAAAGTAATTCCTATATCTGTTTTTTATCTTCCCCTGGCTCTGATGCTTATTCTGCTTCCGGCGGCCTATTCCGGCGCCCAGACCAGGATAGAAGTAACCCAGGTTCCGGTTAAGGCTCTGCCGGTATGGGAAAGGGATGCCGGGGGGAAGGTATCGGGAAAGCTATTCCTCCAGGCGGAGTCGGTGGTAATCGCCGTTGATGAGGGCATCATCAGATCATACGGTATGTACGGCACCCACCTGTGGGATTTCGATCCCCGGGGAAGTGTAACCCCCTATCTGACGCGGAATCCCGAAGGCGCGACCTTTGTATGCAATACCGCCGGATCTTTCATGGCGGTGAACCGGGTAGGCCGGGAACTGTGGCGGGTGGATTTAGGACGGCCAATTAACCATCCGGCTGTAGTCGGATGGGACGGACGGGTCTTTATCACCGCGGGGCAGGAAATCTCCTGCCGTACCGGTGCGGGAAATGCCCTGTGGCACTACAATATGGGAAGCCTCGTGTCCGTGGCGCCCGTGCTTGACCGGTCCGGGGGGATAATCACTGCCCTTGAAAACAGGGAACTTCTGCGGATTAGCCAATTCGGTGTCCAGGAACGTCTAGCCATGGAACAGATTCCATCGCTTATCATTCCCCTGAAGCTGGAAAACGAATACGGTTATTACCTCTTTTATGCCAATGGCAGTACGGAATATCTGCGTTTCGACGATTCCCGGCCCAGGGGGTCCCAGCTTTCCCGTTCATCCCGGCCTTCCCTGGCAGCCGTTCCTGTAGCGGCCGCAGGTTATGGAGATAAGATAGCGGTTGCTTCCAGGGACGGGCGGGTTCAGCTTATATCCTCCGCGGGCCGTGTCCTATGGACCGGCTACAGCCATGAAGCGGCAGCGGAAAAGGGTTCCGGAAATCTTGTAGCCAAAGACGCCTCCATGGTATTCGACGAACGCGGGGTCTACCTGCTTTCCCCCAGGGGATGCACCGCTTTTTCAGCGGAAGGCCGGCGGCGCTGGATTTCCCATATTAATGAAACCATGATGGTTCCGGGTTTAAGCGACGAGGGATTCCTCTATACCTGCGGGAAAGACCTGGTTTTCAGGATGTACAAAATCGATAACCAGGGCCGCAGCCTGCCCCGTTCCATGTTCGGCCCCGCACCTGAAGGGCGCTACGGCCTGGATGATCCTCCCCCGTCCCGGTGGGCGAGCGACGACTTCCGTTACAATGAAGACAGCATCACCGAGATGATTAACATCATAGACCAGGCAACCAGGAGCGGGAATGTCGGGGAATTGGAACCTGAATATGTAGGATATATCGTAGAGATGACCCTCAAGTCCCTGGACGTCCCTAATTATTCCCCGGTCCGGCCTCCGGTTCATGTGCCCCAGCGGGTCAGACTGATCCAGCTCCTTGCCCGGATGGGTTCCCGGGAGACCGTTTCGTTTCTGACAAAACTGTTTTACCGTGACCGGGAACCGTCAATTAAAGCGGCCTGTCTCGAGGCTATCGGACACATCGGGGTTGATCCGGAAGGAAAAGCCTACGGAACCTTCTCATTCCTCCTGTCCCCGCAAAACGCCAACCAGGATCCCATGACCCTGATGGCCGCCGCATCCTCCGTGGCTGCACTCTGCCGTTTTTCAGGGCCGCCCCTCTCGGAAGCGGGGATACGCCTGCTGTATACCTTCTCGCACATGGATTACCCGCCGGTGGTAAAACGCCAGGTTCAGGCGGAACTCGACGGACTGCGCAGGGAGGGTCTGGATAAACCCCAGCGCTAGGCGGATGCGGACAGGATTAAAAATATTTATGATAAATAGGACACGAAATATCCTATGGATATGAAATTGAGATTTCTACTTATATTCGACGGGTATAGGTTTGGGTACTAGTGTCTTGGAAAAAAAGCATGAATATGTGCTATTATATTTAATTGTTTGCAAAGAAATGATTTTCTTGGCTTTATGCAATTTGAAAAAGTCAGGGCACTGGAATCAAAGCTCAAGGTAGTAAAATTCCCCGATTAAATTTTACAATGGGAAAAAAGCTACCATGGAAAATCTTGTTGATAGAATGAGCGTTCATGGATATTTTTGTTGTTTACATGAAGAAACAAAATCAGATGTTCCATGGTTCTCGATATTTTATAATGTATCCGTCAAAACTCTCCCCCTGTTTAACAGAACAGGATAGGGATTAAAATCTGATTCAAGCTCAAAGCAAAAAGCAGATTGAGCCAGGAGGAATCAGATGAAGAAACGATACAGCGAAGAAGAAAAGCGTATCCACATT
>JAVBPH010000059.1:0-12894 GCA_031549725.1 Treponemataceae bacterium
TTGAACGAAATAATCGTTCTTTTCAAACACAAAACGGAATACCGGGATCTTTATATCCTTATATTCCACACTTCCTATTCTTGCCCTGAATAAGAGCGTTAATACAAATACGATTCCCATACCAATAATGAGAGGTTTAAAGTTTATCTTTTCAGCCATAGATACCTCATGCAATGTTTAATAAGTAATATATCTCGCCAATCGTAAGGGCAGTTGGCTCTCTTTCTTGAACCGTAATATGCATTCTATTCTTTTTTCATTGCCGTCCGGCATCTCAAGCTCATTCACTTCTTCAAGACAGTTGGGAAGATTCCGGCCAATATAACTGTACAGATTACGCTGCCAAAAACGTATCCCTTCTTCCTTGTTCATCAGAGATTCACGTCCCTCATATGATAGATTCTTCTTCATATCATCTTCCACCAAATGTAATGGCCGGATAAAGGCGATAGAGAAACCGCTCTTGTTAGTTATATCGTTAGGATCACTCACTGTATTGGGAAAATAATTCGTAAAATATTTCAGGCTGCTGCCAATGTTGTCACCTAACGGATATGTTTTATTAAAAAGAACTTTGTCCGGATTCTTCATGGAACTCAGGGAAATCTCCATTTCCATAAGATTGGAAAATTCTATGTCATAACATTTAAACAAAATATAATCCATATATGTATACATAAGCAATTCTTCATAATGCCTGTATTCACATTCAATGGTATTGATGTTTTGATATAAACATGTCTGCATTGCCACGTTAAGCATTGCTATATTTCGCTCTATCGTTTTTTCAGGATCGTCAGCATAGAGTTTTAATGCATCACTTTGAATTATTGATTGTTTTGTATCTAAAAATACTTCATTTATGTTTAGTTGAGATTCATGAGGCCACCATGATTCTATTTTATCTTTTCCTTTATTCCAATCCTCTCCATAATTTATCCCCCATATCCCATGCTTTAAAACCAGGTCAACAGCACCATCAATAAGGTATTCCGCCAGCAGAGAAAGTAAAAATCCGACTGCGAAAAAGACAGCGGCGACACCTCCCGTTGATATAATCATTGCTACAGTAGCTCCGGAAAACGCTAGCAAAGATGCTGTAAATGCTGCTGCTGCATCAGTATCATCTTTTAAAAAATATTTCCCAGCTTTCAGTCCCATCTCAACCGCATTTAACCCCATACCAACAATCCCAAGGGTCCTCGCAAAACTCTGTTTTGATGAAAAAAATGCTACCGCCGCCAATATCGAGCCTGCCATACTGGCCACATGAGGACTTGCATCCAAGAGGCTGTCACATTTCTGTATGCAGGATATCTGTAACCCTATGTTCCACACACATATACCAAGTCCTATAAATTCTCCAACATCATTGAGCGCCTCTGTCCATCCTAATTTTTTTAGTATTTTAGCTCCGCTTTCTAATTCGTAATTGGACGCATTATTCAGAAAATCAGATGCCTTTACCTCCACGCTTAATCTCTTGCCCGATACCGTGACTTCATGCCAGCGGTTCCGGTGTATTTTGGGGGTAACTTTTATATTTTGTATATTCAGATCTCCCAGGTCCTTGGATATGGCTTGTTCCAGGTGTGGTGGAATATCTTTCAAGCGTTTTAGTTTGTTATCACCCATGTATTTTTCCAACTGAGCACGGTTCAGCGTAAAAAGTACTCCGTCATTATCAACTAACTGTGCAAAGCTCCCGTTCATCATATAATTATTTATTTTGAATTTAGCTTTCACATCCATATTATTCAGTGCATTAATAATAAAACTGAATGCTATGGCTGATTCTTCACTGACAAATTTTATATTGCCAAAAACCAATAGATACTTTAATACTGCGGTAACACCAAGTTTTTCAGTTAATATCTCAATATCGTATTGTTCACTCCTGCGAATATCCTCAGGTATTTGCCCGAAGACCTTTTTTATGTAATCACAAAGCGACTTATATTCTTCTTTTTTCATCAATAACTCAATATTTCTGGTACAGATACCAAATGTTTTAAGCCATTCATCTGCAGTTTCAGTCTCATACATGTAATCGGTAAACGTTGCGTTTGCATGGGCATTTTGTATTAAGGTATTGATTAAATTAATTATTCCATAATCAGCTATTAGTTTTTCCTGGTCTTTA
The DNA here is from genome assembly GCA_031549725.1 of Treponemataceae bacterium. GTDB lineage: Bacteria > Spirochaetota > Spirochaetia > Treponematales > Breznakiellaceae > UBA937. The sequence goes on from JAVBPH010000059.1 coordinate 2,144, forward strand.
GCAAAATCCTCCAAAAACAGCTTATACCCGGCCGATCCATTTTGGTGGTGAAACATATTTCCTGAATATTTTACCGATTTTGATGCAACAACTTGATTAATAATTTCAGTATATGCATACAGATCGCCCCGCTTAAATTCGTCTTTTCCGTTACTCCTGCCTCTCCGGCTGTATTTTGATAACGCCACCGGGTCATTTAAAAACTGTTCCCATTCAGGGTGTTTTTTATCATACTGCTCTGCTATATCCGTAAGGTATCCATACCAGTCTTGCAGATACACGGTTCTTACTATTCCTCGCTCATTAAAATCGGCTGTTTCGTCCGCAGAGGTTGTAATATATTCACTAGTATAACGGTTTTTTAAAAGCGGAATGTATAATGCCCGGTTAATATAGACTAAGTCATTATTAATCACATTTCCGAGAATAGTTACTTTTTCCGCTGGTGTGCGTGCTTTCCGGATAAAATTATTTAGACTTTGTCTGATTGTTTTTATACGGGTATCGTTCAATGGTATTTGTGAATACGCAAAGAAATAATTGTAGATGGAACTTCTGTTTTGCGTTGCAGGGGCAAGGGTTATCCCTGCGGTTTTCGACAAATCCAATGTCTGGTATGCATCCGAGACAATCAATCCGTCACTTGCTTTTTCTCCATTCAGGCATCCACGAAAAATGTAGATATATCCTTTGGTTCCTATGGTTACTTCCTTTGCACCTTCTTTTTTTTCCCTGATTGTAGCAGCCCTGGTATAGTTTACATAATGTGTATAAAGTTTGAAATTTATTGCGATTTCATCTGGTATATAAAGACCGGTATTCCCATTGCCCATGGATTATATCTCCTTCCCTATGAGGTCGCTGAAGGGAACATCCTTCCACCTTAATTTGGTTTCATTGGTATCCCCGTTTTTATATTCAAGGCTATACGATTTCCCTGCAATGATATCTTTGAATATGAGGGTTATATACTCATCCCCTTCTATCGCATCATTGTCGGCATTAAGTGTCTTTGCATATGCATTATCACTGCTTTTAAGGGTATAACTGTCCCGTTCTGAGCTTTGGTTTTGATCAGGGATATAACTTAGGATGTAAGTAAAACCAAGGTCTAAGGAACTGCTTTCCTGTTTGTATGTTCCTTTGCCGGCGTCAACGGTAAAAATAAACGCCACTTTCTCATTATTTTTAAGTTCTTTTAGCCGTTTTTTACTTACCAGGGCATCCCACCGGAGCTCAATGCTTCCACCCTTTACGGGTACTGCACCTTCAAAAAGATAGTCCCGGGAATTGTCCTTGTTGGCTTCCTCATAAATGCGGACATTCGCATAGTCCCCGTCATCAATGTTCTTCACCGAAGCTTTTAGTATTGCAGTCTTTCCATATTCAACTTCTGATGTTGCCTCAGTTCCGGTCTCTTTACCTTCATCATCGTAGGTTACCGCTTCCCATTTCAGGTTGCTGAATTCGGGCCGGAGCAATTCAATGGCTGCTATCCCGCTTTTCTTGAAAGGACACCAGGCACTGTGGGCACTAAAGAAGAACTTCGGGTCCTCCTCAGGTACTGTCTCCATATCCACCAGCCGGTACTGCCACTTGGCTTTGGCAATCCCGCCGTCAATCGTTGCGGGTATCTGCATTTGCGGGATATGGCTGTTCGGGTCCTGTCCATCCTTCCATACCTGGAAGGTCACCATGTTCCCGTCGTTTATATCCTTTACCTGGGCGGAAAGCTCAATTTCTTCCCCTTCCTTAACCTGTCCTTTTCCCCATTTAAGTGTAGTAAACTCAGGCTTCTTGGTCTCCTGTTCCTCCCGTTCCCGGTTGTACTCCTCCATGTTCTTAGGATTGATGATCATGGGCATGGGCATGCTTGCCCCAGGAGCCAGGATAACACTGTTGTTCTTCATCCCTATGTCATTGCAGGTAGTCAGCATACTCCCAATGACCGCCGCTTCCTTCCCGTTGATCTTCAGCTTTTTTCCGGTCCCTCCGGTCACTTCCCCGATCTTATTAGGGTTCTTCGAAAACTTTATGGTTCCCGGTAATTGGAGATGTACCGGATTATCATGCTTGCTCTTGCTTCCCTTGGTAGCCGCATCATGGTTGTTAACCCGAACATTATCGGAGAGCTTATCATTCAGTTTCCCTATGTAGGGGTGGGGCAGGGGAACCGTGGCGGTGCCATTCCCTGAGGGTATCACCATCATGTGAACATCAAAGCCCATCACTTTGTTTCCTTCCGCGGCTAATTGTTTCCCCTCGGTGGTTATCCCCTTGGAAGCATTCAGCTTGATGTTTTGTCCCTTAACCTTCACTTCTTTGTCATTTTGAACAACGGTATTCTTCTTGCTCTTGCTTGCTAAGGCGTCCCCGCTTGTGATGCTCAGTTTTTTCTCCGCTTGAAGCGCTACCTCTTTCCCGCCGGTAATACTGAGCTTCCGGCACTTGATGTTAATATCCCCCAGCTCATTGATGATCTGTAACCCTTTCCCCTTGGAAACATCGAGCCGGATCTTCCCATCCTTGGTACTGATGATCACGGTTTCCTTCCCGTCTTCATCAATCATTTCGAGTCTATGTTTCTTGGTCTGGATAAGAATGCTTTTGGCAGGGTTTTCCGTGGCATGCTTCGGAGGCCGGTGTTTCAGGTCGTAGATACACCCGAATACAAAAGGACGGCCTGTATAATTCCCCACAAACCCCAAAAGAACCTGGGTGCCGATATCCGGGAGGTACCACCATCCTGCATTTTTACTGGCATAACAGCGGATCACGGGAATCCAGGGGGTAACCGCACCGGGGGCTATGGTATCACAGGCCACCCGGACCCTTCCTAAACACATGGGGTCCTTGTTGTCGGAAACTGTCCCATACCGGGGAAGGGCTTCCTCACGGATCCGCCGCTCATTAAACATGACTTTCCCGTATTCCCCTAACCTGGGGTCAGGTTGGTCTTTTAAAAGTTTCTCAATTTCCCGTTCCAAATCCATCATAGTATGCCTCCGGCTGTGTAATACATACACTTTTTCAGAGGATATAATAGCATGCGACGTTACGATATGGCAAATGAATTTTAAATAAATCCCTATTTTTTTGAATGTTTTTAATCGCAATAATTCTATTCCATAAAAAATTTGATCATTTCTCCGCCAAGGCAATCAAAAAAAGAATACTCTTTAAACTAAGTAACTTTTTTATTATTCCGGGTAGGATACCGGGTTGAGAAAGCAATATATTAACTTGGGACATAAAAAAGCTGCCGGAATAGTACATTCCGGCAGCCCCTGTTACCAACCTACAACTCAATATCCCTGGTCTCAACCTTCTTCATCACATACGCGGCAAAGTCGGCGATCTTCATGGGCGGCAGCTGGCGGCCGTCCCTGATACGGATGGAGACGGTGCCCTCATCCATTTCCTTCTGGCCCACCACCAGCATGTAGGGGATCTTCCTGGTCTGGCAGTCCCGGATTTTTGCGTTCATCCGGCGGTCGTCCAGTTCGGCGGAAACCGCCAGGTCATGGGACTTCAGTTCACCGGCTATCTTCTTGGCATAATCGTTGAAGGTGTCCGCCACGGGAATCACCGCCACCTGTTCGGGGGCAAGCCAAACAGGGAAGGCTCCGCCGTAGTGTTCCACCAGCACACCGAAGAAACGTTCGATAGAACCCAGCAGGGCCCGGTGGATCATATAGGGCCGTTTGTGCTGGCCGTCGGCATCCACAAAGGTCATGTCGAACCGTTCGGGTTCGTTGAAGTCAAACTGGATGGTGGTCATCTGCCATTCCCGGCCCAGGGCGTCCTTTATTTTAAGATCGATCTTGGGACCGTAGAAGGCGCCGCCGCCTTCGTCCATCTCATAGGGGAGTCCCTCGGCTTCCACGGCCTTCCGGAGGGATTCCAGGGCGTCGTCCCACTGCTGCTGGGCGCCCACCGAACCCGCGGGTTTGGTGGCCAGGTATGCCTTGATTTCCTTGAAGCCGAAGATCTTCCACATCTTCAGGCTGAACCGCAGAACCTCCCGGATCTCACTTTCCATCTGGTCGGGAGTACAGAACAGGTGGGCGTCGTCCTGGGTGAAGCCCCGGACCCGGAGCAGACCATGGAGAACACCGCTGCGTTCATACCGGTACACCGTGCCCAGTTCCGCCCAGCGCAGGGGCAGGTCCCGGTAACTGCGGCCCTTGGTTTTGTAAACCAGGATGTGGAAGGGACAGTTCATGGGTTTGATGAAATAATCCTGGTTATCAATTTCCATGGGGGAATACATATTTTCTTTGTAGAAGCCCAGGTGTCCCGAGGTTTCCCAAAGCCAGGATTTTCCGATGTGGGGTGTATACAGAATATCATAACCGTTGCGGTAGTGTTCCTGGCGCCAGAAATTTTCGATGGCCACCCTCATGCGGCCTCCGTTGGGATGCCAATAGATGAGCCCCGCCCCGGCTTCCTCATGGATGGAGTACAGGTCCATATCCTTACCGACCCGGCGGTGATCCCGTTTTTCCACTTCCTCCAGGTATGCCAGGTATGCCTTCAGGTCCTTGGGATTTTCCCAGGCAGTACCGTAAATACGGGTCAGCATGGGCCGTTTCTCATCACCCCGCCAGTAGGCGCCGGCGATGTTCATCAGTTTAAAGGCGGCGGAATTGATTTCCCTGGTGTTAGCTACATGGGGACCCCGGCAGAGATCAGCCCATGCCAGGGAGCCGTCGCTGCGTTTCATTTCATAGATTGATATTTCCTCACCATCGGGGAGTTCTTCAATCAGTTCCAGCTTAAAGGGTTCATCGGCAAACCGTTTCTTTGCCTCATCCCGGCTGACACCTACCCGGACAAAATCCTGCTTTTCCTCGATGATTTTCTTCATTTCCACTTCAATAGCGGGAAGATCCTCCAGGCCAATGGATTTGGGAAGCTGATAATCATAATAGAAACCGTTTTCGATGGAAGGACCAATGGCTACTTTGGTTCCGGGAAAGAGGCGGGTCACCGCCTGGGCCATGACGTGACTTACCGAGTGACGGATCACCGCAAGCCGGTCTTCTTTTTGCTGTGCTTTTGCATCGGACATTTTCGTACCTCGAGAGGCCGGAAGCGTTCCCAGAGTCCCTGCACACGGAACGGGAGGCCAAGCTTCGGGCCAAAACCGTAATAGTGCTGGGACGGGACAGCCGATTTCCAACGGAAATCCGGTTTCAAAGAAACCTTAACCTTACCCGCGGTACCACCCCGCTTCACCGCTCCTCGACGGAGGGTGCTCTCTAAGGCCGTTATCGGAGGCAGACCGGCTCCAGTTATTAGAAGAAAATCTTCGTTCCCCGGAGCAGCTCAGGAGGGGTTTTCGGTAACTCTTAAACCGGCGCGCTCTCAGCCGCGGCAGCGCCTCTCTCATGGTTCAGTGCGGAACCTACTCGTCTCCGTCAACGCGTATTAGAATAAATTTCATCAATTTTGCATTAATAGTCAAGGGGGTGATACAAGAACCAATGCAAGGCTTGGAGCCAAACATGGAGCCCAATATCACCGAGCAAAATTTCCATCGATATTGAATATATGGAATCTTTACACTTAAATTAATATATATGAAATTCATTTTGTATCTTATTATTCTCCTGTTCCTGGTATCTCCAATGTGGGCAAAGGACGGGGTGATCATCCTAACCTATCACTCGTTCCTCAACAATGGAACATCCGGACTGGATTTTTCCCTGGAAGAGTTCAGGGGGCAAATGGAACAATTCAAATTGATGGGATTCCGCTTTGTGAGTCTTGCGGAGGTATGTAATAATCAAATCCATGGAAATAAAAATATTGTTATTACCATAGATGATGGGCACCGGACAGCCTATAATGCTTACTTTGAGGTTCTTAAAAAGCTTAATATCAAGCCAGTACTTTTTGTGTCCGCTTATGCTGTTACAAAACACCATTACTTTCTAACAAAAGAACAATTTTCTGCCCTGGTTAAAGAGGGCTGTGAAATCGGCGTACACGGATATTATCATAATTATATGAACAGCAGCGCCTATGCAAAGGATCCCTCGTCGGTGCTTACAGAAGCCCAGGCCCCCGGACCGGTCATGAAGGCGCTTCTCGGGTATCAGCCGGGATTTTTTGCTTACCCCTTTGGGGCTTGCTGTCCCGAGTCTGTCCTGGCTGTTTCCCATGCGGGTTACCGCTGGGCATTCCTGGCGGATGAAGAAATCCATTTTATCTTTCCTGATGAAATAACAGATTGGTTTACCGTTCCAAGAACCATTGTATACCGTTGGAATCTCGCACAAATATATAAGGCTCTGTTGGAGATTCAGGATAATGATCTTATGTGAATTTTGACTTTGCCACATTCCTTTTCATACCGGAGATCCCTGGAATCAGCCAGCCTGCTCTTCAGCCGCGGAAAATCCTATTCGACGGTCACGGATTTCGCAAGATTCCTGGGTTTATCCGGGTCCAGTCCCCGCTGTACCGCACAGTAATAGGCGTACAGCTGACAGGGAATCACCGAAAGAATAGGGGTGAAACATCCCGGGGTCCGGGGGATCCTGAAAATTTCATCGGCGATGGAATCGAACCGGGATTCGCCCTCATAGGTGATAACCAGAGCGGTTGCTCCCCGGGCTTTTACTTCCTTGATATTGGATTCCATTTTATCAAACAGTTTCTCCCAGGTACAAATGGCCACCACCAGGGTGGATTCATCCACCAGGGCAATGGGCCCGTGCTTGAGTTCCCCCGCGGCAAAGGCCTCCGAATGGGTATAGCTGATTTCCTTCAATTTTAGTGCGCTTTCCAGGCTGACCGCATAATCAAAAAGCCGTCCCATAAAAAATACCTTTGACTTGTTGAACTGCAGGGATGCAAAACGCTGGATGGTTTCCTTTTTTTCCAGAATGGTTTCAGCCTGGGGGGATAATTTTTCCAGGGCCTGGATATATCCGGGCAGATCGGATTGGGGGATTACCCCCCGGAGGAGTCCCAGCTGCAATGCGATCAGGTAAACACACATCAATTGTGTGGTAAAAGCCTTGGTGGATGCTACAGCGATTTCCGGACCTGCCCAGGTATACATCACCATGTCCGCTTCCCGGGCTAGGGTGGAACCCACCACATTGGTGATAGCTATAATCCGGGCGCCGCTTTTTTTGGCCATCCGCATGGCCCCCAGGGTATCCGCGGTTTCCCCGGATTGGCTGATGATGATAAAAATATCTCCCGGATTGAAGATGGGATCCCTGTACCGGAACTCGGAAGCAATATCCACATCCGTGGGGATACGGCAGAAATACTCAAAGGTATATTTTCCAATAACCCCCGCATGCCAGGCGGTCCCGCAGGCGGTGATGACCACCCGGTCGGCCTTTGCCCAGGATGGGTCCAATCCGATTTCTTCAAGATTAATCCGCTGTCCCGGAGGGACTGCCCCCGCATTGTCCGGACTTGTTTCGAGCCGGGCCCGGAGTGTATCGGTTAGGGCTTTGGGCTGCTCGTGGATTTCCTTGAGCATGAAGTGTTCAAAGCCGCCCTTTTCCGCGGCCTGGGCATCCCACTCTACCCGGACGGTTTTCTTCCCGGTGATTTTTCCGTCATCATTAAAAAAATCCACATGATCCCGGTAAAGTGAAGCAATTTCTCCATCCTCCGGGTAGTATACATCCCGGGTATATTCCAGCAGGGCAGGCACATCCGAGGCAATAAAGTTTACTCCCTGACCACGGCCAATTACCAGGGGGCTTTCCTTACGGACCGCAATGATCCGGTCCGGTTCATTTTCACAGATAATTCCCAGCGCATAGGAGCCGTTCAGATGTTTCACCGCTTCCTGAACCGCATCCAGGATGTTATCCCGGTAAAAAAAATCAATCAGATGGGCGATAACTTCCGTATCGGTTTCACTGCGGAAAACGATTCCCCTGTTTTCCAGCCATGCCTTAAGTTTCGCATGATTCTCAATGATCCCGTTATGTACCACCGCAATCTTGCCGGAAACATTTGTATGGGGATGGGAATTAATATCCGAGGGTTCCCCATGGGTGGCCCAGCGGGTATGGCCTATACCCAGGGTTCCCGGAATATGCCTGGAGGCAATTTTATCTTCCAGGCATTTGAGGGCGCCCTTGGACTTATACACCCCTATGCCGTCCTTCCCGAGAACCGCAATCCCCGCCGAATCATAACCCCGGTATTCCAGCCGCCTCAATCCGTTGATAAGCACCGGCGTGGCTTCCCGGTCTCCGATATATCCTACTATTCCGCACATGATGTTTGTCCTATGAATCCTGATTTGCGTTACCCGGGTTTATTTCAATGGCAAAAATTTTCCGGAGAACAACCGGCATCCCAAAAACAAAAGAAACCCTTTCCCTGTGACCCGTATCCCCGGAAAGATAGGCATTCTTCATAAACACCACTTCCAGGACGCATGATTTATTTAACACCTAATTATGACTGAAGTACAAGACTTTATAGAAAAATTCCAGGAATCCGATAGTCTACTCTGTAATGACCGGACTGTCCGAGATACTTAGTGTTATTGGACTTCCTTCACTCCCTTGGCTTTTGGATCTCAAGGAGCATGGTGACCAATTCATGGACCGATGTGGTACTGCAATCCGTATCTGTACCATGGGCAGCCTGTACTGCACATCCGCGGCTAATGGCACCGGCCTGGAAGGGTTTTAATACAGCATAGATATTCTTTTTCCTGAGCCATGCCATTTCCTTGGAATAATCCTTCATATATTTTTTCAATTCCCGGATAAGGCCATCCTGGTCGGGATACTGTCTTTGGGGATCACTGTAATGCAGGAGGAACCAGAGTTCAAAACACGGGAAGGATTCGGCAAAACAGATTCCAGCTTTCTGAGCCCGGGCTCTGAGACTGTTGAATTGTTTTGGGACTTCCTTCAAAACATCACAGTCAAAAACACACCAGATATGATCGTATATCCCCTCGCTGTTTTCCTTTAAGGCTTGTGTTATAATATGGGATGGATCACTGTATTTTGCAATTTTCGGCGACACGGTAACCCCCAGGAACTGTTCCAGGGATTTCATCTGGCTAAAATAAATATGTTCGGTTTCCCCTTCAACAAGGAGAAGTATGGTAGTGTTGGTTTTCCTTACAAATTTTTCCCGTGCCATCAGGGTTCACTAACATATTCCGACATTATGGGTAGTGCTCCAAATTTTCCTGCCAGATACAGCTTCTTCCGGGAAGCACCTTTACGTACCCCTTTATACTCGGCCAGGCTTGTATAACTGGTCCCACCGTTTTCTCCTTTTTCGGAAAACCAGATTTCATCATCCCGAAGCAACCCCGATTCAAGCAGATCCACATTATGGGTGGTAAAGAGCAGTTGGGAAGATGAACTTTTTTCAAGGAAGGTCCTGATAATGAACTCGACCAACTCCTGATGAAGGGAAAATTCTATTTCATCGATACAGAGAAATCCCCATTCTTTAAATAAAAGAGTTAAGGGGATTGCTAAATTAATCAGTCTTTTGGTTCCCTCCGACTCTTCACCGAGGGGAAGCAAATAATTATTCCTGTATTTGTGGGATAAAAAAACATTTTTGTAAGTGTGGGCATCTTTATTTTTTGTCAGGTCTAACTTCAAAATTTCGGAAAATTCCCTTACAAAGGACGCTGGTATTTCCTGTTCTTTAATTATTATGTCATCAATATGTCCGAATCCGGCACTGGAAAGAAAATCCATTGCCTCCTTTTTAAGTTTTTCTTCGTAACTATCAAACTGATTTACCGCAGATTCAAAAAATTCGTTAAATAAAGGAAATATTGAAAGACAATCATTAAAAAATGAATGGACCGCCGACAATTCTTTATGACCCAACTGGGCAGCGGTATTCAGAAAGCTTACATTGGACCGGGTCATTCCTGATATGTTATTCTTATTTCCTGTAAAGGCATCTCCCCATTTCCATGTGTATTCAGGATTTTCCCTGTTTTCCGGGTCATTCTTAAAAACTCTTCGAAAGAAAAGTTTCCGCTGTCCCTTAGGGCTGTAACTGAGGGATTCCTCATGGACACACAACGTATCTAGGGAAATGCAATATTCATACTTTATATCATTTAAGTAGAATACAATCTCGAATGTACCAGGATTTATTTTTGATTGTTCGTCAAAGGCAAAGGGAACAAAACCTGTCTCTTCATTGGGTTTTAGTTTAGTAAATCCATTTTTAATAAAAGCACAATAAAAATCAAAAGCCTTAATCAGATTACTTTTTCCAGATGCATTGGCTCCATAGACTACAGCCATCTTCAAAAGCTTTTTTGCGGATGGACCTTTGCAGTAATGGATAGAACCCGGCTCATGAAACGCCGCTTCAAAGCTGATGTTCTGACGTTCCTTTATGGAGTACGTATTTGTTATGGAAAATTCCTGGATCATATCACCACCACCTTCTATAATTTTACTATCAATAAATTCTAAATTCAAGTAAAATTTGCATACTTTTGCCAAAACTGAATAGAATTTAACATTTATTGACTTATTTTATTACCCGAAATAACCTGTTTCTATATAAGTTTCTTGCTTCCCATCTTTTTTCTATAAAAAACCCTTGACAAAGATACTGCGGTCAAAATCAAAACCACCCGTCCAACGGGTGGTTTGCACTGCGGCTATAAGCCGAGGTTGCCAGCGGCGTCTCAAGACGCTGGCTTTCACTGACGTTCAAGCCCCACTGCTTTTGACACGTCGCTACCCGTGAAACGGGTATTT
>JAVBPH010000022.1:0-82955 GCA_031549725.1 Treponemataceae bacterium
GTGGGAGAAATGGTTGATTTAATAGAAAGAGGGCTTTCTCTTCAGTGGTATACAGGGTTGGGTGAAGATATTCTATCTTATCGAAAAGAAAAAGCGGAAGAAATAAGTGATATTCATCAAAAATTGATCTTTTTTTGATGATATTATCCTGTTCCTGGTCCTCTGTGGTATACGGTATCTCCTCTGTGCTGTGAACACTCACCTAAAAGACCCACCCCCCATCCGGGAAATCATCGACTGCATAGCATTGGGATTTTTGCTCATTTTGGACATTTTTTTCATCATGGTCCGCATTTTTTCAAACTTTTTAAGAAGCCTGCCGACTTCGGCGGCGGATGTTCCGGAACCGCGGGCTATGCGGGACCGCCTGGACGGGCCAATTATCAGATAATTGGCCCGTTCCTTTTTGGTCATGGATGTGAGTATTGCCTCAAAGGTTTTGAGTTCTGCCTTATTAATATCATCTTCGCTTACTTGTCCTGCCATTCCGGGGATCATTTCCAGCATGGATTGCAGGCTGCCCATTTTTTTAACGGATCTTAGCTGGTTCAGCCAATCATCCAGGGTGAAGCTTTCCTTCTCCATTTTCCTTTGGAGTTCTTCGGCTTCCTTCTGATCAATAACCTGCTGGGCTTTTTCTACCAGGCTGACCACATCTCCCATGCCGAGGATCCTGCTGGCCGTCCGTTCGGGATAAAAAGGTTCAAGGTCTTCAAGTTTTTCACCGACCCCTACAAACTTAAGGGGTTTCCCTGTGATGGTTTTGAGGGACAGGGCTGCCCCGCCCCGGGTATCCGAGTCAAATTTGGTAAGGATTACTCCTGTAAGGCCAATTTGTTCATCAAAGGCTTTTGCGATATCCACGGCGGACTGGCCTGTCATGGAATCAGCCACCAGAAGAAGCTCATCGGGTTTTGAGGCATCCTTAAGGCGTGACAGTTCCTTCATCATGGGTTCATCTATCTGAAGACGGCCGGTGGTATCAATGATGATGGTATCGTAAAGGTTTTTCTTGGATAAATTGAATGCTTCCTTATAAACAGCCACGGGATCCTTGGCTCCATCAATTTTGAAAACCGGGACATCAATTTGCCGGCCTAAAACGGAAAGCTGTTCCATAGCAGCGGGCCGGACCAAGTCGCAGGCTACCAGAAGGGGTTTCCGGCCATCCTTTTTAAGGCGAAGGGCCAATTTGGCGGAGCTGGTGGTCTTACCGGACCCTTGAAGACCGAGCATCAATATGATGGAAATAGTATCGGGACCCTTGAGGGCCAGATCCTGTTTGGTATCGCCCAAAAAAGAAACTAATTTATCATGAACGATTTTTATAAACTGCTGGCCCGGATCAACCGAACGGAGAACCTTTTCGCCCTTGGCTTCTTCTATAGTTGAGTTAACAAAACGGCGGACCACCCGGAGGTTTACATCGGCTTCCAGCAGGGCCATCTTGATGGCTTCAACCGCATCATCAATATTTTTTTCAGTGATTGATGCTTTTCCGGATACTACCCGCAGGGCATCCGATATTTTCTGGGTAAGTTTATCTAACATGATTTTAATGTTACTTACCAGGATAGAACTGTCAATAGGGGCGGACAGGGGCAATCAAAATGGATGGTATAATATCAATTTGGATTGAAACGATGGCGGAATTATTCACTAAATGTCCGGTTCTTCGGTTCTGTTTGCCTGTTTATCCTAATCAGTATTAACCGCAACGAAATTTGGATGATTCTGGATTATTTCAGCAGTATAGGACTTCAGCCTGTATTTTTCCGGATATTTTTGTATACTTAAAAAAGATTACATTATATGTAATAAAGAAAAAGGAATCATTTATGAAAAAAGCCGGGTGTATATTCTTTATTGTCCTGGATATGATTTTTATACATCAAATCTGCTATGCCCAGATAAGTTATGAGGTTTTTAGTACACCACCGGTTGATAGGAATTCCCGGTCGTTTGCTGCTTTTTGTCAGACCATATCATTGAGGCCTATTATTAAAGGAACCTTTGTTCTGACAAAACATGAAAAAGGTAAAATTAAAAAAGCACCTGAAAGCGGCAAAGTAATTATTGATGGCATGAGGGGGTTTGTTTTAAATAATATTATTCCAAATCCTTTTTCGGTGGTACTGATGGAGAATAATTTTAGTCTTACTTCCAAACGCGGTTTTATATTCACTTTGGATAATAATAAAACATTGAAAAATGTTTTTTATTCTTTCAGGTCAGTTTTTGAAGGTGAGTTTTCCATCCTCCTGGAAAATTTCGAGGTCTACTTTTCTGAAAAAGATGGAGGATGGACCGTAGGGGTTGTGCCCAAGGATACGACTATCCGGTTTTTTATGAACAGTGTGATTATTAAGGGCGATACGGATGTCCGTAATGTGTGTGTCATAAAAAAGAACGGAGATATCCTTGAATATTACCTGACTGATCATGTATACCCAGAATCATTGACGGATGAGGAAGCGGGTTATTTTAAAGTAAAATAAGCTCCAAATGAACCCTTGACCCTGTCCCTGACTCGGGCCATACTTTTTCCATGAATACACTAAAACACAAATTTGCTGAAAGCGAACAGATAACCCGTGAACTGCAGACAGCTGCCAGGATCGCTATTCAGGATTCCCTCAAAGTAAAAAATGAGGAACAGGTCATCATTGTAACGAATCCCGATCCGGAGGTGTCCCTGATTTCCAGGGCTCTCTACGATGCGGTAATTGATGCTGAAGGATGCCCTCTGCTCATATACCAGCCAGCTAAAAGCCAGCTGGATTTTGCCGAACCGTCCATAATAGCAGCATTTGAAGCAAACCCCGCAGTTTTTATTTCCATCAGTGCGGAAAAACTGGGGAAAGATCGCCGGGGTATTGCCGATCCTTATATATTTGAAAATAAAAAATGGGATAATTTATTCCATCTTCATATGTATGGACGAAAAACATGCCGTTCCTTCTGGTCTCCCGGTACTACCATTGATTCATTTATCAGGACCGTTCCCATCGATTATGCTCTGCTCCGGAGGCAGTGCAAAGCGGTCAAACAGGTTCTGGACAGGGCGGTGGCGGTACACATCACGGCTCCCGCGGGGACGGATATCCTGTTCGGCCTTAAGGGAAGACTGGCCATGTCGGATGACGGCGATTTTTCTGAGGGCGGCCAGGGCGGGAATCTTCCCGCGGGGGAAAGTTTTATTAGCCCGGAAAACAATACCGCAGAAGGTGTCATCGTGTACGATGGATCCATCAGTCTTCATGACAGAACCATTCTTATAAAAGAACCAATCCGCTGCAAACTTGAGAAGGGCTTTATCACTAATATAACCGGAGGAAAGGATGCGGATGCCCTGCTGGAAACCGTGACCCTGGCTGAAAAAAACGCCCTGGAATTTGAAGCCGCGGGAAAACTGGAAAAAGGGTCCGGTGCCATATATGCCAAAAATGCCCGGGGTATCGGGGAAATAGGTATTGGTCTTAATCCTAAGGCAACTATCACCGGAAATATGCTGGAAGATGAAAAAGCCTTCAGAACCTGTCACTTTGCGGTAGGTTCAAATTACGATGATGATGCGCCCGCGCTCATTCACCTGGACGGTATTGTGAAGGGACCCACCATTATTGCCATCATGGAAGACGGCAATAAAGTGATTATTGAGGATCAAGGAAATTTGACTGAAGCTTTTATGTGAGTGGGTCAATCTGTGCTCAGGTCCGGTCATATGAACCGGACCTGAACCCAAACCTAAAATCAGACCGCGGCGTAACCGGCCTTAATGGCTTCCACGTTCATAGGAACAAACCGGTGTTTATCCTCCGGGAAGAAATCCTTGAGGATGGATTCTATATCCGTAAGTTTCAAGGCGCCGGTCATTTTTGCCATGGCCCCCAGGGCAACCATATTGGCAAACCGGGCATTCCCGATGTTTTCGGATATCCCCTGGGCATCAACCTTTATGACTGTAATATCCTTCCGTTTAGGATCTTCCTTTACCAAGGATGAATTCACCAACATAAGGCCCTGGGGTTTCAGCATCCCTTCGCAGATGGGAAGGGAATCCATATTCATCACTAAAACCGAATCCGGCACGGTTACCAGGGGACTGGCGATTTCCTCATCGGATACAACCACACTTGCCCGGGCAATGCCGCCCCGCTTTTCAGCACCATAAAACGGAAAGAAGGTAACATTCTTGCCTTCCTTCATGCCGCAGTATACCCAGATCTGTCCCAGTGAAATAATGCCCTGGCCTCCAAAGCCTGCAAAAAAAGATTTTTCAGTCATCAGGATGCTCCCCCAAGTTGATTTTTAATTTCCCCCAACGGATAGAAGGGCAGCATATTCTGTTCCAGCCATTCCAAGGATTCCACCGGTTCCATGCCCCAGTTGGTGGGACACTGGGAAACAATTTCCACCATGGTAAACCCGATCCCCTGCATCTGCGCTTCCAGGGCCTTCTTTATATACTGCTTGGTCTTTCTCACATTCGCGGGATTGTTCACCGCCCCCCGGGCAATGTACCTGGTCCCTTCAAGCTGGGACAGAAGTTCCGCCACCCGGATGGGATACCCCATGCCGGCCTCCACCGGGTCCCGGCCTTTCGGGGCGGTGGCGGCTTTCTGGCCAACCAGGGTAGTAGGCGCCATCTGTCCACCGGTCATCCCGTAAATCGCGTTGTTCACAAAGATGGTGGTGAACTTTTCCCCCCGGTTTGCAGCATGGATAATTTCAGCGGTACCAATGGCAGCCAGGTCACCGTCACCCTGATAACAAATCACCATATGATCCGGCAGGATACGTTTCACCCCGGTGGCCGCCGCGGGGGTTCTTCCGTGGGGCGGCTGGACCGAGTCAAAATCAAAATACAAATCCGACCAGATAGCGCATCCCACAGGATTAGTGATCACCGTCTGGTCCTGCATGCCCATTTCGTCAATAATTTCCGTTATAATTCTATGGATAACCCCATGGCCGCAGCCGCCGCAGTATTTAGTTGAAACACTACTAAGGCTTTTGGGATGCCCGAATAATTTCTTCATTTTTTTCCTCTCTTTGGATTATTTCCCCAGGATACGCTTTGCTTCTGCAAAAACTTCTTCTTCCGTGGGAATAACCCCGCCGCAATGTCCCAAAAAGTGAATGGGGGCCTTCCCCAACACCGAAAGCTTTACATCTTCAATCAACTGGCCCATGCTCATCTCCACCGTCAGAATGGGTTTCCCCTTTTCCGCAAGTTTCGACAACGCCGCATCCGGGAAAGGCCAAAGGGTGATGGGCCTGAAAAGTCCCAGCTTAATCCCTGCTTTTTCCGCCAATTGTTTTGCCCCCAGTGCAACCCTGGCACTGGTTCCATAGGCAACCAAAATAAGATCCGCATCCTCCCCGGATAATTCATACCGGGTTTCATTCGCCTTGACTTCCTCGTACCGTTTGAACCGGGCCTTTATTTTTGCTTCCAGATTTTCCGGAACCAAATCCAAGGAAGAAAGATGCCGGGCCTTCCGGCCGGTACCTTTCATATATCCCACGGACCAGTCCCGCTTGGGCAGCTCCGAAAGCTTCTTCTCAGGCGGAAGCTCCACCCCTTCCATCATCTGGCCGATCATACCGTCCGCCAGAATAATCGCGGGCATCCGGTATTTATCCGATAAATCAAAAGCCAGGTAGGTCAGGTCCGCACATTCCTGGACACTCTTCGGAGCCAGAACGATACAGCGGTAATCCCCATGCCCGCCGCCCCGGGTTGCCTGGATATAATCCCCCTGGGCAGGAGCGATGGACCCCAGGCCCGGGCCGCCCCGGACAACGTTTACCAGAACCAGGGGAATATCCGCGCCGGCGGCATAAGACATGCCTTCCTGCTTCAGACTGACCCCGGGACTGGACGAACTGGTCATAGCCCGGGCTCCGGCGGCGGAAGCTCCATACACCATATTGATCGCCGCCACTTCACTTTCCGCCTGGATAAAAACCCGGCCCTTATCCAGCATATGCCTGGACATATATGCAATCAGCTCATTCTGGGGAGTAATCGGATATCCAAAATATGCGCTGCAGCCCGCCCTGATAGCCGCCTCCGCAATCGCATCATTTCCTTTCATAAGACGCTTATCACTCATTTCTCGTCTCCTTCCAGCTCGTACACCTCAATACACACATCAGGACATACTTGGTAACAATTACCGCAGGCAATACACTTCTCCATATGAGCCGCCAAAGACGGATAAGTACCTGTGGAATTGGGATTTGTATCTGCTTCAAGCACCTTAGCCGGACACGCCCGAACACAGAGGTAACACCCCTTGCACAGCTCCCGGTCAATCAGTACCTTGCCACGTCTAGCCATTACGGCCTCCTTCAAAACCCCGGAATAAAACCGGGAAATTTGCTCAATTCTTCTATAATACGTTAATAATACAATAAAGAGCCCAAAAGGTTAAAGAGGGAACCCGGAAAAAGGAGGGGGAAGTCTCCCCCACGCTCCAGCCCTGCGGGCTTCCGCTACCCCCTCTGCGGGGTGAACTTCTTCCGAAGATACCCCGCAACGCCCCGGAAGTAATTTCCGGTTCAAAATAATGACCCCGTTTTGAAATTCCGATAAAACACAGAGGTGATGAAATTCATAAACCTACACAGAGGTGAAAGACCTTTTCTCCTGCAATTCACCAATTCTGTATAAAAAACATCCTTTTGCGGCCATTTCTGACCTAAAAAGGTTAAAAGGTTCCCTTTGAAATTTCTGAAAAACACAGAGGTAATGATTTTAAACTTACACAGAGGTGAAGGGCTTATTTCCCAAAAATCCGCCATTTTTGTATAAAAAGTTATCCTATTATTTACTATATACCATTGTTTTAAGAAAAAGCCCCTCGAGTTTATAAAAATATTTGTGATGCTTTCCCTGAAATATCAAGTTAATGAAAAATTCGGTAAAAATCCCTTAATTTCCCTTATTATACCAGGATAAAATTCCCAGGGCAATCGATGCCAGCTTGGTTTCCGCATTGTCCGCCCGGCTGGTTAGGATTACCGGGACTCTGGTCCCCACCACAAGGCCCGCGCATTTTGCATTCCCCATGTTTACTAATGCTTTATAAAGGATATTCCCGGCCTCAATGGACGGCGCAATCATAATATCCGCATCCCCGGCAACGGGACTGTTTATCTGTTTAACCTTGATCGAGTTTTCGCTGATTACGTTATCAAAAGCCAGAGGACCGTCAATAATACAATTGGCAAATTCCCCCCGGCGGTTCATCTGGGTAAGGATCGCCGCATCCGCAGTACAGGGCATCTTTTCGGGGTTTACCATTTCCAGGGCTGCCAAAAGAGCCACCTTGGGCATTTCAATGCCCATACTGCAGGCAAGATCCACCGCATTCTCAATGATTGCTTTTTTATCATTTAGGGTTGGGGCAATAATGATAGCTCCATCGGACAATAGCATCAATTTGTGGTAATAGGGAGACTCAAGAATACACACATGGCTGATAAGCTTTCCCAGGTTTATTCCCATATCTTTCTTCAAAACAGCCTTAAGAAAGACCGCACTTTCCACCAGCCCTTTCATCACCATATTGGCCTTGCCGTCCCTCACCAGGGAAACCGCCTCCAGGGCTGCTTTGGTTTTATCTTTTTCATGGATCACCTGAAAACGGTCAAGTTTGATATTCTGATGGCGGGCAATCCGTTCAATTTCATACTGGTCACCTACCAGGGTAATTTGCTTAAGCCCCAGATGCTGCGCCTTGGAGGCAGCTTCCATAACCGCATCATCCTGGGCACAGACCACCACCAAATGGGGATTTTCCTGGGTTGGGGATGTTAATTTGCTGCCGGCCCTGGCGATTAGTTCCTGGATTGTTTTCATGTTAATACTCCTGTGCCTTTAATTCGCCGCGCATAACCTGGAGCCCCGCGTCCCTGAGTGCTTCCAGTTCATATTCACCGGGATATGCCGATATCGGCGCAATCCAGGACACCCGGTCCCTGATATCACTGATCAGCTGCTTCCACCGGGCAATTCCGCCGGTGAGCAGAATCCCGTCAATCTGCCCTGAAGTAACCGTAGCCAAAGCTCCGATACACTTTGAAATATTGTAGACAAATGCTTCATAGGCCATCACCGCCTCACCGTTTCCGGCATTGACCCGTTTTTCCACTTCCTGCAAATCCCTGGTTCCAATAAGGCTGACAAAACCGCCCTGCCCGGCGATAAGTTTTTTTATTTCATCCTTAGTGTATTCGCCGGAAAAACATTTTTCCATTAAAAGCATGGCCGGTACCGAGCCGGACCTTTCCGGAGAAAAGGGTCCCTCCCCGTCCAGTCCGTTGGAACCGTCCACCACCCGGCCCTGGTTATGGAGCCCCATGGAAATTCCGCCCCCCAGGTGAACCACAATCAGGTTCAGGTCCTCATAGGGAACCCCCAAAATTTTGGCATGGATATGGGCCACCGCATTCTGATTCAGAAAATGATACACCGGCCTCCGTTTTATATCCCTGATCCCGGTAACCCGGGCCACTTCGTTCAGCTCATCCACCGTAACGGGATCAGCAATATAAGCCGGAATATGCAATTTTTCCGAAAGCTCCCGGGCAATGAGGATCCCCAGGTTCGATGCATGGCGGCCGTACTTGCCGGAATAGACATCCTGGCACATGGCATTATTAATCTTATAAGCCCCCCTGGAAAGGGGCCTCAGCAAACCTCCCCGGGACATGATACAGTCAATTGAAACCGTATCAATCTCTTTTTCATCCAGTAAATCCATGATAGCCCTGCTCCGGAAAGCCAGGTTATCATCCACCGAAAATTGGGCCGCAATTTCGGCATCCGTGTGGGTGATGGTGACGGAAAAGTTCTTTTTCTCATCATCCCAAATCCCTAATTTTGTTGAAGTTGAACCAGGATCAATCACTAAAATTCTATAAGGCATATATTAAAGGTAATAGAAATAGGTAAAAACAGCAAGAATTGTTCCATAAATCCGATTCCCCCAGGAATAATCAGGTAATCGGATTATTTGATAAAAATTTATTTTATAAACCTGTAATTTCAATTAACCGGCAGTTTTTAAGTAATCCAGACAGAGTACAAAAAAAGTCTGGATTAAACACAAAAAGTGTAATAATATGTTAAAATAGATAAGATATTTTCTGAAAGAGGCGCGTATGAAACGATTTTCTATACTAATCCTGCTGTGTGTATGCGGATTATGTACCCTCCAGGCCCAATCCCTGAAAGGAAAAACAGTATATGCCACTGTAAAGGAAGGCAAACTAAAATCCTCTACCTGGTTTTTTGCAGGAGCCACAGGGACATTCCTTTACGGTGATGAGTTTACAGTCCTGGAACATAAAGGATCCTGGGTACAGGTCAAGGGAGTGAAAAAAAATATCACCGGCTGGACTCCTGAATCAAGCGTAACCACAAAACAAGTCGTCGTTGCCGGCAGCGGTACATCCGCATCTGCCAGCGAACTGGCTCTGGCAGGAAAGGCCTGGAATAGTGAGGTAGAAAAAGCTTATGTGGATGCGAACAAACTGGATTACACTATAGTTAATTCCATGGAAACAATAACAGTTTCTGATGCGCAGATTTTTAAATTCATGCAGGATGGACGTCTTAATACGGGAGAAGCAGAATGAAATTTCATAAACATTTGATTTATTTTGTTATTCTGCTTTTCGCAGTGCTTATTTCTTCTTGTGAATCCATTGCCAAAGCAAGTGAAGCCCAAGAGGCGGCTAAAGAGGAATTTACCCCCGAAGGTGAATATTACATTGGCCGGGCAGTAGCTGCCAACATCACAACAACGTATAAGCCTTATACCAGTAATGTGAATTTGACCAATTACCTTAACCAGATCTGCAAGGCTATTACAGTATGTTCTTCAAAGCCAGACCTGTACAATGGATACCATCTGATGATTCTGGATACCGAAGAAGTCAATGCCTTTGCCACTTCCGGGGGGCATGTATTCATAACCAAGGGCCTGCTCCGTTCCGCTAATTCCGAAGATGCCCTTGCCGGTATTATTGCCCATGAGATTGCCCATATCCAGCTGCAGCACAATATTCTGGCAATTCAGAAAAGCAGAAAAACCAGTGCTAATGTAGCAACGGGAATAGCCGCAGCCAATGTACTTTCCACAGTTATAGGCGTTGCTTCAAATAATGAATCGGTTCAAAATGCAACCCAAGCTTTTTCAGCCTCGGTTAATGATTTCAGCGATTCCATAAATGACGCGATTGGAGAGCTGGTCAATAAGGGATATTCCCGGGACCAGGAATTTCAAGCGGATGACCTGGCTTTGGAACTCATGGCTGCCGCAGGATATGAACCTTCTTCCTTCATTGAAATGCTGAGAAACTTAAAAACCAGCCAGGGAAAAGTTTCCGGAGGATTTAATAATACCCACCCAACCCCGGATGCCAGGATAAAGAATGCTGAAACATCACTCAGTAAATATTCAGTCCTTGATACCAGGGGTTACCGGACAAACCGGTTCCAGACTTACATGACAAAAATATAACTGCAAGGGTGTCCTTCGGGACACCTTTTTTGTTTTCATAGAATTGTTAAAAAACCACCGGATTTTTAGTGATTCTCCATAATTAAAGAAAGGAAGATGAAATGATCAAGAAGAGCTTCAAAAAAGTAAAAAAACATATTGCCGCCCTCATCATTGGGTTATCTGTTTTTGCAATATGCCTTCTGGCATATCAGGTGAGCCTTTTAGATTATCTTGAATACCGGTCCTACGATTTCCGGGTTCTCCTGCTGGCAGAAAGCACCAGGCCCTCCGATGACATCATTGTGGTATTGCTCGATCAGGACAGTATCGATTGGGGACAACGGCAAAGACACTGGTCATGGCCCTGGCCCAGAAAAGCCTTTGGCGAATTTGTGGAATACATGAATAAGTCCGGGGCGGCTTCGGTAATATTTGACGTTATTTTTTCTGAACCTTCAGTTTATGGTACCGAAGACGATTCATATTTTATCCGGGCATGTGGTGATTACGGGCATGTGGTACAAACAGTCTTTTTCAGTACCCAGTCGGGAATTGTGAATTCCTGGCCCAGGGGAATCACATCTCCTGTTTTTAAACTCACCAACTTTGAATCCATCCAAAAATATTTTAACCTTGCTGAGGATGATCCGGATAAACGGGTGGGAGCTCAATTTCCTGTTCCCCGTCTTGCGGTCAGCGCAAAAGTCATAGGCAACGTTACCGGCAAACCCGATTCGGATGGATACTTCAGGCGATTACCCCTCTTTATTAATTTTGACGGCAAAGCAGTTCCCGGACTTTCGGCCGCAGGACTTATAGCCTCCGATTGGGACACAGATATTAGTTATAGCTCCAATAAAAGTAATATAACCTGGGGCAATTATACTATTCCGGTGGATAAGGAAGGCAGAGCCCTTCTCCGGTTCCGAGGGAATCTGAACAGGTATATCCCTTACAGTGCGGCGGATATCCTTAGAAGTGCAGAAGACCTGGCTACAGGTAAAACACCCCTATTATCACCAGAAAATTTTGAAGGCAAACATGTCTTTTTCGGACTCTATGCTCCTGGACTGTTTGATATATGTACCACCCCTATCTCTTCGGTATATCCGGGAATGGGAATGCATATCACCATGATGGATAATATTCTGCAGCAGGATTTCATCCGTCAATCACCAGGATGGTTTTCCATTCTGGTGATCCTGGCGGTTACCGGAATAACCTGTCTGATTACATTATATTCCAAGCGTATCTACCATGGGATCATTGGCCTCGCAGCGGTTTTCCTGGTAATTATCGGCGGAACCATCGGGGCATACGCGATTGGATACTGGGTTCCCATGGTAGCTCCGTTGGTTGCTACAATACTTTGTTTCCTTTCCGGTACTCTTTACAATTACGCCACCGAAGGAAGCCAGCGTAAGTTTATCAAGAACGCCTTTGGTCAGTATCTCAGCCCGGTGCTGATCGAAAAACTTATTGCCAACCCGGAGCTTCTGACACTTGGCGGGGAACGCCGGGAGCTGAGTATTTTCTTTTCGGATATCCAGGGGTTCACCTCCATTTCCGAAAAAATGGAGCCAACCCATCTGACGGAACTCATCAATAAGTATCTTTCGTTTATGACGGACATTATCCAGGATTCCGGCGGGTACGTGGATAAATATATCGGTGATGCTATTGTGGCTTTCTGGAACGCCCCCCTGGACCAGGAGGATCATGCGGCCCAGGCTATAAAATCTGCCCTGGAATGCCAGAAACAGCTGGCGGAACAGCAAGAGACCTTCCAGAGGGAATACGGTTTTTCCCTGATCACCCGGATAGGCCTTAACACCGGATATGCAATAGTGGGAAACATGGGTTCGGAAAAACGGTTCAACTATACCATGCTGGGTGATTCGGTAAACCTGGGCGCCCGGCTGGAAGGGCTTAACAAGCAGTTTGGAACCTATACCATGTGTGCCAAGAGCTGTTTCGATAAGGCAAACCTGCATGGAGCGTTTTACGGGCGTACCCTGGCCAAGGTTGCGGTGGTCGGCAAGAATGAAGCGGTCCCGGTGATTGAACCGATGTTTAAGGAAGTGTTCGACAGCAAAATAGATGTACTCAGTAAATTCGATACCGCCAGGGATCTTTTTTATGAAGCGAAATTCTCCGAAGCCCTTAAAATATTTGAAACCATACAGGATGTGGATCCTCCGGCAAAATACTATGCGGATCAATGCAGATATTTCCTGGAGAATGTTTCGGAATGGAAGGGTTACTGGAAAGCCGCAAGCAAGTAATAACCATCAATAATAGGGAACTTCTAAAAATTGCATTTTGGAAGTTCCCCTGAACAGAACCAGCATGCATGAATTGCCATTAATCGAAATGAACAACCGGAAAACCAAAAACCCCGTGGTAAGCAGCGAATATGTTGGTTCTCTAAGGCAAGGATGATATACGGTTTTCTTACACGCAAAACAATTTCCTTGTTGCATTAAAGAATCGCCCGTAAGCCCGAAAGCGATCAATGGGTATTAATCCTGCCTGCGAATAAAATTCCGGTCTACCAGATTTATCCGGTCAATAATCTTTCTATTTTTTTCCAATCCCGATGTAGTACGTTTCAAACGATTCGGACCGGCAGGCTTCGGGTTTAAAACTTTTTCCGGTATTAAAAAGTTCCCGGATTCGTTTTAATACAGATGCGGTATCCCCGCCCTGAAATACCTTGACCACCAGGCTGCCGCCCTTTGCCAACCCAAGTTCTGCATAAAGAAGAACCTCTTCCACCAGAGAAAGGGACCGCAGGGTATCCACCGAACGGTTCCCGGTGGTTGCCGGGGCCGCATCACTGATAACCAGATTATACGGTCCCTTTTCCAAAAGCCTTTCCCGGACATCCGGCAGGGTAATATCCCCCTGGATAAAGAAAAAATTCTCCCGGTCAAAAAGGCCCTTATCGTACTGCCGGGAAAGTACGGACAGATCCGCCGCTGTCAAAAAACGATTGGCCATACCGGAAAACTTTCTCAGCACGTAAAGACTCCAACTGCCCGGGGCAGCGCCCAGGTCCAATACCTTAAATGTCCTGCCGGGAGCTAAATTAATAAGCAGGAACTTTTCATCCATTTCTTTAAGCTTGTATACCGACCTGGCGGGATATCCTTCTTTCTGTGCTTTCAGCGACCAATGATCCGGCTTTCCATAATTGTTTGCCATGAAATTACCTTGTATACCCCCAGCTTTATTACCGGGTTTGAAAGAATATTCTGTAAATTACAATATAGGGCTTCCCTTCAATGGGGCCCTTCATTACAATACGTATATGAATCAACAGTATATACAACGTTTACATAAAATAGAAGCCGTTATGCAGAACCATTTGCCGGAAAAAACAGATAAAAACTGGATGGAATTATCCTTCAATAATTTTTCCAACACAGTACCGCTTCATTTAGCGGAAACCCTCACAAAACCGGGCTGGGATCTTTTATCCCGGGGAGGAAAAAGGTGGCGGCCGCTGCTGATGACATTGGTCTGTGAATTCCTTGGCGGCGAAGATGATGCAATCCCCCTGACCCCTTTGGTTGAGTTTCCCCATAATGCAAGCCTGATCCACGATGATATCGAAGATAATTCGGATGAACGCCGGGGGAAACCGGCGGTACATCTTTTATACGGAACGGATACCGCAATAAATGCGGGATGTTTTTTATATTTCCTTCCGCTCCGCTGCATTGATGTATGGAATGCTTCCCCCGAAAGAAAAACCATGGTGTATCAAATTTGGTCGGAATATCTGCGGAGACTCCATTTAGGCCAGGCCATGGATATTGCCTGGCACAGGGATTTCCTTTCCATGCCTTCTATAAACGAATACCTTCAGATGTGCAAACTTAAAACCGGGGTACTTGCCAGAATGTCCGCGGTCTGCGGGGTAAGTATTGCAGGAAACAGAATCCGTTTCCCCGATGATGCTGAACCGGACATTTCGGATTATCTGGGAGAAGCCGCTGAAAAGCTTGGAGTGGGATTTCAAATTCTGGACGATGTAAAAAACCTGACCACGGGTAACCCCGGAAAAAAACGGGGCGACGATATTGTAGAAGGGAAAAAAAGCCTTCCGGTTTTACTCTATCTTCACGAAAACCCTGCCCAGAGGGATATGGTATACCGGTGCTTCAGCGCTGCCAGGGAAAAGGGCGTAACCACACCGGAGGTGGAAGAACTTATTTCACACCTGGAAAAGTCGGACTGCATAGTAAAAGCAAAATCAGAGGGACTTGCCCTTATTGGGGAAGGTGAAAAGTCCCTGCATCAGCCATACCTAAAACAGTTCTCCCGCAATGACGATGCTTTTTCACTTCTTACTGACTTTGTGGATTTACTCCGGTAGCATTTACCGCTTTGTATTGTCCCTAATCAAGGTAATAGTATATATACACTTCACCATCAATACTGGAGGTCTCGCTGGAACTAACCGGATAACCGTCTACGTAAATTTCAATCTGAAGTTCACCGGCGTTGGACCCGCTGGTATTTTTTGCATACAGGTAAAGATAGTCACCGGTTTCTGCCCAGAAGTCATAAATAACAGGAGAGCTGATATTGACATTGCCGTAGGAAACCACATTACCGTAATATTCGTAATAACCGGCTACAGCGCCAAACGTAATATCTGCCCTATTAATGCCGCCGCTGCCGGTTATTCTGAAATCTATTTCATAATCGTAATATGGATCAACCACACAACTTGTTGTTGATATAAATACGAAAATTAAAACAAAAATGACCACCGCAAAACGCTTCATATATACCTCTTTTTGTAATAGTTTTTACATTCGCCTTCACAATAAAATGTAATTGATTTTATTAAAAAATTCAAAAGAAATAATACAATTCCTTATTTATATACATTTTTATATGTATTCTTGATTTTCTTTCCATCCGCCTGTCGGTAGGGATTTTTTACGTTTTTAAGATAACTTTTATATGCCGCGGCGCTTTCATAGTAATTCTCAAGTCCCTTAAATGAAGAGGATTCATCACACCGGTACAATTCCAAAAGGGTAGGAAAAAAAGGCGATTCAATAACTTCCCTGGTTTTCATCAGGGGCAGCCTGGGTAATGCCGCGGGAAGCATATGGTTCCGGACAAGATAATACACCGAGTCAATGGTCTGCCCGGAAAACTCTAGTCTCTGCATAATTCCCCGGGCAGTTTTGGCTCCCAATTCCGCATGACCGTCAAAACGATGGTTTCCTGTACTTTCAGAAAGCGGTTTACCCGAATCGTGAAAAAGAAGTCCCAGTGATAAAATAAGGTCGGAATAATTTTTCCTGTACCGGAAAGTTTCAAGGGTATGCCTCCATACATTTCCCTCGGGATGGAATTCCTTCGAATGGTCCACATCATCCAAAAGAGCCAATTCAGGCCACAGTTCCTGGAGGACCCCGGACACCTTAAGCAATTCCAAGCCCAGGTCAGGAAAAGGAGACATAAGCAGCATACTCAGATAAACCCTCTGGGTTTCGGGGATTGGTTTTTGGCCGGCTGGAAGGCTTTGCAGAATACCCGCAATTTTCAGAATATAATCCGTATAATCATCCCTGTCCCTATCAGAAAAATATCTATACCGGGAAAGAATAACCGCAGAGGTCAGCGCAGCATTATAAAAATTTGTATCCGTATTAATACTTTCCCACCATGCCACAGGGGCATCATTATTCTCCGGATCAGCGGTTCCCGGCTTGTCCGTATAAGAAGACCGGTAAAACGATTTCAATTGGGGATAAACGTTCAAGGGATCATGGAAATATTTTGAAGACCAGTCCTGGTAAAAAGATAATACATCACAGATTACCTGCCCGGGCTCATCCGGATCAATACAACGGAAGTAGTATATATGTTTTGTCTCTCCGGAATCCAGGGCTGCATCGGCAATGTCCGTACCGGGGAAACGGATATCCTCAAACAAACGGGCCAGGACAGAAACATCCGCATTGGTTTCCAGCCATGTGAAAGGAAGCGGAAAAAGTGATACATAATTGTCCAGAGCACTGAAGGAAACAATCCTCAAATAATGTCCTTTGGCCTGTAAAGCTTCCCCAATCGTATGTAATGTCATAATGTTAACTGTCCAGCTTGTTTTATTCGGAAGTCTGGCTTAATACCCCGAGGCAAGCCGCGGGGAAGTTCGTTCCGGGATACATAGTTATAAATGAATTATACCATTTTTCAGCGATCACCACAATGTAAAACCATTTTAAAACCAGGGATGTTACATTCTTTTATTCGCAGGCGGGTTTAATACCCTCTGTATGCTTTCGCACACAAGTTTTAAGACGATTCTTTATGGCAACAAAGAAATTGTTCTGCGTGTATGAAACCCGCATATAATCCTTACATCACAGAACCAGCATACCCGGCTGCTTGCGGCGGGGTTGTTGATTCAGATTTTATAAGAATTGACTTATGAATTATAAAAACTGCTGATCATAATAGTTCAGCAGTTTAAGAAACTGTCCATCCATATAAAAGGAATCGGGTTTTTCCCTGGAATTATAATCAATTACCATTTTTTCCAGATATTCTATTTTTTCGTCAATATACTTATTAATTATTTCTATTCTTGATTCCAGGCCAAGTTCAATACCGGATTTTTTTCTCTCCAGTAAATCATTAATACTTTTGAGAAGTTCCGTTTCACCGATTTGGGTTAGCAATTTACTGAATTCCATGGGAGGCGCTTCATTATATTTTTCAATCCACAAACATGCCAGAACCGGTCTTAAAACATAAAAATATTTTTTAATTTTTATCTTTTCTCCCTGAAGGAATTCCCGGTTATTTCTTTTCCCCATATGCAGATAATGATATATTGATGAAATAGGAGAATAATAATACCTCGAAGATTCCGTCATTATTTCATAAAATAAATTATCCCTGTAATAAACCTCGGGAGACCGCAGCCATTCAAACAAAACAGGATTCGACTTGTTTAGCAAAAAGAATGTTTTCTGCAGATCCCAGCCGGAATAATCAAACTCATCTATTATTGGATATTCAATTACATCCCGCCGGGGAAGTATATGGATGTACCAATCCTTCCTATGACAGTAAATAAACCTGACATCATAATCACTATCGGTGGATTCAAAACCCCATGCCCTTGACCCGGATTCTACGGCAAACAGAATTTTAACATCATGTTCCTTTTCTATTTCCTTCAATTTACTATTTACATGTAAAAATATTTTCTGCTCCACGAAACACCCCAAACAAAATATCAGAATTAATTTTCTTTCTAATTAACAGGATAATTCCCACTGGCCGGTACCTGAAGACCTTCGTCTATTTCTTTAATCACAAATCCCTTCATAACAGGATACCCGGGCAATTCTTCAAATGAAATATTCGTCGTATCATGTATCCTTCTGTTATTTTTAAATTGATCTATACCTATAATATACTTGATTCCGAAATCCCTTAATACTGCGGATGACTCCAGGTTCACCCGTTTAATAAAACTTCCGCTCCCATCGTAAATATTGAAAATCCAATGGTAATATAAGTCTCCCGATAATTCAAATGCTTCCTGAACAACTATTTTATATTCTTCATAATTAAAAGTATCTATCACAAACCATGGCAAGCTTTTGATTCTTTCGTCATTGGTTTTCTTTTGTATTTCCCGGAGCCTCTGTTTTAGTATATCCACATCCTGGTAGACTTCGTTTCTATAATTAATCTGTATAAGACAGCTTACCACCGGGTACACGTTAGGATCTATACCATCACAGATTTCAAAATAATATTTTGACAGCTCATTATTACCAGCATCAAAATGAATATTAGCCAGGGAATAATTAACATGAAAATCCTTTTCATTATATTGAAGAGCCTTCATGTGATATTCCATAGCCTGGTCATAATCTTTAAAAACTTCTTTTATTTTCCCCAGCATATAATATGAATAATAATCTTCTTCATCCAATTCCAAACAGCGGATAAATTCAACCTCAGATAAAATAAACTGGTTTGTATAGAAATATGATATTCCAAGAAATTCATGGGAATTATAAAAATCATTATTTAATGATATGGATTTCCTTAAATACAACTGGGCGTTTTCATCATCCTCAATCTGAAAAAAGCAATAACCAATGTCATAATAATATTTATAATTATCATGGTTTTCATTTTCAATTGAGGAAAGCAAGTCCAGGGCTTCGTCAAATTCTTTTAGTTTAATCTTTTCCCTGGCGGATTCGTAAATCTGTGAATCATTTGTTTCTGCCCATACACCGGAAATAAATACAAAAACAGTCAGCAGAATTAATAACTTACTTTTCATATTCGCCCTCTTTCTCAGTTAAATATACCAGCAGATTATTTTTCTATCTTCTTAAACTGAATACCATATTCTTTTTCAATCTCCGCTATTTCGTCATCTTCTATATAATTCAAATAATCATATCCCAGCCCTATGGTGTAAAACGGCAGCCTAAGAAGTTCAAATAAATTCCAATGGATATCTTCCGCAAATATCTCTTCGGAAGTCAAAATCCAGATTAACGCTTCCTTATCAACAGAAATGAATTCATTCAGCAGTGTATCTATCCTGGATATTTCAGGAGGTATGTATTCGCCGGTAAAATAACCAGGATTAGAATTGTACGAAAACAGCAAGCCGCCGTTTTTAAAAATATATATTAATAAAACATCACTATCATGATTCGTCGTATATACAGTAACTGCCCCCAGCTTTTCCGATAATGTTTTTGAAAGTTCTATTCCATAGAACGTATCCTGGGTGTCAATTATTTTTTCATATACCACGCCCTGATAATCCTGGATGGTATAATATGCGGTGAGGTCCAATTCCGACAAAACTGTTTCCAGATCGTCTTTTTCTACAGCAAACACCACGATGTTGCTGTAGAAAATACCTGCAAAACAGCTTCCAGCAGAAATTAAAAACAATAACAGTAAAACGAATCCCCTCTTCAAAATCATTGCCCCCAAAGAGATAGTTACTAATTTTCTATTTTTTTATTCCGGAACAATCCTATTTTCCTGATCCGCATGTTTTCAATACAGATATATACAATTCCGGTCAGTATACCAATCATTCCGCCGGCATAGCTAAAGTTATGCATATTACCGGCAACTGAAAATCCTACCCGGTCATTAACACCGGAAGGAATCCCAAACATTGGAAGATTATCCGCATTGTATTCCAGCAATCCGTAAACCAGTGCGATGGTTCCAATAATCAATGCGGTTGCAGCGGCGATCAGAAGTGCTTTCACTGAAACGGACAAATATTTTTTCCAGCCCGGAATAATCAATCCTATAGGAAT
The DNA here is from genome assembly GCA_031549725.1 of Treponemataceae bacterium. Taxonomy (GTDB): domain Bacteria; phylum Spirochaetota; class Spirochaetia; order Treponematales; family Breznakiellaceae; genus UBA937. Next base: position 19,877 of record JAVBPH010000022.1, read on the forward strand.
TAAAAAAACTCCCACCACAATTCCCATCCACCAGGTGGCCATGATTCCCACGACACCTGCCCCAATCCGGTTATGCAGCAAGGGGGATATATGAAATTGAATAAATTTAAATTCGGTAAAATATTCCGGAGATACGGTAAAACTAATTTGGTCATGCAGAAATCCGTATATTCCGGCCATGATACATGAAATACAAAATAATAGTATAAAAGTGAAACCCTTCATTCCCTTCATATATTCCTTCAGGAAGGCTGAATATTTTTCTCCGGAGAATCTTTTACAGAAAAGCCCTCATCAAATAAGCTTACCACGGAATAATCCTAAAAACAACTGAACTATTATTTATCCGGCATGTTTTAATCCCGGATCACCGAATCTTTTCCATGGGGTTTTTCTCCCTCAGGTTATTGATGAAATGGATGTATGTAAATTTAAAAGGTAAGGATATTTGCATAATAGGCCATTTCACTATTTACTTTCCTAAATCCGGTAGTATTATTTACGTATAGAATAGTTGATAACCAGTATTAATGATTCAACTTTTATAATATCAGACCAGCCCCGGGGGAACACATGCCGAAGATTACTTTTTTAGGAGCGGGCAGTACGGTTTTTGCCAAATCAGTTTTAGGCGATTGTATTATGTCGGATGATATAAACAACCTTGAAATCGCCCTGCATGACATAGACCCAATACGTTTGGAAGATTCAAAACTGATGCTGGAAAATATGAGCAAAGGTTTAAAGAAAAAAATAAAAATCCAGGCATACCTTAACCGGCGGGATTCGTTGCAGGATGCCAGGTACATCATCAATGCTGTTCAGGTAGGAGGTTATGATCCCTGTACTATTACCGATTTCGAAATTCCCAGGAAATACGGCCTCCGTCAGACCATTGCGGACACCCTTGGTATCGGAGGGATTTTCCGGGCATTGCGGACTATTCCGGTGCTGCAGGATTTTGCTGAAGACATTAAAAATTCTGCGGCCCCTGACCCGGTTTTTCTTAATTATACCAACCCCATGGCCATACTAACCGGATACCTTCTGCGGTATACTACGGTTCAAACCATCGGCTTATGCCACAGTGTCCAGAGTTGCATCCCGGATCTTTTTAAAGCCCTGGATCTAACCGAATACATGAACACCTGCCGGTGGACCATTGCCGGAATAAATCACCAGGCATGGCTTTTAAAATGCGAGGATAAAGACGGAAATGATTTATACCCGGAGATCAAAAAGCGGGCCGGAAGAATTCTTGAACGCAGGCCGGTTGACGAAGAAAAACCCGACAGGGTCAGGTATGAACTGATGCTGCGGTTTGGATACTATATAACTGAATCCAGTGAACATAATGCGGAATATAATCCATGGTTTATCAAATCAAAATATCCCGAGTTAATTGACAGATACGGCATTCCCCTGGATGAATACCCCCGGCGTTGCATAAAACAAATAAGCAACTGGGAAACCCTGAGGGAAAAGGTGATCCATGACAAACATATTTCCCATGAGAAAACCACAGAATATGCCGCGGGAATTATCTCAGCCATGGAAACAGATGTTCCCTTCAGGGTTAACGGGAATGTGCTGAATAAAAACCTTATCACCAATTTGCCTTCCAATGCCTGCGTGGAAGTTCCCTGCATGATCGACCGGAATGGAATTAATCCCTGTGTAACAGGAGATCTTCCGGAACAATGCGCGGCCATTAACAGAACAAATATCAATGTACAATTGCTGACGATAAAAGCTGCATTATCCCATAAAAAAGAAGATGTATACATGGCCGCTATGATGGATCCCCATACGGCTGCTGAATTATCCATGGATGATATTACCGCCATGTGTGATGATCTGTTTGCAGCTCATAAAGGATGGATGCCGGAATACAAGTAGTTTTATTAAAACTGCTGCGGAAAAATAATTATAACAGGGCACCTCTAAGAACTTCAGTTTTAAGAGGTGCCCAAAAATCATTTTCATTTTTCAATGTTATATTTGAAGCAATCAATTTTCAAAAAATCCTTAGCAGCTTCAATTTCCTTTATTCGCAAGCGGGTTTAATATCTTCTGCACGCTCCCGCGTACGAGGCTCTGCGGCGAGGTTTTTAATTTGCATAATTGGAATATATGTGTTAGGGTAGAAATGAAAGATTAAAAAACCAGGAGAAGCGCCATGTATCTTGCAGCAAATGACCGTTATGAAAAAATGAATTTTACCAAATGCGGCAAAAGCGGAATCAAATTACCCATGGTATCGCTGGGACTTTGGCAGAATTTCGGTTCCGTGGATCCTCTGGAAAACCAGAAGAAAATGATATTCAGAGCTTTTGATTTGGGGATTACCCATATTGATCTGGCCAACAACTATGGACCGGTTTATGGATCAGCGGAGGAAAATTTCGGCAGGATTATGGAAAGTGATTTATCTTCCTACCGGGACGAGCTGCTTATTTCCACCAAGGCAGGTTATGACATGTGGCCGGGACCTTACGGCAACTGGGGTTCCAGAAAATATTTAATCAGCAGTCTCAATGCAAGTTTAAAGCGGATGAAACTTGATTACGTCGATATCTTTTATCATCACCGTCCTGATCCGGACACTCCCATAGAGGAAACCGCGGGAGCCCTGGTAGATATTGTTCGTCAGGGAAAAGCCCTGTATGCCGGCGTTTCCAGATACAGCATTGAAGAAACAAAAAAGATATCCGCTATTTTAAAAGCCAATCAAATACCCCTGTTTATCCATCAGCTGAGATACAATATGTTTGACCGGGAACCGGAGAATGAGGGATTGCTGGATTTCCTGTATGAGTCGGGAACCGGATGTATTTGTTTCAGCCCCCTGGCCCAGGGACTGCTGACGGATAAGTACCTAAATGGTATTCAGGAGGGCAGCAGGGCCGCCAGGAATGGTTCCCTGAAATCGTCCAACATTACTCCCGAATTAATCGGGACTCTGCAGGCTTTGAATGGGATTGCCCGAAACCGGGGACAGAGCCTGGCACAGATGGCCCTATCCTGGGTGCTCCGGCACAACCGGATTACCAGTGTTTTAATTGGCGCAAGCAAGGTTGAACAGATTGAAGACAACGTGAAGATAATCAGTAAAACCGCCTTCACCGGGGAAGAGCTCAACGCCATCGAGGGGATTCTGAAAAACGGGTCCATAGAATTAAAGAAGTAGAAAACGGGGGACCTGAGAATTCCGGTTCCCGGATCACTTCCTTAAAAATGCCAGGGCGTTTTTTATGATGATCAAATCATCTTCATCAATGTTCTTCGAATTTATGGATTCATCAATTGATTTGAGGATGTGCTGTTTCATTTCCGGATCATCCATTACACCATCAGCAATTCTTGCGGGGTAGGTTCTGCTCCAGTAGGATACCGCCTGGGTTTCATCTTCGGATTCCCATCGGTGCATTTCGGTGAACCCGTTTTTATATTCCAATGTTCCATATTGATAGGTATTTATAAAGATTTCCGGAAATTCGTTTTTACTGCTACTGCAGTGAACCCTGATATAATTATTCGTAAAATCCTGCCGTAACTGTTCACAGTATTTAATAATAATATGATCATTTGTATGCAAAGACTCCGTATCTGTCAAATAACCGGAGGAATACTTTACCTTTTTAAGAATTTTTCCGGAGGGATATTTTTTTTCAAAGTATGAAGTTATGGAATTGATAAGCTGGGTCATAAATATTTCCCAGCCCGGCATGGAACCCGGCTGAAATTGAATTACCGCTCCATGGTCAACCCATAGATATTTTTCAATAATTTCCTGCTGAAGAATATTTTTCAGAAATTCCTTATTCGGCCCATCCAACCCAGGGGAATAAATTTCCAGCATTCCAGCGGAACCGGTTATATAGAATCTGAGATAGCAATTTTTTACGGTTCCCGAATAAGCCTGGTGCTGCATTTGCAGCGCCCACTGACGGATAAATTCCTCTGATACAGATTCCAATTTAATCTCCGGCAATTTAGTTTTCTATAATCAACATAATCCGCTACAAGCAGCGGGTTATGTTGGTTCTGTAAGGTAAGGATTATATGCGGGTTTCATACCCCGCAAAACAATTTCTTTGCTGCTTCAAAGAATCGCCCGAAAATGCGGGGTACCCCCAGGCCGCGTGAGCGGCTATACAATCACTTCTTTGCAGAGCCCTGCCGCAGGCTGGATTAAACCCGCCTGCGAATCAGCTTGTACCAAGGCTCCCGAAACACCGAAGGATCTGCCGGCGGCAGATCCTTCGGGAACAACAGAACAGGTTTTTTCCTGTTAGAAAGAAAAACTAGTCGGCTCCTCCGGGTCTTCTTCCCGGACTTCACGCACCTGGTCGCTGGTCCTGAAGGGTTCAACAAAGTCCATCTCGGCCAGCATTTTGGGAACCGAAAGAAGATACATGTCCTCTTTGATGGGAAGAATGAATTCCCGTTCCACGGGCTGACGGCCGTCGGTAAACTCCACCAGGATTTTATGTTTCTGTCCGGATGCGGTAAGCCGGATACGGTCTCCGGACATCATTTCCTTTTCATTCTGTTTATCAATTTTTACGTTCATCAGTTTTACTGCCTGATAACTTCCGTCAGCAGCCCCTTTATTATCCACCAACAAGGTATGGCCCCGGTGGGTAAAAAATATGAGAAACCCCAGGCCTATCCAAAGAAGAACCAGGGAAACCCGGATAACCAAACGGTGGATGGGTACATTTTTAATAAGACTCATGGTTATTCTCCTTCTACAATTTCAGCTGCAGCGGCTGCACCGCCCCGGAGACCTTCCCGGGAGTGTTCCGCATTAGCCCTTTTTCTCCAGGCATGGATAACCAGAGCCAAAGCAATAATGGCATAGCTGAAAGCATCCCGGAAGAATTCCCCAATCTGGGCTGAATCGAAAAGATTGGCCCCTGCCCGGGGAACTACGATATACATAAGGTGGAGAAGCAATGTACCAAAGAATACGTTGGGAATGGTGGCCTTACTGGCCGAAGCGCCACCCACAAGGATTGCAGCGGCGGCAAAAAAGCCGGTCTGCCTATGGGCATTATAGGTAGCCATATTCCCCATATTCTGAAGGAAAATCAGCTGGCCGATACTGGCCAATATGGTGGAAATAATAATGGCAATAATCCTGGTCCGGTCCACGGGTATCCCCGCGGCATGGGCCACATTCTGGTCCTGTCCCACCGCCCGCATATCCTGACCCAGCTTGGTTTTCCTGAACCAGATAATAAACACACAGAGCAAGCCAATAACCAGATAGTTCGTCAGGGGAATAGTGAGCCCCGCAATTTTAAGGGGGATCAGTGTATCCAGGGACTGGCGGACCGTATCCAGGCTAAGGGTATTCCGGATACCGTAACCCCGGCTCAGGGTAATGGCCGGAGAATGAACCGGAATAACAGAACCCATCAGGTAAAGTACGATGAACTGATAAAATCCGTCCATAAAGAATCCCAGGACGTAGCCGGTAACCATTTCCCGTCCCTTGGCACGGTTCAGGATCTGCCCTGCAAACCAGCCAAGACCGGCCGCAATAGGAACCGCAATAAGGCTGGCAAAAATAAGCCCCGGAACCCCAACGATGCTCCAGTCCACCGCAAAGATCAAACCAATCTGTCCGGCCATGGCGCCCAGGGTCATACCAAAGTTGATACCCATCCCTGCCATGATCGGCAGGAGAAGGCTGAACACCAGGAAGCAGTTCCGGCCTATCCGGGTCACAACTTCCTGGCTTATGGAAAATATGGAAAGTCCCGAAATGGGAGTAGCCACAATAGTGATGATTACAAAGATAACCACCACGGTATTATCCGCTAAAAAACGGCGAAGATCGAATTCTTTTTTCATTTGGTCACCTTCGTTTTTCTGGTTAAGGCATAGATGATCATGCCGTTGGAAATGAGGATCCGGATAACCTCGGACATATCGGTTTTCATCACACTGTTGATTACCGACGGCGTCATGGCAAGGATGCTCTGGAAAAGGAACGTCCCTACTATCACGTTGAGGATACTTGCTTTGTTTACGGTAGCTCCCCCAAGAAGGATCGCGGCCACAGCCGGAAAGGCCATGTAAAGGGGAGCGTTGTACAGCTGGATAAACCCGAAGCTCTGCTGGTATACCAGAATCCCTATGGCCCCATAAATTGTAGAAACTATAACACTGATAACCCGCATCCGGTCAGAGGAAACTCCACCGGCCCGGGCAAAGTCAGGATTGGAACCCACCGCAGTCAGGGCGGTACCGGTCCGGCTTCGCATAAAAACCCACATAATAAAAGCCATCAGTATGAAAAACAGCACCGCTCCGGTGGGGAATATAAACGTCTCTCCAATCCGGATGGCCAGGAAGTTGTTAAGGATTTTTGCCCAGTAGTTGTCCAGGGTAATAGTGGTCCTTAGTCCTTCCCCTTTGTAACCCCAAACCATGGTGGGATTATTGTAGGGCAGGACAAGCCACATGATGGCCATAAAGGTAACAATGGAAAATCCCACGTACATGGCAATGGTCATTTCCTCGCCTTTTACCTTGTTCAGGAGCTGGCCATAGAGCCACCCGAAAAGCAGGGCAAAGGGAAGACTTAATATAATAGCACCCATGAATCCTACAATCCCGGTCAGGCCGAACTGCATGGACAATGTTGATCCTAAAAGTCCGGCTACAATTCCTACGGGCAGCCCGAAGTTAAGCCCTGCCCCTGCCTGCATCATGGGAACCATGGCCAGTACGAGCACCGCATTCTGGCCAAACCGGACAATAACATCCGACAGGGAGGTGCTGACATTTACTCCCACAAAGGGCGCCGTAATAAAAAGGATTACCACAAAAATAAAAATGATGATCCTGGGCCAGCCAAAATCGGTGACAAACTCCTTGATGGACTGAGCTATATCTTTATTCATGCTTTCCTCCTGACATCAGAACCCCAAAATCGGCGGCAGCCGAATCAGGCGGAAGAATTCCCGCAATATGTCCTTCATCTACAATAGCAATACGGTCACAGATTGAACGCAGTTCTTCCAGCTCGCTGGATACCATAATAATAGTAGTCCCCAGCTTCCGGTTATATTCCCGGAGGGTATCCAGAACAATTTTCTTTGCCCCCACATCAATACCCCGGGTCGGCTCGGATACAAAAAGGAGGTTCGGTTCCAGGGCAAAGGCCTTGGCCAGACAAACCTTCTGCTGGTTCCCGCCGGAAAGTTCCTTGGCGGGTTGCTTTACCCCGGTACATTTTATTTCAAGCTTTTTAATATAATCGTTAGCCAGCAGCTTCATGGATTTTTCATCCCTGATCTTTACAAGGCCTCCCAGGAAGGACCTCAGGTACGCACCTTTAATCTGCATGGCCCCAAAGGCAATATTCCAGTCCAGGCTTTCATCCAGAAGCAGCCCCACCCCGCGGCGGTCTTCGGAAACAAAAGCCATGCCTTCATCCAAAGCCCGTTTTGGGTCTCCCAGGGATACCGGGTGACCGTCAAACATTACTTCACCGCCGGCTACATACAGCCCCATAATCCCATTAGGGATTCCAAGCTTGCCCTGTCCGGCTAATCCTCCAATCCCGAAGATTTCTCCTTGTTTTACACTGAACGAAACATCCCTGACGGTTTCCCCGGGCATATCAACCCAAAGATGATCCACCTTAAGGATTTCATCGCCAAAATTCCGGTCTTCCCCGGCCCTGGATGAAGAGGTATCCACATCCCGGCCCACCATCCAGGTGGCAATTTCCCGGACGGTCAGGTCCGTATTTTCCTTATTCTTGATGATATCCCCGTCCCGGAGTACCACCACCCGGTCCGCAATTTCCGTTACTTCATGGAGCCGGTGGGAAATAAAAATAATCCCAATCCCTTCTTCGGCGAGCCGTTTCAGTGAAGCCAGAAGTATATCCGCTTCACTTTCGGTTAAAACCGCGGTGGGCTCATCCAGGACTAAAATCTGTACATTATCCCGGTCAATTTCCCGGGCAATTTCTGTGAACTGTTTATGGGCCACGGGCATTTCGGAGATAACCGTTTCCGGGGAAATATTAACCCCCAGTTTACAGATAGCCTTGTAGGCCCGGTCCTGCATAACTTCCCGTTTGAGGGTGGCCATCCGTTCCCCGAAAACCTCCCTGGCAATAGAAGAATTGACGGGTTCACGGTTCAGCATAATATTCTCGGAAACGGTGAACCCGGGAATCAGGGAAAATTCCTGATGGACCATTCCAATACCCGAATCCAAAGCATCAAAGGGGCTCTTAAAATTTACCAGTTCATCGTTTATATAAATATGGCCGCCGTAACCGCCGGTCTCGGAAATTACGGGCATACCAAAAAGAATTTGCATAAGTGTAGTTTTACCGGCACCATTTTCGCCGACCAATCCAAGGATTTCCCCTTTGTTTAAGGTAAAGGTCACATTGGAAAGGACAGTGGTCCCGTAATAGTCTTTTGATACACCGTCAAAACGTAAAAGGGGTGTTGAAGTATTCATTAGTAAACCCTATCGTATAAATTTTTAGTAAACATGGAAAACAAATATATAATAGAAAAAAAAATAAAGGATGATTATCCTCTATAAGGACCGGAAAATATTCCGGTTCCTCTTCGCTCCATAAAAAGTTCTTCCATCACCATAATAAAACATTTTTTATTCCGATACCCCATCGCTCTGCCGGAAACGGCACTGCTTCCTCCAAAATGATCCTTAAGGTTTTCAAAGGGGGCAAATAGTTTGACAGGTCCCGGAAAAAAGAAAACAAAAGGCCGGGGTCATGGTTAACATGGCCCGGCCTCATCTACAACATCAAAATAGGTAAAGTAACTTTATACCTGTGCTCACCATAATTGCATAAAACTAGTTCTGGAACTTAATGTTGTAATACTTTTCAGGAACCTTCTGTTCTGTGGTGGGGAGATATCCCTTGCCAAAGATATAGGTATCCATGTAAATCAGATAATGGTTATCTGCGCTAACACCGGTATTGGCATCAATGTACTTGCCGCCGTTCCATTTTGCGCCGGGGGTAAATTCACCCAGGGCGGAATAGAGGTCAGCCGTGTTGCCCAATTTAGCGGTGCCTTCGATAATGCGCTTTGCATATTCACCCAGACCGGCAGTAACGGTGAAACCATAGGAATAAGCCCAGGTACCGAAACGGCCTGCACCACCCTTGGCAATAACCGCTTCTTCAACCTTCTTGAGAATGGCAGGGAAGTTTCCCGCTTCTGCGGAAAGGTCGATACCCAAAGCTCCGGGATAACCCATCAGAGGAGAGGGAAGGTCGGCTTCCACAAACATTCCGCCGTAGGTCAGGAGCTGCTTCAGCAGGGGTTCGGTGTGGGCATCGTTGGTGCAGAAGAATGCACTTTCTTTTCCATAGCTGGAAATCCACTGGGGAGTTTTTTCCAGGATGAACTGCTGGGCGCCTGCCTGGCCGACATCGGAAGTCGGGTCGGGAGCGGTTTCAAATACAAACTTAATGCCCAGGTCCTTACAGGCTTCTTCCATAATCTGCCGCCGGAGCCCCAGGGTTTCATAACTCATATGCCTCGGGAAGGAGATGTGCACAAAAGTTTTTGCGCCAAGCTCTTTTGCTGCCCAAATGATTGTATAACCCCGGGAAATAAAGTCAGAGTTGATAGCCAAGTCGGCGGACCGCTGAATTACCGAGGGGTCCTCATGGGGTTCACCTGCGAACAGCAGAATATCAGGCCGGCGCTCCTTAACGCGCCTAAAGGCTTCGGCAGCGCCAGGAACCGACTGGTTCATGACAATAGCCTTCATCTTGGGATCATCCGCCAGGGTAACAATCTGGGTAATAGTTGTTTCCTGCTGGTCCATGAAGTTATCAGGATATGTTATATGCTGAATCATGCCGCCATCGGACACCTTACCATAGCGTTTAATAAGTTCTTCCGCACCCCGGAGATCATCTTCGGACTGGGAAACGGTTCCGGTAACTACTCCAATGTGGAACGCAGCGCCAACTTCTTTATCTTTTTTGCTGCATCCAAGGAAAAGCATAGTACTTACCAAGAGAGTCAAAAGAACAAGAGTAAACTTCTTCATATTCTTCCTCCAAAACAATTTAGATTATATTAAATCATTTTTTCCATCTTGGCAAATACTGTCAAGCGCATATTGTGAAAATTCCGTATAATATTTCAGAAAACAGGGAAAATTCATTAATTCTACAACATTTTTTAAGAAAAAATGGATTTTTATTCACATATATTCCTATATAAAGAAACATTTTCTTTGCCAAAGGCAGGTGTTGGGGAAATTTTTCACCATAATATAATATTTATTAGACTTTTTTCGGACGAATCCGGAAAATTCCTTATGCAATGACAAAATATAGATATTTTGTCTGGAATAAATCAGGGTATATGACTTTTATAGAAATATGAACTGAATATTACCACTCCTCATGAACGATTTTACAGATCTCTTCGATACTTCAAGAACCTCAGGGACCGGAGCCTCCCCCGGTGGTTGAGGCTCCCGAAACCACCTGCGGGTGAAAGCTTTTTCTTTACTGGTCCATTCGACAGGCTTTTCTTTCCCCGGGCCCTTCGAGGGCCCTCAGGGACCGGAGATTCCCCCGGTGGTTGAGGCTCCCGAAACCTCCTGCGGGAGGGAATTTATTCTTCCCTGGACCATCCGATACATCGGAACCCCGGGGACCGGGAATAATATTCAGTTGTGGTTTTAAACCGGCTACAGTGCCTCAGCGGGAAAATACCGCTGAAATTCTTTAACAAGGATAATTGATTTTTTGCTTTCGTCCTTAAAAAAATCCAGGAAAGGTATATATCTGATCATGGGGTTAGTAAAAATGACTTCACCGTTTTGGGTAATGGTTGTTGGGGTACTTCTAACCTGGCCGCCTGCCAGGGGAATAAGCTCATCAAAATGGAATTCGTAAATATCCACTGTTATGGGATCTTCCAGGCTTGCTAACTGGAAAAATGCAAATTCCCTTTGGGATTCATTATCGGAAAAACGCATAATCCGGACTGCGGTCTGGCTTGATCCATCCATCCGGAAAACCAGCGGATCCGTTTCACTTGCCAGGGGGAAACGCATGAACAGGAACGAGAAAGCCACCACCAGAAATCCTAAAATAATAACCAGAGGGAAACCCGAATGCCGGGGAAACCGGCATGATACCCCGGTCAGAATAAAAATAACCGCCCCGGCGATATAAAATCCCCTGTAAAAAAACACCTCTCCCCTGGAAAACACCACCCCCAGGGTAAGAAAAACCAGCGCCCCGGAAATCCAGAGGAGGCCCCCGGTGACCGTCCGGTTTTTCTGTCGAAATGTCAGCCCTGATTTGATAAGATAAGCCAAACATCCTGCACTTAATCCAAGACAGAATACCCCCAGATAAAACAAATCCCTGGACAAATAAAGATTATCCAAGTCCATATAAATCCGTATACTTGTCTTTGATATATTGAACAAAAGGAGCCGGTGAAAGCGCCTTTCCGGTAACTTTTACCAGCATATCCGATGGGGAAAGCCGTTTTCCCCACACATAGAGGGTATCCCTAAGCCAGGTTTGAATTTCCCTGAAGGATCCCGCTTCTATTTGGGTATACACCTGGGGAATATCTTTTTTCAGGCGGTTCCATATCTGCAGTCCGTACAAATTTCCCAGGGCGTAACTGGGAAAATACCCAAAGGAACCCATGGACCAGTGGACATCCTGAAGAACCCCCTGGGTATCGGTGTTAATATCAACCCCCAGGTATTCCTTCATCATTGACCGCCAGGCTCCGGGGAGATCCTCCGGGGTGAGCACACCGGAAAATAACTGTTTTTCCAGTTCAAACCGGAGGATAATATGAAGGGAATAACTGACCTCATCCGCATCAACCCGGATACATGATGGCTCCACCCGGTTCACCGCCTTAATAAAATCATCAATCCTTACCGGGTCAAGCTGTTTCTGGAACAGGTGCTGGAGCCTTCCGTATAGAGGTGTCCAGAATTCCCTGCTCCGGCCAATGACATTTTCCCAAAGCCTTGACTGGGATTCATGGATTCCCATGGATGCCCCATCGGCCAGGCAGGTTCCCTGGATTTCCCTGGGGAAGCCCAGTTCATACAAAGCATGGCCTGTTTCATGGATAGTGGAAAAAACCGATGAAATCATATTATCCGGGACATACCTGGTGGTTATCCGGACATCATCCGTTCCCAGGCTGGTGGTAAAAGGATGGACGCTTACATCAAGCCTTCCCCGCTCTTCATCAAAGCCGATATGATTCATCACCTCCCTGTTGAAGGTTTCCTGTTTTTTTACATCGTAAACCAGTTTCAGAAAATCCGGATTAGGCTGGGGAGCCTTTTGTATCTGTTTAATCAGTTTTACCAGGGAATCCTTCAAAGGAGTAAACAGCCGGCTGATATCCTCCTGGGTCATATCCGGTTCATATATGCTGATAAGCCCGTCATAGGTATTTTCATACCCCCAGTAGGATGATTTTTTCCGGGCAATTTCGACCATTTTTTTCAGGTGGGGAAGAAATATGCTGAAGTCATTGTTTTTCCGGGCTTTTACCCAGGCAGGCTGGGAAAGCCCCTCTGCCCTGGCAGCATCTTTTACAAACCTGGCGGGGAGCTTGGTAAGCCTGTCGTAATTCCGGCGGAATACCTTAAGAAAATCCCGTTCCGCCGGGGACAGTCCCTCATCTCCCCCGGGATTTTCCGGGGTTGATCCCAAATCATCCAGCAGGCGGCCGTTTATTTTGCCGGTAAGCATCTCATGGCTTAACCCTTCCAGCAGGGCCAGCTGGTCCGACCGCTCTTCCACAGCCTTTGGGGGAAGATTGATATCCATATCCCAGTGAAGCAAAGCTATGGCCCTTTCCAGGAGCCGGGCTTCCCGGTCAATTTGATGAAGCTGGGTAAGAGATCCGATTTTCGGCATTAATATTCCTTTGGGGAAGCCCCGGAAATCAGGGGAAAACCCTGCAGATCCGGAACTTCCAGACACTAGGGAATCACCGGTTGATACATCGGGCATAAACCGGTGTTCACCTTACTTGGCTGCAAGGGAAACATTGATTAATGCCCACAGAGCATTAATCAGTGTATTCTTTAATATAGGCAATTCTTTGTGCAACAAAGAATTGCGAAGGGAACCGCAGATTGGCCGCATATTGCGGCCGGTTTAATCAGCGGTTCCCTAGGGCATTATACTGTATTCCTGAACCACCTGCAATTCCGACTGGACTTCGCTTATCGAAGGCAATTCCTGGGCAGCGGTAACCGCCGCTTCCACCAGTGACTGGGAACCGGCCACACCAAAAAGGGTTACCTTTGATCCGGAAACATCAGCTTCCAGGAAATGAATGGGTATCGTTTTTTCAAACAGGATATGGTGGATCACCTGCTGGGCCAGGGTAAGCTCCTGGATCTTTTTCAAGCCCAGGGCTTCGGTTTCCCTGGTGACGTATTCATCCAGGAGACTTTTAATTATTTTTGCCCCCATGGCAGGATGAAAGTCACCGGTATTTATACACAGATGATAATTACAGGCATTGGTCCAGGCCATATCAAAGAAATACCGGTGGAACCCTTCCCGGTCCCGGTCGCTTTGTTCGATAATCTGCTTTGCCCTTTTGTCATCACAATGGAAATAACTTTTTACCCGCTCGGCCCGGACATCATAGGGCGCAGCCAGAAATATGGAAACCACACCGGGTACGTTTTTAAAAATAGCACTTGCCCCGCGGCCTATGATGATGCAGTTTCCCTGGGCTGCCTCGGCCAACATGGCCATTTTAAGGTAATGGAGGTAATCATCCCGGCTCCTGGAAAGGGATGCCCAGAACCCCGGTTTCCGTTCATCATACCGGGCAAACTTGGTGCCGGTAAAACCATAGGATTTAATCAATTCTTCTATCTTTTGCTTATCCGCAAAACTGTAATTCAGCAGTTTTTCCAATTCGTGGGCAGTTTCATCACCCATGGCTGCTAATTCCCGGGAAATTGTAACAATTGCCATAACAAGCTCCTTTCAAACGTCTGCTAAGACGAGCCTGAATCTCAGACTTGTTTTGCCTGGTGTCTTTTAATGTTCAACTAAAAGACCTCATATATAGGATAAAACTATGGGAGGAACTTGTCAAAACAAAAATATCAATTAGCGGGATTTTTGAAGCTTTAACTTTACAGGATGGGTATGCATAAACTTTCTCTTGCCTGTATATATTAAGGAATAAACCAACCGAATTGTACATATTATGGAAAAACTGGAACTCATTTCATAAATAGTTTCCAAAGAATATCTTCTCTCACCGGTGGTTTCGGGAGCCTCAACCACCGGGAATCTCAGGCCCCTGGGGAATCCCAAAGGCCGGGGGATTTTTTAGTCCCATTATTTTTCTTCGGGATTCGGATCCTTCTCATTATCAAGATTGCCATGGAGGGTCTTAACCTGGTTAAGCTTTTTCCTGTTGGTTACGCTTATAACCCCCCAGGAACCAAAAATACCCACAGCAGTAAACAGCAGGGCCTGCAGGAATTGTATAATTATCTGGGGAAGCATATTCAGAAAGGATATGGCAAAGATGAATTCATCCAAAGTCAGTAATTCCTCGCCTAATGCCCGGGAAAGATTAATGTAAAAACTGGCTAATACTATAATGGCGGTACAAAGTACGGAAATAACTGCAACAATTCCGGGGGTTGCCCGGGACATAATCCCCTTTCCAATTTTATACCCCAGGTAAGCCGCTATGGGGGTAAAAATAAACAACGGTGTCAGCAGGACGTGGAAAAACGCCAGAGCAATCAAACTGGGAATAGATCCAACAATTCCGCCGAGGAAGGCGCATAAAACCGCCAGGCCATAATTTCCGGTCCGGATATTTTCGTCAATTTCCTTAGCCAGCTGATGGGCCCGTTCTTTTTTGCAGCGTTCATGGGCGGAATAATATATTTTATTGCTTTCCACGGTATCATCCGTGTCTGGCTGTCCGCAGAAAAAACAATCCTGGCTGGGTTTTATTTCTAACCGGGAAAGCTGTTCCCCCAGAATGCCCACGGTTTCATCCAGCTTGGTTAAGGAGGTTTCGGGTTTAAATCCCTTTATGCGGATCCTGAGGAGGTTGTTTGCCTTTAAAAACTCAACGGTACCGGTCATTTTTAGGGCTTCCTTAAGGGACAGGGCCTTTTCACTATCCAACTGGTCAGCCGACAAAGGGATATTTACAATAAAACCGGTATTACTGTTCAGATATCCATTAAAATAATAATAAATACTTATCGGAATATCCTGGTGCTTAAAAAAAAGTGTGTCACTCCCCGGGATCAGGGGGATACCCTTCTGCTGGGCAAAGGTTTCCAAAACCTTATTCATTTTTGCCATGGCGCAAGCCTCCTAGCCCTTTATAATGGATTCTTCAAGATTAATCATCCATGGTACACCGAATTTATCGATAAATCCGGTGAAAAGTTCCCCCCAGGGGGCTTTTTCCTGATTTTCCGGGATAGTACCCCCCTCGGCAAGTTCCTTAAATAAACGCAATGCCTCATCCTTGGATGAAAGGGTAATCATGATGGCCAAATTGTTCCCGTGGATTACCCTTCCCATGGAAGGCAGCAGATCCATCCCGTGGATAATGCAGTCTTCCCCCAGGGCAAGTTCCGCGTGTTTAATCAGTTTTCCGTCGGATTCATCCAGGATGAATTCCGAAGGCACATCACCATACCGGACCAGAAAAATATATTCCCCGCCAAAAACCGATTTATAAAATTCAAAGGCTTCTTCACAGTTTCTGCTGAAGGTTAAATAGGAAGCTATTTTCATAATTCTCCTCTTTTTTTGATGACTTTAAATTCAATAATACGGGTTATCAGGGGTTTTTCATAGATAAAAATACCGATACCCCTGGGCTGAACCAGATAGGGTTTCAAAAACAAACGATTCGTCCGGGAAAATTGGTTAACCTGTCAATTGTATCAATTTAAGTACTTTGAAAAATCGTAATTCTACGCTATCATTTATACTATGATGAACCGGTCCCGTTTATATTTAACAGTTTTATTGATATTCGTTTTTGCCATGCCTCTTTTTTCCCAGACTAAACCCGATGCCCTCAGGAACTACAGGATAGGCCGGGATCTGGAATCCCAGGGCAGGATGAATGAAGCCGACGCTTATTATAACGAAGCCGTAAAAATTTGCATGGATGAAATTAACCAGAATGCTACCAATATGGATTCCTACACAGTGCTTACCTGGACACTCCAGCGGCAGAAAAAATACCGGGAAGTTCTTGACTGGGGACAGCGGGGACTCCGGGTAAACGCGAGCGATTACCGGATCATTGAAACCATGGGGGAAGCATCATTTTACCTGGACGACTACGATCAATCCCTGAAATATATGCAGAAGTATATTGATTCCGCGCCCCAGGGTGACCGGGTTTCGGTGGCCTACTTTTTTATGGGGGAAATTTACCGTCTCCGGAAGCAGTACTTCCATGCGGATATAGCCTATACCACCGCGGTAAGGCTGGAACCAAACCTGCCCCTCTGGTGGTACCGGCTGGGAAGTGTCAGGGAAAGCCTGGGCGACTACAAACCTGCGGTTGAAGCCTATGAAAGAGCGGTAAGGCTTAACCCCGGTTATAAGGAAGCTTCCGACGGTCTTGCCCGGTCAAAGGCAAGAGCGGGCTGATCATTTTCCGGGACGGTATCCTAAATCTGTGAAAGACCGCCGCCTTTCCATGTTTAGATCTTTTTTTACCGACTCAACCCTGTCTTTTATTGAAAAAAGTTTTTTTTTACATTATTCTGTGGTATAACTTATTATAAGTGATGTGTTATAAATAATAATGTTATTATTTGGAATTTCTAAAAACCTGGTTAGATTTTTGGAGATTCCCATAACATCCAGGAAAACTTCTTAAAACTGAAGTTTTCCACCGAACAGGATTTTTTCCGGAGGTATATTTTATGAAAGTTCGATTTTCTTTGCTGGCCGCGGCCGTAGTATTAGCCCTGGTTTTTGCATCCTGCAGTTCAAAACCATCGGTAAAACGGGTTGATTCGGATAAGCAGGTTGATTTAAGCGGCTTTTGGAACGATACGGATGTCAGGATTGTGTGTGAAAGCCTTATCAATGATTGTCTCAATTCTCCCCGGGTTGCCCAGGCTTCCGCCCAGAAAAAGGGATTACCCGTTATTATTGTGGGAAGTTTCAAGAACCAGAGCGATGAACATATTGATACATCCATCATCAGTAAAAGGATGGAAACCGCCATATTAAACAGCGGCCGGGCAGACTTTGTGGCATCCAGTTCCGAACGGGGTGAAATCCGGACCGAACGGGAAGAACAGCAGTCCTGGGCAAGCGAAGAAACCGCCAAAGCCCTGGCAAATGAAACCGGCGCTGATTTTTTCCTGACCGGATCGGTGAAGACCATTGTGGATCAGGCCGGAAACAAGGCGACCAGGACTTACTATGTATATGCTGAGCTGACTGAAATTGAAACCAACCGCAAGATCTGGATTGGTGAAAATGATAGCATCAAGAAGGTAATTACCAATCCAACTTCTAAGCTTTAGGTTTTAGACCCCTTGTGATATGGCAGTACTCAGCAGGCGTCTTTGCATATTCTTTTTATTAAGTATTCTCTTTGTCTCCTGTTCATCAACCAGCCACTATAAGAAGGCCGATGAAGCTGTCCTGCAGGGTGATTTTGCAAAGGGTGTAGCGGAACTGGAATCCCAGAAAGATGCATACAGTAAAAAAGATGAGGTGCTGCTGTATCTTGACCTGGGGATGCTGAACCATTATGCGGAGGATTATAATAAGTCCTCGGGTCTTCTCCAGAGCGGTGAACGGGCCATAGAAGCGGCTTTCACAAAAAGTATTACCCGGGGTTTAGGTTCCTATCTGGTGAATGACAATACCCTGGAGTATGCCGGGGAAGACTATGAAGACATCTACATCAATGTATTCAACTCATTGAATTATTACCACCAGGGAAATCTGGAAGGTGCCCTGGTGGAAATCCGGCGGATCGATAACAAACTGAAATACCTGTCCACAAAATACGGCACCGTAATAACAAATCTTCAAAGTTCCCTGCTGGAAGAGGATGTGAATATCCCCTATGATCCAAATGCGGTCACCGTGACGTTTACGAATTCCGCCCTGGCCCGGTACATGAGCATGCTCTTTTACCGGGGCGAGGGGCTTTGGGACGATGTCAGGATTGACCGGAATTTTATAAAACTGGCATTTGCCGACCAGCCGGCCATGTACCCGTTTCCCCTCCCTTCCACAATTGATGAGGAATCGGAAATTCCCCGGGGTAAGGCCAGGCTTAACATTGTCAGCTTCAATGGTTTTTCCCCGATCAAAGTCCAGGAAACCCTCAGGATACCCATAACGCTGGACGGACATTATGTTAAGATAGCCCTGCCAACCATGCAGTCCCGTGCTTCAGCCATTGCCTTTACGGAAGTAAAAATGGATTCCGGGGAAACCTTTTACCTGGAGCTTATCGAAGATATTGACATTATCGCCAAGGAAACATTTAAAATAAAACAGAGCGCAATTTATTTAAAAAGTATAATCCGGGCTTCCACAAAAGCCGCAGCAGCGGTTGTCCTTGATGCGGCATCAAGCAGTACTTCAAATGAGAACGCGTCCGCGGCATTTGCGATCTTAAGTTTAGGGACCCAGATCTTTGCCGAGGTAAGCGAACAGGCGGATATCCGGGCTGCCCATTATTTCCCCGGAAGGGCACTGGTCGGCGGCATCACCCTTGATCCCGGGTTGTATTCATTTACTGTTAATTATTATGATTACAAACGGCATCTTATTTATCAGCAGCGGTTCGAACAGATCCCGGTGTATGAAAATCAACTTAATTTGGTAGAGGTTATATGTCTAAAGTAATGAAAGCAGTTATGGCCATCCTGTTGATAAGTCTTATGGGCTGCGCCAGTTCCCCAACAGGCAGCAGTTCAAGCCGCGCAGCCGAACCGGAATGGGTTTCAAATCCCAGTTCTGTATATACCGACAGCAAATATATTTCCGCGGTAGGGTACGGTTCCGACCGGGACAGTTCCGGGAAAAATGCCCTGGGAGCCCTGGTGGCCATATTCGGGCAGAACGTAAAAGGAGAAACCCAGGCCGGGTATAAGTACCAGGAAGCAGTTATCGACGGGCTGCTCAATACCCAGGAAAACCGGGAGGTTGACAGCGCTGTAAAAACATCCTTTGCTATGGATACCCTGGTGGGAGCAGAAATAAAGGATGTCTGGTTTGACGGGAAGGATACCTACTATTCAATCGCGGTTATGGACAAGGTGAAGAGCAGCATGCTCTACGGTGATCTAATTGAATCAAATCTGAAAATGATAAACACCCTCACGGTTTCCCTTAGCGATGAAGAAAAGTACAGCTTTACCGGGTACGGCCGTTACAACATGGCCGCCACCATTGCGGATGCGAATTCCGCCTTTATCAATGTGCTGTCGGTCCTTAGCCCGGCCAGTGCAGCGGGCTACCGGATAGAAGCCCGCAAGGGTGATGAGTACCGGATGGAAGCCCAGCAGATTACCAGAAATATCCCGGTGAATATTTCCGTTGACCAGGATTACTCAGGCAAAATCAAGGGTGTTTTCTCCGAAGTTTATTCAAATATGGGTTTCAAAACCGGCGGGGCGAATGCTCCCTATGACCTGCAGGTCTTTGTAACCATGGAAGAAGTCCAGCTGGTAAACAACCCGAATAAATTTGTACGCTACACCGTTAAAGCCAACCTTCTGGAAAAATATACATCCCAGATTCTGTTTCCCTACAATATAACCGGCCGGGAAGGCAGTACCTCCCTCCCGGAAGCCCAGAACCGGGCCCTGAGGATAATCGACCAGAAGATAAAAGAATCCTATGCGGATGAACTTGCGGAATACCTGGCGGGGCTGAATCCTAAGGGAAAATAGAAGGGGCTTTCTTTCCCGGGTCCCTTGGGGAACCGGGAACCTCTTCCCGCCGGTGGCTGAGGTCCTCGAAGCCACCTCGTGATGACAGCGCTCTTTCTTTACCGGACCCTTCGAGAGCCTCGGGGACCGGAGCATCCTTCTTCCGGAAGTCCGGGCTATCTTTTCTTGTCGCAATCTTCCATTACAATTCTATAGTTAAAAATTTCCTCCATACATTTCCCTGACTAACTTTTTAAAAATGTCATCTTGAAGTTGAAATCATATATTTGTAAAATAAAATGTGGCTTTTGTTTTTCAATGCGGGATATTTATTTTCCGGTCCCGCCTTATTTGGCTATGGAGGATATATGAGCAATAAACGAACCCCCGGTGAACGGATCACGGAACTCTGCAAAACCTATTCTATCAGCAGAGAAGATTTGGCTGTACGGAGCGGGTTAAATGCGGAACTAATCCGGCGGATCGAGGAGGACGGACATATCCCCGATCTGGCGCCGCTGGTAAAAATATCCCGGGCCCTGGGGGTCCGGCTGGGAACCCTGCTGGATGACCACGAGGAGCTGGGACCGGTTATCACCCGGGCGGAGGACAGGAGCGATGCCGCCAGGTTCGTTACCGGTACCCCCGCGGATTCAAAGGCCGGAGATACCCGGCAGGGGTTAAAGTTCAGTACATTGGCCGCGGACAAGGGCGGCCGCCATATGGAACCCTTTATTGTGGACATCGATCCCAAGGCTGAACAGGTAAAATCCACCCACGAAGGGGAAGAATTTATCTTTGTGCTTGAGGGAAAACTCAAACTTGAATACGGGAAAGATTCCCATGAACTGTACCCGGGGGATTCGGTATATTACGATTCAATTGTACCCCACCGGGTATTCGCCGCGGACCAGAATCCCGTAAAAATTCTGGCTGTATTATATACACCCATGTGAGGTTTCAATATGGAATTTATTGAACAGACCCTGGGGGCACTCCTCCGGGAAAAATCCCGGACCCAGCCGGACCGGGATTTTATTATCTACGCAGACCGGGATCTCCGTTTTACCTACAGCGAATTTGACCACCGG
Source organism: Treponemataceae bacterium (assembly GCA_031549725.1). Taxonomy (GTDB): domain Bacteria; phylum Spirochaetota; class Spirochaetia; order Treponematales; family Breznakiellaceae; genus UBA937. The sequence goes on from JAVBPH010000022.1 coordinate 40,939, forward strand.
GTTGATGAACTGGCCAAGGGTTTTTTAGCCATGGGGCTGAAGAAAGGCGACCATATTGGCCTTTGGGCAAACAATGTGCCCGACTGGAACACCATCCTTTTTGCGGCTGCCCGGGTGGGTATGGTTCTGGTAACGGTGAATACCAACTATAAACTCCATGAACTGGAATACCTTGTCCAGCAGTCCGACCTGGCCGCCCTCTGTATTGTGGATGGCTTCCGGGATTCGGATTATGTTGCCATGGTAAACGAACTGGTCCCGGAATTAAAAACTTCCCAGCGGGGAAACCTGAAATCTGCAAAGTTTCCTTTTTTGAAAAGCGTCATTTATATTGGCCAGCAAAAACACCGGGGAATGTACAGCTTTTCCGAACTGCTGCTCCTGGGAAAACATACGGATGATAAAACCCTCCACGATGTGGAACATTCCTGCAGCCAGAACGAAGTGGTCAACATGCAGTACACCTCGGGAACCACGGGTTTTCCCAAGGGGGTTATGCTGACCCACCGGAATATCCTCAACAATGGTCTTGGGATCGGCGATTGCCAGAAATTCACCAACCAGGATATCGTCTGCCTGCCGGTTCCCCTGTTCCACTGTTTCGGTTTGGTACTGGGGATGATGGCGGTGATTACCCATGGGGCTGCGGCGGCACTGACGGAAAATTTTGACCCCCTCCTGGTTCTGGCAACAATCCAGAAGGAAAAATGTACCGCCCTTTACGGGGTGCCCACCATGTTCATCGCCGAACTGAACCATCCGATGTTTAAAATGTTCGATACAACAAGCCTGAGAACCGGGATCATGGCGGGATCACCCTGCCCCATGGAAGTTATGAGGCAGGTGATTGAAGACATGCATGCATCCGAGATTACCATTGCCTATGGGCTCACCGAATCTTCGCCGGTAATGACCCAGACCCGGACCGATGATCCTATAGAAGTAAAAGTTGGAACCGTGGGACGGGAGCTACCCGGGGTTGAAGTGTCCGTGAGGAATCCGGAAACCAACGAGGAATGTCCCATCGGCGTCCACGGAGAACTCTGCTGCCGGGGATACAACACCATGAAGGGTTACTACAAAATGGAAGAAGCCACCCGGAACATCATTGACAGCGAGGGCTGGCTCCATTCGGGTGACCTGGGCGTAAAGGATGCGGACGGCAATTATATGGTTACCGGCCGCATCAAGGATATGATTATCCGGGGCGGTGAAAATGTGTACCCTAAAGAAATTGAGGAGTTCCTCTATACCATGCCCGAAGTGAAGGATGTCCAGGTTGTGGGCATAGCCAGCAAAAAATACGGCGAGGAGGTCGGCGCTTTTGTTATCCTGCAGGAAGGCAAATCGGTTACCGAAGAGGATATCCGGGATTTCTGCCGGGGTCAGATCAGCCGCTTCAAAATTCCTAAATATGTTTTTTTTGTGGATTCATTCCCCATGACCGGCAGCGGGAAAATTCAAAAATATCTGCTCAGGGAAATAGGTTCAAAAAAAGTACAGGAGCTGGGAATAGCCACCTGAGATTTTTTATTCGCAAGCAGGTTTAATACCTTCTGTACGCTCCTGCGTGTGAGGCCCTGGGGCGTGCTTAAAATCTTGTAAATGAAAATTGTATGGGTATTAAACCCGCATAACATCCATACCTGACAGAACCAACAAACCTCGCTGCTCTGCCTCGCACGCGAAAGCGTGCAGAAGGTTTTTAATTTTCCTGAGATATAAAGATTCTTCTTCGCAAGTCCCTTCGAGAGCCTCAGGGACCGGGAGACCTCCCGGTGGTTGAGGCCCCCGAAACCACCGGCAGCGCAACTAAGCCTTTTTCGCTGGTCCCTTCGATGCTTCGGGAGCCTCAGCACACGCAGCGTCAGGGACCGGAATCTCCCGGTCCCTGAGGACCCCGAAACCACCGGCGAAAGATTTTTATGCGGGGACGTTCAAATATTAATCCTTCAGCGAATACCGGATTATCACATTAACCGCTGTTTCCGATTGAAGAACCATATCCAGCGGAAAAATATTTTTCACTAAATTTATTGCCGCCCGGTCCAGAATGGGACTGCCGGAACTTGAAGAAATGTTGCTTTCTTCAAGTTTCCCCCCGGGGGAAACTTTTATAAATACATCCACCTGCCCTTCAATGTTTCTCCTCCTTGCCAAAGCAGGATACTGCTTTTCTCTTTCAATCAGAGCATAAATTGTTTCATAAAGCCTGTTTCTTTCTTCGGTTCCGGCAGAATAACCGGAGGTCCCGGCAAAACCACCGTATGAGGCCGTTCCCGGTGATAAGCCGGTGCCGGCAACATCCTGGCCGGTCCCGCTGGAAATAGCCAAAGGATTTTCCACGCCCGCAGCAGCCTCTGAAGTTTCATCTGCGTAGGGCTGAAGGGGAACCGCATTTTCATTTTCAGCAATAATTTTATCTTGTGCCGAGGACCGGAGCAGAAGAAAATTTTCCTGAACAGGATCTCCAAGAACAACCCACAAGACCGGGGCCGTTTTCTCTGTTCTGTACAGGTATTGCTCTGAAAAATGAAAAAATAATTCCCCCGCCCCAAGCAAGGTCAGATTAATAATCAGGCCAATAAAAAACGCCAGACCCAGCCGGCGGCGGTCCGTCAAAACCGTAACTTTTGAGAGATATGTTTTATGATGTTTACCCGCAGCGAAACTATCCATAAAAAACAATCACCTACCTGAACCGGTTTGTCCAAAACACCGCTCCTAGGTTTTACGTTTGAATCATCCCGCTTTAGAAGCGGTACTGAACCGACAAATTGAATGCCCTGCCGTTTCCGGGATAATATCCGCTGTCGTTCATCCAATCCTGGTAGGTAACCAGGGGAGCATAGGTTATATTAAGCAGGTTGCTTCCCTGGAACAATACCAACAGCCGGTAATTATCTTTAATCCAGGTGTATGATATGGATGCTCCAAGTAAAAAGTAATCATCCATTTTAGGTTGTTCATTGGATAAATCCGATCCCTGGTAGGCTGTTCCCCGGTAATCCATATTGACGCCGATTTTTATATTCCACGGAAGGACAAAGGTCACAACCCCGGATACCTGATGGGCAGGAACCAGGGGAATTTTCTTTCCTTCATAGAGACCATCAGTGAATTCCGCATCCACAAATGAATAGGTTCCCAGGAGTTCCAGGAATGTAAAAGGATTGCTGGACAAACTTACATTTGTTCCAACCCGCCTGGTGCCGTCAAGGTTTTCATTATGCTGGATTGAGGTGTTGTAGGAGATCTCATCGGTTAAACTCAGATAATAAACATTTGCCCCCAGGGTAAGCCATTTATTCAAACTTGCGCTTACTCCGCCTTCAATGTTAAAACCTTTTTCAGGTTTGAGATCATCATTGACATAAAAAACCGGAAAGGTTTCCACCATTTCATCGGTAAAGGGATACCGGAAAAGCGTGGAATATTTTGCATAGATATTAAGCTGTTCAACCGGTCTGCAGGCGGTGCCCACTTCGTATACAAAGGCTTGTTTAAGGGTGTCATTGTCTTCCGAATTTACAAAAATAAAATCATACCGGGCTCCGGCATTAAAACTTACCCTTTTAAAGGGATCAAACCGGGTCACCAGATAATACCCTGAATTGAATTCATTGATTGTCAAATCCGTTGCGGGCGACCCTTCCCTTTTAACATCCGGGTAGCTCCCGGCATAAACATTTGCATAATAAAAATCCGCACCAAAGGTTATATTCAGGGGCATTTCTTTTATTTCAAAATTAAAATTTGCCATCGGGTGGGCTTCCGCGGTGTTGGTGTTCCGGTTCGTATAACTGAAGTATGAAGCCATATCAACTTCCGTAAATAGTCCCCGGTACAAAAGGGGCAGCTGTATCTCAACATTATCCGATAGAAGCCATTCAAGCCCTATCCCGGCGGACACATGATACTCGGATGCTTCATCATCCCAATTCAAGGCGGTTGTTGGATCATCATCATAATCGGCTTTATAGATTGCCCCGGGCATCTGATAATTGAGGTCCGAAAAACTTCCCCTGATTGAAAGACTCAACCGGTCGCTGAAATCGATGGTTCCCTGGAGGGTTGCATTGGTCACATCATAGGCGGATCTGTCCCGGTATCCTTTACTGCCGAGATGTTCCGCCGACATGGAAAACCGGCCCCAGCTGGTACTTTGCTGGTGGGAAATAGCTTCCTGGTTTTCCCAGAAACTTCCGCCGGACAAAGCAATGCTGGTGGCTTTCTTTCCGCTTTTCTTTGTGATGATATTGATCACCCCGGCAACCGCACTGTTTCCGTACCGGACCGATGCGCCGCCGTCAAGAACTTCTATCCTTTCTATGTCCATCAGGGCGATGGCATTCCAGTTGATGCTCTTCATGTCCGGATTATTCATCCTGTTTCCATCCACAAGAACAAGAACCCTGCCATAGGCGTTTTCACCAAACCCCCGCATAACAATCTCCTCCGATCCCGGACCGGACAAGGGCGCCCGGAACATGATCCCCGGAACGGTCTCCAGGACTTCCACAATAGTGGCAGCCCCGGACTCGGTTATTTCATCCGCAGTAATAACCGTAACCGTATTCTGGACAGGCCCGGCTTCTTCCTGGAACTTATCCGCGGTGACATCCACGGAAATGGTTTCTTCGGAAAAAAGGACAGGAGCTGATCCTAACAAAAGGACAAGCAGGACTAAATAAAAAAAAGACAATGGGAATTTCACGGGTCCTCCTCGGGACAATCCTGGACCCCACAATAAACCAAAGGTATTACGGAAGATTAGACAAAGGAAGGACTGTTACAAGACCACCTTTTGTCCCCCTCCACGGGAGTCTCAGGCATTGCACAGGGACCGTCTCCCGGCTTCCGGATCGTTTTACTTGCAGCGCCTTCTTGCTTTCACAATGGCATTTGCTGCTTTCATCCCCGGTTACGGTGGCGGGACCGCTGCGGATTTTAACCGCATTCCGAAATCCCCATGCCGGATTTTATGAAGGGAACTTCTAAAAACTTCAGTTTTTAGAGATGCCCTGAACTCAAAATCCGTTTATAATAGGTCTACTATAGATGATGCCGGGAGAAAAAGTCAATTGAATGATTTTTTCTGAAGCCTGGAAAAATGATCATCCGCCGGGCAAGTTTAATACTTTTTTGACATATCCCATCAAAAAGCATCCCGTAAATTTTTGCCTGGGAATAAATATATTTTTTGATTTCCTATTGACATAATAATTGATACAAAATACAATGTTTCTATGAACAGAAACATTGTATTTTGTATCATAAGGAGTTATACGATGAAATTGAAAACCGCGGGCCTGCTTATTTTCGCCGCAGCATTATTTTTTTCCTGCGGAGCCCGGAAAACAGAGAAAACATTAATTGGAATTTCCAAAATTGCCCAGCATGAAGCTCTGGATGCGATTGAACAGGGAATTATCGACCGGCTTAAAGAACAGAACATCGATGTACCATACGACCTTCAGAATGCCAACGGGAATGTCAATACCGCTGCACAGATCGCAAACAAATTCAAAAATGAAAGGGTTTCCGTGGCCGTAGGTATTGCAACACCTGTGGCGGTGGCGCTGGCGAATACCATGAAGGATACTCCGGTGGTTTTTTCCTGTGTCACCGATCCCATTGCTGCGGGACTAGTATCCCAGCTTGACAAGGGGGAAGGAAATATCACCGGCGTTTCCGATGTTATCCCCACGAAGGACCATATTAAATTATTCCAGGAGCTTGCGGGGATTAAAACCCTGGGGTACATTTATACATCATCCGAGGCAAATTCAATTTCATCCCTGAAACTGGTGGAGGACGCCTGCAGAACCTACGGCATTGGTCTTGTTACACAGGCAATTTCCACTTCCGCGGAATTAAAGCAGGCAGCGGAAGCTATTGTAAACCGGGTGGACGGTATTTACCTTACCACCGACAATACCGTCTTTTCCGCTCTGCCAGCGCTGGTCCAGGTATTCGGCGGTGCAAAAAAACCTATTTTTTCCGGGGATGTTACCGCTGCCATGAACGGAGGCTGCATGATCGCTTCGGGATTTAACTATTACAAGGCGGGACTTGCCACGGGGGATATGATCATCGAAATTCTCAACGGCAAAAAACCTGCGGATATTCCGGTGAAGGTCCTTACGGATCCTTCCGAGCTGGATTTACTTCTTGATTTGGATGCAGCAAAGAACTGCGGCATAGTAATTCCGGAAAACTACATCAGTATGGCATCCAAAATTTACAGTGACGGAAAGTTAACGGAAAAGTAAAACCGGAAAAACCATGGGGCTGATTCCGCATATCCGGACCCGAAACCCGGAACTGTATTTGTCCCGGGTTTCCAAATAATTTTTGCCAACAGGAAACATGCAATGATAACAGGTATTCTTACGGAAGGACTTATTTACAGTATTATGGTTCTCGGTGTATTCATAAGTTACAGGGTTCTCAATTTTGCGGACCTCACCGTGGACGGGTCCTTCCCCATGGGTGCGGCGATCATGGCGGTTTTTCTTACCAGGGGATACCCGCCCCTGGCAGCTTTGGCCTTTGCCTTTTTCGGCGGGACCCTGGCAGGCCTTGTTACGGGATTGATCCATACCCGGCTGAAGGTCCCGGACCTGCTTTCGGGTATTCTTACCATGACCATGCTTTACTCGATAAACCTGCGGATCATGTCGAACCGGGCCAACGTATCCCTCCTTAGGGTTCCCACGTTATTTACCCGGTTTGCCGAGGGTATCCCGTTCCTGGAAAGGGATACCGCTATTGTCCTGCTCTGCCTGCTGGTGGTGCTGATTATCAAAGTCCTGATTGATCTTTTCTTTCATACCGATTACGGGTTATCCCTGGGGGCCCTGGGGGCAAATCCCCAGCTGGTAATTTCCCAGGGAATGAACCCGGACCTGCTTAAGATCAGCGGTATCTGCCTTTCCAACGGGCTTGTGGCGGTGGCAGGTTCCTTTGCGGCGATGTACCAGGGTTTTGCGGATGTGGCCCTGGGGAGCGGCATGATTGTATCGGGACTGGCATCATTGATGGTGGGGGAATTCCTGATCAGGTCAAACCGGATTGGCATACTAACCCTGCGGGTAATTTTTGGTTCCATCCTTTACAGGGGACTCATGTACCTGGCCCGCAACTACGGGTACCGCATCAATATGACCGCCAATGACCTGCAGCTCATCACGGGAATACTTATCATCATCTGCATCTTTATTTCCAAAAAGGGATGGCTGAATAATGTATACCGTAAAAAAGCTCTTAAGGCCGGGAGGAAACCAGAATGATCACCATAAAAAATCTTGGGGTTGTTTTTTCTTCCGGAACCCCCGATGAAAATATTGTGCTGAAAAATTTGGGACTGTTTGTTAAGCAGGAGGATTTCATTACCCTGATTGGTTCCAACGGTGCGGGTAAATCAACGCTGTTTAATGCTATTGCGGGAACCATAATTCCCAATGCGGGACAAATTATTATCGAAAACCCGGAAACAAAAATCACCCGGGATATCACCAGGGACCCGGAGTACAAACGGGCCCGGTATATCGGCCGGATTTTCCAGAACCCGCTGATGGGAACCGCCGGCAAAATGACCCTGGCCGACAATATGATGATCTGCCTTAAAAAGGGATATAAAGGATTAAAGATCAGCCTTAATAAAACCATGAAGGATTATTTCCGGGACAAGCTCCGGATCCTGGACATGGGACTGGAAAACCGCCTGAATGATAATGTGGAGTTATTTTCCGGCGGCCAGCGGCAGGCATTAACCCTGCTGATGACGGTTTTGTCAAAACCAAGCCTGCTGCTCCTGGATGAACATACCGCGGCCCTGGATCCCAGGAATGCGGAACTCATCATGGAACTGACATTGCGGTTTGCGTCGGAATATAATCTTACGGTAATGATGATCACCCACAATATCGGCCATGCGCTGCAATTCGGCAACCGCCTGGTAATGATGGACCAGGGAGATATTATCCTGGATATTAATGCGGAAGAAAAAGCAAAACTTGAAGCGGACGACATTGTTCAGCGTTTCCGGGATATTAAAAAACAGGAACTCCTGAATGATGAGATGCTGCTCCGGTAAGTATCAGCGATTCTTTTGAAACATGAAGCTCCCGGATGATGCTATTCTTTTCCTGTCTCTGATTTGTCCTCATATATCTGCATACCCTGGGATTTTGATAAACCGCAGAAACCCGTTTCCTCTATTTGGTTTCAGGATTTACCTGCCCTGCGGGAGCGGCGGGTGCTGATTCGGGAAAGCAGAAATCAAGGGCCCGTTTAAGGGCTTCATCAAAAAAATACCAGTCATGATTCCCGGAAAATTCTTCATAGTTTATACCGATGGACAGTTGTTTCATTTCATCGTTAAACCGTCGGTTGTAATCCAGCAGACTGTCCTCGGTTCCGCAGGAAACATATATTTCAGGATACGACGGGGCATCCCGCATTTTCTCCGCCAGATAAAGCAGTTCCGCTTCCGGTTTCCAGGTAAACCGTTCCCCGAAGGCTGAACGCAGATCGTTAATAAACTGCCTGCCCCACCGGGCAATATATTCCCTTGTGTTGCCGTATTCATTTAATTCAGCGAGAAAATCCTTAAGAAACAGCGGACCCGGCGCCAGGGCGCAGCATGCCTTATACTGGTTCGGACGGGTAAAGGCACATTTCAGCGCACCATATCCGCCCATGGAAAAACCCATAACGAAGGTATCATCGGCCTTGGAGGAAATATTAAAAACATTTTTGCAGATCCTGGGCAGTTCCCCGGAAACATAACTAAAATATTTCTGTCCGTACACCATATCGGTATAAAAACTTCTCCCTGCTTCCGGCATAATAAATATACAATGGTATTTGTTTGCATAGGCCGGCAGCATGGTATAATCAACAATACTCGCATTATTGCCGCATATTCCATGAAGAAGATATGCTGTTTTCCATGGAGTTTTTTTGCTGAAATTATTGGGTACAACTATGGTTATACCCGTATCCATTTCAAGCATTTTAGAGAAAACATGTCCTCTCAATATCATGGGGAGCTCCTTTCTTATATTAGGGAACAACTAAAAACTTCAGTTTTTAGTAGTTTTCCTTAGATGTACCATGGAGAAACTTTTTTATTTCGTTATAGATGAAGAAATAAAAATTTCTCCGGGGGCACCTCTAAAAATCCAACCGAGTTTTTAGAGGTGCCATTATTCTATATCTCCGGAGTAAATATGTGAACCTCCAAAAGAGTATCCGCGGGATTAAATTATGTTTAAGCATGTTCTTCACGGGTCCCTTCGATGCTTAGAGAGCCCCAGGGACCGGGAGTTCCCGGTGGTTGAGGCTCCCGAAACCACCTGCAGATACGGGTTTATTCTTCATTGAGCCCCGAGGGTCTTATGGTATTTGCAAAAAACAAATATTTATGAAGCCATCTTTATTATCTATGGAGATCCAGGGTCTTGTCCTCACCAGATATATAGGATATTGTTTTTCTGGAAAAAACTGGCCGCGCATGCATCCGCAGCGGCCATTAAAGCTTTTATTCATGAAATGGTATCAGGTGATTCGGAAAACATTCTTTTTTATTTTTCTCTTAATGTGTGGTTTTTCCTGCGGACTTTTTGCTGAGGAAGTTAAAAGCTATGAAACTCTGCTGACGGGATATCAGAAACTCGCCCCGGAACGGACTAAGCTGGATATCCTGAAAGAAATGGCAGCCATTGATCTGCAAAGGTTCGCAGCTGAAACGGGTCTGTCCTTTTCGGTTCATTCGGGGGATACGGTTTTCAATTTTTCATCCTCCGATCTGTATATTAATACCGAACCGGGAATTGAAATGAACATCCCCGGTTTCAGGGATACCAGCGCGTCCCTGAAGGTACCGCTGCAAACGGTGAATGGTGCGGATACGCAATATGGTTTGGACCTGTCCCTCAAAACCGGACTTATAAGCAGGCGGACCATTACGCACCAGGCGGGGATGGAAGAAAAGAAGCGGGTCTTTATCAAAACCCTGAGGGACATTGAATTGTGGGAACTGGCTGCGGAAATAGAATTCTGCCGGATCCTGCAGGAGCTTCTCACGTATCAGAATACCATGCTCGAAGCCCAGGGGGATATGCTCCTGGCGTTTTATGATTTGGAGGAAAAGCGGGTACAGGGATATGGTACTTCCAGTGTGGTCCTGCGGACCGCGGAACTAAAACTCAAAACCAGGGAACGGGAACTGCTGGAAGCCCAGAGAAACCTGGCGGTGGTTCTTGAGGAATTTGCCAGGGACTGCGGTGTACCCCAGGCGGGAATCCCGGCTTCTATACCCGAAGAAAAGTTGATATCCATATTGTCGTTTAATCCTGAACAGTTTGCGGAACTGGACGATGCCCGGTGGATATATAAAGAAAACAGCCTTATCAGAAAAGCCGCAAACAAACAGGTTCTGCTGGATGGTACAGCGGGTTATTCCTGGACCAGTTCATCCTTCGGGAGGAACAACAGTTTTCTGAGCCATGAAGGATCCGCGGTGAACGGTGGCCTGGGGTTAAACATCAATGAAAGCACCCTCTATGCGGGGGTTTCGGTTCCCCTGGAAAATCCTTCGGAACCTACCCTGACCGTAGCATTCAGCTGGAGGCCATGGGGATCAATTATTTCAAAACTGGATAAACAGCTCCGTTCCCTGGAGGCCTCCAGGGAACTGGAAAATATTGCCCAGGCGGAACGTACTTACAGGGATTTGGTAATTCAATTTAACCGGAAGAAGGGAAACCTGGAATGGCAGCAGTCGGTCTATGACGAGGAAGCGGAACTGTACCGGCAGAATGCGGAAGAACAGAAGCGGTGGTTTGACCAGGGCATCATCCGCCAGACGGATTACCTGGATGCCCAAACGGATTATCTTCTGTCCCTGAACCGGGTACTTTCCGCCAGCATTGAACGGAGACTTTACAATCTTGAGGTAAAATCCCTTTTTATACCCCAGACAACCGAGGAGTATCAAAATGAAAAATAGTCATAACAAAAATCAGGGTAAAAAAAAGATAAGGATTATTGTTCCGGTGGTCATAATCGTTATTGCTGCGGGGGTTGGAATCTTTTTCTTTCTGAGATCAAAAAAATCTCCGGAAAATGTTACATACTATACCGTTAAGAATGAGGTTTACCGGAACATTATCGAGATATCCGGGAATATCAAGGCGGCCCAGGAACAGAAAATTCAGGCTGCCGGAGACGGAACGGTTGAGGAAGTATATGTCAAACAGGGGGACCGGGTAAAAAAAGGAACCCTGCTTTTCCGCCTGGAAGATTCGAATGAAAGGTTTAACCTTGCAAATCATGAATTCCTGATGAACCAGGAAAAAATAAACGGTTCATCCGCAAAACTGGCCCTCATGGAAAAACAGAAGGAAGTGTATATGAAGAACATCGAAGACCGGAGGCTCATTGCCCGGTTTGACGGAATCATAGGACAGCTTTCCCTTTCCGGCGGGGATTATGCCAAGGCCCAGGATGTGTTCGGATATCTCATTGACCGGAGTTATCTGAAATCCACCGTGGAAGTTGTGGAAACCGACGCCCTCCGGCTTAAGGCAGGACAAAGGGTAATACTGAAATTCCCCGCATATCCCGACCTTACGGTGGAGGCGGTGGTAGTTTCCTACCCCACGGTGGGCCGCATCACATCCCGGGGAGCTACGGTTCTGGATACGGAAATCCGCATTGATAATCCTCCGGATGAAATTCTCCCGGGGTATTCATTTACCGGAGAAATCATCAGCGGGGAAGATGAGGAAGTTCTCATTGTCGAATCAGGGGCAATAGCCTACCGGAACGGCCAGGCCTATGCGGAAAAAGCCGCCGGAGAAAAAACAAATGAAGTGGAGGTGGAGGTCATTCCCTTTGGAAGAAATCTGGTCCGGGTTTTGTCGGGCCTTGCCGCGGGGGATACCGTAAAAAGCCAGGAACGCGTTGATCCGCGGATGGGGATGATGTACTGATGCCGGATCCTTTGGTGATACTTCAGGATATCCATAAAACCTATTTCATGGGTGAGAGTGAAGTTCATGCCCTGGCGGGTGTTTCCTTTTCCATAAACCAGGGGGAATATGTTTCTATCATGGGGCCCTCAGGATCGGGGAAATCCACATGTATGAATATGATAGGCTGCCTGGACCGTCCCACATCGGGGGATATCCTCATCAACCAGATTAATACATCCCGGATGTCCGAAACGGAACTGGCCCTGGTACGGAATAAAACCATCGGGTTTGTGTTTCAGCAGTACCACCTGATCACCAACATGACGGTTCTGGAAAATGTGATGCTGCCCCTGCGGTACCAGGGTTTAACGGTCCATGAACGGCGGGACCGGGCCAGGGATATCCTGGAACGGATTGGCCTGGGGGACCGGTTCAAACATCTGCCCCATGAACTTTCGGGAGGCCAGAAGCAGCGGACCGCCATTGCCCGGGCAGCGGTGACGGGTCCCGCAATTATCCTCGCGGATGAACCCACCGGGTCCCTGGACACCGGAACAGGCCAGTCGGTGATTGACCTTTTTGGGGAAATCAACCGGGCGGGAACTACTATTATCATTGTCACCCATGATCCTGATATTGGAAATGCCGCGCCCCGGCGCATTCATATCCGGGACGGAAAAATCTGGGGGGATGAACATGTTTGAAGATTTTACCAACGCCCTTCGGAATTTTATATCAAACAAAACCAGGACGCTCCTTTCACTCCTGGGAATCATCATAGGGGTTGCCTCGGTTATTATGGTTACCACCATCGGCCTTGGAGCAACCGAAGATGTTAAGCGGGCTTTTGGTTCTTCCGGCCTGGATATTGTGGAGGTCATGCCCGGCTGGTCCCTGAGAAGGACCAGCGAAATTGAATTCAACGAAAACTTCAGGAATGAACTGCAGTCTTCCATCAAAGGGATAAAAAATATTTTTTACATTAATGAAACCGGAGGGCATCTCAGACGGGGAGATCTGGATCTTGGATTGAGTATTAAAGCGGTGGAGCCCGGATATTTTGATATGATGTCCATCAAACTTGATTATGGCCGTTTTTTCACAAACTCCGAGCAGGTCCAGGGAATTCAGAAAATCATCCTTGGTACGGATGCGGCCCGGTATCTTTTTCCCGAAGGAAAGGCGGTTGGAAAAACCCTGACCCTTCAATTGGATGAGTACCAGCTGGGTTTTGAAGTAATTGGTGTGCTGGAGCTTTCTGAAAGCATCGGATTTGAAAGTCCCGATCAAAATGCCTTTATTCCCCGGGCGGTATACTCCGGAAAAATCACCCCCAATCCCAGGGCCAGCAGGGTTCTTATTCAGGCGTATAACCAGAACATTACCCCCCGGATCCAGAGGGATATTGAACAATGGGCCGCTGAAAAAACCGGAAACCCCCAGGCACTATATATATTTTCCATGCAGTCCATTCTGGACCAGTACAACCAGATTACCGGGTCACTTAACCTGCTGCTCACGGGTATTGCGGGGATCTCCCTCCTGGTTGGGGGAATCGGGATAATGAATATCATGATTGTTACCGTCACCGAACGGAAAAAGGAAATAGGAATCAGAAAGGCACTGGGGGCAAGTCCGGGAGCTATCAGGATGCAGTTTCTGGTGGAATCCTCCACTATTACCCTGCTGGGCGGAATTGCCGGAATTCTCCTGGGGCTGTTCCTCAGTTTTATTGTGGTAAAAACCCTGAATTGGCCTTTCATTATCCGGTGGATAAACTGTTTTGCCGCGTTTATTTTTTCTGCGGTGGTGGGTATTTTTTTCGGACTCCATCCGGCCATGCGGGCCGCCCGGCTCGACCCGGTGGAAGCATTGGGCGGGGAATGAAACTCCCTGCGGGGAGGTTCGTTCGAGGGGAAATTTATAATACCGTCTGGTTTAACCAGACTTCCGAATAAAAGCCATTTTAGAAAGTAATCAGCCCCCGGGCAGAAAAAAAGCAGCCCCTCCGGGCTGCCTGAAATTAATTTTTATGCTTCTACCGGGGCGGGCTTCTCTTCCGGCTGCTTTTCCTCTTCACCAGCCTTGCTTATCACAATATCCTTCTGCAGCATCTTAAAGACCTTGGTGGGGCATTTCCCGACACAAACACCGCAGCTGGTACATTTGCTGTAGTCAACTATAGGTATGCCGTTTTTCATGGTGATGCATTTTTCCGGACAGTTCTTCACGCAGATCTCGCATTTGATGCATCCCACTTTACATGTTTTCATGACCATGGACTTTACCGGGTTCCGGTTGGAACAAACCACCACGGAGCCCAGCCTTTCCCTGGGTACTTCCAGGAAAATCTGCTGGGGACACTCGATGATACAGTTTCTGCAGCCCGTACATTTATCATAATCCACATGGGGAAGCCCGTCATCTCCCATATGAAGGGCGTCAAACTGGCAGACCAGGGTACAGTCTCCGTACCCGAGGCAGCCCCAGGTACAGAGTTTGGTTCCGCCGGTGGTAAGTTTTGCGGCCCTGCAGGTTTCCACGCCGTTGTATTCGGCTTTTACCGGCGCATGATCCTTTGACCCCTGGCAGGCAAGCACCGCCACCACCGGATGCATGGATGCGTTGACCCCCATTATTTGAGAGAGTTTAGCCGCGGTGGAAACGCCCCCCGGGGCGCAGCGGGTAATTTCCACGGACCGGGAAGCCACCGCCGCGGCATACCCGTCGCAGCCGGGATAACCGCAGGCGCCGCAGTTAATCCCCGGTAATGCATTCCGGACAGTGGCGATCATGGGATCGGTTTCAACCTTGAAGAATTCTTCAAAAAATCCCAGCAGGGTTCCCAGAACAAATGCCAGGACCAGGGCAAACCCGGTGGTAATCAGTACAATTGTCATTCCCCGCCTCCTACTTTACCAGTCCGGAAAAACCCATAAAGGCCATGGACAACAAACCCGCCGCAACAAAAAGAATTGGCGTTCCCTTTAAGAATTCCGGTATGGGACTCGTTTTAATCCGCTTGCGGATTCCCGCCAGAAGAAGCAGCGAAAGCAGGAATCCTAAAGCAACCCCTACGGCGTACACCACGGATTCGATGAAGTTATAATTCTTAACCACATTATCAAAGGTGACCCCCAGGATTGCGCAGTTGGTGGTAATCAGGGCCAGGTAAATCCCCATGGATGCGTACAACGATGGAACGGTCTTTTTAAGATAAAATTCCACCAGCTGCACCAGAGCGGCAATCACGAGGATGAAAACCAGGATCTGCAGGAATTCCATGTTGTTGGGAACCAGAATATAATAGTAGATAGGCCAGGTTGCACAGGTTGCCAGAACCGTTACGAAGGTTACGGCCAGGCCCATCCCGATGGATTTGTTTTCGTCGTTGCTCATCCCGATAAACGGACACAGGGCAAGGAAGCGCATTAACACGACATTGTTAATCAAAAAAGCTGATATGAAAATCTTAAACAAGTTCATGCCTGTTCCTCCTTGGGTTCCTTAAGACGGGACTTGATAAAAAGATTCAGGGCGATAAACAGGGCAAATACAATAAATCCCCCCGGCGGAAGCGCAAAGAAAAGGATTGGCTGGAATTCGGGAACGCTCTCCAGATGCAGAATCTTTCCAAAAAACTGGATGGTCCTATCTATTATCATAAAATCAAAAATACTTCCGTTTCCAAGCAGTTCCCGGACCAGGGAAATCCCTACCAGTACCCAGGTATACCCCAGACCCATACCAAGGGCATCGGGAATTACCTCGGCAACTGACTTTTTGGAAGCAAAGGATTCCACCCGGCCCATGATGATACAGTTAACTACGATCAATGGAATAAAAATTCCCATTGATTCGGAAAGGTCCGGGAAATAAGCCTTCAGCACGTAGTCAATTACCGTAGTAAAGGCCGCAATAACAATAATAAATATTGGAATTCTGATTGAATCGGGGATCAGTTTCCTGAATATGCTGATCACCACCTCCGACATGAGAAGCACAAAGGTCATGGACAACCCCATGCCGATACCGTTGGCCACACTGGTGGTAACCGCCAGGGCGGAACATAATCCGATCATCAATGTGAGCAGGGGATTTTCCCTGACAAGACCATTAGTAAAAATACGGAAAAATTTCACCGGGTACCCCCTTGGGAAGCAAGCCATGAAAACCCGGCCTGGGATGCGGTTTTAACCGCCAGGGCAACAGCCTTGCTGGTGATAGTCGAAGCAGTAATAGCCGCCACATCGGACTTTACCTGAAAAGGATCGGTCACAGCCTTGCCTGCAAACTGGCCGTAAAAGGTAATCCCCTTTTTCCGGTCCACATAGTAATTAGGAGAAGATGCCTTGGCGCCGAGTCCGGGGGTATCCTGGTTCTGGAGAATTTTAATCCCGCTGACCTTACCGTTGGTTCCGACCCCCACCATCATAACAATGGGTCCGCCGTAACTGCCGGCGGAGGCACTGATGGCCACCCCAATCACCGCCCCGCCCTTCTTGATGGCATACTGGTCCGAAAAGGTTACGCCGCTGTCGGGACTGTTAATCTGTCCGGTAATTTTTTCGTAGCCGTCGCTGTCCGGAAAAATTTCCGCCAGGGCAGTTTCCAGTTTTTTCTGATCATGACCTTCAATCGTTTTTTTTGTTCCGGTATACACAAAGGCCAGACCCACGCAGGCCACCGTGGCATAGAGGGCCAGGACTAAACCAAGGAACAGCATTCTTTTTACATTCATTTCTTATCCTCCTTCTTCACATGAACAAAGCCGTATTTTTTCTGCAAAAGCCTGTTCAGGAAAGGAGTCAGGGCATTCATCATGAGGATGCCGTAGGTAACCCCCTCGGGGTAGGATCCCCATTTACGGATCAGCACGGTAATCAAACCTGCGCCGAAACCGAAGATCAGTTTACCCTTGGAAGTCATGGGGGCGGTTACATAATCGGTGGCCATGAAGACGGCCCCAAAAAGGATACCCCCGGTGAGGATGCCGAAAACCGGATCCATACCAAGAACAAAGGAAGCCAGCATGGTGGTGACCACCATGGACAGCGGAGCCCTCCAGTCAATAGTTTTTGTAATTATCAGATAGAAGGCCCCAGCCAGGATCAGCATGATTGAAGATTCACCGATACAGCCGGCCCGGTTCCCGAAGAAAAGGGTTTTCATAACCTGCCAGTATTCCGCCGACCGGGCAAGACCCGACGAGACAAGGTCCGCACCCACATCGCTGATGGTTCCTCCCATTTTAACAATGTTGAGGGGTGTGGCCGTAGAAATTGCATCCGTCAGGGGAACCCCAAATCCGGAAGGTTTGTGCCAGGAAGTAATAGCCGCGGGGAAGCTCATAATCAGGAAGGCCCGGCCTATCAGCGCCGGGTTGAACACGTTGGCTCCCAGGCCGCCGAAGAACTCCTTGGCAACGATGATGGCAAAAATTGCTCCCAGGGCGGTCATCCATAGGGGAGTTGACGGGGGAAGCACCAAAGCCAAAAGAAGCCCCGTTACAATGGCGGAACCGTCCGCAATCCGGATGTCCCGTTTAATTATTTTTCTGAATAGAGCCTCCGCTGCTACCGCAGAAACCACGGACACTGCAATCGTAAGAACTGCTCCCATCCCGTACTGAATTACTCCGAACACGGACACCGGCAGCAATGCGATGATTACATTAAACATAATCATCCTGGAATTAATTGGTGATGCATAATGCGGGCTGGATGCCAGTAGGACCCGCCCTTCGTTTTGTGCCATGCTCTGCTCCTCTACTTTTTCGCCTGGGCTGCCTGCAGAGCCCGGAAACGCTGTTTGCCAACCCGGAAACGCTGGACCAGTTTAATCCTGGCGGGACAAACATAGGCGCAGCTTCCGCATTCAATACAATCCAGAAGACCCGCCTTCACAGCTCCGTCCATATCATCACTGTTGAGGCCGATGTTGATCATTACCGGTGAAAGCCAGCATGAACAATTGCGGATACACCGGCCGCAGCGGATGCAGGGACCTTCGGCAAATTCCGCGGTTTCCCCGGCGGTCATCAGGATAATCCCCGAGGTGTTTTTCTGAATTGGGATTGATACGGCGGGAACCGCATTGCCCATCATAGGACCGCCGAAAATAACCTTCCGGAGTTTCCCGTAATCAATATCCATAAACTCCGGAGGAAGCTCACTGATTATGGTTCCAATGGGGGCGTAAATATTTTTTGGTGTTTTACAGGCCCCGCCGCTGACCGTCAGGCCCCGTTCAATCAGGGGTTTGCCGAACTGGAAGGCTTCAGCAATGGCAATGGCGGTTCCCACGTTCTGGACGATGCAGCCCACATCCATGGGCAGTCCCCCGGAGGGAACCTGTTTCCCGGTGATGGCGGTGATCAGCATTTTTTCACCACCCTGGGGATACCTGGATCTTAGAAGCTGTACCGTAATATCAAAACCATGTTTTGATTTTTTTACTGCATCTTCCAGTACCGGTACTAATGAAGTCTTATTGTCTTCCATACCGATGATCGCCTTTTTTACTCCGGTGATCCTCATAATAATGCAAAGACCTTCAATTAAGACGTCCGGTTTTTCCCTGATGGCAGCTTCATCGGTGGTAAGGTAAGGTTCACATTCGGCCCCGTCCAGGATGATTAAATCGATGGGCTTATTCGCCGGAGGGGTCAGTTTTATGTGTGCCGGGAAACCGGCACCGCCCATTCCTACTATGCCGGCTTCGCGGATTCTTGCCAGGGCTTCATCCTTGGTACAGCTGAAAGCGTCCAGGGGCATCATAAAATCATCCCCGGCTTCAACCTCGGCGGCCTCAATAACAATACACAACCCTTCAATATTGTTTGCCTGGGTCCGGGGTTCAATTTTTTTCACCACCCCGGAAATGGAAGCATGGACCGGCACCGTCATTGGCCCCGGACTGACCGCATCGGCAATCTTCTGCCCCCGCCGGACCGTATCGCCTACCTTAACAAGACTATGATTAGGAGCGCCAAAATGCTGGTTGATGGGGATTACCACCTGGACAGGCGGAGGGACATGCTCGCAGGATTTCCCTGTGGTTGCATCTTTTCGTTCAGGAAGGTGTACACCACGTTTAAAGGTTTTTACAGCCATATATAAGGTTTCTCCTTAAGAAAAAAGTAAATCACAATATTGAAAGATGTATATATACTCTTATATCCATTGATACATAAATAATAAAATTAGCAGTTGGAATTTTATCTCAAGAATAATCTATGCGTTTTCCCATATCCCGTCAAGGAGCTTCCATAGAAGGGGCTGTCCCCCAAGCGGTCGGAAGCTTGCATAATCCGGGTTTCCGGGGTAGAATACATTAATACGCCGGAATCCTGCTGTAAAACCAGCAGGATTCCGGTTTTATTTGGAAGTCTGGTTTAATACCCCGCGGCTTGCCGCTGCTCAGGGGGCTCAAAGCTTACAGGTTATGGTATAGAACCAGACGGTATTATGCGGACTTCGTCCGCGTTCTGTAAGGAAAGGATTATATGCGGGGTATTCACCCCGCATGCGGATACATTTCCTCTCGAACGAAACTTCCCGCGGCGTAATTAAACGGTTTTAAAGATACCCTGGGGGGCTCGCCGCGGGGAGGTTCATTTTGTGTTCACCATAGAAATGCTTAAGCTCTGGTTCAGGGCAGAGGTAATGCCTCTTTTCAGTAAAAATACCGATGGAGTATAGCTATGAACATTAGTATATGCCCCAAACCAACTGGTTATTTAATGAAAACCCGGCTGCTCCAGCAAACCTCATATTGGAGCATCATCAAGGAAGACCTGGGCTGGATTCCCGGGGCTTTTGATATCCTGACGGAGAATGAGTCCATTGGCGATGTGCTTATCCTGCAGAAACAGCTCGGCGACGGGTTATCCATGGCCTACGCACCCTATGGGCCGGAATGTTTTCCGGAAGAGGAACTGACCGGGACCTACCTGGTTAAACTCTCCCAGGAATTGAAGGAACACCTGGGGCCGGGCTGTATTTTTGTCCGTTTTGATATTCCCTGGGAGTCCCCCTATGCGGATGATCCGGAACGGTACGATGGTGAAGGCAACTGGATGGGCCTGCCTGAAACAAGGCTCATGGAACTCCGGATGAACTGGGGAGTTGAATCGGTGGGCCTCCGGAAAGCTCCCAGCGATTTGCTGCCCCCGGACACGATTATCCTTGATATAAAACAGAAGGATGATGATCTTTTTGGCCGGATGCATCCTAAAACCAGGTACAATATCCGCCTGGCGGACCGTCATGAAGTGATTGTCCGGGAGGGTACCGCGGATGACCTGCCCCTCTGGAATACCCTGTACCGGGAAACCGCCGGGCGGAATAATATTACCCCCCACGGACCGGAATACTTTAATCCTCTTTTAGAGAAAAAAACCGTTTCCCCCGGGGAAGACCACACGGATATAAAGCTCCTCGTGGCCGAAGCCGGCGGAATTCCCCTGGCGGCCATGTTCATGTCCGTATCCAGCGACAGGGCCGCCTATTTGTACGGCGCATCCTCGGACAGCCAGAGGAATTTGATGGCCCCCTATGCGCTCCAGTGGCACGCTATCCGGACAGCAAAACAGGAAGGATGTACCAGTTATGATTTCTTCGGGGTTTCACCTTCCCCGGATCCGGCCCATCCTATGTACGGGTTATACCGGTTCAAACGGGGTTTTGGGGGAGATTTGTTCCACCGCCAGGGCGCCTGGGATTTCCCCTATGATGAATCCGCGTATGTTCAATACCGGGGGGCTGAATTTACCGCTCCGGGGTTTAATGTGTAGTATGGGGTATTTCCTGCTGGTCCCTTCGAGGGCCTCAGGGACCGGAATCTCCCGGTGGTTGAGGCCCTCGAAACCACGGGCTACGATAAGCTTTCCTCTGCTTATGGCTTGAATCCCTGGGAGATTGCCTTTGAAAGTTTACTTTTAAGGAAGGTATTTTCTTTTTTAAGTTTTACAATTTCAAACTGCTGGGTTTTTACGGTTTCAATTAAATCACCCTGGGAAAGAACTCCGCTGTGGAGCAGTTCCTCCACATATTCCATTTTATTGTTGAAATCCACCTCGGCTTCAATGGAAGCTTCCTGGAAGCTGTTTTCTATTTCCGATTCATCCAGGACAAAGTCATCCTGGTCGTCGCTCTCCATGATTTTATCGGCTATGCGGTAGATGGCCTGGGAAATGACCGCCTGGGGTTTGTAAATGACCACCGGCAGCCGGGAGGAAAGGGCTATGTCCTGAACATTGTCCCGGTAGATAATCCCCAGGTGTTCGATTTTCAGATCCAGGTATTCCTCACAGGACCGGCGGATTTTCATGGCCACCTCCGCGTCCTTGGGATCTTCAATCAGGTTCATGATCAGCCGGGGATGGAAATGATCAATTTTGCTTTTAAACTTGTTGTACGAATTCTTGTCAACTTTTTTAACACCCTCCAGGATTTTGGGGATGTACAGCTTCTGAAGGCCGGTCCCGTCCCTCCGGAGTTTTTCCAGATAATCATATGCGGGGGTTCCCTTGGTGAATACGGTATACATGAGCCGGAACACGGAATTTTTCAGGAATACGTAGGCATTCAGGGTGGCGGTAACCGTGGGGGCGCTTACCACAATTCCGTGGGCGGACAGGAGGAAAAAGTCCAGGATAAACTGATGGGACCCCGCCCCCAGATCGATCACCAGGATATCCGCATCCAGCTTCATCAGCCTTTTGATGAGGGCATTCCGCTGGGCTGCCTTGATATTGGCGCTGCCGGGAATTTCCGTATCCCCCGGGATAAAACGGAGATTGGGAATGCTGGTCTGGATTACGGCCTTTTCCAGGTCGGACTTGATATCGTTTAAGAACGTACCGATTCCCGCCTTGGGAGCCTGCTGGCCGATAACCAGGTGCAGGTTTGATGCCCCTAAATCCAGGTCGACCAGGATAACCCGCTGACCCGCCTGGGCAAAGGCTACCGCCAGGTTTGCCGCAACCAGGGATTTACCAACCCCGCCCTTACCGCTGGCGATGGGAATTATACGCATTACATTCCTCCGTTGCTGTTATTAGCCTGTGAATGAATTCCGGAATCATTTTCCGCCGGCTGATTATCAGCGTTTTTCCGCCGGACAGCTTCCAGTCCCCTTCTCACAAAAACTATTCCCAGAATACTAATAATATCGGCAAACATGATAATGACCGTAAGTCCAAGGCAAATCAAAAAATCCACGGACATGGCAGCCCGGTTTACCGGAAGGGCGTTAAAAACCCATATTCCCGTCAGCAGAATACTGACACATTTCCCTGCGATATTTAAAGGAAAATAACCGGCATATTTTTCAGCATCAAAGTACACAAACCAGGCCATAATAGGAAACAGCGCCTGGGGTGAGGTATAAACCAGATAAGGATATGATCCTTTACCTAGGGAAAGTTTTCCCAACTGGGTCATGGTACTGACAATTAAAACAAGACGTACGACATCGTATAAAAACAGAAACAGCCGTGAAAACCGGTAATTATTCATACTAAAACTCTACGGGTACGGAAGCGGCGGGTCAAGTAGTTTATGGGTAATTTTATGGATGATATCCCCTAAGACAGGGACTATTTTTACCGGGGCCTCCAGTGTCCTGACTGGTCACCGGGATTCTTCCGTACCCGTACCGTACCCGTACCGTACCACTACCGTGTAAATGGCCATGAACCGGCCAGCCCGCACCTTCGCTGAACGGTTTTAGTATGGTTTTAATAATAGGCGTTATACTACAGGGTTGCCGGAAATAGGATAGGCCGAGGACCGAGCGAACCCCGTTTTTCCCCGGTAAGCCCCCACCATCCCGCCCCCGCGAAGCGGGCCAGGGCTGACCAAATTCCGATACAGCACCCGATGGACAGGGAGGGACAGGCGGGGTGAGCGTTTCCGCAGGCCAAAAACCGAGGACCGAACGAACCCGTTTTTCCCCGGCAAAGCCCCCACCATCCCGCCCCCGCGAAGCGGGCCAGGGCTGACCAAATTCCGATACAGTACCCGATGGGCAGGGAGGGGAAAAGACGGGGCGAGCGTTTCCGCAGGCCATAGGCCGAGGACCGAGCGAGCCCCGTTTTTCCCCTCCCTGCCACCATCCCCCTCTGTATCGGCTATTTGTCCAACCCTTCCCGCAGGTAATTGACAAATTATTGCGGTTACCTAGAATAAATATATGAACAAAGAAAATTCCAACCCTATTAAAGGGAAGTTCTCCTCATCATTTGCATGGGTGCTGGTCACCCTCTTGATGTGTTTTGTCTTTATAGTCTCATCCGTGCCGCAGGCGGGAGCCCAGAACCGCGACCAGGAAACAAGGCGCTATTCTTCAATAATGCAGAACGTTTTTGATTTTGTCCAAAAACATTACGTAGACGATATAGATCCGAAAATTCTGTATGAAGGGGCCATGAAGGGCATGTTTGAAGCCCTGGGAGATCCCTACTCAACCTATCTCCAGGGTTCGGATATGACGGATTTAAGCGATACCACCCAGGGAAATTTCGGCGGAGTGGGACTGCTTATCACCAAGGCTGTTGAATCGAGACCCGACGGGAAACCCCTCTGGGTAGAGGTGGCCTCCCCCATCGAAGATACCCCAGGCTGGAAAGCCGGGATTAACCCTGGGGACTTTATCACCCAAATTAATGGCGAACCCACGGAAACCCTTTCCATGGATGAAGTCCTGGCCCGCCTCCGGGGAACTCCCGGGAGCAAGGTAACCCTCCAAATCAGGCGGGGCGAAAAACTCGATTTCCCCGTGGTCCTTACCAGGGCAATTATTGAGGTTCCCACGGTAAAACATGACATGATCGGGAAAACCGGTTATCTCAGGATAACCACCTTTACCCCCATGACCGCAGACCGGGCAAGGGACGCCCTGGATGACTTTAAATCCAAAGGCTATGATTCTCTTATCATCGATCTTAGGAACAATTACGGCGGACTCCTGGGTTCTGCCATTGATATCAGCGACCTGTTCCTGGAAGGCGGCGTGGTGGTTTCCACCAAGTCCCGGATTGCCAGCGAAAATTCCGTGTTTGTGGCAAAAAGAAACACCGCGGTCCCGAACAGCACGCCTATCATTGTGCTGATCAACCGGGGTTCCGCATCCGCATCGGAAATTGTAGCGGGGGCTCTAAAGGACAGGAACCGGGCCTACCTGGTGGGTGAAAAATCCTACGGGAAAGGATCGGTGCAGCAGGTATTTGACCTGGACCGGACGGATAAATCGGGCTTTAAACTTACCACCGCCAGGTATTACACCCCCAGTGATGTTAATATCGATAAAATCGGCATTCCCCCGGACAAGGAAGTAAAATTCCCCGAGATAACCGATGCGGAAGCCGAATCCTTCAACAAACTGATCAAGGATAACAAAATCCCCGCATTTGTGACGGCCAATCCCAATGCGTCCAAAAGCCAGGTCGATGCCTTTGTGGCCACCCTCAGCCGGGACTACAAGATCAACCAGTCCCTGTTAAGCCGCCTGGTGAGGAATGAACAGCACCGGACCACCACAACCCCTGTGTATGACCTGGAATATGATATCCAGCTTCAGGAAGCGGTAAACATTCTCAAATCCGGGAATTACAATCAGCTTATGAAAACCGCCAAGACGTTAAAACAGCTTCAGGAAGAACACATAGAAGAGGAATGAAGAACCCCGAGGCAGAGCCTCGGAGTATCTTCGTTGTAGAGGAAATTATTATACAGGCTGAGGGTTCATACCACATACAAACGTTTCAACCTTCATCCAGGGTGTTAAAGAATCAACCGATGCAAGCATCGTGTATGAACCCCAACAGCCTTCCAATCAAACTGATATTTTGGGGTATCCCCGCCTGGAAAGGCGGGGATCTTTCCTTCCTGACAAAGAAAAATCTATAGGGTATAACTAATTCATGAAACAATTTATCCTTCCTTCTCCGCCGGACACCCATGGTATGATCCGGCTTGGCGGAAAGGATTTTCATTACCTCATCCGGGTCCGCCGGCTTTCGGCGGGGGATACTTTTACTGCCTTAAGTCCCCAGGGCGGACTTTTTAGGGTAACCGTAAAATCTGTGGAACATGAATCCCTTGTGGGGACTTGCATTCCCATAGCTTCCGAAAAGGCAGATACCGACCTGCCCCGGATCATCCTGTTTCAGGCCCTGCCCAGGGGAACAAAAATGGATCTCATAGTCCGGCAGGCCGCCGAAGGGGGCATATCCGAAATTGTCCCGTTTATATCGGCCTATTCGGTTCCGCAGATTGATCAGGATAAGGTTTCCCATAAAACACAGAGGTGGGAACGGATTATCCGGGAAGCCCGGCAGCAGAGCGGTTCCCCGGAAGCCACATCCATCCGGCCTTTGACGGATGTTCCGGGAATTATTGAATACTGGGAAACCCTGAAATCGGAAGAAAAGGACCTGTTGGGCATACTTCTCCATCAGGACCCCCTTGAACAGGGAACATTCCATGGCTATCTTAGTAGTAGGGTCGGTGTTGCAGCCCTTCTGATCGGTCCCGAAGGGGGTTTTTCCCCGGAAGAGGCGGACCGGTTTATAAAAGCCGGGTTTAAACCCCTGGTCATGGGAAACACCATTTTAAGAACCGAGACCGCAGCTTTATACGCTGCTGCAGCAATACGGATAATACTTTTGGAGAAAGCATCGTGGATGCCGAGACAACCCCAGTAATAGAACGGATCAATTTATTAAAGGTACCCATCGATATCCTTCCTCCGGATCAGCTGGAAGATCATATTCTGGAAATGGCCAAGACGAATGAACCCATAAACATGGTCTTGCTGTCGATCTGGGATCTTCTGCGGGCCAGGAGAAACGGGGAATACCGCAATTATGTAACCAGGGCAGGCCTGGTTATACCTATTTCCAAAAGCCTTGTGGGCGGGGCAAAGTTTGTTACCAGGAAAATCCCCGTCCGTTACATGCCCTTTGATTTTATTATTGCGGTTTTAACCGCCCTGGAAAAACGCGGCCATTCGGTTTATCTTCTGGGGGGCAAAAAATCCACCCTCAAGAAAGCGGAAAAAAATATCCGGCAGACCTTTCCCAATTTACGGATCGTTGGCCGGTTTATAGGAAGATTCAAACACCAGGATGAACCGGTTATTCTTGAGGCTATCCGCAAGGCCACCCCATCACTGCTGATAGTGGGAAGCGGGGTCCGGGGCAGGGAAAAATGGCTGGCAAAACAGCAGAATAAACTCAACCCGGGGATGCGCCTCTGGTGCAGCGATATCCTGGAAGTATTTGCGGAACAGAAAAAACGGCCTTCCAAGGCTGTTTTCAATAAGGGCCTGGAATGGATCAATTTCTGTTTCAGGAATCCCCTGAGGATTTTCAGGTTTTTTCCGTATATGTATTATAAATTCCTTCTGATTATTTACCGGCTTTTCAAGAAATAAATAAGTAAGAGTAATTTGTGATTCATTTCGATATTCTGTGTTTTACCATTTTAATTAAAACATAGCTTTAAACATGAAATGTTCGAAAATTTTAATTTTATCTGTGATTAGAAATGATATAATTAAAAGAGGCTTTTTCAAAATGTCAAATTTTGAAAAAGCAACCTTAGATGTAAGTGCAGAAAGAATACTATTTTAGTTATGGGTAAGGAAATAGCATTCTTTCTGCAAAAGCCTTTTTCAAAACTAACCGAGTTTTGAAAAAGGCTCAAAATTATTACAGACTATCAAAAGAAAATAATACATTACTAAAATAGTCATATATTATAGAATAAAAAAATCCATTTGGATTTTCCAAATGAACTAATTTAAGAATACAAATGCAACCATTTTAATAATTGTTTTTTTGCAAACAATAAAGGAATACATTTTTCATTAGCTATTTTTATAAGTGAAGGTACTAAAATATCATTAACGGCCTTTGATAAATTATCCTTTTTTCCAGTTTTAACTAATTTTTTATATTCCCTCTGTTTATTGGCATCAAATTCTGTTTCAAATAATTCTTGTGAAAAAAGAAAATTTCTAAATAAAATATTATAATCAGGTGTTTCCCCTTCAAAATCTAACCTAAAATGACTATCCGTCATTTCTTCTGGAATATCATCTTCGCTAGTATTATCAGGAATTCTTTCTGATAAAATATCATATATTTTTAAAACATTAGTTCTTGTCAACTCATCCAAAGTCCCATTGAGCCTCTTCTTGATGTTCTCCCGGGCTATCTCAATTGATGATGCTGTAATAGCATATATTATTGCTATAAAATGGCAAAATTCATGGACTCCTGTTATCTTTAATAAGTATTTTTTTTGCCTAGAATCATTAGCAAAAAGAGAATTATTTAGTATTAAATAGTTTCTCAACAAACCAGTTTTTGTATATGAAGATACAAAGAGACCATCACAATAATCCAGATCAGCAACTAAAATACTGATCCGGCAATAATCTAAATTGAGGATATCAAGATTATCAAATTCAGCTAAAAACACATGCCGATGTTTTTCTGTATCTCTAATATTTAAAGCCATTAGCACCGGCCGAAATGATCTTATAGCAGTTTCTATTTCCTTCCTATATGCAACTGGCGAATCCCTCATTCTAAAGCTCCACCCTGCATACGTAAAGTTTTCTTTTTTTGTAATTCTTTAACTATTTCCCAGTCTTTTTCTTCAGAATTCCTACTTCTATCTTCACGAATGGCTTCTAAGGCATTTTTGAGAGTTTTTTCTGTTAATGTACCGCTTCCTTCGATTGAGATAATTTCTAATTCCTCAATTTCCTTTTGAAGATCAAATTTTGATGACATACTATCCTCCGTTTAGACTATTTTTGCAAAACAAAATCATTGATTGCAGGTAATATTGTAAAGTATCTGTTTTCATATTATTGTGTGTATAGGGTTATTGATTTATATGGATGAATAATAAATCAACGGAAAAATAAAGATAATCTTGAGTTCAAATTAGGATTGTCTTCAATATAAATTTTATTAAAAAGTGATTTTAAATAAAATAATGAATAGATTGCAGACAATAAATATGATAAAAAAAGGCAGAAATTATATTACTTAAATAGACAAATTTGAAATGTTAGAAAAAATATAAAAGTTTGATTATATTTAAAAATACAACTTTCCTGTTAAGGTGTATATTTAGAGACATTTAATTTTCATCTGTGTAGACGCAACATACTACAGATGATGACAATTTTAATATTATCACTTACAATCTAGCATTTATTTACATATTTTTCAACCATTATTTGAAGTCGTTTAGTAGAGTGTTAGAAATTATTCTAAATCAATTTCAATTTATATTGTGCTCACAAAAACTCCCCCCTTTCAGGAATTAGGCCCCAATATCTAAAACTAAAAGAATCTACAACAAATAGTTTGTTTTATATAGAATTAATATATGAAAAATAAGGTTGATTCAAATTCCATAATAGAAATTTAGATAAACATACCCTCTCCAAATTACAACTTTTCTCACATAGGAAATAGAGATTCTACTTCGGTTTGCCCAGAAAAGCTATCTTCTTAAATAACTGTTCTATATATCGCGTTTCTTTCAGGGTTATCCCGGCCCGGGAGAAAATATCCCTGAAGAAACGTTCCTGGTCTTCCCGGCCGTATTGCTTGTAAAACCCCAGGGCTTCCAGGGAATCGCTGATCACCTTAACCGCGGGGTCCAGTACGGTCCTGTCCACCGGAACCCATTGGCTGACCGGCCCCCGGGCAGCAGCCAAAAACAGTTCATATGCATAAATTTGAACCGCATGGGACAAATTCAGGGAAGGGAAACTATCATCCGCGGGGATATGGGATGCCATGGAACAGAGGGCCAGTTCATTCTTTTCAAGGCCTGTCCTTTCGTTGCCGAATACCAGGGCGGTTTTCCCGGATCTTCCGGTTATATATTCTGCGGTTTCCCTGGGGCTTATGCTGATGTTCTTCCGGCTCTGTCCCCGGCGCCGGGTTGTTCCAATTACCAGGGAACAATCCCCAATTGCATCTTCCAGGGTCTCAAAATGTCCGGCCTGCTCCCATATATCTCCGGCATGAACAGCCCGGGCCCGGATAGTCTGGTCTTCCAGGGGAAATTCCGGAGCGGCAATTCTCAGTTTGGAGAGCCCCATATTTTTCATTGCCCGGCACACCGCCCCCACATTTCCGGACTCCGCCGGCCGGGAAAGTACAATCACTATATCAGCTAAGGGCATAACCTCTCCTCATATATGACAAATGACATCCATCGAAAAATAATACTTCATTTTATTAAAAAAAACGGTATAATTAAATATATGAACCAGTTTTTTTCGGGGAAACGGGCCCTGGTTGTGGGCGGGTCCGGCGGAATTGGAGCAGCCATCTCCATAAAACTTGCCGGAACCGGCGCTGAGGTCTATGTTCATGGCGGCCGTTCCCAGGAAAAACTGGATAAAACCCTGGAAACAATCCGAAAATCCGGGGGTAAGGCAGAGGGATTTTTGTATCCTGCGGATCAGGATGGAGCAGCCTCTGCAATACTTTCCAGGGCTCCCAAACCGGATATCCTTGTCTGTTCCTGGGGACCTTTTCTGCAGCAGCCTCTGGCGGAAATGACCCAGGGACAATGGGAATATAGTATAAAAAACAACCTTATTTTTCCTGGAATTCTGATATCCCTGGTATTAGATGATATGATTAGTAAGGGATGGGGAAGAATAATTTTATTAGGAGGTACAAACACCAGTACCATCCGCGGTTTTTCAACCACCGCAGCATATTCTGCGGCAAAAACGGCCCTGGGTGTCCTGGCAAAATCGGTGGCAATACAGGCAGGACCGGCGGGTGTGACCTGTAATGTAGTTTGTCCCGGGCTCGTGGAAACGGAATATGCGGATAAAGCAATGAAAGACTATATTAAAAAGCATAGTCCCCCGGGGCAGATCGAAAAGCCCATGGATATTGCCGAGTTTGTGGTGGCCACACTGCCCCTGGACCAGCTTAATGGAGCCGTTATTCCGGTGGATTACGGTATAAGACTCTAGTATAATAGGGTTATCTTAGCATAAACTATATGTTACTAAAAGAATTAATTTGATTTGACAAATATTATCGTAAATAATAGTATATAATCGGTTATAAGAGTCCGATAATTAAAACGAGAAAGGTAAAGAACCTCAAGTCACTATAACTTAGTAGACTTTGGACGAAGGGAGCGTCATGACTAACAACGATATTGTTCCTGGCTTTGATGATGAAAAAGATGAAAGTCTTAAAATCAAACTTCAGAAAATTAATGAAGTGGAAGGATGCCTCGTACTTTATTTGACAGGGTACATTGATACCTATAATTCTAACTACTTCCAGAAAAGGGTTGCCAAAGCAATAGAAGCAGGCTTCATTCGGCTCATTTTCCAGTGCGGAGGGCTAAACTATGTTTCATCCACCGGTATTGGTTCATTTACCGCATTCTTGAAGTCCGTCAAACCCAGAGGCGGGGATTTGGTATTACTGGAAATCCAGCCTAAGGTCTATGAAGTTTTCCAGCTCCTGGGCTTTTCCCAGTTTTTCAATATTAAGGATAATTTGGACGATTCCGTCAATTTCTTCAGAAGCGGAGCATCTCCCGAAAAAGCTTCCGTGTTCCCGAAGGTTTTTGCCTGCCCAATCTGTTCAAAAAAACTAAAAGCCGTAAAAGCCGGCCGTTTCCGCTGCTCCGAATGTAAAACAATCCTTGCAATTGATAACGCGGGACAGGTGTTTTTAGGGTAATCCTCTATTTTAGAAGGGGAAACCGGTGAAAAATAATAAAATTGAGCAATATCTTATTAAATCGATGTATTCTTTTCAGGAAATTGGAAAGAATATGTGGATTATTAATGATGAAACCCATAATCTTGAGGGTGTAGCTGTAGTTTACACGGATCCCGTGGTGATTATCCGGGCTGCGGTTATGGCTATTCCCCCTTTCAATAATCTGGAATTATATACCAAGCTCCTGGAATTCAATGCAAAAGACGTAGTTCACGGTGCCTATGCCCTGGATCATGACCAAATAATATTGATTGATACCCTGGAATATAATTCCATGGATTTTGAAGAGTTTATTGCGGTCCTGGACTCTTTCAGTCTTGCCTTAACCCAGCACTACCCAGTACTATTAGAATACAGGAATCAGTAATGAAAGCATCTGAAAACTTCAGTTTTTAGATGTTTTCCTCAGGCCCTGACAGGAGGCGCTGTAACATGGGAATCTTTTCCAGATTAAAAAGTTTAATTTTTTCCAATGTTAATCATGCGATTGATAAAGCGGAAGATCCTGAAAAAATGCTTAATCAGCTCATCATAGAAATGAACCAGCAATTGATTGAATCCAAAAAAGCTGTTGCCCTGGCCATTGCGGATGAAAAAAAACTCGAACGGGAAACCCAGAACCAGCTGGCCCAGTCCCAGGAATGGGAACGAAAAGCTATTCTGGCAGTCCAGGCAGGCAAGGATGACCTGGCCAAGGAAGCCCTTTTAAGAAAGCAGGAACACGATAACCACTACCGGGAATACCAGAAACAGTGGCTGGGACAGAAAGAATCCGTGGAACACCTTAAGGAAGCCCTCAGGGAACTTCAGAATAAAATTGAAGAAGCCCAGCGCAAGAAAAACCTGCTTATTGCCCGGGCAAAAAGGGCGGAGGCCCAGCAAAAAATCCAAAGCACCATAACCAATATGTCCGGAAACCGTACCGCCTTTGAAGCCTTCGACAGGATGGCGGAAAAGGTCGACCAGATGGAAGCCCATAACGAAGCAGTCAAGGAACTGGACGGCATATCCTCCAACGGAAACCTGGAAAAACGCTTCGCCGAACTGGAACGGTCCGACAGCAGCGCCGACAGGATGCTGCTGGAACTGAAGGAAAAAATGAAATCCCTGCCGGATTCCAAGCAGGAATAGGGCGGATTTTCCGGAAACTTATCAATTATTTTTTATTAGTATTATTAACTCAGGGAAAGGTATATTGTTTATATCATAGTCATTAGAGCCTTTTTCAAAACTCGGTTAGTTTTGAAAAAGGCTTTTGCAGAAAGAATGCTATTTCCTTACCCATAAATAAAATAGTATTCTTTCTGCACGTACATCTTAGGTTGCTTTTTCAAAATTTGACATTTTGAAAAAGCCTCATTATGCAAAATTATGGAAGATATAGAACAGTTAAGTGCAAATTGCCAAAATAACAAATCTTGTAAACCTTGATATTCTTACAGCTTTGATGTTTATTTAACATTGATAGTTAAAAATAGTAATTAATGTTATTAGGAGGAAGATATGAAACGTTATTTTTTTATGATCTTTGTTTTGCTTATTGGTTTTAGCGGTTATGCACAAAACAATAAAAGAAGTGGACATATAATATATCTAAATGAGTCATTGCGGGACGACAGCCGTGTTGCAGATGCAATGAATTTTAGAAGGGTAATGAATATTAGAGAAGTTGAGATAATACCTATCGGATGGTCTAATAATGGTATATTTGCTTATTTCAAAGAAAATTTTAATTATATGGCAGGCGGGCCAACCGATAGAGTTGATTTGATTATATTTAATGCTATAGATGATGAAATAGAGGAGATTGTAAAAATCAGAGCCTCCACGTGGGATGATGACTGGGCAGTAGTATTTAAGAAAGAAGATGTAGAAACCGGAAATCAAACCTTGGAAAAATACCGGATTAATAAAAGAATAGATAGAATTCCAACAAAATTTGGTTTTGAGTTTGACCAGTTCCCATTTTATTGGAATACAAGAAAATATGACTGCTGGTTTGAGGCCATAGTGGATGAAGAAATTGATGAATATAATGATCCTATCTATACAATAAAATGGAATTTAATTGCCAGTAATAATAACAAACAAAAAATTATTGCATCCGGTACGGAAACGTCAAGCGGTGGTTATGGTATGGGTGGTGGATATATCGGAAGCAGGGTAATTGGTTATATAAAAAATCCTTATGAAAACAGAATACTTGTGGAAATAGAACATTTAGGTGCGGGTTTTGAAGGTGACATATGTTCTTCTGTCGAATATCACGGTTGTCATTTAGATATTGGATATAAGTAACATTATGCTGTATATTATCAGAACAATGATGACGCAATGAGAGTTTTCAAAATTCTCTATATTATTTGATTATTAAAAGGTATGAAACGTTAAAAAAATGTTTATTCCTGTTAACGTTATTATAAAGATTCACTAAGTGTGTGGTTCATATTTTATAATAACCATGCTGTCAAAATATTTAATAACCCGAGTTCAATATAGAAGTGCGACAAAAGGTATAGTTAAGAGGAGGGGGCAAGCCCCCTCCTCGAAAACGGCGAAACCCTGTAAGGTCTGTTTACCACAACCGACCAAACAGGAGAACCGTCGTGATCAAGAATATCCTTAAAACAACACAAAAGTACACCCAGTTAAGCCCTGTCGAACGAGAGGAACTGGCCATTCTACTCAACCAAGGAATAAGCAAGAAAGAAAAATATGAAAAGTAATAAAAATCTTTTATGCATTAATTTTTTCATGGTTATTAATTATTGATTTTATCATTGGTTAATGAAATCTTCAATGTTGCACAACATAATTTATATTCCATATGAATAAAATAGTAACGACAAAAGAATTCAATAAGTACTATAATACAATCATGGGAAATATAATGGAAAAGTATACGGCATTTGATATTCTATTGATGGAAAAATATAATTTATTATTTATTTTGATAGCAGGTTTATGTATTGTTGTGTTCAAAATGAAAATATATACAAGACTGAATATGGTATCGCTATGTACGTTTATAATTGCATTACGGTTATTTTTTATAATTAAGAGATTCTTATCATATAATTTAGATAATTTTACAGCAAATTTATTAGGTATTATTTTACCTTTTACCCTTATTGGATCAATAGTGTGTTCTATAATATCGATTCATATAAAAATAAATCTTATGGGAATAATAATGCTAATTGTTTCAGGTCTTTTTCTCGTATTTTTTATAGGAATTGTTATTTTTTCCTTTCTGCTTGGTTCTGGAGGTGGTCTAAGATAATATCGTATTTTCCGGGACAGCCAGGTCAAAGGTATGCGGAAATATTTAAAAATCATTATGACAGTATGGTCCATCACGTCTTAATTCCTTATATAATGAGTACTTAACGCTGAATAATTACGGCATGTAGACAACCTGTGGATAACTTGTTAATTGTCAGGTAAAAAACAGGAAAGTGTATCAGTTTGTATACATATTTTTTTCTTCCGGTTTATAAAATGTGGATAAAACCGATAATTCATTATAATATAAGGAATTACAAACAACTTGGCCGATTTTCCGGGAAGAAACCTTCCTCTATCGGCGGATAAGCTGATTTTTTTAATTAATTTTTCGTTTGTGGATAACTTGTTGATAACCGGAAATGCTTGCAAACGATGCTTTGACATGTTACGCTTGAAGTTGTGAAAGGAATAGCTAAGTTAATACTTTTTTATACTATCACCTTCTTTACGGTTCTGCTTTTCATGTCCCTGCTGAAATTTATTGAAGTATGGATTGAAGCGGTCCGGCATATTCCTGCCCTCACCATAACTATTCTGCCGGAAATCCTTAGGGCATTAACTTCCACCCTCCCATTCAGCCTGTATATATCAATCTTGATGACATTGAGTTATTCCGTCCGGAGAAACATCCGGGGGCCGGCGGCAATCCTGATCCTTTTTGTCATCTCCGTAGGATTTAATGTAGCGGCGGGGGTTGGTCTTGAAAAGGCGGGTACCCTGCCCCCCGCTGCGCCGGAACGGACTGTTTCAACCCTGGGACATCCCGGGCTTATGCTGAACCAGGGGAATATCACCATGATCCTTCTGGAGGATCCCTCAAAACCCGACGGGAGCCGGGTGGTTTCCATTCCGGATCAGCCCCTGATTTACCAGGAAAAACCTGTTGGACCGGGAAACAGCATTCTGCCCCTGCCTTCGGCGCCATTCCACGAGGATCTTCCCTATTTTCTGAAAAGTATCATCCTGGATTTTTCCCTGATGGCAAAATATTATCAGAATTTACTTGGCCAGGGGATTCTTCAGCTTATCATTTATACCGCAGCTGTCTGCCTTTTGCTCTGTTCCCTCAGGTTCCTTTTTACGGTAAGCCGCTGGCCCCTGGCGAACCTGTTTCTTGGAGCTCTGGTCTTCAGGGGGATTCTGACCTTGGAAACCTTCCTGGATACCCGGGAAACCCTGGATCTTATCCATTCTTTCCTGGGGAACTGGATGCCCCTTCAATATACAGGACCTCTGATTCTTACAGGCATGGCTGTTCTGGTGATGTTATATTCCATTCTGGCTTATTTCGCCCGGGGAAGGAAAAGGGATGAGTAAAAAAGAAGGCTCCTATTCGGTATTTATTATTTCATCAGTTTTTATACTTGTTTCCATGGTTTTGGTGGTACTTTATAAGGTCGTTTTTCCCGGGGAGAAAGCCCCGTTAAGCCTGTTTTCCGCTTCCTGGGGCCTTACCAGGGGATTCATTGATTTTATCCTGCTCTTTCCGGCTCTGGCCTTTTCGGGATTGGTTCTTCCCTTTGGGCTTCAGAAATCACCCGGGGACCAGTTTTCCGGATTTTCATCAAAATTTCTGGAGATAATCCGGGGACATATTCTTTTTGCCATCATTGCTGCCGTAATATACGGTCTTTTATCCCTGGTGGCCCTGCCCTTACTGATGGATTCCCGGAGCAACATGAAATACGAAGGGAAACTGTTCGTGGATTCCCAGGACGCTGCCCAAAAAGCCATAGATGGAAAGGACTGGAATAAAGCCGCCCGTTATATGGCGATCTGTGAAAACATATGGCCCAACAGTCCCAGAACGGAATTTCTCCGGGACAGAATCAGCCTGGGGCTGAATGAAATGGAAATGGCCGAGCTGGCTGAAACCCGGCGGGAATCGGCTGCCGATCCCTGGGCCGAACTGGGGATTCCACCGGAATATGCGCCTTTGGATGCAGCCCGGGCTTTGGCTATGGCGGAAAAAGCATTTAATGAAGAGCGCTATTACGATGCCCACTGGCTGGCTACCCTGGCGGGACGGCTTACCCGGGAGGGCAGCGCGGAAAAAAAATCCATTGAAATATTTGCGGCCCGGGCCTGGAATAAAATAGCCTCCCTGGAACCTAGTTCCAGGGAGATGCAGGAATTTTCCCGGTTCCACAGAAAACAGGATGGTTATAATGCGATGGTTTCCGGCGACTGGATCAGAGCCTACTATATATTCCAGGATTTAATGAAAGAAACCCCGAATGACCAGGAACTGCAAATCTTTTTTGCCATGACCAAGGAAGGGGTCGAAAAAATCGCCTTTTTCCAGGATGAAATGAACACGGATATCGGAGAACTTCAAATTGGGGCTATCTTCTCCCTGCCCGCGTTAAAAACCGGTGCACCTCCCCCCGGCAGAATCGTTATCCGCATGAATACCCTGTCTACGTTCTCGGATTTTTCCTACACCACGGGAATCGAGATTATTGCCTTTAACAGCAGCGGGAACCTGGCCTACCGGATGGAAGCCCCCTATGGAAAAATTATTCCCCTTAACATAGATATCGATGACGGAGCCGCCGGCAGGAGTATCCGGCAGTCTGTCCTTTTGATGAATGTCCTGGACAGGAACGATAAAAATTCCGAATGGAAACCCGTCTGGTCCGGTCCGGAAAGAACCAACAATACCCAAATAATCATGGATGTTTCGTATGATGATTTCCTCCTGCTTTCAAATGCCCGAAGGGGTCTGGATGGATTATCCGTGCAGAACCTGTTCCAGGGAATAAGCCGGCTGGGTTCCTACGGGTATATTCCTGAAATATTTGAGGCGGAAATTCTGGACCGTTTCGCCGAGCCCATAGTATTTCTTCCCATGGCCATTCTGGCAATCATCATCGGGTGGCGTTTCAGGGCTATAAAAAGAACCCGGTACATGATTATTCCCATGATCGGGATACTTCCGGTAGTTTTTAACGGTGTGGTAGCGTTCTACCGGAGCGTTGCCCATACCATCGGCGTGAGCCTTATTTTGAACATGAGTTTCATGGCGGCGATGACGGCTTTTTTTGCCATCAATTTTATATTTTTCATTCTTGTTTTGATAATCCTTGCGGGTCAACATGGATAGGGATTTCTCCGGCGCAGTTGCTTTCAGGAAAAAATGGACCAGTCGGGTTAAACAATTTCTCAGCCAAAAAAAGCCCTTCTGGATAGGTCCCTTGCTGGGGGGACTTGCCGGTATTATCGGAGGTGTTGCGGGGGTCCTTGTGGGAATGCTTCTGGGCCTGCTGCTGCAAAAACTGCTGGAACAGATTGATACGGACAAGGCTCTACTGACGTATTTTGAAAGTCCCGGTCCGGTCCATTTCAGTGAACCCGAACCGGGGCTGGCGGCATTCTGCGCTTTGGGGGTTATCGTTCTTTTTGAATCATCCCACGCGGCCAGGAAATACCAGATGCTGGATTTTGAAACCCTTCCTTTCAGGGATCCCATTGTTCAAAGCGCCATTCTCAATTTTAAGATAGGTCACGACGATATCCCCGCGGTGGAATCCTACTGCAGGCTTGCGGCTTCCCGGTTCATGCTGCTGAACTCGGACCTGCTGACCGAAAGCCTGGTAGCCCGGAGATCTAAAAAGGGGGATCTCGCGGAAATCGGCGTTTCCCTGGAAAAAATGGCCTTTGGGGAAGGCCTTGCGGAAGCCCGGTACATCCGGTCAAGACTTGATCCGGCATACCAGATTCCCCAGCCAGCCGTTTCATCTCCGGGGATAAACCCCTGGCTCATCCTGGGTCTGGAACCCACCGCATCAACCCATGAAATAAAATCAACCTACAGGAAGCTGGCCACCCAGTTTCACCCGGACCATCTTCAGTTTCTGGACAAGCAGCGCCAGACCGATGCGGAAAAGGCTTTTATGAAAATCAAGGAAGCCTACCGGGAGGCGCTAAAGGAAAGAAGCAGTCCCGCCGGTTAATAGTTCACGCTGGGGGATATAAGAATTGAACTTCCCCGCGGACAAATTCTTATGTAATGAAGGGATAGGTAAGATGAAAAAACTATTAATCATACTGATGGTGTGTTCTTTTTTTTATGCGGGATGTAAAAGCCGGCCTGGCGGCGGAGGGGCAAACCATGGAGAAAATCCCCCAGCAGGAGACAGGAAAGTGGAAACAGTATCCGGGGTGGATTTTGCCCTGCGGTATGTGCCCGGAGGAAGTTTTAAACTGAATACCAATGAAACCGTGCCGAGTAACAGGCTTATCGATATAACCATAACAAAGGGCTACTGGATGGCCGAAACCGAGGTAACCCAGGAACTGTGGGCGGCGGTAATGGCGGGAAGTGATAATAATACCGCCCCGAGTTATTTTAATAACAGCCCGGGCAGAGAACCCGCCCCGGGGGAGATCCAGTCAAACCGGGCGGTGGACCGGGTAACCTGGTATGATGCAACAGAGTTTTGTAACCGGCTAAGCGGCCTTACCGGCAGGGCACCCGTGTATACCCTGGAAGCGGTTACCAGGGATACGGACGGGAGCATCAGCATTGCCGGGGCAACCGCGGATTTCAGCAAAAACGGATACCGGCTGCCCACGGAGATGGAATGGATGTGGGCTGCCATGGGCGCCCGGGATAGTACAAACGGATATAAAAAAGAATTCGCCGGGGATACGGCCCCGGAAAACACCGAAGGCAGCATAGGGGATTATGCGTGGTACACCGGAAACAGCAGCGCCAGAACCCATGAGGTGGGGAAAAAAGCAGCCAATGAACTGGGGCTTAGGGATATGACCGGAAATGTATGGGAATGGTGCTGGGACAAGCATGGGGCGTATCCGGAAAAAGCTAAAACCGATTACCAGGGAGATGCCGCCGGGTCAAACCGGGTAATCCGCGGGGGCAGCTGGTACGATTCCATGGGATACTGTGTCATTGCCAGCCGGAACGGCATACCGTCGTTCCAGAACAATGTATTGGGGCTCCGGGTTGTGAGAGCAGCCGATTAAACTTAGTTGTGATTATCAAAACATGAACCGGCATGGAAAGGGGGAGAAAGATATATCTGTTAAATGCATACCTGCTTCGAAGGCCTCAGCATAAATGGCCTCAGGGACCGGGAGCTCCCGGTGGTTGAGGTTCTCGAAACCACCCGCAAGGGAAGCTATTTCTTTACAAAAAATCCCAGCAGAACCGAAAACGCTTCAGCACCTAACAGTCATTCCCGCGGCTGATCCTGGCACCTAAGGCGGAAAGGCGGCTCACCAGGTTTTCATATCCCCGTTCAATTTGGTACACATTCCTGATAATGCTTCTGCCTTCGGCGCACATGGCCGCAATAACCATGGCCATACCGGCCCGGACATCGGGGCTGGTCAGTTCCGATGCGGTCAGTCTGGTCGGGCCGGAGATAACCGCCCGGTGGGGATCACAGAGGACAATCCGTGCACCCATGCCAATAACCTTATCCACAAAAAACATCCGGGACTCGAACATTTTTTCGTGGACCAGTACGGTTCCTTCAACCTGGGTGGAAACCACCACAATAATACTCATCAGGTCCGGCGGGAACCCTGGCCAGGGGGCATCATCAATTTTTGGGATCATACCGCCCAGGTCGCAGTTCACCCTCATGTCCTGTTTTTTGGGAACCCTGAGGGTGGTACCTTCATGCTCCCAGGAAATACCCAGTTTACTGAAGGCTATTTTTGCGGGGCGCAGATCGGACAACCTGGGACCTTCAATGCAAAGCTCGCTCCGGGTAGCCGCGGCCAACCCTATAAAAGAACCTACTTCCATGAAGTCCGCGCCTATGGCAAAGTCGCATCCGCCAAGTTTTTTAACTCCGTGGATCCGTAAAATATTCGATCCGATTCCTTCAATTTTTGCCCCCATGCACACCAGCATCCGGCAAAGGTCCTGGACATGGGGTTCACTGGCCACGTTGGTGAGAATGGTTTCGCCCTCCGCCAGAACCGCCGCCATAACCGCATTTTCAGTGGCGGTTACCGAAGCTTCGTCCAGGAAGATGTCCCCCCCTTTCAGCCGGGGGGCTTTAAAGATAAAGGCGCCGTTTATTTCTACCCCCGCACCCAGTTCGGTGAGAACCAGGAAATGGGTATCCAGCCGCCGCCGGCCAATTACATCACCCCCGGGGGGAGGCAGGATTGCGGTACCCGTCCGGGCAATCAGGGGACCTGCAAAAAGGATGGAAGCCCGGATTTTCCTGGAATGTTCCAGGGGAACCTCGGAACTTTTGATGTTCCTGAGGGTCATTTTATAATCATTAGGCCCCAAACGTTCAATTTCGCCGCCCAGGGAACGGTATACATCCAGCATAACCTGGACATCTTCAATATCAGGGATATTTCTAAGAACCACGGGTTCATCGGTCAGCAGCGCAGCAGCAATACAGGGCAGTGCAGCATTTTTATTACCGCTGGCCCTGATGGTCCCGGAAACGGGAAATCCGCCTTCAATGAAATACTCATTCATACAGATGACTTTACCCTACCAAGGGACAGCGGTCAAGATGAATATATAAAATGCCCGATTGTTGCCATTTTTTGCGGTTTGATTAAGGA
The DNA here is from genome assembly GCA_031549725.1 of Treponemataceae bacterium. Lineage (GTDB taxonomy): Bacteria > Spirochaetota > Spirochaetia > Treponematales > Breznakiellaceae > UBA937. The sequence continues at coordinate 81,583 of JAVBPH010000022.1, forward strand.
ATCTTTTGCAAAATCCGGTTATTTTTGCGGAATCCCTAATAAAAAAAGCTCTTCAAAACATAATATATTGGCTCGTCAGATTCCCGGAATCTCTGATTTATTGTATATCTTTGGATTTTTCCGTCCGGTAAAAAGACATAGGCAATGTACAGATTCCTCGGGGCATTCTCCTCTTCATAATCCGTGTGGAACCTGATCATGGTAAAAACATTCCCATCATAAAAATGATTGCCCCAGAACTCAGCCCAAATTTCTTTATATGTCTCAGGTAAATTGATAATATACTCCCGGGATGAAACCACGCGGAGGTCCCTGTCATAATCTTCAAACAGGTATTCAAAGGTATGCCCATCTATCTTATTTTCCTTGCCGGTAATAAAAGTACCGGGACTGGAAACAATTCTGGAATTGAAGGTATATTTTATTTCATCACCGGTATACACATCCCGCAATGTCGTTCCTGTCTTTTCATCTTCCATCACCAAAAAGCGGTCCAGGATAAAATCCAAAGGATAATGATAACCCAATTGTTGATCCCAAAAAAATTTTTCCGGATAATGGCGATGTTCATTTATATCATATAATTCATAATCGATCCTATCTTCCCATCCATAGGTAGAATAGAACAAATAATTACCCATAAAATCGGCCCCCTCACTGTAATGCATAGGCATCTCTTCCCTGGTATTTTTCCCGAATGTGTATATAAATAACTGATCCAATGTCGGCTGGTAGAATACCTGCGTTCCGTCATAATTGAGAGCGGAACAAGATTTTGTGAAGAAGTAATCCCTTCGATAATTTCCGGGAAATCCCCCGACGGGGTTATGATTCATGGCCCATTCGTTCCAATAATCCGAGGAAGCATCACTATAATGTACTACCGCTTTATCAATAAGCGTCAATCTGCCGGTTCTGAAACTGTAATGGAAAAAATAACGCTCTTCCGTATTAAATTCACCGCCGTCGATATGACTCCCGGGGACAACCCAGTAAAAAACAGCGGCCTCCCTGTTTCCGGACAGTTGAAATTCATTAAAGGTATCTATGGTTATTCCGTTCCAGCGGAGAACAAAGGGTTCCTCACAAAGCCGGTCATTATAAAAAACAGAAATCCCGCATGTTTCAGCATGGTATGCCAGAAAAACAGTCACGTTTTTCTGGTCCGGAATAGGGGCATTGGAAAAATTCCAGCCCGCATTATCCAGATATTCAAGTTTGAAAAAGTGGCTCTTCCGGCTATAAGGTGGAAGGAAAAAGGTCTAAATTCCCCAGGTGAAAAAGGATAGCATTTCTAAAGCGATCACGATTTCTAAATCCACAGGCCATACGCTTTATACGTTGAATGCAATTATTCTTTGCTTCAAGCAGTC
>JAVBPH010000026.1:0-36458 GCA_031549725.1 Treponemataceae bacterium
GAAAGCGGTGGTTGGGGGATCATGGTTCATCAACGGAGCTCCGCCTGTGACCGGGGAAAACAGTGATGGGGACCTGAACCAGGATGGAAAGAATAACCTGAAGTTTGTAAAAAGCCGGTCCGGGCACATGATAATCTTTGATGATACGGAAGGTGCGGAAAAGGTTCAGCTTATTTCGGCGGATGGAAAGACCCGGTTTGAATATGATGTAGCCGGTGAGACCGGAAACCTGACCACCGAGTTGGATATCATGATCGGGGCCAAGGGAAGCGTAACGATAAAAGGTGAAAGTGTGAAAATCGTTAGTGATAAAGCGGTTGAGATAAACGGGGAAGAATACAAGGTATCTGCCAAGAAAGAAATAAACATAACCGCGGACAAAGATGTATCAATAAAAGGATCAGGGATAGCGTTGAACTAAAATCTGTATACTATACCCTCTTTTTTGAAAGGGAGAAAGAGACTGGTAATTTATTGAAGGTACCAGCCCCAAAACCCAGATTAATACAAAAACGACTTATAAGTCACCCGGCAGGAAAATATTTTTCGGAAACCTTTTTTATTTCATATGATCAAAGAAGCCGATCAGTTCGCATTCTGAAATGGCCATGAAAGCAACCGCCGGGGTTATATCATGTCCATAACTTGATATAATATATTCTTCCTGCCTGACCGTTACCATGTTTTGATTTATCCGTTCATCAAATACATCAAAAGAAATGAATGGAATGGAGACGCCTTTCCCTTGATGCTTTATATATGCTTCCTTTTTTGTCCATATTTCAAAAAAAGCTTTATGCGGATCCAGAGATGCGGCGACATACCCGCGCTCCCGCATGGAAAAGAATCGCTGTGCAATGTCCAGGTCGACGGGTTTTATCTTTTCAATGTCTACCCCAATCTCGCTGCCGGACAGAGCGACGACGACCGCGCTGTGTGTGTGTGACAGGCTGAACCGCAGGGAGGGAAAACCATGCAGATATGGCTTTCCATATGAATCTCTGCCAAAGGCGATTTCTTTATTTTTTATACCAAGTTTTTTCGCTGCACAGTATCTCACCAATAATTCGGATAACAGGCTGAGTTGTTTATCCGATTCAAAATGTAAACGCTCTATCCGCTGACGGCGTTCCTCCGAAATTATGTGAAGAAGCATGTACGTACCGGCATTGGCGTTTTCAGCATCAAGGGTGCAAAAATATATTTCCGTTATCATTGCTTACCAACTGACTAAACCCCGCGGTCCGGTTTCGGTCTGTGCTGTCCTGAATTAATGACTGATGCAATAATTTCCAGAGCCTCCCCCTGCATAAATCCGTCATGGATTTCCGGAACCTCGATAATTCCAAGCTTCGGTACATAACCGCCAAACCCGTTGTCCTGACTTTCACTGGCAATGGCCTGAAGGCGCCGGAGGATTTCTAAAATTTCCGGCGGAGCACCGGGATCGATAGGATCTGGCCTGCCCGCCTTGAAAAGAGTCGTTTCTCCCCCGTAACCAGAAGCCGGTATGTAGGTCTGTATATCCCGTGTTACTTCCCGGTTGTTATCAATAAGTATTTCCAGAAGCCCCAGATTTCTGAACCGTTCAAACAGAGGATCCCTGGCAAGATAATCCCGGTAATACGTTTTTGGAAGTTGCTCCTGCAGCTGCCGCTCTTCATCAGTATAGACGAGCCGCGGGTCCAGGAGGTACAGATGGTCAACCCGTTCACCCGCGGCTTCAAGCTGACGAGCCATTTCAAAAGCCACCAGCCCCCCAAAGGACCACCCTCCCAGAACAAAGGGGCCCTGGGGTACAAGCTCCTGCATGAATTCGATGTACTTCTCCGCCAGGGGAACCAAGCCGCTGATTCGACTGTCCGAGTGATATATGTTATAGTTTTCCAAACAGTAGAAGGACTGGTCCTCAGGCAGTTTTTGCACCAGGGGAAGGTAGGCCTCGGGACCGATGTTTCCGCCATGTACAAAGAATATAGGCTTCTTGTCATTACGGCTGGAATATATGTGTATTGCTTTGAAGTTGCCCGGCTTTGAAAGGATCCGGGCCTGTTCCCTGAAAAGCGGGGTCTGAAATATCTCCGCCGGGGACAGATCAGTTCCAAAAAACGCTTTTCCGATTTCAATGGTCAGCGCCATAGCCCGCAGGGAATCACCCCCAAGTTCAAAAAAATCGGCTTCCCGGTTGATTTTATCAGCCTGAAGGTCCAGCACAAATGCCCATAGACAGGCGAGCTTTTTCTCAGTTTCGGTCTCCAGAGTAATATGCGTATCACCAGCAAGCGGCAGGGGATCAGGTAATTTTGCCCGGTCGATTTTTCCATTCATGTTCCTGGGTAGTTTTTCGATCTGTTCAATAAATCGGGGAACCATATAGGGAGGAAGAAAATCAGAAATAAAAGTACGCAGGTCCCCGGGGACCAGTTTTTTATCCGCAGCGACATAACTGACCAGCAGTTTCCTTCCGCGGGCGCTTTCGGCTGCAACCGTAACCGATTCAAGAACCCCGGGATATCTGCGTATGCAGGCATCTATCTCACCGGGTTCTATCCGGTATCCATTGATTTTAATCTGAAAGTCCACGCGGCCCATAATTACTATTTCACCATCCTCCGTAATACGCGCAACATCCCCGGTTTTGTAAAGCCTTTCATAACCAATTTCATCATTAAAGGGATTCTTCATAAAAACCGAGGTGGTTTTATCGCTCTGGTTAAGGTAGCCGGTGCTTACCGCAGGACCGGCCGTACAAAGTTCGCCCTTCTCCCCCCATGCTGCAAGTCTACTCTGCTCGTCCAGAATATATATATCGGCGTTGTCAACCGGTCCGCCCACGGTAATACTGGTATCACCAGGATGGATCTCTCCCATTGCCACACCGCTGCAGCATTCGGTACATCCATATGCATTGTATATGGTATACCCCGGAGTTAGATCCGGCAGGGGAACGAAATTTTCTCCCGCCATGGTCATGGACCGCAGGGAATGGTTTTTTTCCTGGACCGTGAATTTATGCCCGAAGGAAAAGGGCAGAATTACTACGGTGATATGGTTTTGCTCAAAGTATCTATTAACCATGCTGGTATCCAGACGAATATCGTCGGCAATAATGTGAAGCGCCGCCCCCGCCATGAAGGTGGGAAAGATATCGGTGGTATGCATAATAAATGAAAGGCTGACAAAAGAGGCGACCGCATCATCCTTTGATAAACGGGTTATGTTCTTATAATGACCGGGAAAAACCATGGAGTTTTTATGGGTGAGCATTACACCCTTAGGGGTACCGGTAGTACCTGAAGTGTATACCACAGCCATAAGATCCTCCGCTGACAAAGCGGGAAGCGTTTCGGCTGTTTCCGCAGGAGAATTTAAGATTAAGCGCGCGTCAATGAAAGTCCCCCCGAAATCGGATATACTGGTTTTAAGACTTCCGTCGATAATCACATATTCAATTCCCGCATCCTCTATCATCTGCATTATGCGGAACCGCGGATGTCCGGGATTCAGGGGAACATAGGCAGCCCCGGCTTTCATGATCCCTAAAATTGATAGTGGGGCCAATTCGCTGCGGTCCGCCATAACGCCGACCCTGTCGCCCCTTTGGACGCCCCGCCGGATTAATTCCAGCGCCAGAAGATCCGTAAGCCTGTTTACATGATAATAGGTAAGGGAAACGCCCTTATGCACAACAGCGGTATTGTCAGGAATCAAACGGGCCTGACGGCGCAGTATATCCGCCAAGGTAAGACCTAAATCCGCGGTGCTACGGTGGCCGCTAAGGCGGCTTAAACTTGTTTTAATCATATTACTACCTTCTTGGATTATGGTATTTCTTTATCTTCAGTATGTTTTTATTGTCCACATGCCGGTATTCCACCAAATCCATGATTTGTTTTACCATAAAGATGCCAAGTCCCCCTACGGGACGGTCTTCTATCGATGCGGTAATATCGGGATCGTCCTTCTCCAGAGGATTATAGGGTTTTCCCGAATCCTCAAATTCAATTCCTATTTCATTTTCATCACTCGTGATCCGGATCAGGGCAAAACCCGTTTCCGGTTTATAGGCATAATAGGCGATATTCACAAAGATCTCCTCCACCGCAATACGTATCTGCTTTTGCGTTTTTGAAAGGCAATCGAGGGTTTCAAGTTCCGCACTTACAAAATCCAATACCTTATTGAGATTCTCGATCTTAGCTTCAATTTTTAATTCTTTCATTTCACTGCACCCTTGTATTTCAGAACAAGCATGGTAATATCATCAGCCTGTTCTGCACCTTCTGCGAATTCATCGATATTACTTTTGATTGAAAGTGCAAAATCCTTCAAATCAAGGTCCTTGTATAATTCGACTGCTTCCAGAAGCCGGGTTTCCGAAAATTGCTGCCTTTCAGGATTCATCGCTTCGGTAATACCATCGGTATAAAGATAAATCAGATTGTCCTTCCCGATTTTCAGCTCCTCCTGCTGATACGTTATGTTCTCCATGCCGCCCAGAAAAAGACCCCGCTTTACCTTCAGCCATTCAAAATGATCCCCCCGCCTGATCAGAGGAGGGTTATGTCCGGCATTAACGCAGGTAAAGGTGCCGGTGGGAATATCCAAAAACCCCATGAAGGCAGTAACAAACATACCCTCCTCATTATTGGTGCAGAGCAGATTATTCACGGTTGTAAAAACATCCTTAGGACTAAGCCCGTACTGGGCATTATTCTTGATAAGCGTTTTTGCAATTACCATAAACAGGGCTGCGGGCACCCCCTTCCCTGAGACGTCTGCTATTAATATGGCCAGGGTGTTTTTTTCTATCAGGAAAAAGTCATAGAAGTCCCCGCCTACTTCCTTGGCGGGGAGCATGGTCGCATAAATATCGAATTCTTCCCGGTCAGGAAATGCAGGAAATATCCTGGGCAGCATGGACGCCTGAATCTTCGTGGCGATATTCAGTTCCGCTCCAATACGTTCTTTCTCCGCGGTTATGTTGTTTAAATTCTCTATATAAACCTGCAATTCCCGGCCCATGTGTTCAAAACTCAGACTCAATTCTTCAATTTCATCTCCGGTTTTTATCTTAGAATGATATTCCAGATTTCCGTTGCTTATCTTCTGTACATCTTCGGTGAGCATGGTAACAGGCCTTGCGATCCTTGATGCGATCAGGCCCGCAATCCAGAGGGTTAATAGAATAATCGCCACCAATAATATTCCGGATATAACTATGGCCGTATATATAAGGGTGTCAACACTTTTTGTACTGTCTTCGGTTATTCGGATTATTTCATTCCGAAGGGCTATGGAAGATGCGAGTAAATCATTTTCCGGCACCACATAGACAAGCTGCCAGTTTGCCGTATTGATTGACGCCCAGACCACATAAACCTGTGTAGCCCTTCCCTCTTCCGTAAGGACTGAACGGTCAATTCCACCGGGGATATTTCTCATCTTCTCCAGAATTCTTTCCGCGGAATCTCCCAAATAAGATGTAATATCATACTCCGCATCTTCTCTCAGATTGGGGGCAGAAACAATTCTTGTCTGTTTTTTGTCCTCTCCGGCCTTGTTGTTGAGGAGGAGGGCATAGCCGCTGGTACCGACAATGGTGTCCCGGATATTTTTATCCAAATCTTCTATTTTGATATCAATTCCCACAACACCCATAAATTCGCCGGCCCCTGCGTAGTAGGGACTGGCCATGGAAATGGAAAGCCCCCGCCCCGCGGAATCCCTGTACGCATCGGACATATATAAGGCGCCGCTGTCCCTGGCGGCTATATACCAGGGACGTTCATGTATTACCGGCGGAGGGAGACCGGCTTTTAGGACCGCATCGGCGTCGTATTGAATATTCTGTCCCGATTTTGTTGATAAATAGATGGTGAAAATATCCGGCATATTGTTCATAATCAGGCGGTTAACCAGTCCCAGGTTCCCTAAGAGGTAGGTTTCTTCATACAAGCCTGCGCGGACAAGATCCTGTTCATTAAAACGCGGATTGGATATTATACCCGCGTCAAGGAACCAGTGTATCCGCACCTGATCCGGCTCAACATCGTGGTAATTCGGAATTTTAACAGGACGGAATTCATCCCTGTGATTGTAGAGGTACTCTACATAGCCTTTAAGAAACGCAACGTTCTCAATTGCCTTCCCGATATTCTGTCCAATAATGCTGCTTTTTGCCTGTATAAGTTCCTCAATTTCGGCTATTGCCTGATTCTTCAGCGATTCCGCACTGTTGTTAGCAACAAATGATCCGATCTGGCTGCTGCTCTCCGCGGTTATCCTGCGGATATTGATCAGGCTGACCATCATTACAATGCTGCTGACTACAAGAGAACCGGAGCATACCAGCAGAAAGGCCCGGAATATTTTTATTTTTATAGATTTCTTTTTCATCCTCTCTTCCTTTAGGCGGGATCCTGCCTTTTTAATAAAACCGTTGTATTGTTTACACCGAAGGTATTCCGGTAATCAATGTTTTCCGCCAGATGCATAATCATTTTGATACCCATGACATCCATTGTTTTATCTTCACCGGCTTGTTCGGCGTATTCTACAGGATTAAATATCTTCCCCCCGTTGCGGATCCGGAGAATTACCAATTTGTCGGCGATAAGCACCCGCACGTTCATGACCGCGTTGTCGCTGCCGGTAAGACTGTATTTACTGATAACCACCAGTATTTCCTCAATAGCAAGGGATATAGCCATGATCAGCTTACGGCTCATGCTGTTCTGTTCGCAGAATTCGGTGATACCTTCGGAACTTTGGGTGATGCTTTCCGGGATATTCCTCACAGAAAAAGACTTGTAAATTCCTTTTTTTTCCGCCTCGGTATCAATGAGCAGGATAGGCGAAAGGTAATTGTTCTTCCCGCGGTAAAACGAACTCAACACCACCGCGGTTAACAAGGCAAGGATTTCCGCGGCCAGGAAGCTGTACCATATACCGGTTACTCCAATCAGAGCGGACAAAACAGGGGCCGGAAGAATGATCCAGAGCAGCAGCCGGGACACGGTAATAATATTGGCCGGGAGCGGCATACCCTCCGCCTGGTATACACAAACGATAATGGTATTAATCAGTGCAGGAACAAGGCTTGCCGAGAATATACGTATCGCCGGAACCGCGGCTCCCAGGGTTTCGGAGGACCTCATACCGAACAATGCCGCGATATTCGGTGCAAACACTTCACAAAAAACAGTATAAACGGAAACAAATAAAATACCCCACGTGAAAACATGTCCCAGAAGCTGACGAATACTTTTAGTATCCTTTTCCATATTAAAGACGCCGACAAACTGAATGATTGGACCGGTAACACCGTAAATAAATATTTTCGCAAAGGAATTGATTGAATCAATCAGCTTGAACGAAGACAGGGCAATCAATCCGAAGGAACCGACTATCAGTCTGTTCAGCACTATAATACAGGTAAGATTACAGAGATACTCCATTGCACTGGGGCTGCCCAGGGTAAAAATATCCCTGGAAATTTTGAGGCTGCCCGCCTTCTTTTTGAAGACCGACAGGGTAAAATGGAAATTCCTGCTCCTGGTAAATAACAGTACCGCGCCAAAACCTCCCGCAACGGCGGAAGAAGCTACCCCCGCGATTGCCGCGGATTCCACACCGATATGAAAGCGAAAAAGAAGCAGCATAGCCAGTAACACATTAACAACCGCCATAAAAAGAAACACAACCACCGATGAACCTGAACGGCCGTCCAGACGCAGCAGGTTAAAAGCCGGATAGATTGACATGGAACATATACTGCCGGCAATCAGGATTGTGACATACCGTTTTGTGTTTTCAAAAATTTCAGGACCCGCGCCCAGGAAACGGATCAGAGGATCGACAAACACAAGCAGTACCGACGAAAGAAGGACAGCGACCAAAATCATGAGCAGGTATGTCATGGTAAAGGCCTGCTGGCATTCATCAAACCGGCCTTTCCCGATTGACCGGGCGCAGACCGCCGTACCGCCTACCCCCAAAAGAGCTCCGGTCATAGAAAACAGAAACTGAACAGGAAGCGCTATTACCATAACAGACAGAGCGGCGGATTCCAGGCGGATTCCGACAATCATGGTGCTTACTATCTGCCCCAGGGTTCCCAGGAACAGGGCTAACATGGAGGCGGACATATGCCGGGAATACAGGCTGCGGATAAACACATTATCATGCGGCATAAACTGTTACTCTATAACAAGAATATCCGAAAGTCCGGTCATCTCAAGGACCTCCATGACTTCCGGAGAAACGTTGGCAAGAACCACCTTGCCTCCCCTGGCCCTGGCAGTTTTTTCAGCCATCAGGAGAACCCGCAACCCCGCGGAGGATATGTAAACCAACTGTTTAAAATCAAGCCGGATATAATTTGCCGAATCAAAATTTTCCAGCAATTCTGACTGAAGCTGCGGAGCCGTCGTGGTATCGAGCCGGCCTTCCAGTGAAAGGATAAGTATGTGGTCCTCACGGTTTTTTACAATAGTCATACAAACACTCCCCGATTATTTAAACACAAGGATATCATCAAGGCCGGTGACCTCAAATACCTTCATTACATCCTCGGAAACATTACGGATAACAAGCTCCCCCCGGGAGGCAAGCATTTTCTTCTTTGTGTTCAGGATTACCCGCAGTCCCGCAGAGGCGAGATATTCCAGATCTTTAAAATCAAATATCAAGTTGTCCGTCTCGGTAATAACCAACTCAACTGCGGCGCTGAATTTTTCTGCGGTTATGGCGGTCAATTCACCACTAATGGCAAGTATGACCGCGCCCTCCGCGCTCGTCTTATTAATTTCCATCCATATCCTCCGCTCATAGCTTGTCAAAATTGAACTGTACCCCAAGGAATATTGGCAGTATAAATCCGAACTCATTACGGGAACCTTCGAAATCATCATTGATGCAAAAAGCCATGGCATAACCGGGACAAATATCCAGTACTATGGAAATAAGCGATTTGGGAAAAATACATATTCCCGCAAATCCCGCAACGCTGAAAATGAAATCGATTTCCCGGGGAGCCTCCGAAATGTCGTAAATTCCAAAGGAAGCGGAGACACCCGCCCGCAGCCCAAGGTATCTTCCATTTAAGGAATAAAAAAATTTGTCTTTTACGGAAAAGAAGAATTGTTGCGGTCTTTCATCCTCCTCATCCCTGACCATGATACTGCCGCCGAGAAACAATATATCGTTTTGCAGGTGTTCGTTTAATACTTCAACATTAAATCCTATACCGCAATCCCAGAAAGACGGCTTAAAGGGATTGTACTCGCCGCCGGCAATTAAGAGGTTTTGAGAAAAACAGCAGGGTAAAACAACCACACCCAGGATGAACAAAAACGGTATTTTTTTCATGACCTTATCCTATTCATACCGGCCTACCGCCTTTCCGTTATCATGTTGTCGGCGATCATGAGATCCGGCCAAGTTCCCGATGTATACCATGCCGAGGGTCCGGCGATCTCCGTATTGAATTCAACTTCAACAAAGTAAACATACTGTCCTGATTCATCCTCCAAATAGAGGGGAATATAACTGTTACCCGCATCATCCGCTATGCGGTCCCGGCGCAGATACAGGTCAAATATTGCCCATTGATTGCTGACGGTAATGACCGAACCGGGCATGCTGTCCCGGGAGGCTTTATAGAATTTGAAGACCAGCACTCCATCTTCGGGCTTACCCTGCAATAGTGTCAGTTTTTCATTCGAATAGGTACTGTTCGTCCTGGGGCTGGCGTCCGCGGTTGATACCGAAACGTATCTAAACCGGTCTATCGCCAGGAGACGTCCCCCGGTGGGGAGTCTTCTCTGGATCTCCACCGGAACCTGATTAAGCTTCCAGGCAAGGGGCTTTTCCGAACTCACCGCAGCGCCAAGGAACTGATAAATCGTTTTTGCCCAGTTCCGGGCTGCGGACCCGCTGAACAGACTATGGTGCAGCGCGGCGGCAACCGGATCAACAGGATCTTCTTTCTTCCGCTCAGGGAGTCCGGCACCCATGGCCTCAAAGAGGTAGGCCGCTTCCTGTACTGCAGCCAGGGAAAGGGCCTGCGAACGGGGAATATCCCCGCACAACGGATAGGATTTATACCGGCCGGCATTTTCAATCAGCCGGGCCATATACACATTGTCCGCGTAGCGTGCCAGAACGGAAACCCCGTCTATGACAAAACTGTTCCACCATCCGATGCCTATAGTGCCGGTTTCTCCAGTGTAAACGGTAAGGTAGGAATTTTTCAGATCATCTTCGGAAAGCCCCCGGAGATATGTATAGGCTGCAAGCGGGTCCGGCGGAAGTTTTGCCCACGCGGAGAACATCCTCTCAGCATCCGCGCTGAAGAACTGGTTCAACAGACCGAGCGAATCACCCAGGGATGCGGTATACCGGTTCTTTACGGCAAGAAGGGATTCGTTTAACAGGGAATTGTCAATCTGATTCACCGCCTCAAGGGACTTCACATAAATAGAAAGCAGCACCGAATTAATCTGGAAGGATTTATATTCCGATGCCCGGCCCATAAACCGTTCCCAGGTACCGGCGGAGACGTAGACATGATCCGGGTAATTCCCCCAATAGGAGATAAAGTTTGCCAGGTAATCCATAAACGGCTGGGGCTGATAGATCCGCCGGTCCGCATTCCGCAGGAAAAGTGGCAGTTCTTTAACGTCCTCTCCGGGATTAAAGAGGGCGGCAAAGGAGGCGATATTATCGAGGATCAATCTGACCTCGTTCGGATCATACCCCCGGTTGTAGTAAAAACCGCCAAACAGATTCTCTATGGTATTGCCGGAAAAAGAAAACAACTGGGGAGTATGCGACCGGGATTCAATAACCGCGGCAATGTTCCCCTCAAAGGTATTCAGGAATGAAAGGGAGGTGGTAAAAATAGTATACTGGTTATAATAGGCCTGCGCCAGCATCATGACCCGGGCGTTGGCAATCAGCCCGGACAGTTTCTCGTTCTCCGCAAAGGGTTTTACAAACGCTTCAAAGGCATCCATTGCCTTCTTGATATCCCCCTGGCCCTGCTGCCAGCCGGCTGTAAAATTGACATATTGGGCAGTATCCCGGGGAAGAACCGGTATATTGGAAGCCAGGGCAAGGATCTTTTCCACAGTCATGAAGAAGGAGGGAGAATCAGACTTTTCATCCACTTTTTGCGACAGGAATTCGTTGCTTTGCAGAACCCGGACACGGACTCGCAGTTCGTCCATTTCCTTATCCAAGCTGCTGCCAAAGCTATTTTGCTCCGCAATAATGTGTCCCATAATCCCGGTTCCGTTGCTGCCTGCTTCCCGCTTGAGGAATTCCATGTCCGCATTAAAAAGACGGGTGTATTCCTTTACTGCGTAGCTTATGACCAGATCATTAAAAAGGTAGTTATTGATAAGGTTATTCCCGAAGGCGTCCGGGACGGACCGCTGTGAAGCGGCCGGGGAAAGGCTTACCTGGGACAGACCGCTTTCAAAGGCAAGGGGAATATGGGCTGCCCGCAGGAGCATCCGTACCTCTTCAAAGACCGCCCTGCCCTGGGCAGCCAGTTCTTCTTGCCTGTCCGTAAGCCGCCGCCACTCATGAACCGCGTTTTCAACTTCCCCAAAGGAGGAAACCGCGTTTATTTCAGCAAGGGCAACCGTAATATCCGAGTAATTGGCGGCAATTTCTTCAGAAATGACAACCAGGCTTCTCATCTTGCCATAGATTGAATCCGGATATGCCGCGCCCCGCTTCCATGCGGAAAGTACCGTATCCAGTGCAGCCTGTTTTGCTATCCGGTAGTCGTCGGAATAGATATAGTCAATATCCATCTGGGGGGTATAAGCCTGATCGTACCGGGGAATATAGTTGTTCAATAGAACAAGGGTATCCTTCGATATTTCCGGCATCAGGTAGCCGATCATGGAATCAAGCTTAAACTCAGGGCGGGTAAAGTATTTATAAAAATCAACACCCTGTATGCTGTCAAGGGAGACGAATGAGGTAATGACTCCCCTGGTTTTGGCGTCCAGAACCTGGGTATCCACCCCTTCAATTAGTTTGACCCCGACATTTTTAATAACCGGAATTCTGACCATAGACTTGTGGACCTGATTGGCGATAAACGCCTTTTGCCTTCCGCCTATGTTCCGGCTAAACCGAAAGACCAGCCCCTCGGAAAGTTTAAACCCCAGGGGAGTGGGTATAGTCTGATCCCGGTAAGCCAGGGTGCTGTAATAAAACTGCAGCCGGGAGGAGATAGCCTCCCCTTCCACGGGTTCGCTGTCCAGGGTAAAACCGCGGCCATCATCGGCTTTTACCAGGGGTGAACGGAATGGGGTTCCCTTCTGTAGGATGGTGTCCAGCCATTCATAATAGGACTCTGCCTGCAACAGGGACTGCCGCAAAGCATCGGACCTGAACAAAGCGGTGTATAGCCAAAGACAGCCCAGGCACAGCAAAAGGGCGCAGAGCATATAATGGGGAATATGGCGGCGTATTGCCTCCCGCCGGACAAATTCCGCCCGGGGTGACGGAACAAATATCCGTTTGTGAAGCATGTCCCGGATAAAAAAGCCCTGCAGAAGCCCCGCCCGCTGCAGGTAGGGAGTAAGGAGGGTTCTCGCGGCGTTCACCGCTACCAGCGCGGTGGAGAGGCTGCCCGCTTCAATCGGCGTACCCGCAGCCTTTACCGGCATGGGTCTGACCGACGGAATGAGTACATCATCGGTGTTTCTTTCCGCCAGGGCGGCGATGCCGGGACTGAAGGAGAAGCCATTGTCCTTGGCCGAAGTAAAATAAACACCCTCAAAACAAGTATCCGTTGTACCGTGGAAATTGTGTTCCCCAAAAAGTATATCCAGATAGATAGTGAGGTTGGGCCACAGTTCGTCGAAATTATCCGGGAAATACCATACCTTTCCTGCGGTGTCCATGCGGCTTTCCGGAACTCCCTCTTCGCCGATACCTTCAGGAAAGACCAGCTGTTTCGCGCCGGACCGCAGCCTTTCGTAGACGGTTTCCCGGAAGCGGTCAAGGGCTTCTTTCCTAAATATATTTGACTCGCTTTCAAAGCCCAGGATCTGATGACGGATATCACCGGAAAAGGACTTCGTATATTCCCGGAAGCCGCTCACCATATCAAGTTTGGTAACCACCACGTAACAGGGCAGCCGCATTCCGCTCCGCCGCAGGAGTTTTCCCAATTCATTGGCCATGAGGATCGCTTTTTTTGATGAAAGGTTATCATCATCCGCCAGAAGCGCGTCCGCGGGAATGGTTATAATAATACCGTCCAGGATTTTACGCCGGCGTTTGCGGCAGATCTGCCGGACAATATAATCCCATTCCGCGCTTGAACCGTCCAGCCACCGGTCAAAAAAAACCTTCCCGCTGATGTCGTATAAAACCGCCTTGGCTCCAATCCAGAGACGCACCGGGAGGCTGTTCCCGGGGTCACCTTCGGGATTGTTTTCTTCAGCCGAGGAAATCAATTCCAGTTCACTTGCCCCAAGCAGGGAGGACTTTCCCGACAAGGGCTCTCCGAGAACTGCTAACCAGGGAACTGTGTAGATATTCTGAATATTCTTGTCTGCCTGGAAAAACCCCTGTTTGAGGAGTTCGTTAATCCGTACAATGTTATCCGACAGTTCCTGCTTTGCCTTGTTGTGTTCATCCCCACCCTTGACCAGTTGGGCCAGATGCCGCCAGGTAAGCAAATCCTTCATTATGTCCCTGGTTTCTTTTTTCTTGATGCTTTTACGCCTGAGCTTTCTGACAATGGGCAAAACGATCAAAAAAACCGCCAACAGAATTACCAGAAGAATAATGATCGGCCCATAGGGGCTGTTGGTCAGAAAATTAATCGCCGGAGCGAACATATTACTCAGGGGGAAAAACGATTCTGGCATTATTTATTTCCTTCATATACGGCAACGGATCCCGGCCGGGGAACCGAATCATCCGCTGTTCTTTTAAGGATTTCGCGGTAATTCTCCGTCCCGTTGATGTAGGTAACCAGATTGATGATGAAACAAATTGCCATAAAAACAGCGCCTGCAATCAGGGCGGTACGAACAGTAAACCTGTTCCGCCGCTTAAGGGCGCGCTTCTTTGGAGGAAGTACCGCAATGGGCTCGGAGTAGACATCAAAATCTATTGCGATCTTCTCCATGCAAAGCTGCATGCACTGTTCTATATAATTCCGGTTAAAACGGTATGCACCGTCGAACCCCAGGCCCAGCATGATGTAAAAAAGCACCACAGAATTCTGAAACTCCGGATACTTCAATGTTTCGGAAAGGAGATCAAAGAATTTTTCATCCCCCGAAAGTTCGTTATAATTCCTGGAAAGTTCCGTCCACTCCTGCCGGAAGGGAAAACGGCCTTCCTTGACTAGGTAATCGATGAAGAACACCAGAGGCTTCTCTATCCATGCATATTCCTGGGCAAGCTGGGGGTTCCGCCCGGCGTTCCTCTTAGCTTCCGCCAGGCACTTTGTAATATCCCTCCGGAATTTTTCCTTTTCAACGTAATTAGTAATACAGCTAAGCTGCCAGTATTTACAGATACACAGGAAAACCGGGTTACAGATTTTTTCAAGTTCGGTTATACTGCCCATAGCTATTTACTCCCGATGGTAAGATAAAGGGACATTTCCACCGAAGGGAACAATCCCGCCACATAATCCACCACCATGCCCTGTTCATCGGTTATTTCCCGCCACACCCTTGAGGATTCCGCCAGGTCCAGCTTAAACCATTGGGTGTTGGCCAGAACCGGGAGGAACCGGGGCGGATACGGTTCTTCTGTCAGTTTAATGCCCCGGATGCGGAGCTGTTTTGACTGGGGATTAATCAGCTTGAAGGTATCCCCCTCCTCTATTGACTTGACAACCGCATCCCTGTCACCGGAAGTCTTAACGGCCAGATATGCGTTCTCGGTACGGAAAACATCCTCCTGGGTGATCGCGGTAAAAAGATAACGGCCGTCGTCGATGGGGGAGAAATCGTACCTATGGTAATCGATGCTACCCTCCTGTAATATGAAGGAACGGATATCCTTTATGATTTCAAGAAACTGGGGGGCGCTGTCATCGTGGTTGTACCGCTGGATCCCCCTGATGCTGTTAACCGGATCGTAGGCCATGAGTTCCGAAAGCAAAGAGCTGAGTTCCAGATACAGATCGAAGGGTGCTACATTGCCCGATGCCAGCATGGACGTAAGTCTGGTCTCGTAAACCCCCAGTGTCTTAAGCCGCAGCACCGTGTAAGCGTTATATCCCGAAAGGTTTTCATTCTTGAAATTGCTGTTGATTAGTATATCCAGAGCCTTGTCCCGGCAGCGGCGGATATCTACAATCAGCCCCTGGATAACCCCCGAGAGGGGACTATCCGCGGTAAGGACGATGTAGGGGGGGAAATATTTTTCATTAACCGTCAGGGCTATTTCAGTTTTATCATGACTTAGGACAGAAAGTTTCAATACCGGCAGGAGCTGCACGTTTTTGTTGACCTCCAGATTCGTGGTAAGCCAGGCATTCAGCCTCCGGGTTATCAGGGTTATTTCATTATCCCCGGAATTTTCATCCCGAACCCGCTTTTTCTGGGGGATCATGCGCCGGGTTTTTATTCCCTCGGTGTCTTCCACTAGGTTTGCCTCGAATTCCGACCAAAGAGGAAGGGCAATATAAACGGTAATTTCATTGACATTCTGCTCCAGGGCATCCCTGAGATCCAGGGCTTCCACAAGGCAGTTGCCGGGCATGGATAGGGGGGTTCCGTCCCCCATGACCGCGGAAAACCGCTTCACCACCACCCGGGCCCCGGCCAGGGCGTCGTTATCAATCTCAAATTCTATGAGCCCCCAAGGGTAGGCACAGGAGAAGAAACAACTATTTTTCAGGGTTTCCGTATTTTGACGCTGGAAATACTGAAAATGATGGGGCTGCAGAAACTGCCCGTCGTTCCAGTGCAATAATTCCTCAAAACGCATGTACCGCTCCTTTTACCGGGGTTCAACCCATTGATCATATGCCTGTACGTTTTCCGTTGGCGACTCTGTTTGGGGTCTTGAAATCCGTACAACTTTTTTAGGTTCCACCAGGACATACAGAGTCCTGGCGAAAACATAACTGTTTTTCATTTTGACAACCAGCAACCTGGGATCCGCTTCGGGACTCATGGAGGAATCATAGGGCAGGCTGGCGATTACAAGGATGGTATCGGGCTTTTTGAGCCGCCAATCCTTCCATATCTGGGCCCTGGAGGGTAGCACAAAACGCGCTGCGTCTTCCCGGGAAAAAAAACAGATCTGGCTCTGAAGCCGTTCCCGGAATCCGCTGTCAGGGGCGAAGTATTTTTCCACCCCCACCTGTTTTACCTCGTTGACCTCGTCTTCGGTTACCGCCACTATGTCCACTTCAAGGGTGGGATATTCGGTAAAATATTCCTGCAGGCCGGGTGAGAATTCTACCACCACCTTGTACTGGCTGACACAGCCGGCACAGAGAAAACCCGCCCCGAGTAATACCAAAGGCCGCCAAAACTTCATACCACATCCCCTTTCGGTTTCCATCGCTTGTAGGAAGGCCCGGCGGGTGTATCCCCGGCGGTTGATTCCGCCGGCCCCGGTATTGGCGGCTCCGGCAGGGCTTCGTTCTCAACTGAGGCAGGAGCAGCGTTGGCCGTGACCCCGGACTGCCCCGGATTCCCCAGGGGAATTTCCTCATGGGGCATCACCCTTCCCGCCAGGGAAGAATCCCAGTTGTCCTTACCGGTAAGCACATCCACCCCCAGGTTAAAGTACAACTCGTAGCGTTCCTTAAGTTTACGGGTCCCCCCCTGGTGCAGGGCGCAGAGCAGCAGGGTCTGGGAAAGACCGTTAGCCGCAAGACCCGGCGGGGTGGGAACTGTCTGCTCCCCCAGGGGCATCAGGTTGCCATAAGCCCAGAACGCGCTGAGGGAAAGCAGACCCGCGGGCGTATCAGGGCACGTATTTCCCACATCTAGGCATTTCTGGCTGTTCTCCGCGTCCGGGGCGGCCACCCAGCGGTATACTGCGGCAAGGGCATTGTCCCGGAGCATTTTCTCGTGGGCCGGAACCTTCGGGGGAATGACGGACTTAATGGTTTCCACGGTTTCCTTCTGCATGGCTGCAAGCTGGGCTTTGAGTTTTGCGGCTTCAACGAAGATGGGGGAATTGGGGTCGATTTCATAAGGTCGTTGATTCATCTTTCCAACGATTTGTTTTATAAGATCCATCGGATGAATTCCCTGGGCTTTTTCGAATTCCTGAAAGGCTATTTCCCGGGCATCCTCAAAAAGCTTCATTGTTTCAGGATCAACCATTGCCCGCATACGCTGATATTCCGCCTGCATATGCGCCAGCCCCGCATCAATATTTGCCTGGACCTCGGGGTCCGGTTCGGGCGGCTTGATCTTGGCAAAGTCCGGTACTTCCACCTCAAGATTAGCACCAATGTCGGCAATGTCCCGTTCCTCCACGGGGTTTACCGCAAGCTCTTCCGCCAGAGAAAGAGCGCAGCGGTAACCCCACCATACCGCTGCCCGGCGGTGGGCTATATAGGCCATCAATTCACAGGCGCATTTAAAACGCCCAAGACCGGCAAATTTAAAAACCATTTCCTCAACACCGGACATACCAACAAAATATTCCACCAAGTCGGGCCGTATTTTGTAGCCTTCTTTTTCTACCACATCGTTAAGACCGGTATACCTGAGCAATACGAGATGTTTATTCATCCAGTCCAGTTTATCCGCCATATTAATTCCTTATGTCATTTTAAGGGCTTTAGTCTCTATATCCGCGGCCCCGGCCTTGGTACGGGCCGCGGTGGCGCCGCCGTCCAGGGCGGTAGCCTCGCCGTTGGATGCTGCCGCGTCGGTACGCATGGCAGAAAGGTCCCCGTCTTTGGCGGTAACCTCGTCTTTCGCCAGGGAAGCGTCCGTATCCTTGGCGGTTGTTTCCACCCTGCTGATGTTTACCTCATCCTTGGTTGGATGCATTTCCTTATCGCCGGTAATAGTACTCGATTTGTAGTTAGTTACCAGAAGTTTTGTAATAATAGCGGCAGCGGCGGCAACAAGCCCGGTTGCAACCACACCGGTAACCAAGGGCTTTACCGCATCCTTAATGGCTTCTTCGGTTTTCTTTGTCATCTTCATACTATAATTCTCCAAGTTCAGCGGCAGTTTCTTCATTCCCTAACGCTTCGTCCAGAATTCCTTCGATTAAGGATATCAATGTACCTGTTATACTCATTCCCAGATTGACTACATTAGGAGCTTTTTTACCGGCCGAAATAGCACCCAGAAGGGGCGCAACTGCCTTGGCAGTGCCCGTCGCTGCAGATGTATCAATAAAATTAGCTTCTTCAATAATATCCGAACTGGGAGTAAGATTTATTTCACTATTGTTTGTCATCCCGGTCAGGCCACCGCAAACACAGAGAGGAACATATGCCGCCAAAATCAGAAAAAACTCCGATATTATTCCGGCTAAACATATACCGTCCCTCTCTTCCGGAGAGTCACAGGATGTGCTTAAAATGGTAAAAATCAAGGAATTGATTTTCAGGAGTAGATCCTGAGCCGTTTTCAGCAGGTCTATCCATGTAACATCATCACCCCAATCCTGATAACCGCCCCAGCCACTGTCAATACCATCACTCAAAAAACCGCAGACCGAATTAACATATGGAATAGCCTTACTCTCATCCTTATCATGCTGTGCATAACCTATTGATGAACAGTTTGTTATAAAATCCGTCAAGGCAAGGCCGCCTTTAACAAAAAAGAGGACCGTATTCATAGATTCCAGTTTAACATCCCTTCCGGATACTTTAAGCATCCCTGATGTACTGCCAATACAGCCTCCATATGTTTCCTTAATTTCAAACCCATAAGCGGAAGAGAATTCAAGATGCTGGCCAAACATGGATACGCCACTATTGGGGTCAAGCTCTATGGTTGTATCCCAGGAATTACCGGACGATGCTTTGTGGGTTTTCTTCGACTTGATCTCTATCTTTTCATCGGAAATCACTATGCATGACCGTCCAACCCGCAGTTGTATCTCCTCATCCGCATTGATGATGATCCGGTTGCCCGCGGTGATATGCAAATCTCCTGATCGGAGATAATCATCATCTTCATTTACTTTCATTTTTGAGAAATCTTGACCATTCTTGTTTACCAGTATTTCCATACGTTTAGCTCTTACCTGGTGATGATTTACCGCACTTTCATATATGTCCCCGGTGGACCGTATGTTTATCCGGTCAATTTTCGGAAAACCTTCATCTTCCCCTGCACTGGGAATATCCGCATAATCCCTTTTTGCATCTTTACCTGGCTTCCATTGGGTTGCTTCATGGTAAAAACCGATTTCCGAATATTTTTTATCCGCATCCGCCTTATCCTGCTTTTTCCCGGTCTGCCGGTAACGGAGTACCATGCCCCGGCCGCCGGTCTCAAGCAGCTTAGCTTGTTCCTCCTCAACGGTTGTATTATTTTCGACCGGGGCAAATTCATCTTTTCCTTCATTGGGGCTAGGGATATAACCTAACAGATATTTTCTCGAGGTCCCCATTTCTACAAGAACCCGTTCTCCTACCCGGGGAAAGCGGTATAGTCCCGATAGGGAACCGCCTATGGGTAGTACCAGGGTGATCTCTTGTACATCTTCTTTGGAGGGATTAACCGCATAAAACGTATAGATATCCTTTTGCTTTATAGTTCCTATTAATTCAGTTCCAGTTGTATTTCCATATTCATCAGAAACGATTCTTTCTTCTATACTCATGCCCTTACCTCTCTCTCCGGTATACCGCAGAACCGCTTGACCGAGTCCCTGCCCCAGTCCGCCGCGCCGAATTCCACTTCCGCCAGTTCCCCGGTTTCCGTGTCCGGTCTTGGCATATTCCCGGGCCAAAGGGCACGGATATGGAGACGGCTTTCTGTTACCAAGGCGGTGAAGCGGTCCGGATCGCGGCTGCCATAAAAATGCCCCAGTTCAAAAATCAGGCCCGGCATGATGATAATGTTCCCCGCCCGGCCGTTCCATTTTTCCCGGGCCAGCAGAAAGGAAATCCGCCGGGCGTCGATTATTTTTTTGATGTCCCCGTCAATTTCGGCGGGCTTTGTCCGTTGCTCGTAACCGTGAAAAAGGGAGCCGTAGCTGTAACAGCGTTTTCCCGGCTGATCATCCCCCCAGCGCCACTCCCGGGAACCGAAATTGGCTTCCGGGTAGGCGGCTATTATTTCAAGGCCATCCACACCGATGGTGTTTCCCATGTGCCAGCCGTCCAGTTTCCAGAGACTCTGTTTTTCATCGTAATTGACAAAATCAAAGCGCTCAATATCGGGGATTTTCCGTTTGTCCGAGTATTCGTAGGCCGGCGGGGGAAAGCGGTTCCCTTCGGTAAAATGCAGTTCCGCATTCCCCAGGCCGCTTTTGGAAACCGGACCGTGTATAAAGGTCCAGGAGAAACCGTAGAGATCCATAAGATAATAGATAAAATCCAGGTCGGAAACATTCAGCTGGTCAAATTGCAGATTCCTGCTGTAGGAGCTGCGGTCCACATAGGAATCGGCAAACTGTCCCCGGATCTGGTATTTGACAAGAATCTCTTCGATAATATCCGGCGGAGTTTTTTTGTAATACGGATGGGTAAACCGGGTATACCTAAGCCGGGCAAGTTCACTCTCTATGGTGATGATGTGGCGGTAACAGTTAGCCTTCTCCCCGCTGCTCACCAGGCCGGGACTTACCACGCCGGTGATAATCCCGTGAAGATAACGGCTGCGCAGCACCTGTCCCCCGGATATGCGCTGGGATATACCCAGAGATACCCCCCTGTCCAGAAGTTCCTTCAGATCCTTTTGGGGATGGAGGCTTTCGGTAAGCACCGTAAGCTCCGCCCGGTAGACCAAAGAAAAACCTTCTTCCAGGACAAGCTCGTAGGGCACAAGATCATCGTATCCGCCTCCTGAGATTTTAAGGGACAGGTTCATGCTTCCGCTTTCAGACATAGGCCGATACCTCTATACGATTACATTTACATTGGGACAGACTAAAACCACCGTTGCCATGGGGATTCCAATGGGGGTAACGCCGGTGACAACACTGCCGATGCAGGCCTGGGGCCGGCCTTTGGCCAGCTTATTCAGGGCGGTGGTCATGGTGATCACCCCTGAAACGCAGAGGGCGCCCACTACAGCGTCCCCCATACATGCGCAGGGCAGTCCCTTCACCATGGTGGTAATTGCACCGGGACCGATTATCACATCCCCGGTGGCGGTTAAATTGGCGATGGTCGCTACAGGGGTCATTTTGCAGCCTCCTTGTTTTCAAATGAATAGGTAAAGGCCTGATCCGCCACATCGATGAACACCTTACTGAATTGCTTTGCCTCCAGGGTGCTGCGCAGGAATTCCGTGCTGACCTCCGGCAGGAGGCTGTTGTTGATCACCGCATCGATAAGCCTCGCCCCGGAAGCGGCGTTATTGCAGCGGCGGATAATTTCGTCCCTTACCGCATCGGCAATAACCAGGCCGGCATCGTAGTTTTCCATTATCCGCTTTTTGATCTTGCCCAGCTTCAGGTCGATGATGCGGTACAGGGCTTCCTTGCCCAGGGGGTAGTAAGGTACAATCTGGAGCCGTCCCAGGAGGGCTGCGGGGAACACCCGGGCCATTTCCCCCCGGATGGCCTCTTCCAGAATCGTAGTATCCGGCAGGTTGTTCTCGTCGGCGCATAGCCGCTCGATGACCTGGTCCCCCACATTGGTCGTCAACAGGATGATGGTGTTGCGGAAATTCACCAGCCGCCCTGCACCGTCTTCCATGTGCCCTTTGTCGAAGACCTGGAAGAAAATCTCGTGTACGTCCGGATGGGCCTTTTCAACCTCGTCCAGCAGGATCACGCTGTAGGGTTTCCGGCGAACCGCTTCGGTCAGGACTCCGCCCTCTCCGTAACCCACATACCCCGGAGGGGCTCCCTTAAGGGTGGAAACGGTATGGGCCTCCTGGAATTCGCTCATGTTGATGGTGACGATCTGTTCCTCACTTCCGTAGATCTGTTCCGCCAGGGCCAGGGCGGTCTCGGTCTTGCCAACCCCGGAAGGGCCCGCGAGCATAATTACCGCGATGGGTTTATTGGGATCCGCCAGGGACGCCCGGGCGGTTACCACCCGTTTGGAAATGAGTTTGAGCCCATGATCCTGCCCGATGACCCGGCGGTTGAGCTCCTCGTCCAGGGACAGGATGGATTTGATCTCGTCCTTTACCATCCTGCCCAGGGGTATTCCGGTCCATTCGGAGATAACCGTGGAAACCGCCTGGGTATCTACCAGGGGAAGCACCAGGGGATGTTCTCCCTGGAATTCCGCCAGGGCTTTGCGTTTCTCCCTCAGTTTCCCGGTTAGCTTAGTATCCCCGGGAGATTCGGCCAGTTTTTTTCCAAGCTCCGTCAGTTCGGCGACCATGATTTTTTCTTTTTCGAAGCGCACCGCCAGTTCATCCCGTTTTTTCCCTTCCGCTTCCAGCTCTTTGCCTAACCCGGCGATTATTTCCCGGTGGTCCAAACCCCGGGCTTCTTCCCGGTTAAGGATATCTATTTCCAGTTCCAGTGCCTCCATGCGCCGGCGGCAGTATTCCAGTTCCGCGGGCTCGGAATTCTGGCTCAGATACACCTTGGCGCAGGCGGTATCGAGGATACTCACCGACTTATCCGGAAGCTGCCGCGCCGGAAGGTAGCGCCGGGAAAGGGTAACCGCGGCTTTCAGGGCCTCGTCCAGTACCGCAACCTGGTGATGCTTTTCCAGCATCTTCATTATGCCCCGCATCATCCGGGTGCCCTTCTCGTCGTCCGGTTCTTCGATGATGATGTTCTGGAAGCGCCGGGTCAGGGCGGGATCCTTCTCAAAATATTTAATGTACTCCTGGTATGTGGTGGCGGCGATACACCGCAATTTTCCCCGGGCAAGCGCGGGTTTCAGGAGATTGGCCGCATCGTTCTGCCCTGCCTGTCCCCCGGCGCCGATCATCGTGTGGGCTTCATCAATAAAGAGGATAATGGGCGTTTCGGAACCCTGTACTTCCTCAATAACCTGTTTCAAACGGTTTTCAAATTCCCCCTTCATGCTGGCTCCGGCCTGGAGCAGCCCCATGTCCAGTGAAAGAAGCCGGGTGCCCTTGAGGGACGAAGGTACATCCCCCGCGGCCAGACGCTGGGCAAAACCTTCGACCACCGCGGTCTTGCCGACCCCCGCGTCCCCGGTCACAATGGGGTTATTCTGGCGGCGCCGGAGCAGAATATCGATAACCTTTCGGATCTCCTCATCCCTGCCCACAATAGGATCGCCCTTACCCGCGGCGGCCTCGGCGGTCATATCCAGGGTGTACTGTTTCAGGGCCTCCCCCTTACCCATGGCGGCGCTCCCCATTAGGGTTCCCGCCTGTCCCGTGGCTGCGGTTTCTCCCTCCGGAGCCGCCAGGGAAGTTTCCGCGGATTTGTTCACGATCTCCGCGAATTTTTCCGCCAGAAGATCGCCGTTGATCTTGACAAACTCATCACTCATATCGTGGAGGAGCCGGGCAAATTCCGGGGTCTGCTTAATGGCGCAAAGAAGATGCCCCGTACGTATGGCCCCCTCATCAAATACCAGGGAGGCGGTCATCCAGGCTTCCTTGATCACCAATTGGATATTATTGGAAAAATCCGATATGGAGGATGATCCCCGGGGCAGGGCATCCAAAGCCGCCACCATATCCCTGGCAAGTTTTGCTTCATCCAGGGCAAAGTAGCGTATGGCCTCGTGCCAGTCGGTCTGTTCCCCCAGGATAATCTGATTTACCCAGTGGGTTAACTCCACATAAGGATTCCCCCGGGTTTTACAGAGTATTGTCGCACTTTCCAGCGCCTGGTATGCCTTGGCGTCCAGTTTAGCGAAAAGCTGGAGCCGTTTTAATTTAGCCATCTTTTTCCACCTTATGTTTTCTTCGGTCGAGCCGCGCGGCCGCGATGGTAAGGGTTACCACCTGTTCTTCAGGGTTTCCTATCCAGCAGGTATACCCCAGCTGCGGGGAATCCCAGCGGGCCTTTTCCAGGTCGAAACCAAGCTGGGCAAGAGGAATGGTTTCGGATAATACGGTAAAGACCACCGAATAATCCAGGGGCCTGTCCAGAAAGAGGTTCACCAGCTTCCGGAGGAGGGCAAATCCGTTCCGCCCGGACATGAATTGCAGATAATTGGTAAAGGCCAGGGGGCCAATATGAATCTCGAATTTGCCGGTAACACTCATACAGGTCCGCCCAATTTGCAGGTTCACCCCAAGCCGCGAAGTTTGTTCCCGCCCCAGGATTGCATAATTTTCCGGCGGAATATCCCGGGAGGCGGGAATAAATTCCCGTACTTCCGGATTAAACCTGAAGGTCCGCCGGAGCAGATCCTCCAGGCCCCATCGGTTCCTTCCCTGGAGGGAAAAATGCTGGGCGGTATTCAGGGCTATCCGGTCCTGGTATTCCGCAAAACCCTGGCCCAGGGGAAGTCCCACAAGACTCCTGATACTGTCCGAAAGATGATCCTCATCCTTCCGGTCAAAACTTATGGCCTGCTGATTGGCCGAAAACGCCCGGTAATAAAAAGAAAGGAACCGGTGATGGATGATGTCAAGAAAACGACGCCAGGTATTGTCAAAATAGCTATGGGATCGCCGGAAAACATAATTGGTAAATTCCAGGGGCATAGGCCCGTTCACCCCCAGGAGGCCGAAAAAATAGACGATAATCGTCGCATCCACACCGGCCTGTCTGCCCCCTTCAATGATTTCCGCGATGTCCGTGGGGGGAAAATGCAGATACGGCGTCTGGCCAAAGCGGACATTTTCTTCCTTGGGATTCTTTCCATATCCAAGCCTTGGCTTGCCGGGGTCCGCGTTCTCCAGCATCCGTACAAAACCCCAGAAATCGGGAGCGCCGATACCGTTCCGCAGCCTTTGGGAAGTTTTTTTTATTGTATTTCTGATGTTTTCCATAATGCTATGTTTCCCGATTGCATGGTATTAAAATGTATTTCCAAAAAGGTATTTATGGGGGTAAAAGATTTCAGGATTTCCGCAATAATCCTTGCGAAGGAATACCAGCCCATACCCGCATAGGCGTTTTCGTCCAGGGTCAGCCGGAGACGCCAGCCCCACTCATAAAACACCACCCCGTTCCTGATAAACCGGAAGGTATCGCTTTCGGCGTTGAGTCCGGTAATGCCATGGATCATCCGCTCCAGCTCCTCCGCCGGCCGCAGCGGATAGGAACGGAGCATATTCCGCAGAATCTCCAGGGACCGGTCCCCTTCCTGCCAGAAAATCGCGGACAGATTAAAAGCAATATGGCTGAGCCGCGTAAAATCCGCCCGGTCTCCCCGGTCCACCAGGGGAGACAGAGGCCGGGTGGGGGTGGTTATAAAACCCGCCCGCTGTACCAGGGTTGAAGGGGATGACAATTCCGCCCCGGCCTGCAGAAGCAGGGGCAAGTCCCGGTTGGTAACCAGTATTTCCGCCGCAAACTGATAGGCATCTTCCTCCAGGGGCGAAAAAGATACAAACACCTCGGTGCCGCCGTAGGTGCTGCGGGCTGTGGAATACCGTTCCACCAGTTTTTTCCGGCGCCTGACACTGAAGAAATTGCGCCGCCGCTTGTCGCCGGCTCCGCTCTCATCGTAAAAATTCGCAGCGCTGAAGATAAATTCATTTTTCTCATTATAGAAATCGATATTTTTTACCGCGACCACCTCATAATCCCGCATGGCGGTCCGGTCCGGTATAAGATGAAATTCGTAGTTTTCCTTCTCAACGGTTACCCGGTCCGAACGGCGGGAAAACAGGTTTAACGCGGGAACACAATTGAGCCTGACCGAAGATGTTTTGATGTTCCCCGTCAGGGCCTGTTCCCGGCGTCTAAAGGCGATAACCACGTCCGCAACGGATTCGGTATTTCCCGCCGCCGATCCCAGACCCTGGATTGAGAAAAATTTGAAAAAATCCGGATACGCAAGAAAATTCTGCAGGATCCGCAATCCCCGGCTGTTGAGCCTTACCTGATGGTTGAACAGGTTTTCCCCCGCGGCCACCGGAATAGAAAAACCCACACCCGGAAGGGCCCGGTATTCCCCGGTACCGCTGTTTTTGATATACACCCCCACCGTATCATGGGAGAGCAGCCGCAGCAGAAGGGAAGCGTCCGCCTCGGAAAGGTTGAGGAACAGCTGAATGGTATCGGTAAGGGATAAACCCGTACCCCCGGGTGCGGCAAATTGAAGGTGCAGCGCCGACTCGGCCTCGGGATTTTTGATGCCCAGACTCACCGCATTGGGAAGGTACTCGGCAAGGTTCAGGTTAAACGGGGCAAGGGGGCTGTCTTCCGCACAGGAAAAACGGCAGGGGGTGTTAATGCCGGAAATGGATGTCTCAAAAACCGTACCGGCTTTGAGCATGGTCCCCTTCCTGATATTTTCATCACCCATGTTTACTATCAGTTCAAGCACAGCCCCGGAAGGAATCGGGTATACCGCGTTGGGAGCAACCGAATTAAGCACCGATTCCAGAAAGGGGTAATATCCGTCGTCAAGTTTTTTTTCAACCTTGGCAGCCAGGAAAGCCGTTCCCTCAAGGAGCCGTTCAATGTAGGGATCCTCGCAGTCAAATTCAGAAAGCAGCAGACGCCGGGCGATTTTTGGAAATTCCGCAGCGAACTCGGAGGATAAACCCCGGAGATAATTTAAGTTGTCCCGGTAATAATCCAGTAAATCCATCGGACCGTCCTAAGGGCACCGCTAATAACCGGCTGGTTTTCAGGGCTCCTGCTGTTTCCCGGACAAAAGTCCTGCGAAACATGCATGTTTAAGAAAAAAACCTCTAAAAACCGAAGTCTTTAGAGGTTAACCTAATTGTTTTCCAAACGCAATTCGGCGTTTCCCGACTCAAGATTCAGCTTGGATATAAAGCTGATTTCCTTATCCACCTCTTCTGTTTTGATGATTCCGCCGATCCTGAACTCTATGCTTGTGGCATCACCGCCCTTGGAATCAAGAAGATCTATGACGATAGAACCCGCCTCAAGACGCGGCTCAAAGAGCTGCAGTTGTTTTACAATATGCGCCCGCAGGGCTTCCCGGGAAACGGTGGAACTCTGCCGCCCGCAGAAGTCTGAAATTCCGTAGCCGAGGACCGAATCCTCCACTTCTTCATACCCTTTCATTTCCTCCAATCCCGCGTGGGACCGGGAATTGAAGAGCATATCGATGTTTTCAAAAATATCCTCCCTAAGCTGTTTTCCGGTTATCAGGCTTTGGGGTCTTTCGGTCTTTTCGGAAGGATCATAATCCGTAAGGCGTTTGAGGGCATAAGGTTTATACCGGGCATCTTCTTTTGTCAAATGGATGGAGTTCTGAAAACGATCCGGCATAACCTTTCCTCCTTTAGTGCGATAAACCCTCAGTACCGTATCAACTGTTCGTTACCTGGTTCCATTTCGTCTCAATAGCGCCGTCCTTCGTTCCATCCGGCTTGATCGGCGTAACCTTCACGGTCATTTCCGCCGCCACAAGCTGAACTTCCTCAATGGGCTGCTGGGACGCGGCATCATCCGGCTTGGGATTAATGGTCTTTATCTCTACCCGGGCTACCCGTACACTGTTCATGGTAATCTCGTACACCGGTGTCTGGGCGCCTCCCAGAACCCGGCAATACTCAAACTTCGCGCTTTTGATAACTTCCCCCTTCATGCAGGAAAGCTGCAATTTGGGTGTGGACTTATCCACCGCGTGGGTAAAGGTAAAGGGAATGAACTGCCCCCTGCCCTGTACATCCGATGATGACTGAACATTGATGTTCTGTAGTGCTCCGTGGGAAAATGAAAGAAGATCAAGCCATTTCTCGTGTTTCGTATCCACCGCCTGTCCCTCAATTCCGTCGATCTTCAAAAAATACACACTGGCCATTATTATTACCCCCTAAAAATACTTAAGGGCACCCCTAAAAACCTGGTCGGATTTTTAGAAGTGCCTGGATAGAAAATTTTATTTCTTTAATTCCATAACGAAATAAAAAAGTTCCTCCATGATACATCCAGGGAAAACCTCTAAAAACTGAAGTTTTTAGAGGTCCCCCTGATTTATTTCGCTCCGCTGGGAACTTTCGTTACCAGACGCAGAGAAGCGGTAAGTCCTTCAAGCTGATAATGGGGCCGCAGGTAAAAGCGGGCATTGTAATACCCCGGCTGGCCTTCCACCGACTCGACCTCAACCTTTGCCTCCGCCAGCGGATACTTTGCCTTTACTTCCTCGGAAGCGTTGGGATCGCCGGTTACATACTGGGAAATCCAGTCGCTCAGGAAACGTTCCATGTCGATCCGCTCTTTGAAGGAACCGATCTTGTCCCGGACGATACACTTAAGGTAATGGGAAAAACGGCTCGCCGCAAAAATGTAGGGAAGCCTGGCTGATAGCGCGGCATTTGCCGTGGCATCCGGAGAATCGTACTCCGCGGGGCTGTTGACGGTCTGCCCTCCAAGAAACACCGCGTAATCCGTATTCTTCCAGTGGATGAGCGGGAGAAACCCGTTCTTTGACAGTTCCGCCTCCCGCCGGTCGGTAATGGCGATTTCCGTCGGGCACTTCTGGGCGAGACCGCCATCCTCGGAGGGGAAGGTGTGGGTCGGAAGCCCCTCCACCGCGCCGCCGGATTCCACGCCCCGGATACTGGCGCACCAGCCGTAGTTGGCAAAGGAACGGTTGATGTTGGTGCCCATGGCGTAGGCTGCATTCATCCAGTTGTACTTCCCGCTGTCTCCTGCGCCTACATCTTCCTCAAAATCGAATTCTTCCACCGGATTGCTTTTGGCCCCATAGGGGGTACGGCTCAAAACCCTGGGCAGGGTAAGTGCCACATAGCGGCTGTCGTCGGAGTCGCGGAAACCCCGCCATGCCTGATATTCCGGGGTGGAAAAAATCTTGGCGATATCCCGGGGATTGGACAGTTCCTGCCAGGAAGAAAGGTTCAGGATCGAGGGGTCCGCCGCGGAAATAAATGGCGTATGCGCCGCCGAGGCAATCTGGGCAATACCCTTTAATACCTCTATATCCTGGGGAGTGTGATTGAAAAAATAATCCCCGATCAATGCGCCATAGGGTTCTCCGCCCGCGGTTCCGTACTCGTCTTCATAGAAACGCTTGAACAGCGGGCTCTGATCCCAGGCGGTTCCCTTAAAACGCCGCAGGGTCTTTGCCACTTCGGTTTTTGAAATATTCAAAACCTTGATCTTTAGGGTTTCGCTGGTCTGGGTGTTGTGTACCAGATAATCCAGCCCGCGCCAGGCGCCTTCCAACTGGGTAAAATCGGGATGATGCAGAATAAGGTTGACCTGCTCTGAAAGTTTTTTATCCAACTCCGCAATGATCCCCTCAATGGTTTTGATGGCGTCATTGGAAACCAGAGCCACATTTTCGAGGGCCTGGTTAACCAGGGTCTTTACCGCTCCCTGTACCGCCGTTTGGGCCTCCGCAGACTGGGGTTTGAATTCCTGCTGCACGAGTTTTTCAAAATCGCTCATTTCCAGAGTTTCGGCGCTTAAGGTTTCTATCTTTTGTTGGGCTGCCATATAAACCTCCTATTTGGACTCATCCGAGTCTTTCGCCTTGGCAGACAGCGCTTTGAGCAGCGCAGGATCCGACAGAACCTTGTTCAGAAGATCCTCTGCCCCGGCCTTCCCATCCATATAGGATAAAAGGTTCGCAAGCTGCTGCCGGGATTCCATGATCTGCTTCAACCCGTTCACTTTTGACGCAATAGCCCCGGGGGAAAAATCGTCCATGCTTTGGAAGGTCATATCCACCGCGATATTGCCCTCACCGGTAAGGGTGTTGGGTACGGTAAAGGCAATCCGGGGTCCGATTGCCTTCAGGCGGTCGTTGAAATTATCCGCGGTGAATTCCACCGCCTTGCGGTCATCCACCTTGGGCAGGGGTTCTTCGGGCTTACCCGAAAGATCCGATAGGACCCCCATCACAAAGGGAATGTTGACCTTTTTCTGCGCCCCATATACTTCCACATCGTAATCGATCTGGACCCGGGGAGCCCGGTTTTTTGCTATAAAGGCCTGACTATTTCGTGTAGCCATCTGCAACCTCCTAAAATAATTCAAACGGTCCATAAAAAAGGACTATAGGTTTACGCCGGAGAAACAAAGAGGAAATAAAATGGAAAATTTTTTCGGTTATATACCGTTGACAGGGGAAGGATAAAGGTAATTTTTTACTATTTAAAAAATTACCGCAATAATTGAAGAAACAGGAACTGGTCATCTCCATTATCCTTTTCAAAGTAATTTATCAGTTACAGGAAGCTTCGATTCTCAAGGCTTGCTTCCCGCACCCGTGAAAATTAACTGTTTTTATTCGCAAGTGGGTTTAATACCCTGCCTCCCTGCGGCGTTCTTAAAATCTTGTAAATGAAAATTGTATGGGTATTAAACCCATATAAAATTCATACCTTACAGAACCAACATACACGCTGCTTGCGGCGGGGTTGTTGATTAAATTCTACCCCCCTTTCAGTTTTAAAACGGGGCCATAAAAGTATAAACGAGGCATAGCCGGAAACATTATTCTTCCTGGATCCTTTCTTTTATTCCCAGGATCTCCTTTCCATGGGGCAGCGCGTCGGGTACGATATCCTCCAGCAGTTCAACAAAATTCATTTCCGAGAAGCGCAATGCCCGGTTCACCAGAAGCGGAATGGGACTATTCGGTTCGCTTTTCTGGAAATATTCAGCACTTTTTCGAAGGAGCAGAAGCGCATCGGCCCTGTTTGCAGGTTTGTAGGAAGCGATATTCACCGCTGATCTGGCAGCGCCCTCCGATTCCGCCGTCAGGCCTTCTTCCGCCGTTTCGGAACCCGCCTCCGCAGCTGCACCGCCGCCGTAGGAATCAAGATATGTGGTATACAGTTTACATAACCGTTCTATTTCCCGGGTGAGGGAAGCCATGGACAGGGAATAACCGCCAGTCAGTTTACTATTCGTATCATCACCGATAGCCTTGAGGGTTTCCTGAATCTCCCGGACCGCCGCCACCTGTTCCTGTATCTCCGTCAGGGGAACGTTCATCATTTCCCCCATGATGAGGTTGGCATCAATGGTCCCGTTATCGGTGGTTTCCAATTCATTTATGGAGATGAGATAATCCCGCAGAGTATAGGGCAAGGAGGGAGTTAACCTCAGGGCACGGATCTTTGCGGGGAACATAATAGGATCGTTAAAGGCACCAGGTTCGGGAGATAACATGGCAAGAATATTGAGCCTTTCCGTGGGGTCATTATCATCACCGGGATCAAGCCTTGGGTACATGGTTTCCCACATATCCCGGATCAAAAAGTGGAGAACCTTGAGGGCCGCACCGCAGTCCTTAAAACCTCCCATCGCTGTTTCCGTGATGACCAAATAAGAAGCTACCCGCAGATCCCGGGTTCTCTCCCAGAGCGCCAGGCAGTGTTCCCTGAGCTTTTTCCAGTCAGGTCCGTGTCCTTCAATTTTAGAATCCCCGATCTCACTATCCAATACCGGAACCGACAGGGAATCCATCTCAAGATAAAGCGGATCATACTCCAGATTTTCCCCTGCAGGGCCCTCTCCCTCAAGAGGCCGGGCCAATTCCTGATAATCAATCATAGAATCTCTGACTCCAAAATATTATACAACAAAGTATATTTGTTAAAAAACCTTCGTAATTTTATAACCAGATCCGGAATAAGTCAAGAAAAATAACATGTAGTCTGCCACGGGAACAGAATAACCTGCAACAACCTTGACCTTTGAATAAAATAAAAATCAGACTAAAAAAATGATATAGCAAGCCACAAGGATAATAAAATGATAAGGTTAAAGAGCAAGCAACTGTATTTGATAACGATTACACGGAAGATTTATTAAAATAATTTTTTCTCATCATCTTTGATTTATGGATAAATACGTATCCTGCTAAAATGCATCCAATTATCAGGACGGATTCAAATTAAATAATGTAAAATCACTATTTCTTTGCAATACAAAGAAATACCGCTCAACATATTCATGCTTTTTGTTTCTGCCAGCACGTTATATACCACATCATTAAATATCTCTTTGAAATATTCTTATTAAGGGCAATATCCAAACCATTCAATCCGGAGATATTTAAGAGGCTTTTTTACACTTTGCCAGCTACTTGTCTTCTTTATGCTGTTCTATGGTTCATTCACACGATAAAATATCACTCAAAGGTATTAAATCGTAATTTGCAACATATAATAAACTAAGTTAATTAATTAAAAAGAGAACCTGACAAGAAAAGTATGGCATACAACATAGATTATAAAAAAAGAACGATAATATATAAAAAGGAAGCACAAACCCTTAAGGAATTACGGAAAGTTACGGGAATACCGCCCGAAACACATTACACCCGGGAAAAATCCTGATAACGGCTATTATTAAAAAGAATAAGCGTATACGTAAACGCAAGACGAAACCAATTTCAGAATTCGGTTTGTTTTTAAATTATCTCTGCAGGAAGCAGGACAAACCTACTTTCTATATTACATCTTAACTAAAGAATACCCCGAATAATGCTCTGCAGGCATTAATCGGTGTTTCCCCGGGGATGTAATATCAAAATTACGGACCTTTCGGTCCCGTGGATTTTGAAATTGCTTCAACACAAAAATACGTTCGCCTATTACGAAAACCCTGAAGAAGAACGGGCAGACTATACTGCAAAGGTAAAATGGATTACAGTTAAATAATAGTGCATATTGACAAATGCTGACTATATACGTTTCTCCAGTGTGAATATGAGCGCTCACTGCAGTGCAGAAAAAGCAATCATGCAAAGCCGGGAAATCAATGAAACCGGATGAATGTTATGGACGCTCTCCTCCGCGGAAAACATTCGGTATATATACCGAATGTACCATACTTAATCTGCAGACCCAATCCACCTGTGTGCGGTCAGTCTGGACATGTACAGGGTTCTCCGGGTGCTGGCCAGGGAAGCCGGAGAATACAATAGCACGGTTTGCCCGGTTGCCCCGGGACGGACCATCATTGAATAGGAAGGTTAATCCGGGCGTACCTAAAACCGTTCCATCCCGGATTGCTTGGATCATGTTGCCCTGGCCGCCGGGGGGAAGACCAGGAAACAGCCAATGCGTTCCTGTTCCCTGTTTCCGATCCGGAAAGCTTTATCCCCGGGAAATATCTGCCGGTCTGCGGCGGGTTCATGATGCCCTGTATTTAACAGACAGCTTAACCCGGTTTATTTCCGGAAAAAATACTGAACAGTTTCTTAGGCAGGGAAAATCCAAAAAGGATTCCCAATACAATAGCTCCGGCGATCATCAATGTCTCCACACCTTTGTTAAAGGCTGCTGAATAATTCTGGATAAAGATAAAATACGCAGTATAATAAATTCCTGCCCCGGGCACTAAAGGAAAAAATCCTGCTATTAAAAATACCGTTACCGGGGCTTTCCTCTGGTAAGAGAGGATTCGTCCGCATATGGTCAGCCCCAGGGCTGCAACAAACGATGCCGCCACAATACCATACCCGGAATTACGAACCAGGATAAACAGCAGCCAGGCAACCCCGCCTACAACGCTGCAAAAAAACAGATGTTTCACCGGAGCATTAAAAAGCACCGAAAAAGCCAATGTAGCCAGCATCGCCATCCCCACCTGTATGACAATTTCCATATCAGAAGCCCCCTGCAAATACGGTGTGCCAAAGCCATAGACTGGTTCCCACACCCGCGGCAATACAAACCCCGGTTAATAAGGCATCGATAAGATGGATACTGCCCGACAGAAAATCTCCATTAAAAAATTCCCTGATCGAGTTGGTAAACGCAACCCCCGGGACAAGCATGATAATGGTCCCAATAATGATATTATCCAGGGAAAGAGTAGCAAACAACAAGGTAAGAACCAATGCCAGGACGGTAATAAGAAAACTTCCAATAATAGTAGGCATATATCTGGATATATACCCCTTCCCGTAAAAGGTGAGGAAGACCTGCAGAACAACCCCGCAGAATGCGGCGGCCAGACAATCAAATAGTTTTCCTCCAAAAAGATAGCAGAAACAACCGCAGCCCAGGGCGGAAGCCATCACCTGTACCCAGACGGGCGCAAAGGGAAGGCCGGCGCAGGATTCCAGTTCTTTCTCATACTGTTCCAGTTTTTCCAGGTCCGCACTTTCCGCAATTTTTCTTGACAATTCATTAACCGCAGAAATAACCCTAAGATTAATTCTTTGGACCGGGACATTCCGCAGGGCAAAAAAACTTGCTTCTGATCCTTCATTCAGGGTGACAAAAATTCCATTCGACAGTATATAAAGGGAATGGTCATCAAGCCCGAAGGCCGTGAGAATCCGGCTGATCGTTTCCTGGACCCGGAAAATCTCACCGCCGTTTTTAAGGAGTATTTCGCCCGCAGAAACTGCAAACCGTAAAATTTTCTGTTCACTTTTCATAGAATAATCCAGTTCCGGAATTATCCGGATAAATTGTATGCTTATGGTCCGTCATAAAATTTCCCTAAAGATTAAGATAATATCCCCGGGGCTTTTTCAAATTTACGGACCCTGCGGCCCGACGAATTTTGGAAAAGCCCCGCCTTTGAAAAATAATACTACATTCATATAAAAATACAATAAATAATGGAGCTTTTTCAAAACTCGGTTAGTTTTGAAAAGCCTCTAATAAGACCCCCCTTCCAACAATTTTATTCGCAGGCAGGTTTCATACACGCACCCCAGGGCGGGTCTTTGAAGCAACAAGGAAATTGTTTTGCGTGTATGAAACCCGCATATAATCCTTTCCTTACATGAACAACATACCCTGCTGCGGGTTTGTTGATTCATAAAAGCAAAGGGCTGTAATGATGAATCCAAAATGAAACCTGGAGATCTTTTTCTTTTTATGGAATTATGAAATACTTGTACCAGCGTTAAACCAGAATTGTGTTTATTCGGCAGGATTTTTTTGAAGGAGTCATCACATGGGACTTGGGACGAAGCTTAAGACGGTACTGATTAAAAAAGTCATAGACAATCAAAAAGGAAAACACCCCTTCGATGAAGTGTATGCGGAAACATTCACCCTGCCCCAGGATGCGGATATATCCCAGAATAACAGTTATTATTTCTCAGGCCATACCATTGACGGAGAAAGCATCCTTTTCAGGAATGCCCTCCGGGGACAGGGAAGAAGTGAATTATGGGTGGCTTACAAAGACAAGGACGGCAATGCCTGGGTAAATACAAAAATGGAATACGACAACCATGAATCCACGGGCCTCAATGTTACATGCATTGAACCGGCTAAACGGTGGAGTTTCAATTTTGACGGCGAACTGGCAAGGGTAACACTGGATGAGCGCCGGAATGGACATCCCGGAAATACCATGGATCATGTGTCATTTAAAGGGAGCTTTACAGCAAACGCCCCTATCTTTGAATTTTCCCGTCATTTCGACTCGCTTCCTGTGGCCAGGGCCTTGGCCAAGGAAAAGCTGACCAGGGATTTTCAGAGCAACCTTGCCGCATCCCATCAGGTTCATTATGAGCAATCCGGTTCCATGACGATAGAACTTAACATTAATGGAAAAACAAAAAATCTTAGGGATATTCCTACGGTTAGGGATCATTCCTTTGGAAAAAGGGATTGGTCGTTTATGGACCGGCATGTGTGGATTATCGCCCTCATGGAAAATGGAGAACATCTGAATTTCAATTCCGTCCGGTATCCTATTCTGAGGGAACTCCAGACCGGATACCTTGTTCAGGGAGAAAAGCGGATCTGTACCAATTACTATACATCCATGGATGAATATGAAAAAACCGGAGATGTTCCCCTGGGTTTTGTTTCCAGGGTAACCATGGCAGACGGTAAGGTCTTTACTGTAAAAGCTGAAAAGGAAATGGAATTCCGGTTTGCCTTTGAAAATAATGTTTATCAATTTCACGAAGGAATTGGAACCTTTGATATAAATGGTATTAAGGCCCGGGGTATTATTGAGTTTGGTTTTAACAAGGACGAAAAACGCTGGAATAGGTAACTCTGATAACGCGCATCCCTATTCATCAGGGGTGCGCCATGTGCCCGCTAACCCCCTCATTAAGTATCTCTTCAACTTTTTATACAATCCCTCAGAAGATTTCTTCCGCATATGAGAATAGTCATCATCCAAGGAAGTATGAAGGCATAAAAAAAAGCCTGGCGACTACCTACTTTCCCACACCTTAGAGGTGCAGTATCATCGGCGTGGGAGGGCTTGACTTCCGTGTTCGGAAAGGGAACGGGTATAACACCTCCACCATAATCACCAGGCAATTAAATACAAGATTA
>JAVBPH010000087.1:0-21769 GCA_031549725.1 Treponemataceae bacterium
AGGCTTTTTCAAAATGTCAAATTTTGAAAAAGCAACCTTAGATGTAAGTGCAGAAAGAATACTATTTTATTTATAGGTAAGGAAATAGCATTCTTTCTGCAAAAGCCTTTTTCAAAACTAACCGAGTTTTGAAAAAGGCTCGAAATATTAAAGCATTTAACAGCAAAAAAATCTTGAAAATTTTTACAGAATTATGATAAACTGATTTTAATAATTAACAACAGAAAGATTTACAAATGGGGGTCTATATTTGAATATTTTATTTGTAAAATTTAAGGAAGTGCTGTCATCAGTTCTGCCAATAGTTGTTGTGGTTGTAATCCTGCATTTTACAATTATCCCCCTTCCGGTTCACCTTTTTATACGTTTTTTAGTTGGTGCTGTGGTAATTATTTTAGGCCTTTCTATTTTCCTTCTTGGCGTTGATCTTGGTATTACTCCATTGGGCAATTATGTGGGGTCGTCTTTGTCAAAATCGAACAATCTGGTAATCCTGGTGATTATCGGTTTAATTGTTGGATTTTTTATATCCGTGGCAGAACCGGATCTGCAGATTCTTGCCGATCAGATTTCAGAAGTAACCGACGGGGCACTGGCAAAGTTTTCCATTGTTGGGATGGTATCCGTTGGCATCGCGGTAATGCTGGTATATGGTCTTATAAGAATTGTTTACAATCTGAAAATCAATATTTCTTTTGCAGTTATCTACGGCATTATAATGATCATGGCCCTGTTTGTACGCCCTGAATTTCTTGCCATTGCCTTTGACGCTTCAGGGGCAACCACCGGTGCATTGACGGTACCCTTCATTCTTAACCTTGCAATTGGTGTGTCGGTACTTAAAAAGGACAGCCAGGTTTCGGAAAAAGACAGTTTTGGGCTTGTGGGCATCACATCCACCGGGGCGATCCTGGGTATTCTGATCATGGGAATGTTTGCCAAGACAGGAACATTGCAGGGATCACTGCATACGCAGGTATCGGAATCGACATCAATTATAGGACCATTTATTGACCGGCTTCCTTCAATTGCTGTTGAATCGCTGATTGCCCTGGGGCCTTTGGCGGTGATATTTATTGGATTCCAGATTTTTTCATTCCGTTTTAATGCAAAGGCCGTGGGGAACATTTTCAAAGGTCTCCTCTATACATTGATCGGACTTGTTCTTTTTCTTACCGGTGTGAATGCGGGGTTCATGGATGTGGGTTCCGACCTGGGTATCAGAATTGCCCAGCAGAATAAATTCCTTGTGGTGGCAGTGGGATTTGTGTTGGGTTTTGTTACAATCCTTGCAGAACCGGCGGTCCATGTTTTAACCCATCAGATCGAAGCAGTAACGAGTGGTTCTATCAAAAAGAATATAATCTTTGCAGCCCTGTCAATCGGTGTGGGAGCAGCGGTGGCCCTTTCAATGCTCCGGATCCTCGTTCCGGAAATTCAGCTTTGGCATTACCTGCTTCCGGGCTTTGGTATCTCGGTGATCCTTGCTTTTATTGTACCGGAATTGTTTGTGGGTATTGCTTTTGATTCAGGAGGGGTTGCATCCGGGCCAATGACCGCCACCTTTATTCTGGCATTTTCCCAGGGTGTATCCGGGTCTGTTCCAGGGTCGAACATTCTTCAGGATGCTTTCGGGATGATTTCAATTGTTGCCATGACACCCATCATTACTATCGAGCTGCTAGGGTTGATCAATAAAATAAAAACCAGAAAACACAAGGAGCCGGTATGAATGAGTTTTCATTAATCTGCTGCATTGTAAATGACGGAGATGCATCAAAAGTAATAAAAATCACCAAAAATGCCGGAGCGAAGGGCGCAACGGTTTTTTATGGAAAAGGTCTGGTAAAAAACAAGATCCTGGAATTCCTTGGCATAGATTATTCATTTAAGGAAATAGTCCTCATTGTGGTTGAAAAAGAAAAATCAACCGGGATGCTTTCCATATTAAATGATGCAATGTCTCTTCATAAGTCGAACCGCGGAATTGCATTTTCCGTGCTCCTTAACAACTTCATTGGGACCAGGCATATTGAATATTTTACTGGCAGGCAAAAATCGGAGGAAGGAATGTACGAAGTTATTTTTACGGTAGTCAACAGAGGGTCTGCGGAAGAAGTAATACAGGCAGCAAAAAGCGAAGGGGCCAAGGGAGGCACAATTATAAACGCCCGGGGTTCGGGTATCCACGAAACCGAAATGCTTTTTGCCATGCAGATTGAACCTGAGAAAGAAATTGTAATGATCCTGGTCAAAAATGAACTGACCCAAAAAATTGTTGAAGCGATCTGCACTAAACTAAAAATCCGTGATCCGGGAAACGGGATAGTTTTTGTATTTGGTGTGAATGAAGCAGTAGGGTTGATCGGATAACAGCATTGAATATTTCCGGTAAATAATTTTTCACCTTTTTCTGTTCCTTATATCCTTTATCCATTGATAATTTATTCGCATGCGGGATTAATACCCTCTGGATGCTTTCGCATATGAGCTTTAGGGCGGGATTGTTGATTATTTTTCACCATCCACCCCATTCTGCTTCTGCAGAGAAAGGGGTGCTTTTACGGTTCACTTGTTTTATATTTAAAACAAGAGGATGTCTGAAACCGGAGGTTTGGTTTTGAAAAATAACAAAAAAATTATCATTGGGTTATGTATTATAATCTTACTATCATGTACCACTGCCAATCAAAATAAAACAGAGGATAAACTGATATTTGACCCGAATAAATTTACCCCTGAAGAAAGGTCCATGACTTTTCTGGACGGAAGGACAGTAACATACCGGTCCTATGAAAATATTTTTTATGTATCTAATATAATTGATCCTGAATGCCAGTTTCTAAATTTTTATGTCCCCGAATCTGCGTATTTTTATAATTCAAAAACACCCATATTTCTTAAAACCAATATAGGCGGTTACATGGCCTCGAGGGCATCGGAACCATCCAATATTGATGCCACGGGCAGGGCTCTGCTGGAAGGGTACATAGTGGTTATCCCAGGATCCCGGGGATGGAATTCCAGGACAACCGGTTCCGAAGGACACGACACATACCCGGGGAGAGTACCCGCCGCCCTGGTGGACCTGAAAGCGGCCATCCGGTATCTGCGCCACAATACAAACCGAATCCCCGGAGATACCGAGCGGATTATTATAGACGGAACCAGCGCCGGCGGAGCCATGGCTGCTTTAGTTGGAGCCACGGGAAATAACCCGGCCTATGATTCCTACCTGAAAGCCCTTGGTGCAGCCAATGAGCGGGACGATGTTTTTGCCGCAGTCTGTTTTTGTCCCATCACGGATCTGGAACATGCGGATATGGCATACGAATGGCTCTACAGCGGAACCAACAAAAAAGGCCGGGATCTTTCCCCGGCGGCTGCTGTGGTGTCTGAAGATCTGGCAGCCATGTATCCTGATTACCTGGAAACCCTGGGACTGAAAACGCCCGATGGAACAACCCTGACGGTTCTGAATTACCGGGAATACCTGAAAACATTCCTGATTGCATCAGCCCAAAAGGCCAGGGATGCGGGAACGGACATGCCCCCGGAAACCGGGGTTGTACTCAATGCGGATTTCCGGAGATCCCCGGGGGAAATTGTTATGGATATTGACCTGGATTTGTACCTTGATTATGTTGTATCAGAACAGCCCCTTAAAAGCCCTCCGGCTTTTGACAGTTTGGGAGTTTTAAACAGCAACCCGACTCCGGAGAATAATGAGTTCGGGGATGATAAAGGTAATGCGGCAAATTTCACGGATTTCAGCCTGCAGATGTCCGGGGATAATCCCTATGCAGCGGTCAGCCCGGATATTAAAACCAGGGTACACCTGATGAATCCCATGAATTTTATTGGTGATGAAGAAAGCAGGACCGCCCAATATTGGTATATCCGCCATGGCGCTGTCGACAGGGACACATCATTCCAGATATCTATCAATTTGTACACAAAACTGGTAAACCATGGGTATGATGCAAATTTTGCCCTGCCCTGGAACAGGAAACACCAGGGGGACTATGACCTGAACGATGTATTCACCTGGATTGAAAAAATCCTTAGTCATGGCAAAAAATAATATTGAGAGGCTTTTTCAAAATGTCAAATTTTGAAAAAGCAACCTTAGATGTAAGTGCAGAAAGAATACTATTTTATTTATGGGTAAGGATATAGCATTCTTTCTGCAAAAGCCTTTTTCAAAACTAACCGAGTTTTTAAAAAGGCTCTTGAAATCATTTTCTTTTTTTCTGATGCCGCCAGTCCCTGAATGCGAGAAAAAAGATTATAAATAACAAAACAGCCAGGACTATAAAAACGATAATTAAATCCCGCCCGGGATTTGCTGTCTGGACGGGGTTTTCCGGCAAAGGACCGTAACCTGAAGCAACCGTCACCCCGGGCCCGTTGAATATAAGAAATATACTGATACCAATAGAAAGCAGAATAAAGATAAGTGCTCCCAGGGCAGCTTTTTTAACAACCAAGCTAGATTTTTTTGATAAGGCAAAATAAAGGATCATTCCCACAAGTCCTAACAATACTACCAACAGCAGTATTCTTGTAACAATTATCATGGTTCACTCCTGGTTCCATTATCGGCCGTTGCCAGTGTAAAAATGATTTGATAAAATAAGGATTATGAAAAAGAGAAGTCTTGGTTTTGTACTGGTTGGTTTGGGAAGTTTGCTTTTTTCAGGATGTTATTACACCACCCAGGGATACTACCTCCTTTCATACCAGGCAAAAGCAAAACCCGTTGACAAGGTACTCAAGGATAAAGACCTTGATCCGGATACCCGGATTTTTCTTCTGCTGGTCGAGGAGATCCGTAATTTTGCCATAGAAGAATTAGGTCTGGAAAAAAACAAAAACTACAGCACATACCTTGATCTTGACCAGGACGTGCTGGCTTGGGTTGTCTCAGCCTGCGATCCCCTGTCCTTTAACACATATCTCTGGAATTATCCTGTGATGGGCAAGCTTCCCTATAAGGGATTTTACCGTCAAAAGGATGCTGTCAAAGAGGGAAAGAAAATGGTCAAAAAAGATCAGGATGTCTGGATCAGAGGTGTGGAAGCCTTCAGCACCCTGGGCTTTTTCAGGGATCCCCTGATCAGTTATATGACGGATTATTCGGTTTATGACATTGCCAACCTGGTTATCCATGAACAGACCCATGCCACAATCTGGAGAAAGGACGATCCTTCGTTTAATGAAGACCTGGCATCCTTTGTTGGTGATGAAGGGGCGCGGCTTTTTGTACTTGCCCGTTTCGGTGAAGACTCGCCGGAATATCTTGGTATCGGCGGGAACGAAGCAAATGCCCAACGGTTCCGGGAGGACATATTTGCCCTCAGGGAAAAACTGGAAACATTTTACCAGGGACTGCCCAATCCCCTGCAGGAAGATGATGAGCCATATTTAAAAGAAAAAAAGCGGATTATCCGGGATTTCCAGAATGAATTTCTGGCTTCCTATGATGAACACTACACCTCAGAAAATTACCGGCGTTTTGGGGAGCTGCAGATTAACAATGCATACATTGATCTATTCCATATCTACCATGGCCAGCGGGAGGAATTGGAAAAATTGTATGATGAATCAGGGAACGATATGAAAAAATTTATTGCTTCCCTGAAGGAAACCCGTTAAACCGGCCGGATACTATACACGATAAAAAAGCGATTGCCCCCTGTTCAAAACAAGGGGGCAATTTTTACCAGAGGCTTTTCCCAACTATATGCTGCGCTTTCTGCCGGTCTATTCAGCAAACTCCAGACCAATTTTAAACATATTGGTCAGGGCAGTCTGGCGTTCATCCGCATTCAATCCCTTGAGGGTTACGTTGGAATCCGAACAGGTCAGGATTGTCAGGGCCTTCTTCTTTAAGTAAGCTGCGGTACAGTACAGGGCATAGGATTCCATGTCGGTACCGGC
This sequence comes from Treponemataceae bacterium, assembly GCA_031549725.1. Taxonomy (GTDB): domain Bacteria; phylum Spirochaetota; class Spirochaetia; order Treponematales; family Breznakiellaceae; genus UBA937. The sequence continues at coordinate 5,944 of JAVBPH010000087.1, forward strand.
GCATCCCATGTTAGCCCACTTTTTCCAGTTGTCACTGCCCGATGCATGGTAGAGGGAAAAAATATCCGATGAAAAAATATTCCCCACCCAGTACCGGAAATTATTCTGTCTGGCCAGGGTTACGCCTTTTTCAAGAAGTCCATAATCTGCACAGGCAGCATAGGTGCCATTCAGGTTATACTGGGCAGCAAAATTGGAATCCGTGGATGACGCCTGGGCAAACAGGATGTCCCCTACTTCGATTTCCGGCAGAAGCCCGCCGCAGGTTCCAATCCTGATTATATTTTCTACCCCGTAATGGGAATACAATTCAAAGGCATAAATTCCCATGGAGGGACATCCCATACCGGAACCCATGACGGAAACCTTTTTACCCTTCCATGTTCCGGTATATCCGAACATATTCCGGACAGTACTGAATTGATTTACATGTTCCAGGTAATTATCCGCCAGGTATTTTGCCCTGAGGGGGTCCCCGGGCATAAGAACGGTTTTAGCAATATCACCGGGCAGCGCCTTGTTGTGGGGGGTTCCTTCCCTGGCGGAATACATATCTTTGTACATAAAAAATCTCCTTAAAAAATCATAATCCCTTTTTTAAATACCTGCAAAGGATTCCAAAGGAACCTCTAAAAATCCGGCTGGATTTTTAGAGGTCTCCCTAGAACTGGTATGGTACTACATTTACATCTTTTTAATTCCCAGGCCGGTGAAAACAGATAACTGTTTTAATTCTCCTGCCGGGGATTTTTCCCGGCCTAACTCTTCCCTTTATCGAAGGGCTGTCCGATAGCCCTGGGCGCATAATCCTTTCCACTGAAGATAACCAATGTTACTAGGGTAATCAGATACGGCAGGATACTGAAAAATTCCGAGGGCATTTTTGCCAGGGCCGGAATGTTTACCATATAAATTGCCAGGGCAACCGACGTCCCAAAGAGCAGGGACGAACCAGTAATTCCCTGGGGCAGCCAGCGTCCAAAGGAAACCGCAGCCAGGGCAATAAAGCCCGCACCGTTGATGGTATTCTGGGTGTACTGGATTGTCTGGGTCAGGACCAGGCAGCCCCCGGAAAGACCCGCCAGCACCCCCGAGGTAAGGACCGCGATGTATCTCATTTTAATCACATTGATCCCCGCTGAAGCCGCTGCCTGGGGATGTTCACCGCAGGACCGGAGCCGTAATCCCCAGGGACGTTTATACAAAACGAACCAGGCTAACACAACTACTGCCAATGCGATCCATGCGGTGGGATAGATACCAAATATGCCCGGCCTCATACCCATCCGGAATGGCATGGTCCGGTCCTGACGGAAAAAGACCTGGCACATGAATACAGTTACCCCCGTAGAGAGCAGGTTGATTCCGGTTCCGGACACCACCTGGTCCGCCCGGAGCGAAATTGATGCAAATGCATGGATCAGTGAAAAAACACAACCCGCAGCAGCGGCAATTAATAGGGCAGCGGGTATGGACAAAGTCATGGTGGTTTCAAGGAAAAACTGGGTTGTGGCCGCTGCCATGGCGCCAATTCCCATAAGCCCCTCCAGGGCAATATTGGTAACCCCGGACCGTTCGCAGATCATTCCGCCGCAGGCAGCAATCAGTATAGGTGATACGATCATCAGGATAGACGGGAGCATTCCGATAATTATATGAAACCATTCCATTATTCTACCCCTCCTTTACGGGCTTTTTCCTTCATTTGCCATTCAACCAGGAGACGGACCCCAGCCCTGAGGGATATAAATACCACCACCAATCCTAAAATGATGGAAGTAATTTCCTTGGGAATCTGCCGGTTTTGCATGAGGGGCTGGGCGGACTTAAGCATACCAAAGAGAAGACCCGATAGAGCCGTCCCAAAGGCGGTGCTGTTTCCCACCAGAGCTACGGCGATACCATCAAATCCGATTCCTTCGTTGGAGGCCAGAACCCGGCCGTAACTGAAAGAACCCAAAGCAACTATTGCTCCGGCCAAACCTGCAAAAGCTCCGGAAATGGCCATGGCGGTGGTGATATTGGCATTCACATTGATACCCCCGTACCTGGCGGCATCCTTGTTTAGCCCCGTGGCCCGGAGGGAATACCCCAGCCGGGTTTTTCCCATAACCAACCAGAAAAAGAGTATGGCAATAATCGTCAGCCAGAGACCATTGTTTAATCTGGAATCATTGGTAATGGTCCGTAAAAAAGTATTCTCCAGAAGGGCTGTTTCGGGATAGGCCGGTGTTCTGTAGGTATTAGTCCCGGGAATCATAAAAGTAAAATACCGGGACGCGTATAGGGCAATATAGTTCATCATAATGGTGGCCACCACCTCCGATACGGTGAACCGGGCTTTCAGAAACCCAACAATACCGCCCCAGACCGCTCCGGCAATAATAGCAGCAAGAACAGCCACAATCCAATGGACCACCGGTATTTGAGGGCCAAAAAAGGCCACAAACTGGGCAGCGGTCATTCCCGCCACATACTGCCCTTCGGCACCAATATTAAAGAGTCCGGTCCGGTTGGCAAAGGCCATGGAATATCCGCAGAGAATTAAGGGCATGGAAGCTACAATCCATTCCCCGATATAACGGATATTCCATTTTCCCTGGCGCAGGTCAATCCCTGAGACCACCTGTACAATAGCGGAATACATTCCGGAAGGATTTCTTCCTACCAGTGCAATGAGGATAGTAGCAACTAAAAAACCCAGCAAAACCACTGCCACCGAAACAAGTGGATCGGAACCAGTAAAAATCTCAAGTATTCTTTCCCCCGGCGATTTCCGGGATTTATTTAACATAAATATTCCCTCCTCCCTATATTTGACTCATTCCGACACCGGCCATCATAGCACCAATCCGTCTTTCATCAGCTTCCGCAGCTGGCAAGACCCCCACCACGGTTCCCCGGGAAACAGCGGCAATCCGGTCACAGAGGTTTAAAATTTCATCCAGTTCAAACGAAACCAAAAGAACCGCCCTGCCCTTATCCCGTTCCTCCACAATGCGGCGGTGAATGTATTCTATCGCACCCACATCCAGCCCGCGGGTGGGCTGGGAAACAATCAACAGATCCGGGGAAAGATCGATTTCCCTGGCAATGATTACTTTTTGCTGGTTCCCCCCGGACATGGATTTTGCCAGGGTTGCGGGTCCCCTGCCTGCCCGGATATCAAACTGGGTAATCAGCTTTTCGGCATGTTTAAATATTGAAGGGAAATTGAGGAATCCCAGGCTTTTGCTGGAGAATTCCCTTTTTCTGAAACTTTTCAAAATCATATTTTCATCAACCCTGAAATCCAGGATCAATCCGTGCTTATGCCTGTCTTCGGGAACCAGGCCAATGCCTTTTTCAATCCGGTATCTGATGGAATGCCTTGCCACATCTTCGCCCTTCAGCATGATATTTCCTGATCTAACCGGAAGGAGCCCTGAAATTGCGGCAACCAGTTCGGACTGGCCGTTGCCGTCAACCCCGGCAACACCAACTATTTCCCCTGCCCTGACTTCCAGGGAGAGTCCCTGCACAGCGGGCACTCCCTTGCTCCCGATTACCGTGAGGTTCTTAATTTCAAGAACCACGGCCCCGGGATTGGCGGGCTTTTTATCAATTTTAAAGCTGACCGAACGGCCCACCATCATTTCCGCCAGTTCATCCTCCGAGGTGGTTGCCACATCGACGGTGCCAATGTATTTTCCCCGGCGCAGTACCGTACACCGGCTGGCTGCAGCCTTAATCTCCTTTAACTTGTGGGTGATAAGGACAATGGTTTTGCCTTCGGATTTAAGGCGGTTAAGAATTTCCAGAAGTTCATCCACTTCCTGGGGGGTAAGCACCGCGGTGGGCTCATCAAAAATAAGAATATCCGCGTTTCTGTAGAGGATCTTCAGGATTTCCACCCGCTGCTGCATCCCTACGGTGATATTCTCAATTTTTGCCCTGGGATCAACCTCCAAACCATATTTTTCGGATAAGGCATGGACCCGTTGTTCCTCTTGTTTCAGGTCCAGATTCCCTAATTTGTTCCGGGGTTCCAGCCCCAAAACAATATTTTCGGTAACCGTAAAATTTTTCACCAGTTTAAAATGCTGGTGGACCATTCCTATTCCAAGTTTGGTAGCGTCATTGGGGCTGGTGATATGAACTTCCTTGCCCCTGATTTTTATCTTCCCTGAATCTGCAACATACAGTCCAAAAAGAATGGACATAAGGGTAGATTTTCCAGCCCCGTTTTCACCAAGCAGTGCATGGATTTCGCCTTCCATGACCTCCAGCCGGACCTTATCATTTGCTACAACTCCGGGAAAGATTTTCACGATATCAATCATTTCTATCGCTGGTGCAGGCATTTTTCCTCCTCGTAAAAGAATAAAGCTGGCCTGAAGCCTATAAAATAGGCAGACATTTATTCTTAGTAATACTATAACAGATAATATATGATTTTATGAAGCAAAAAAGTCATATTTTGGTCCGAATTTTTTATTACAGACAGAAATCAGGGTATTTTCAGCAATAAATCTGAAAATGCGTTTTATTTTTGAACCCCTTTGAACTATTTTAGGAGGTCAGGTATAATAAATTGAAAATAATTTCTGACTATTTGCGGCAGATATATGGGGTGATTTCAAAATGTCAAATTTTGAAATGAAGAACCCCGTGGCAGAGCCTCGGGTGTAGAGGAAATTATTATACAGGCTGAGGGATCATACCACATACTAACGTTTCAACCTTTATCCAGGGTATTAAAAAATCAACCGATGCAAGCATCGTGTATGAACCCCAACAGCTTTCCAATCACCTCATATTGTATTTTTACGCCGGATATATAATATAAGTGTTTGAAATGGTACATTTTTTAACGGCGCGGGTGGTTGTACCTGAGAGTATAGGTCAAAGAATCATATCTTTGCTGCGGTGTAATTCAGCCTTATAGCAAGGCATCATAAATATATAGCTTAGAATAAGCAGTACGTAAAAATGGAGGTTTTTCATGTCAACAGCAGCATACAATCCCTTTGATAATGCCCAGGCGCAGTTCGACGGGGTTGCGGAAATTCTGGAGCTGGAAAGCGGTACCCGGGAGCTTTTGCGGCGGCCCATGAAGGAGATTCATTTTACCATTCCGGTAAAAATGGACGACGGTACCACCAAGGTTTTTCAGGCATACCGGATCAAACACAACGATGCCCGGGGGCCGGCCAAGGGCGGCATCCGGTTCCATCCCCATGAAACCGCGGATACGGTCCGGGCTCTTTCCATGTGGATGACCTGGAAATGTGCGGTGGTTGATATTCCCCTGGGGGGAGGTAAAGGCGGCGTCATCTGTGATCCCCATAACCTTTCCATGGCAGAACAGGAACGGCTTTGCCGGGGGTATGTACGGCAGCTTTTTCACCTGCTGGGCCCCAGCCTGGATGTGCCCGCCCCGGATGTGATGACCAACGGTCAGCACATGCTCTGGATGCTGGATGAATACGAAACCATCTCCGGCGGCCGTTTTCCCGGTATGATAACCGGGAAACCCGTGGGAATGGGCGGGTCCCTGGGCCGCACCGAAGCAACCGGGTATGGTGTAATATACGTGCTTAAGGATCTGCTCCGCCAGATAGGTATTGATCCCGCCGGTACCACCGCCAGTTTTCAGGGATTCGGCAACGTGGCCGAATATGCTGCGCGCATGTATTCCGAGCTGGGCGGAAAAATCATTGCCGTTTCCTGCTGGAACCAAAAAGACGGAAAGGCCTACACCTTCAAAAAAACCGACGGCTGTGATATTTCCGAACTCGTTTCGCTGAAGGATTCCTTCGGAAGCATTGACAAGGAAAAAGCCCAGGGACTTGGATATGAGCTGCTGCCCGGCGAAGCATGGCTTTCCCAGGATGTGGATATTCTGATACCCGCCGCACTGGAAAACCAGATTACCCCCGCGGGATTTCCCAGTATCAGCAAGAAGGTGAAGATCATCTGAGAAGCGGCCAACGGTCCCACAACACCCGACTGCGACACCCTGATTAAAGAGCGGAACATCATCCTGCTGCCGGATTTCCTCTGCAACGCCGGCGGTGTAACCTGCAGTTATTTTGAGCAGGTACAGTGCAACATGAACTACTTCTGGGACAAAAAAGAGGTACTGGAGAAACTGGAATATAACATGACCAAAGCATTCCGCGCTGTTTATGATCTTGCGAAGGAAAGGAATCTTTACATGCGTGATGCCGCATACATCATCGCCATCAACCGTGTGGCCAGTGCGGTAAAACTGCGGGGTTGGGTATAAGGATATAAAAAGAGGGGATGCCCGGATTGCATCCCCTCATCTGACATCGTTGTCGGGAGGAAGTGTAACATGGATCCACAGGAATGGAAGGGCCTGGAGGAACGGGCGAAAGAACTGGAATGTGTGTATGCCGTGGACGAGGTGCTGCAGGACCGGAGCCTCACCCTTTCCGATGCGATGATGAAGCTGACCCGGATTATACCTACGGGATTTTCCAACCCCCCGGCAACCCGGGTGCGTATCAGCCTCTGGGCAAACGGGTATGAGACGCCGGAGTTTTCCAAAATCCGGGAACTCTACTGTGTGCCGGTACTGCTGGAAAAGGAAACCGTGGGGAAGGTTATTGTCGGATATGTCCCGGATCTGGCAAAAGAAGAATACCAGATACTGAATTACGAAATAAAAATGATGAACACCATCGCCCTGCGGATCTCCCAACTGGCGCTGGGATGGCAGAGGGATCTGGCGCTGCTGCTGAATATGCTCCGCCAGATCGATCCGGACATGCTCCTGCGGATTGGGGAAAAGCTGCAGGTCTATCTGGAACGGGTGGTAGGGAACGAGGCAAAGGCGCTGTTTTCGGAGTTTGGTCTTCAGGGAGAGATGTCCCGGGGGGAAACCAACACACCCTTAACGGTGGGATCTTTGCTTGACTCGGAGACCCTGGCCCAGAAGATTGTCAAAGGCGCCGCGGAATTCCTGCCCCAGGATACCCTGTTCCGGCTGATGAACGAATGGATTCAGGAACAGCGGATCCTGGCCTTTGTGAAAACCCTGGACCGGAAGGATTCCACCATCAGCGATATCCTGGATGCGGTACGCAAGTACACCGGGTCCGTGCCGGATGTACCGGGAGCGGATGTCCAGTATTCCCAGACGGAAACCTGGCTTATATCCGAACTGACCCACCGTTTTCTGTCCGATGACGAGCACCTGATCAATCTGGTCCTTAATAATATGCATATCACCGATTTTAAACCCGTAATAGAACATATTATTGGTTCCGAACGGAGCGCAGGAAACATTGGCGGAAAAGGCGCGGGTCTTTTTATTGCCAGCCAAATTCTAAGGAATGCCGCACAAAATGATCCTTTGCTTCAGGATATCAAAACGCCCCGGACCTGGTATCTTGCTGCGGACCAGATCACCGCTTTTCTCCATTACAACAATCTGGAAGAACTGAATTCCTACAAATACAATTCATCCTTTCACCTGCGCACCACCTACGATAATATCGTCAAAAAAATCAAGAACGCTTCCCTTCCGCCCCAAACCATCAACATGCTGAGGATTGTGCTGGAAGATCTGTCGGACATGCCGCTGATCGTCCGTTCCTCATCCCTGCTGGAGGATAAATTCAACGGGGCATTCAGCGGGAAGTACAAAAGCCTGTTCATTATCAACCAGGGTACCCGTCAGGAACGGCTGGATGCGCTGATAGATGCGGTGCTGGAAGTGTATTCTTCCATGTACAACCCGGATTCCATCCAATACCGCAAGGAACGGGGCCTTTTGAATTTTACGGAACAGATGGGCATACTGATCCAGGAAGTGGTGGGTAAAAAAATCGGGCCTTATTTTTTGCCCCTCTTTGCGGGGGTTGCCTTTTCCAATAACCTGCTGCGGTGGTCCCCCAGGATTCAAAAAGAGGACGGCCTGGTCCGGCTTGTTATGGGCCTGGGAACCCGTGCGGTGGACCGGGTGAACGATGACTATCCCATCATGTTTGCCCCGGGACAGCCCCAGCTTCTGATCAACCAGTCCCCTTCGGACGTCCGTCATTATTCCCCCAAGCACATTGACCTGATCGATCTGGAAAAGGGACGTTTTGTTACCGTTGAAGCAGCTTCGTTCCTCCGGGAAGCGGGTAAGGATATCCCCGGGCTTCACCGCCTGGTATCGGTATATGCAAATGACTTTATCGAACAGAAAAATGCGTTTTCCCTGAATCCTTCCAAAGATGAAATGATCATCACCTTTCATCAGATTCTTACTTCCAGCGATATCCCGGAAAAAATCAAGCATATGCTGGATATCCTTTCAAAGACGATTCAAAGTCCTGTGGATATTGAATTTGCCTATGACGGTGAACATTTGTATTTGCTGCAATGCCGGCCCCAGAGTACCGGACTGACGAACAGTCCCGCACCTATTCCTCAAAATATTCCCGCAGAGGATATTCTGTTTACCGCAAACCGTTTTATCTCGGATGGCCTTCTTACGGATATTAATTATATCGTTTATGTGGATGGTGATGCATACAACGCTCTTGCCAGCCGGGAGGAACTTCTTGCGGTAGGTGAAGCTATTGGTCTGATCAACGATGCCCTGCCCCGCCGGAAATTTATATTAATGGGGCCGGGACGATGGGGAAGCCGGGGGGATATCAAGCTGGGGGTGCATGTAACCTATTCCGATATTTCCGGGACAGCCGCATTGATTGAAATTGCAAAGGAAAAACATTCCTATGTGCCGGAATTATCCTTTGGCACGCATTTTTTCCAGGATCTGGTGGAATCGAATATTCTGTATATTCCTTTATACCCTGGCCAGCCGGATATTGTTTTCCGGGAACGCTACTTCCGGAACAGCAAAAATATATTAGGTGAAATCCTGCCGAAATTCGAGGGACTTTCCCATGTGATCAGGGTAATCGATGTGCCGGCTTCCGGTTCCGGCAGTACCCTTTCCATCCATATGAATTCCCAGATGGCCATGGCCATGGCATTTTTCAGCAAACCCCAAAAAAACCAGGAACAGCAGGGGAAGGACCATCCCCGGATGACCAGGATGGAATGGAGTCCGGAGAACCAGCAGGAACATTGGGAATGGCGTTATTATATGGCACAGCAGATTGCCCGGGACATGGATATGGAGGCGTATGGGGTTAAGGGAATGTATCTTTTTGACAATTCGGATAATACCGGCGCCGGGGATGCCAGTGATATCGGCCTGATCCTCCATACGGATGGTGGTGATACCCGGACGTCCAAGCTCCGGCTTTGGCTGGACGGGTGGAGCCGTGCCCTTGGCAGGATCAACTTCCTCCAGACCGGCCAGAACACGGAGAAGCTTCTGGACATCCACCTTGTAACGGATGAGGATATTGCCGCGGGGGATGCCTTTGCGGCTAAAATAGAATCACCCATAGAGCCTGCAACTCTTCTCCGTCTGCGGGGAGATACCATAGGATAGAGTGTTTTTCAAAATAAATAAGGTAAAGGGCACCTTTAAAAACTGAAGTTTTTACATGTTCCCTATAATGACTCCACAGAAAAGGTCCGGAGAAAAAATACGTTCTTTCCTAAGGGACGAGGGAAATTGCAGGCTATACAAAGAAGTTAAAACACCACAGGATCAGAATATATTACTGAACTAAAAACAACCCATTCCCCTGATTCTGATTTCAGCCAGACTGTTATGGTTTTATTTTTTTGCCAGGTAAGGATTTTAATATTTACCGATTTCTGTAATTCATCGTCAGCAAAATGCCGGGAATAATCAGGTTCAATTTCATGTCCCCTATAGTCTTTGTTGATAACCTTTTCAGTTTCCACGGCAGGCTTGCCATACAACCTTTCAAGTTCGGGAAGGGTTTTTCCAATAAGTGAATCCGATTCTGGACTGGAAGCACATGAGAGAAAAAAAATGAAAATTAAATATACCCACAATTTTTTCATACCAGGGTCCTGTGATTTTCAGGTTTACGCAAAAATCATAAAAAAACCGGCCCCTAAGGACCGGTTCTCGTTAAGCTGCTGATAACATTAATTATCCATGGCTTTCAGATTCTGGGGGAATCCGGGGAGCTTCTTGGATTCAGCATTCGTGGGAGCTACCTTTATTTCTCCGGAAATAATCTTTCTCTTTGCTTCTTCCACCTGCTGGATAATATCGGGGGTCAGGGCATTGTTTCTCTGGGAATAACCAACACCGTCGGCTTTAAGGTCCAGGACAACAACTTCACCCTTGAAGGTACCGTTTTTCACCGCATCCAGGGAATAGATAGTACCGGTTTCGACCCGCTTGAGCATGGAAGTAAGAACCGCAGAGGGTTTGTCGCTGGCATAAATTCCGTCCTCATACTGGTCGGAGTCTACACCGATGGCCCATACATTCTTGTCCTGGGATCGGTATTCCTTAGCCTGGGCAATGGTTCCGTTTCCGGTCCCGCCGGCCGCGGAATAAATGGCATATACACCGGAATCATACCAGTTCTTTGCCTGGGCTTTAGCCAGTTCGGGTTTTCCCCAGTCATTGGCATAATAGTCAACAATCTGTGCATTGGGATAAACCGAAAGGAGTCCCTGGATATAACCAACTTCGAACTTGGTGATGGTTGAACCGGGAACGCCGCCGATAAATCCGAACCGGGGATTGGCAATACCATCGGCCTTGGCCTTAAGCGCGGTAGCTACACCAACCAGGTAGGAACCTTCGTGTTCGGAGAACATAATCTGCATAACGTTGGGGGCCTGGACCCAGTCAACGTCAACAATCATGTACTTCTGGTTGGGGTTCTTGGAAGCAACTTCCTGAACAGCATCGGCAAAGGTAAATCCTGTGGTAATAATAAGATCATAACCTTCATCCGTGGCCTGCATCAGGTTAGGAATATACATATCCTGGGTCTGGGCGGTTACCACATCGTAAGCGGTACCCCTCTGTTTCTGGTTTTCCCAGGTATCGCCGTAAAACTCGAGAATTCCCCTCCATGCGGCAGCATTAAAAGACTTGTCATCAATACCGGTAGCATCGGTGAGGAGCCGAACAGTAACAACAGGTTTGTCAGTAGTGGCGTCTCCAGCGCCAGTCTCCTTTTTACTGCAGCTGACAAAAAAGGATGCAGCCAACACAGCTGCCAGGGTCAGAAAAACTAATGCTCTTTTCATCAAAATTCTCCTTTCAAATTAAAGTAATCAACCGCTGCATAGAACTGGATTATCCCATACGAGATAAAACCGGACTGTGCATTTTACTTGAATGACCTACATTCAAGAATAACGCCCTTTAAACTCAAGGTCAACAGGTTATGATAAAAATTGAATAATTACATTTTCATTAATCCCGGTGTTTTCCGAAAAACAATCGTCCTATATATTGGAAAAAATATAAACATTTTACGGAATCCCAAAAACCTGGCCATTTTTTTTCTTCAGGGAAATTTCAATTTTTTTAAACGATAATGAAATGAAGAAGATCCTTAGGATAATTATGGAAATGCCTGGAATGCGGGGTTCTCGGAATTATCAAATATTTCGAAGAAAACTAGTATTTTATTTATAACTCTATATATATATTAATAGGGTTTACATAAAACAAATTTTGCGGGTGGGAGATTAGGACCTTATTAAAACACGTTTTATTGTCATATATATTTTAAAAAAGGTAATTTTTTATTATGATGTTTGTTCTTTATAGTGGAGGATATATGTCCCGGATCAAAATAGGAAGAGTATTGGTGATGCTGCTTATTTTTGGATCAGCTTCTTTTGTATTTGGCGGACCCTCGTCCGGCGCAGATGCGGTGGTTGATTTATACACGCCGGCCTTAAATGGAGCCGGGGCTTTTTCCACTTCCCAGGGGGGTGCCCCGGTCAGTGCTGTAAACCCTGCCCAGGGCGGTGCTGCCCAGCTGCTGGTTTTTGACCTGGGATACCTGATGCTGCCTGGATTCGGTTCTGAATCGGGGTTCGGGCATAGCGCAGAACTAGGTGCCCTTATTCCTACCAAGTATGCGGTTTTTGGCGGATCCCTAAGAATACTGGGAAGTCCCTTTGATGCGTTTCCCGTGGGAACCACCTTCGGGGGAAACCTGAATGTGGCTAAGGAATTGTATCCCGGAATGAGCGCGGGGCTGGGTCTTAACTTTGGTTTTGGTGACGAATGGACCCTTTCGGGGGATCTGGGTTTCCGTTATAACATAGGAAAACTGGCTTTTATGGATGATTTTACCTGGGCGGTTGTATTAAGAAGCCTGGGAAAAAGCTGGACCCCCACGGCCTTCACCCCGGTGGGGGGCGTTGCCTTTGATTTTCTGCGGGTAAAAGGATCCGCGGATAATAAGCCCGACCCCTTCAGGTTAGGCCTGGCCGCGGATATGGGATTCCCGGGTTTTACCAATATCACGGGAAAAATCGGTTTAAATGCAACCATTGCCCAGTTGGTTACCATTTCCACATCCACCGGGTTTAACATGAATGAATTAATCGATGGAAATTCCGCATCCATGGTTCCCTCGGTGGGGATTACCTTTAACCTGGCGGTAAAACAGAATACCACATCAACATCCAACGGTGTATTGAACCGGGACGGAAATATTGCTATCTCCGCCTCTGCCAGACCCCTTTATGATGATATTTGGGCCATGGGCGCGGGGATTTCCTGGACCGTGGGGGTTCCGGATAAAAAGCCCCCGGTAATCACCGTGGATTATCCCAATACTAAATGGATTTCCCCAAATAATGACGGCAAGGCGGATATCCTGGAATTCCCCATCACCATTACCGATCAGCGGTATGTGGTGGAATGGGCCCTGGAAATTCAGGATGATGCGGGCAATGTGGTAAGGACCTACCGGAACAAGGAACTTCGTCCTGAAACCCAGGGGGTCCGGAATGTACTCAGCCGGATTGCGGAGGTCAAATCCCAGGTGGAAATTCCGGACAAACTGCGCTGGGATGGTACCCTTGAAACCGGAGGAACCGCGCCGGACGGCCGTTACTTCTTTGTCCTTTCAGCTATGGATGATAACGGAAACAGAGCTTCCTCTCCCCGGTATGAGGTCATGGTGGACAGTACCCACCCGGTGGTTGAAATAACCGCCCTGACCGAAGCCGAAAGGATATTCTCCCCCGACGGAGACGGAAATAAGGATACCCTGACTATCAAACAGACCGGATCCCACGAGGATCTTTGGGATGCGGGTTTCTACGATGCCGCGGGAACCAAGATAAAAAGTCTTGATATAATAAACGGTGAACCCGGGGATATTACCTGGGACGGTACCGACAATGAAGGCAGGATTGTTCCCGACGGTATATACAGTTACAGGATTTTCTCCACCGACCAGGCCATGAACTCGGAGGAAGCGATGGTGGAAAATATCATCGTCAATACGATTCAGCCCACGGTAAGTTTACTTATAGAAGATGCCTATTTCTCGCCCAACCATAATGGTATTAAGGATACCATGGTCCTGAGTCCCGGGGTTCCCGTAAAAGACGGAATAACCCAGTGGACCCTGGAAATAAAGGACCGGGCAGGAACAACCCGGAGGACCTACAGCGGAGCCCTCCAGGTACCCGCAAAAATCGATTTTGACGGAAACGATGAAACCGGGACCCGGCTGGATGAGGGCATTTACCAGGGAACCCTGACGGTTATCTACAGGAACGGGTATGTCTCCAGATCATTGTCCCCGGTATTCACCCTGGATATCACTCCCCCGTCAGCCAAGGTCCAGATGGATTACGATGCATTCTCCCCCAACAACGACGGCAAACAGGATGAAATGATCCTTATCCAGGAGGCATCCAGTGAAGCCCTGTGGACCGGGGAAATCCGGCGGGTTGGCCAGGGTGGTTCGAATATCCTGGTAAAGACCTTCAAGTTCACCGGGGTTCCTCCGGCCAGGCTTATGTGGGACGGCCGGGATGATACGGGCGGTTTATCCGCGGACGGCAACTACGAATACAAACTTTTCTCCACCGACCAGGCGGGAAACAGCGGTTCATCCGTGCCGGTTTACTTCAGCTTGAGTACCGCGGACACCCCGCTTCTGTTAAGCACCGATAAACTGGCCTTCTCCCCGAACAGTGACCGGATAAAGGATGTGGTGGTATTTATGCCCCAGCTCCAGGTAAGGGAAGGAATCTCCACGTATAAACTGGAAATCCTCAACTCCCAGGGATCGGTGGTGAAAACCTTTGAAGGAAGATCCACCGTGCCCGCGACTATTATTTGGGACGGCAAAAACAATGGGGGAACCGCCGCACCGGACGGAAAATACACAGGACGGATGACCGTCACCTATACTGCGGGGAACCAGCCCATGGCTAATTCCCAGGCCATCACCCTGGACACCATTGCTCCCCAGGCGGAACTAACCCTGCCTTACACAACCTTCTCCCCCAACGGGGATGGCAGAAAGGATGAACTTCCCTTTACTATTACCACCGAAGGAAACGATGAATGGGAAGCCAAAATCCTTGATTCCAGGGGCAATATGGTGCAGTCCTGGGAATGGACCGGCAGGGCTCCCGCAGTTCAATGGAACGGAAAGGACAAGGCCGGTAATCCCATGCCCGATGGAACCTACCGTTTCTCCCTGCAGTCCACGGATGATGCGGGAAACAGCTACAGGAAAGAAATAACCAATATCCTGCTGGATGCCCGGGTACCCAGGGCCTTCCTGACAGCATCGGCCAATGCGATTGCCCCCGGGGATGGAAAGACCGATAATATCCGGTTTGCCATTATCCTTAATCCAAAGGACGGGATCAGTGACTGGAAACTTGAAATAAAGGATGACCAGGGATCCGTGATTAAACAATTCCCCGGACAGAACGAAAAGGCCGGGACTGTTCCCGAGTCAATAAACTGGGATGGCCGGGATGCAGCCGGGGCAGTTAAAGAAGGCAAATACATGGCCCAGCTCACGGTGAACTACGGAAAGGGCGACCTGGTGGATATTTCCGCGGGCCCCATCACCGTGGATATCTCAGGTCCTGAAGTCAGCTTCACCACCTCCCCAAGGTATTTCAGTCCCGACAATGACGGGGTGGATGATGACCTCTTTATCTCCCTGAGCGCCAGGGATGCATCCCCCATTGCCAACTGGACCTTCGAAATCAGGGAGCCCCAGCCTCCGTATAACCTGTTCTACAGGATTGAAGGAAAGGGCGCCCCCAGCGGAAGGATCACCTGGGACGGCAGGAGCAACAGGGGCGAACTGGTCCAGTCCGCCACGGATTATCCGGCAACCTTTACTGCGGTGGACAGCCTGGGTAATTCAAGTAAAGTTGACGGCATCATAGGTGTGGATGTCCTGGTTATCCGGGATGGGGACCTCCTCCGGATTCAGGTCCCGTCCATCATCTTCCGGGAAAATGCCGCGGACTTCCTGAATATTCCCAAGGACACGGTGGATAACAACATCCGGGTTCTGAAGCGGATTGCGGAAATCCTGAACAAGTTCAAGGATTACAAGGTAAAGGTTGAGGGCCATGCGAACCCGGTCACCAGGACCGCAACGGAAGACAAGACTGAACTTCAGCCCCTGAGCCAGGATAGGGCTAAAGCCGTGGTGGATCTGCTGGTCCAGTACGGCGTAGACCGGAACCGCCTGACCTATGTGGGTATGGGAGGAAGCCGGCCGGTGGTTCAGTGGGAAGACCATGACAACTGGTGGAAGAACCGGAGGGTTGAATTCATTTTGATTAAATAAAAGAACGATCCGTACCGGTGGTTTTGTCCCGAGGGAAACACTGATTAATGCCCACAGAGCATTAATCAGTGTATTCTTTAATGCAGGCAATTCTTTGTGCAGCAAAG
>JAVBPH010000111.1:0-18105 GCA_031549725.1 Treponemataceae bacterium
ATGTTCTTTCCCTTAAACTTCACTTCTTTATCACAGGACAGGGCTATATTCTTCTTTGCTTTAATCGAAATACTATCGTCACCGGTTATTTCCACGGTTTTCTCTGCCTCAATGTGTACACCGTCTTTCCCTTCGATAGTCACATTCCGGCCTTCTATAGTGATATTTCCCAATTCATTGATAAATTCCATACCTTTCGCATTGGTTAATGCCAACCGGATTTTTCCTTCCTTTCCTTCCTCATCAATTAGTTCCAAACGATGTTTTTTGCTCTGGAAGAGCATACTGTCCGCAGGATTCTTGGTGGAATGTTTGGGGGGCCGGGCTTTAAGGTCATAGATGCAGCCTAATACAGCTCCATGGGAATGGCTGTGGCCGATAAATACCAGCACTACCTGGATACCAATATCAGGAAGGTACCACCAGCCGGAGTCCTTGGATGCCCAGGGACGGATCACATGTATCCATCCGGTTACCGCTCCGGGGGCAATCATATCGCAGGCGACCCTGACCCTGCCGAGCTTTAAAGGGTCCCTATTATCGGACACTACACCGTATTTAGGCAGGGCCAGCTCCCTGATTTTTCTTTCACGGAACTCCAAAATGCCGTCGGCCCCTTCCCGGGGATCTGGTTGGTCCACCAAAAGCTTCTGTATTTCACGCTCTAAGTTCATCATAGTAAGCCTCCTGTGGTGTAAATAAAATGATCTTTTAATTAGAAATGATTGATTTTTGGATATTAAGTGAAGAATAGTAAGTATTGTACTATAGGATTGTAGCACAGTGTTCTGTGTTAGTATAGAATTTTTTATGTTAATGTGCTTTTTTGTTAAGCATATTACAGTCCATATTAAATCACTGTAAAAGCAAAAATAAGAAATAATTATCTGAACGCCTGAGAGAGAAAATTGTAAATTGAATTTTCGTATTATGCAATACATCCTGTCAGAGGTTTGTTCTTAAACAAAGCATTTTTGTTACTATTATTACTGGTCTGGTTTAATAGATTAAATCTAATTTGTTTCAAAAAAAATAGAGAACAGTGCCCCCGGGTGTTTGAGGATGTCTTCTTCAACGCAACAGAATTAGCCCGGTTATAACCGCCGGTTTTCCGAATAAGTCACTGTAAGCCATGGCTCACTCCTATTTCATCACAACCAGTTCATACTCACCGGAACCCAGCCCGATTTTTTCAGCATGACTGATCTGGCCCCGCCAGTCCGTATTGGGATGAATGTTGGTAAAATGATCCCGGGACTTTTGTTCCCGGTCTGCCAGGATACTGGTTTTGATTCCAGGGGCGCTGTTTACCGCATCGATGCAGGCCTTGTCTATTGCCACGGGATCAAAACTGGCAAATAATCCGATGTCCGGCACAATTGCGGCATCGCTTTCGTTGTGGCAGTCGCAGTAGGGTGAAACCTGGTTTACCACGGTAAAGTGGAATTGTGGCCGCCCGTCGACTACTGCCTTGCAGTATTCCACCATTTTGCAGTTGAGCAATTCCTCACTGGTGCCGGAGTTGTTGGCAATAGCATTATAATTACAGCTGCCTATGCAGCGTCCGCAGCCAACACATTTATCATGGTTAATCCTTGCTTTTTTATTTTCACCAAAACTGATTGCCCCCTGGGCGCAGTATTTTGCGCAGGTCCGGCAGCCTGTGCATAACGATTGATCCACTTCAGGTTTTCCGTCGCTGTGCATGATCATTTTCCCGGCCCTGCTGCCGCTGCCCATGCCCAGGTTTTTTATAACCCCGCCAAAGCCTGTCATCTCGTGGCCTTTAAAGTGGTTCAATGAAATGACAATATCCGCATCCATAATTGCCCGGCCTATCTTTGCTGTTTTGCAGTACACGCCGTCATTAACGGGAACCTCCACATCATCCAGGCCCTTCAGTCCATCGGCTATAATATTCTGGCACCCGGTGGATAATGGGGAATAACCGTTTTCCATGGCGGCATCCAGATGAACCAGGGCGTTATTCCGTCTGCCCACATACATGGTGTTGCAGTCGGTTAGAAAGGGTTTGCCCCCCAGGGACTTTATTATATCGGCCATGGTCTTGGCAAAATTAGGCCGCAAAAAGGCCAGGTTCCCCGGTTCACCAAAATGTATTTTTATGGCCACGTATTTTCCTTTAAAATCAATCCGCTCTATTCCTGCCATTTTTATAAGCTTATCCATTTTATCCAGCAGGCTTACTCCCATTTTACAGCGCATGTCCGTGAAATATACCTTTGATTTTTCCATAATAGATCTCCCCTTACAATTTAATAATAGAATCTCTTAACGGCTGGTGTTTTAGAGAATTTTCCGGATTATTCGCAAGTGGGTTTAATACCTTCCGCACACTCCTGGGCTGGAAGCTCCGGGCGTTCTTAAAATCATATAAATAAAAATTGTATGGATATTAAACCCATATAAAATCCATACCTTACAGAACCAACAAATCTCGCTGCTCTGCGGCGGGGTTTTCGGTTTTTTCTTCATTAATTTCATCAAGGTTTTTGAAATACTGTTTAAATGGTCTGTAAAACCCCCGGGAATTCTCTGTTATAAATACAGGCTCAATACTACCATCAAGAAGAATCGATTCAAAATCGAAGGGCCCGTTTACTTTCCATGGATTCAGCAGCCCCGCATGGATCGCATTACCGGGACAATAATAGGTACAGCGCATACACATTTGGCAATCAAAACCAAAACGGAAAGAACTCTTTCTTAAAGAAATATTTCCGGTGGGGCAGTTTTTAACGCACTTTAAACAAAACGTACATTTTGACGGATTAATACTATATAATTTACTGTTCAGAAACGCCCCAAACCGCTGGATCTTCAGAAGAAAAGAAAAAATAACGTTGAGAAAATTGTAACCCACAAAAGATTTTTTCCCATCCAGGATATTGGACACCAGAATTTTACTGTAATTCTCAGCAGATAAAAGCATTTGTTTTACCAGGCTGTCCGGAAACCGGAATAAAATATTGTAGGGCATCAAAAAATGATAATCCCCTAACAAATTCTTTTTGCCGATTATTTTCTTTAAGTCATGGGATGATGAGTTATTGATCTGACAGGGTTCTCCGGATGTTTTAAAGATAAAAGCCGGTTTACCCCGGATCTGCATTTTTTTTACCGCATCCTCAAATATTTTTGGAGCATTAAACGCATAAATAGGATATCCCAAACCAATCAGGTTGTAATCCCCGATATCTAAATCGGAAGGCATGGTAATATCAAAAATATCCACCGTACAGCCCTGGGATTCAAAATCCGATTTTATCATTTCCGCAATATGGAGGGTATTGCCGGTACCGCTGAAGACGATGAGCAGAATTTTTTTCATACTGATTTATTTCCCTGGTATGATTTTTGTTTCATATTATATTGATTATACCGGCCTTGGAGGCTTTTGGTAAATATTAAAACCCTGATTCCCGGCGTGAAAGTTTTCCGCTGATGGGTGAGGAAAAGCAGGATTGCTGAATTATGAGCAATTTCTAAAGTCTCTCCATAACTTGTTTTAAGTCTTTGGAGGTGATAAAAAAACACTTTTTTCACCCGGTCCCTGCGATACCTCGAACGCCTCAGCACAGAGGAGCTCAGGAACCGGAATCCCAGTGGTTGGTGCCCTCGAAACCACCGGGAAATATTATCCCGGCGGCTTCGACCCTTCGACAAGTTCAGGGAGAAATCCGCCGGGAGTTTTCCGTTATTTTTCCAGGACAATATCGCTGAGGATATTTTCGTACAGTTCCTGTTTTCCGCTGGTCCAGCCGGTTTTTCCGTATTCGGAAGCTAAACCTGCCAGCTGTTCCAGGGTCATTTCACCGTTTTCGAATTTTGCTCCGTTCCCGGAATCGAAGGAAGCATAGCGGTCTTTAAGCATCTTCGGCAGACGGCCGTCAGCTGAAATTGCGGCGGCTTTTTCAAGGCCGTAGGCAAATGAATCCATACCGCCGATATGGGCAATAAACAAATCTTCCAGATCCGTGGAGTTTCTCCTGGTTTTGGCATCAAAGTTGAGACCGCCGGTTTTGAAGCCGCCCATCCGGAGGACCACCATCATGGCCAGGGTGGTTTCGTATACATTGTTGGGGAACTGGTCCGTGTCCCAGCCGTTCCGGGGATCCCCCCGGTTGGCATCGATGGAACCCAGCAGGTTATTATCCGCACAGCAGGTTAGTTCATGGTAGAAATCGTGTCCCGCCAGTTCCGCATGGTTTGCTTCGATGTTGAGTTTAAAATCCTTGTCCAGGCCGTGGGCCCTGAGGAACCCGATAACCGTTTCCGAATCAAAATCGTACTGGTGTTTGGTGGGTTCCATGGGTTTAGGTTCTATATAGAAACAACCCTTAAAACCCTTGCCCCGGGCATAATCCCTGGCCATGGTGAGGAACCGGGCCAGGTGTTCCTTTTCCCGTTTCATGTCGGTGTTCAGGAGGCTCATGTATCCTTCCCGTCCGCCCCAGAAGGTATAACCTTCGCCGCCGAGTTTAATGGTGGCATCAATGGCGGCCTTTACCTGATTGGCCGCATGGGCGACCACGGTAAAATCCGGGTTGGTGGCGGCGCCGTTCATAAACCGGGGGTTCCCGAAGACGTTGGCGGTTCCCCAGAGCAGTTTTACCCCGGTGGAATCCTGGCGTTTCTTCAGTTCGTCGCTGATGATTTCCAGGTTTTTCAGGCTTTCCTCGGGGCTCTTCCCTTCGGGGGCAATATCCCTATCATGCCAGCAGTAATAGGGGGCGCCGATTTTGGTGATAAATTCAAAAGCCGCATCGGCCTTTGATTTGGCGTTCTCCAGGGCATTATCCGAAGTGTTCCAGGGAAATACCCTGGTGGCCGCGCCGAATGGATCGGTTCCGTCGGCACAGAAGGAATGCCAGTAGGCAATGGCAAACCGGAGCCAGTCCTTCATCTTTTTGCCGCTGATGGTTTTATCAGCCTGGTAATACTTAAATCCAAGGGGATTCCTTGAGGAAGGGCCTTCATAGGGAATGTTTCCTATGCCGGGAAAATATTCTTTATTTCCTTTAAAATATGACATCATGTCCTCCTAAAATACTTTTATGTTGCTGCTGTTCATTTTCAGAAAGTCAACGGCTTCCAAAAATAAACTTTAAAGAACCCTTTTAAACCCACCCGCCTTACAATGAGATCCTCCGGCGGGTGGGGCTCTCCCGAACAGGTCCCTTCGGGGACTTCAGGGACCATAGACTTTCGGTGGTTGAGGCTCTCGAAACCATCCGAAAAAGATATTTTTCCCTATTTATACAGCGGAGCCAGGACATCGAGATATTTGTTGTATTCCCCGTAGGCTTCGTTGTAGGCTGCGGCATTTTCCGGTAAAGGATTGATACTTTCCTTTTCGTTGATAACCACATGCTCCTCCGCAAGCTTTTGGATGTCCGTGTTTTTTCCCTCCTGGTTCATCAGGCACCAGAGCGCCTGGATTGCCCCGCCCATGGCGGCGGATTCGCTGTTTCCCGGAACCTTTACGGGCAGGTTCATAATATCCGCGGCCATCTGCCGCCAGAGGGAACTTCTGCTGCCCCCGCCGGTGATCCGGATTTCCCGGGGTTTAAAACCCAGGTCGGTAAATGCCTCCAGACCAATCCTCATGCCAAAGATAGCGGCTTCCATGGCAGCCCGGGCGATGTTTTCCCTGTTGCAATTTGCCTGGGTAAGCCCGTTGATACCGGCCCTTCCCCTGGGAAGGTTTGGGGTCCGTTCACCATTGAAGAAGGGCAGGAACACCACCCCCTCCGCACCAATGGGTGCCTGGGCTGCCAGGATATCCTGGTCTTTTACATTAAGATTAAAGAGACTGCGGATTTCCTCGGTGGCTACGGTACAGTTCATGGTACAGAGCAGAGGCAGGTACCCGCCGGTGGATGCATTAAACCCCGACAGTCCCCGGTTGGGATCCGATAGGGGAACCGCGGAATATCCGAACAAGGTACCGGAGGTTCCCAGGCTCATGGTGAGGAACCCGTCCCTGACCGTCCCGGTACCGATGGCGGCCATCATGTTGTCCCCCCCGCCGGATGAAACCGGGATCCCCTGGGGAATTCCAAAAAGCTCCGCGGCTTTGGCGTTTACAAGCCCTGCAGCTTCATCAGATTCAATAACCGGCGGCAGAAGTTTAATCAGGCCGGGATCAATAAGATTGCATATTTTCTCGGACCATTTTTTTTGTGCCCCGTTATAGATAGCCATGCCGGAAGCGTCCCCGGGTTCCGCAGTATAGGTTCCGCATAAAAGGTAATTCAGGTAGTTGTGGGGCAGCATGATGTAATGAAGGGCCTTAAAAGCTTCCGGCTGGCGGCGTTTGAGCCAGAGAATTTTGGGAGCCGTAAAGCCCGGGAGCATCAGGTTGCAGACCTCGGAGATTACCGCTTCGTTTCCCCCGGCGCCTTTGGTGAGTATCCCGCATTCCTCCGCGGTGGATGTATCATTCCAGAGTTTCACGTTGTAAAGGGCCCGTCCGTTCTTATCCAGGGGAACAAAACCATGCTGGTGACCGGAAACACCGATGGCGGAGATGGTCCTGCGCAGATTTTCCGGCAGAGTATCGAAACACTTTTTCAGGGCTTCATCGTACCATTCGGTTTTTTGTTCCCTGGTTCCATCATTACGGGCAATAATATCAAGACTTTCCTGACTTTGGGCGACCACCTCTTTTGATTCCCAATCGTACAAAAGAACCTTGATGCTTTGGGTCCCCATGTCTATTCCTGCGACTGTTTTCATGCCTGCTGCCCTCCATCACATATACAGTGTATCCCCGGGAGGGGCTGAGTGGTATGGTCTATACTGATTTAGTATATCTAAAATTGATATTTTTTCGTTTATGTTCTATAATATCTCCATGGAAATACGGGATTCGGTTTTTGTGTACCGCCTGGCCGGGGGGGAGCAGCTTTCCTGGCATGGCCGGTATCATGCCCACGGAGCTGATGAATACGAAATTCATTTTTTCCTTGAGGGGCAGGGGTCTCTTCAATGCAATTCCAGCAGGCTGGTTATTTCAGGAGGAAAGGTTTTCCTTACCGGGCCACAGGAATTCCATTCCATCCTTCCGGATGCTGTTTCTGCCCCTATTACCTATTTTGCGGTACTTTTTTCATTCTCCCAAACCGATCCGGCGGATCTTATCCGGCTCCTTGACAGCTGTCTGGAACAGCGCCGTCAGGTGGTTTCGGTGGACAGTAAATTCCGGTTCCAGTTTGAGGAACTTCTCCAGATGAGCCGGTCCAGCGATCCGGTTTTAAAGGAATCCGCGGTGCATCTCCTGATAAGCCTGCTTTACCGTTTTTTCGGGCACATTGCGGGGGATCCTTCCCCGGATAGCCGGACCAATGGAAAGGGGTATCATATTCACACGGAAAAAGCCCTGCTGATTATGCAGAGATCCGTCCGGGAAAACATGAAGGTATCCGGCATAGCCCAGAAAATAGGCTTGTCCGAGGAACATTTTATCCGTTTATTCAGGAAAGAGATGAGGATGACCCCCCATCAGTATTTTCTGCGTCTTAAAATAGAGGGCGCATCCGCATTACTTATGTCCTCGGATAAAACCGTGGGGGAAATTTCGGATCATTTTGGGTTTGAAAATCAATTCCATTTTTCCAGGATTTTTAAAAGGTGTACCGGCCTTTCGCCCATGGAGTACCGCCGTACCTATCTGCAGATGGTTGATTTAATGGTTCCGGGGGATAAGCCAAACCAAGAATTTATACCGGTTTAATCGGACAGCCAAGGCTATTGGAGGGAGCCCGGAGACCGCCGGATTCTGGGGTGGAGGCTCTTTTTCTGAGCCAGCCAAAGGGGCAAAACCACCAGGAATATCCTTCAGAAGCATGATAATCGTCCTTTTCAGTACAATAGAAGGCATACCTTGTATCTTTTTCCCTAAAGATTTATTTTTATATGTATGAGATCACCAAAAGAAGTAGCTTTAGATCAAAAAATTATGGATGCCGTGGCCGGGCTGGACCAGACCGGAAAGGCCGGGGCAGCAGCCCGGCTCATCCTCCAGGATGAGGAAATCCAGAGCATGCAGGAATATGCAAATACCGTATCAATTAAGCGGTTAGGATATAACGATCATGGCCCGGTTCATATGAGGACCGTGGCTTACAATGCGGCTATCATGATGGGACTTTTGCGGAAGGCCCAGATAAAAACGAATTTGGAACGGGAAGAAGCCGGGACTTTTGAAGACAGTCTGGTGGCGGTTCTTTTTGCATCGAGCCTGCATGATGTGGGGATGACCATTGGCCGGCAGGACCATGAGCTCCACAGTTCCTACATGTCCTATCCGATTATTGACCGGCTTTTAAAGGTTATATATCCCGATGATATATCAAAACAGGTTATTGTCCGGTCCCTGGCTATTGAGGGAATTGCGGGCCATATGGGAAACAGGACCATCTATGCCCTGGAAGCAGGAATTATCCTGGTGGCCGACGGATGTGATATGAAAAAAGGCCGGGCCCGGATTCCCATGGCGCTGGCCAACGGACCCAGGGTAGGGGATATCCATAAGTATTCAGCCAATTCTATTGAAGCCGTCAGGATAAGTTCCGGGCAGGAAAAACCCATCCGTATTGAGGTCCATATGTCCAGTGAAGTGGGGCTTTTCCAGATTGAGGAGGTTCTGCTGGGGAAAATAAATGTCAGCCCTGCCAAACCCTATGTGGAGCTCTTTGCCCTGGTAAATGAAGGGGAACTTAAAAGGTATTTATAGAGTTTTCTGAACCGGGGGATTTTCCGTTTCCCGGCTGAATCCGATAATTTTTTAGGAATTACCTGTTTTTTTTACTCAAGTGTGGTATATTGATCAACGGGAAGTCCGCGAAACTGATATACCATCAGATTTCCTGAAATACTCTTTATAAATGGAGACCGCATGAAGCGCAAACATGTAATTGTTACTCTCATTTTAATAATATCAGGTTTTATGTTCTTTTCCTGTGATGATTCCTTGTCCAACCCTATCAGCCTAGGCAGACTAGAGGGTACCACCTGGGCGTATAAAAAGGGTTTGGGCGTTTCCGGGACGGCGGGGGTGGTTGAAATAATCAGTTTTAATACCTATTCCAATGGTACCGCTATTAAAATTGATAACAACAATGAAAGCTATGAGCCCATTACGTATACGGTCAGTTTCTTTAGTTCTCTGGTCTACAAGGGTGAAATTACCTATGAGGACCTGAGTAAGGAAAACTTTGAATTAACTTACCGTTTCGGGAAATATTATATAACCGTGAATCCCGGTGATGGAATTCTTGAGAGGGAATATATCCAAATCAAATAAATCCTTCAAAGAACCATAACCCTTGCCCCCGGGGCAG
Organism: Treponemataceae bacterium; assembly: GCA_031549725.1. GTDB lineage: Bacteria > Spirochaetota > Spirochaetia > Treponematales > Breznakiellaceae > UBA937. The sequence goes on from JAVBPH010000111.1 coordinate 9,369, forward strand.
TCATCCTCCATACTGGAATGGTATGGAGGTTTTTTATGTCCTGGTGGAAGCACGGTGTTATCTATCAAATTTATCCCCGGAGTTTTCTTGATACGAACGGAGACGGTACCGGCGACCTGGAGGGTATCCGGCGGAAACTGGATTACCTGCAGGAACTGGGGGTATCCGGAATTTGGCTTTCCCCGATTAATCCTTCCCCCATGTTTGATTTTGGTTACGATGTCAGCAACTACCGGGATATTGATCCTGTTTTTGGAAACCTGGATTTGTTTAAGATTCTGGTGAAGGAAGCGGAACACCGGAACATCCGTATCATTATGGATATGGTTTTGAACCACAGCTCCCATCTGCACCCGTGGTTTGAGGAATCCCGGAAAGACCGGAACAATTCAAAAGCAGGGTGGTATATCTGGCAGGATGCGAAGCCGGGAATCCTGGGCAGAAAAAGACCAAACAACTGGATGGCCGCTTTCGGCGGACACGCCTGGCAATGGGACGAAAACCGGAAACAGTACTACCTGCATCTGTTTACGGTCCAGCAGCCGGACCTGAATTGGAGGAATCCGGAATTAAAAAAAGCTGTTTTCCGGGATCTCTCGTTCTGGCTTGATCTGGGGGTAAAGGGATTCCGGCTGGATGTAATCAATTACCTGATCAAGGATAACCGCTTCAGGAACAACCCTTACCGGTGGCGGTTTACCTATCCCCGGCGGCATGACCTGCAGCACCATCGGTACGATAGAAACCAGGATGAATGTTTTGATATTATCCGGGAACTGAGGAGCCTCACCGATGCATATCCGGACACCATGATGGTCGGCGAAGTATACCCCGATGAAGGGGTGCATGCGCCGGACCTGGCGGGCCGGTTTATGGGGAATGATTTACTCCACATGGCTTTTGATTTTTCACCCATGTACACCCCTTTCAAGGCGGAAACCTTCAGGGGTATTCTCCGGGATTGGTACAGCACCATTCCTCCGGGGGGCTGGCCCTGTCATGTGTTTTCCAACCATGATCAGAGCAGGGCCTCCAGCCGTCTGGCAGGGAAGTACCACCGGGAAGAGAAACTCCGGCTCCTGGCGATGCTGCTTCTTACCCAGCGGGGAACGCCCTTTATGTATTACGGTGAAGAAATCGGCATGACCGATGTAAAACTGAAACCCAGCGAGCTCCGGGACCCCGTAGGAAAAAAGTATTATCCCTTCCACCCGGGCCGGGACCGTTCCAGAACCCCCATGCAGTGGGATAATTCCATTAATGCGGGATTCTCCGAAGCCAAACCCTGGCTGCGGGTCGGTCCGGATTACCGGCAATGCAATGCGGAAAAACAGATGAAGGACAACAACTCACTTTTCCATTGGTATAAAAAACTGATCGCCCTAAGATCCCGGGAACCGGCTTTTCATAAGGGGACTATAGAATTTCCCCCGGTCCATGAACAGGATCTGCTTTACTATATCAGAAAAGACGGGGACAAGCAGTTCGGTGTTATCCTTAATATTTCTCCCCGGCCGGTTTCGGCGTTTGTGTCCAGCCCCGGCAAGGTTTGTATATCAACCCACCGGGAAGCAGGAAGCAGCACCGGCAGGGATTTATATTTATCACCCTATGAAGGGACCATTGTTGAATGGAGATGATTTAGGGGACCTCTGAAAACCCCGGTTGGGTTTTCAGAGGTCCCCTGGAGAAAACCGTCAATACATTATAACGTAAGAACTTACGGAATTGCGCTTTTCTCCCTGCTGATTAAAAATCAGCAGGGTACGAAAACTTCTAAAAACTGAATTTTTTAGAAGTTCCCTTTAATAATTTTTTCTTCCCGGTCCCTTCGAGGGCCTCAGGGACCGGAACACCCGGTGGTTGAGGTTCCCGAAACCACGCCTGTGAGAAGTTTTTATAGGCCCCTTTGGTACCCGGATAGTTTCTGTGATGATGAAAAAAGTGGTATTTACTTTACCACGATCCGGCAGTACCGTTTTTTTCCTGAACGGATAACCAGTTCACCATCCTTATCAACATTGTCCATGGTTATCCGGGCGGCTACGTCCTCGACCGCCTTCAGGGTTCCGTCCTTCGGATCCGAGATGAATGCACCGCCCTGCTGGACCAGTCTCCGGGCTTCACTCTTGGTGGGAACTAACCCGGAATCAAAAAAGAGATCCACAATGTTGTAGCCCGCTTCAAATATTGAACGGGCCATTTCCGCGGTGGGCATGGCTGATTTATCACCGCCGCCGCCACCGAATGCCGCTTTTGCTCCGGCCATGGCTTTATCGGCTTCTTCCTTTCCATGGATCAGGGCGGTCACTTCCCAGGCCAGACGTTCCTTTGCTTCGTTGGGATTTTTCCCGGGAGCGCAGAGGGCTTCGCATTCGCCGGCGGGAAGGAATGTAAACATGAGCAGGAACCGTTTTACATCCGTATCCTGGACATTCCGCCAGTACTGGAAGAAATCGTAGGGGCTGGTAATTTCCGGGTCCAGGAAAAGGGCGCCCTTTTCGGTTTTACCCATTTTCTTTCCGTCCGAGGTGGTCACCAGTGGGAAGGTCATACCAAAGACTTCCACCCCTTCGATTCTCCGGATCAATTCATGGCCGGCAACAATATTGCCCCATTGATCATCCCCGCCAATCTGAAGACGGGTGCCATAACGGCGGTACAGTTCCAGGAAATCGTAACTCTGGAGCAGCTGATAGTTGAATTCAATAAAGGAAAGCCCCGTTTCCATTCTCATTTTGTAGGATTCAAAACTGAGCATCCGGTTTACCGAAAAATGACTGCCGATTTCCCGGAGAAAATCTATATAGTTAAGGTCCGCCAGCCAGTCCCGGTTGTTCACGGGCCTGGCATGGATATTATCAAAACCAATAAACCGGTCCAACTGTGCCTTGATTGCTTCGGTATTTGCATCCAGCTGTTCATAGCTCAGCATCTTCCGCATTTCGGTTTTTCCCGAGGGGTCCCCTATCCGGGCGGTTCCTCCGCCGACGAGGGCCAGTCCGGTATGACCCGCATCCCGGAGATGGCGCAGCGCAAAGAACGGTACCATGTGGCCGATATGGAGACTTGGCCCGGTGGGATCACAGCCCACGTAAAAAGTGACAGGCCCTTCATCCATAAGCCGGGTGAGACCTTCCTCATCGGTACATTGCTTGAAGAAGCCGCGGGTTTTTAGGTTTTCCAGAGCCTGATTCATATTAAGACCATCCTGTTTCAAAATAGGGAACATCTAAAAAATTGATTTGATTTTGAGGTTCCTCGTAAATTCAGGAAAACCGGAACTGTCCGGAAAACAATCAGCTTTGGTCATGCCCGGTTCCTGATTATTGAAAAAGTATATAGGTTTCGGGGCTTTTTCTCAAGGCAGGGGGATGGAAAAAATTTTTTATAAAAACGGAGATATCCGGAGAATTTCCTCTGACAGGAAAACATCCAGTTTTATCCGGAAGTCCGGTGTAATAAATTTCCTATCGATTGATTCTCCATCGTATACGGCTCATCCCTCTAGGAAAACACTGATTAATGCCCACAGAGCATTAATCAGTGTATTCTTTAATGTAGGCAATTCTTTGTGCAACAAAGAATTGCCGAGGGAACTGCTGATTGGTCGCATGTTGTGACCGGTTTAATGAGCGGTTCCCCAGATACCCCGGAGCTTACCCTGCGGAGACTCATTTTTTCCGGGATGTTTCCGCCAAAAGCCATCCGCTGCCCGGTATATCAAAATGGGGGTTTACGGAAAACATATTTTTTCTGGATTTAATTTCACCTTTTTCACCGTCCAGTTCAAAATAGGAAACCAGGGCATCAGGCCGGATTTCCGCCAGGATATCCGCGGCGGCGTTTACCCCAATGATGTTTTGTTCAACCGGAGAAAAGGCCCGGCAGGTGGGACATCTGCACCAGGTTTCTTCCCGGTTCCTGTCCGGCCATAGATGGAATAGTTGTATCTCCGGAAACCGGGTGAACAGTTTCTTTGCTTCTTTTTGGATAAGCCGGATCGTATCGGGGTTGGTGGGACAAAAATTTCCCGGTCGTTTTCTTCTGCCCTGTTCCATACGGAAAATTTCTTTATTGAATAGAAAGCGGTTCCGGGGGACCAACTGGGACAATTCCCAGCCTCCAACTTCCATGTCCAAACCATACAGGAATGCCCTGGCAAGGACCTGTTCTGTTTTCCGGCCGGCTTTTTTTGATCCCGGCAAATTTGTTTTTCCCGGGGGAATCACCACCGCATCCGTGGAATTCCGGAATGCCCATAAAAGCCAGGCATCCATTTTTTTTACGCCAAGGCCTGCTGTCAGTACAAGCCGGTTAAACGGTTCTTCACTGTTATCCCTGTGGACACAACTGTCCGTCCGGGTTAAAGCATAGTGACTTGTATTTTTCGCATCATGTTCCGGGATTATTTCGGTTTGGGGGGAGGGCCAGGAAAATCCCAGGGCATTAAGAAAATCGTATATTCCCCTGGAAAGACCCCGGGGAGATTTTCCGGAAATTTCGATCCTGTCTTCACCGGCTCTCCAGGCAAATCCCCTGTTCCGGGAATCCTCATCATCGATACTGAAAATAATTGCCGGGACATCCGTGGTTTTGGTATGATCCTTCATCAAAATGGATTCGGATAATCCGCTTTTTTTTCTGATTGAATTGATACAATAAAGAAAATCCTCAGCGGCCTTTTTTACCGCCGGGGTCCCCGGATGGGCCAATAGGGTCCAGGGTTTTGAGATATCAAAAAAATGCATGTTTTATTATATCACCCTTTGGAAATTCTGTCAGGCGGAGTTTTATGGATCAGAAGTTATTGTATTAAAAGCAGTTTTTCATATACTTCAGAAAAATATATAAAAACTTCAGTTTTTAGGAATTCCCTCATATAATAAGTATTAACGGTATGCACAATATTTTATATATATAGTATACTTTTCTTGAGGGGTGCAATGAATAAATTACATCTTAATCCTCCCTCCGGGGAAACAGACATCTATGATGTGGCTATTATAGGCTGCGGGGTTTCCGGGGCTAATATTGCCCGGCGACTGTCGGCTTATAAAATCCGTGCGGCGGTTTTAGAGAAGGCTGCGGATGTATCCTTTGGTACTTCCAAGGCAAATTCGGGGATTGTCCACGGTGGGTTTCATCACAATAAAAAATACCTTAAGGCCCGGCTGGAGATTCAGGGGAATCTTATGTTCGACCAGCTGCGCCGGGAACTGGATTTCCCTTTCAAACGCTGCGGAATAATTGTGGCGGCCCTTCATGAAGATGAAATGAAATCCGTGGAACACCTCTATATGCAGGGAGTGGAAAATGGAGTTATCGGTATAGAACTTTGTTCCAGGGACCGGATTCTTGAACTGGAGCCTAAACTTTCCCAGGATGTTATCGGCGGCCTTTACGCTCCGGGCGGCGGAATTGTGGAACCCTACCGTTTTGTATTTGCCCTGGTGGAATCCGCCATGAAGAACGGGGTTGATTTTTATACCAACTATGATGTTGTCCAGGCAGACCGGGATGAATCCCGGGAGATATGGAACATCCGGGCAGCCGACGGCCGGTCCGTGAAAGCCCGGTTTGTGGTGAATGCCGCTGGGCTCTATGCCGACCAGGTTTCCAAAATTTTCGGCGGCGAAGAATTTACCATTAAAGCCAGGAAGGGAGAATACTTTCTCATGGACAGGCTTACCAAGGCCAGGCCTGAACGGGTGGTATTCCCGGTACCCACTTCGGTATCCAAGGGGATGCTGGTGATTCCCACCGTGGAGGGAACCGTCCTGGTGGGGCCCACCGCTGATCCGGTGGATGATAAAACCGATTTTTCCACCACCACCCTTAGGCTGGAGCAGATCCTCGATTCGGGAAAGCATATGATTCCTTCGTTAAGCAGGAACGATGTGATCACCAGTTTTGCGGGACTCAGGCCGGTACTGGAAGAGGATTTTTACATTGATATTTCCAAAAAGGCGCCGGCCTTTCTTCAGGTCGCAGGGATCCAGTCCCCGGGGCTCACCGCATCTCCGGCGATCGGCGAATATGTCAAGGATCTTCTCAAAATCCTGGGACTGGATCTGACTGAAAAACCGAACTGGGACCCCTTTACAGAAAAACGTCACCGGTCCAGAGAGCTGTCTCCCTTTGAACTGGACGACCTTATTGCAAAAGATCCGCAATGGGGAAACCTGATCTGCCGGTGTGAGAATGTAACCGAAGCAGAAATTGTCGAAGCCGTTAGGCTGGGGCATCATACCCTGGACGGGATTAAATATTTTACCCGGGCTCAGATGGGCCGCTGCCAGGGAGGTTTCTGTACATATAAAATCATCAAGATTATCATGCGTGAAACCGGATTATCCTATGATGAAGTAACAAAGCACGGCGGGGCAAGCCGGATACTGGAGGCTGAGCTATGAAGGAACTCCGTTATGATGCGGTCGTAATCGGCGGAGGTGCCGCGGGAATGGCGGCTGCCCTGGAATTGGATAGTGCGGGTTTCTCCGCTGCTATTATAGAAAGGGAAGACGATCTGGGGGGCATCCTGATGCAGTGTATCCACAATGGGTTCGGCCTCCATGAATTCAGCGAAGAACTGACCGGTCCCGAGTTTGCCGGACGGCTGGCGGATAAAGTGGCATCTTCAAAAATTGCGGTATATCTGGGAACCACCGTAACATCCCTCCGGGCGGAGGGACCCTCCAGTACGGAAGGGGCATACAAATTGCTGTTCTGTGCATCACCGGAACTGGGGGTTCTCCGGATTACCGCCCGGTCGGTTGTTCTTGCCATGGGCTGCCGGGAAAGGAACCGCGGAAATGTGCGGATCCCCGGTTCCAGGCCTGCAGGGGTTTATACCGCCGGGCTTGCCCAGCGGCTGGTTAATATTGAAGGTTATATTCCGGGAAAGGAAATTGTGGTTATCGGTTCCGGCGATATAGGGCTTATTATGGCCCGGAGGATGAGCTGGGTAGGATGCAGGGTTAAAGCTGTGGTTGAGATAATGCCCTATCCCTCGGGACTGACCAGAAATATTGTTCAATGTCTCCATGATTTTGATATTCCCCTTTACCTGTCATCCCAGACAACAAATATTTTCGGTAATGACCGGGTGGAAGGTATTGAGGTAACTCCCATGGAAAACGGGGCCCTGGTTCCTGAAAAGGCCTTCCGGATTGACTGCGATACGGTTCTGCTTTCTGTCGGGTTGGTTCCCGAAAATGAGTTGTCCAAGGATGCGGGGGTTGAGCTGAATGCCACCACCAACGGGCCCATGGTTGATTCCGGCTTAATGACCAATGTGGATGGGGTCTTTGCCTGCGGTAACGTGCTCCATGTTCATGATCTGGTGGACTGGGTTACCGAGGAAGCCCGCCGGGCCGGACAGTACGCCGTGGAATACCTGAAGGGAGAAAAACCGAAAACCCAGATCCGGGTCAAGGCAGGATCGAATGTACGGTATATTAATCCCGGAAAACTGAACGTCCGGAGGGACAACAAGGTGTATCTCCGGTCTCTGATCGTCAAGAATGATGCGGTTCTTGAATTGAAGGTTGATAACCGGGTGATCAAGTCCATTAAGAAGGGACATGTGCAGCCGTCAGAAATGATAAATCTGAGTATCGGTCCAAAAGAACTGGAAATGTTTGGCCCTGATTCGGTCATAGAGTTTTCAATTTTATAGTAGTAAGGAGGATGCGGAATGCGTTCTTTGACTTGTATCGTTTGCCCTATTGGCTGTTCTCTGACTGTGGAAGAAGATGCAAAGGGTGAATTAATTGTTTCCGGCAACCGCTGTCCCCGTGGGGCCGTTTATGCCCAGGAAGAAATAAGAGCCCCCAAAAGGGTTGTAACCGCAACCTGCAGGGTCATTCAAAGCAAAGAGGAAGCCAAAACGGATAACCGAATTCACCGGCATGGAATTATGGATCCCCGTCGGGTTCCTGTTAAATCAAACTCACCCTGTCCAAAAGAAAAGATTGATGATCTTTTAAAAGATATTTATACTACAACGGTTAGAACTCCGGTGAAAGCCGGTGATGTTGTTATTTCAAATTGGAAAGGGACCGGTATTGATGTGACGGCTACCCGTTCTATGGAGTAGAAATCATGGTAACTGATAATAATAATATGAGTGAAGAAGCTGCCCAGTTCTGGAGAAAATACGAGTTTACCCATGGAGAAAGGGTACATGCATTCAGCCTGGGCCGTTATATCAAGGGCTGTGCCGACTTAGCTTTTCCCCTTTGGGGACTTCTGATTGCCACCGACGGTGGGTTCCGGTTTCACCACTTCCCCCAGGAAAGCTGGCTGACCGCACTTTCCCGGGCAACCACCGGCGGCGGCAAGGAAGCCCCTAAAGAAAAAACCGCCTTTATTCCTTTGGAAAAAATAATTTCTATTGAATACAAAATTGAAAAATCCTGGCTGAAGAAAATTTTTTTATCCGCCCAGCCGTTATTTATTCTCCGGTACTATGACGATGACGGCCAGGAATGGGAATTGATTGCTGAAACTGATAAAAGAAGTCTGGAAGTTATCGAGGCCCTGCAAAAAATTACCGGGACTTCCGGTGTTAACGAATCCGGTCTTTAGGGAACCGCTGATTGGAAGGCTGTTGGGGTTAATACCCCGATGCTTGCATCGGTTGATTTTTTAACGCCCTGGATGAAGGTTGAAACGTTTGTATGTGGTATGAACCCTCAGCCTGTATAATAATTTCCTCTACAACGAAGATACC
>JAVBPH010000035.1:0-26428 GCA_031549725.1 Treponemataceae bacterium
GTCAGTGAGATAAAAGAAAATGATTTAGTTCAATTAATAGGAAATTATAGAAAAACCAATTCAAGAAAATGGAATAATATTGATCAAATAGAAATAGTCATTGGAGAGTGCAAAATAATTAATCATACCAATAGAGCCTTCTTCAAAACTCGGTTAGTTTTGAAAAAGGCGTTTGCAGAAAGAATGCTATTTCCTTACCCATAAATAAAATAGTATTCTTTCTGCACTTACATCTAAGGTTGCTTTTTCAAAATTTGACATTTTGAAAAAGCCTCAATATTGTAAAATAACCCAACGGCGTACACATACCGTCAACCAAGGGAAGGCCAACAGTTATGCATGGATCATCATTTTATACTATACGAATGCGCTGCTACCGGCCTCCAAAAAGCCGGGAACCCACAGCCGCGTAAGGCCATGAATTCCCGATTGGTTCAGGAGACCTTCGGTCCGTAATAAGCCTGAAGGTACAGATCCTTGATTTCACTTACCAGGGGGTACCGGGGATTGCCGCCGGTACATTGGTCATCAAAGGCCTGCATGGAAAGTTCATCGATGGCTTCCAGGAAGGATTCCTCGGCAATGTTGAGGTCCTTGATGGTTTTTGGAATTTCAAGTTTTTTCTTTAAATTCTCAATAGCTGCAATCAGCTTCTCCACTTTTTCTTCCGGGGTTTTTCCGCCCAGGTCAAGGTAATCCGCAATCCGGGCATATCTGGCAATGGCCAGGGGATACTTGTACTGGGGGAAGGCCGCCTGTTTCCTGGGAGCGTCCACCGCATTGTAACGGATTACGTGGCTGATCAGCAGCGCATTGGCAAGACCATGGGGAATATGGAAGGAGGAACCCAGCTTATGCGCCATGGAATGGCATACCCCAAGCATAGCATTGGCAAAGGCCATCCCGGCCATGGTGGAAGCATAATGGACTTTTTCCCGGGCCTTGGGATTATCCTTCCCTTCGGCATATGCGGCGGGGAGATACTTAAAAAGTATCCGGAGCGCTTCCAGGGCCATGCCGTTGGAATACTCCGTGGCGAAGACCGACACAAAGGATTCAATGCCATGGACAATGGCGTCTATCCCGGAGTAGGCGGTCAGGGATTTCGGCATGTTCATTATGAAATAGGGATCAATAATTGCCATATCCGGGGTCAGGGAATAATCCGCGATGGGATATTTGATATTCTTGTTTTCGTCGGTTACCACCGCGAAGGGTGTTACCTCGGAGCCGGTCCCGGAAGTGGTGGGGATGGCCACAAAAATTGCCTTCTTGCCCAGCTCGGGAAATTTGAATATCCGTTTCCGGATATCCATGAAGCGCATGGCCAGTTCGGAAAATTTTACCATGGGCTGCTCGTACATGAGGCGCATGATCTTGGCCGCGTCCATGGGACTGCCGCCTCCCAGGGCGATCACCACATCGGGCTTAAACACATTCATGATGTCCACCCCTTTGTAGATCGTCGCCAGATCGGGATCGGGTTTGACGTCAGAAAAAATTTCATATTCTATCCCCATTTTTTGGAGGGGAGCGGTTACCCGGGACACAAAACCGGAATCAAAAAGATATTTATCGGTAACTATAAAGGCCCGTTTCCTTCCCGCCAGGTCCTTCATTCCTTCGGAAACCGCATTCTCCTTAAAATAAATCTTTGATGGTACCTGGAACCAGAGCATGTTTTCCCTCCGTTCCGCCACAGTTTTTATATTCATAAGATGCTTCACCCCCACGTTTTCACTGATGGCATTCCCCCCCCAGCTGCCGCAGCCCAGGGTAAGGGATGGTTCCAGGCGGAAATTGTAGATATCCCCAATGGCACCCTGGCTGGCGGGCATGTTGATAAGGATCCGTCCGGTATTCATCATTTCTCCGTACTGTTTTATCCGGTCCTCGTTGCGGGTATCCGTGTACAGAACCGCCGTGTGGCCCATCCCTTCAAGTTCAATCTGTTCCCGGGCGATGGCACAGGCGCTGTCAAAATCCGCGGCCCTGAACATCGCCAGAACCGGGGAAAGTTTTTCGTGGGCAAAGGGCTCATCCGGGGCGATCCGCCCGGTTTCACCGATAAGAATTTTGGTTTCCTCAGGGACCGTTATCCCCGCCATTCCTGCAATCTTATACGCCGGCTGTCCCACGATCTCGGCGTTTATTTTACCGTTTTTCATGATGATGATGTCGAGTTTTCCCTTTTCCTTCGGGGAAAGGACGTAGGCTCCCCGCTGGATGAATTCTTCCTTGACCGTTTCATATACCCGGTCCACCACGATAACCGACTGTTCGCTGGCGCAGATCATGCCGTTGTCAAAGGATTTGCTCAACAGAACCGAGCTTACCGCCATTTTAATATGGGCGCTCTCATCAATCACCGCCGGGGTATTTCCGGCGCCCACACCAATTGCGGGGGTACCCGAGGAATAGGCCGCCTTGACCATGCCGGGACCACCCGTGGCCAGAATTAGGTTGATCCCCCGATGCTGCATGAGCGCTGCGGACAGTTCCACCGTGGGTTCGTCTATCCAGGCAATAATATCCTCGGGAGCGCCCGCGGCAACCACCGCATCCCGGATAATCCGGGCCGCTTCAATGGTGCAACCCTTGGCCCTGGGATGGGGAGAGAAGATGATCCCATTCCTGGTCTTGAGGGTGATCAGGGATTTAAAAATTGCGGTTGAAGTAGGATTCGTGGTCGGAACGATTCCGGCAATTACTCCGATAGGTTCGGCGATCCTCACAATCCCCGCGTCGGCATCTTCTTCGATGATGCCGCAGGTTTTTTCCTCACTGTATTTATTGTAAATAAATTCCGAGGCGAATTGGTTCTTGATTACCTTATCCTCAAAAATTCCCATTCCCGTTTCTTCCGCCGCCATTTTAGCGAGCCGGAGCCGGTTTTCGTTTGCCGCCTGGGCTGCATGGCGGAATAGAATATCCACCTGCTCCTGGCTGAACTCAGCAAATTTTCGCTGGGCCGCAGTGACCCGCTCAATCAGACTGTTGAGTTCACTGACTGTTGTAACCGCCATTGTCTGCTCCTTATTATTCTATATACATTTATCGGTAATAGAATAAAAAAATATCGATATATATTAAAAATACCAAATTATTGCATTTTATGCAAGTTACTTTGTTTTTTTCCAGATATTTTTTTGTAGAGAACCTGATTCGATAAATATTTGTAATGTACCGGTGCTGTCCTGGGAATGGTGATACCAGCGGCTATGTTTACCCGGGAAGCTTCTGCCGCCGTGCAAGTCCCGGATTAAAAAAGGTTTTTTAGCTTGGATTACAGCCCAATACGGATATCGGATTTTTCCCGAGCGGATACTGCTGCATTGATTATCGGCGGAGATCCCTGTACTGTCCTTGATGAAAGATAAACAGGTAATACGCGGAAATGCCATGATAACCGGTACGATAATATCTTCACCCTATAAGATTACCAATCCCGTTCCCGGATCGCTGTTTCAACATCTATATCGATATTGTAAAATTCAAGAATTCCGGCAACGGTTTCGCCAATTGAATCCCGGGCTATCGTTTCTATTTCACTGTTCTGTTCCTCAAATTTTTCCTGCAAATTATTAATCATTTCAGTCGCTTCATCAAATTTCTGTTGTATCTCTTCATAGGTGTGTTTACCGCCTTCAATAAAGACAGCCACTTTCTGCAGTAATTTTTTTACTTGCTCCACTAGATTTTTGGGATAATAGTTATCGTTAAACATATCCTTTACATATTCAAATTCTTCAGGCAGCTTGGCTTTCGGATCACAAACGTACAGGTCTCTTACTGCTTTTGATAGTATCCCAAGCAAAGCGTAATAATCTTTTTTGTTTTTTGCGGTCAGGCGGCAAGTATCATAGTCGCTGTCACCGGTAATTTTTACTGATAAACCAGGATTGTCCGTTACGATGTGGTCCCGGAAAAAATTCTCCCAGCCGCATCCGTTTGCCTCAAAACCTTTTTGTTCAACCAGACGGTTTAATCCCTGTAGTTTTTCGCCTTCATCTTCAAAGGGCGAAAAAGCAATTTCATAGCATTTACCTGTACCGGAATCTGAAATATCAAAATAGAACGCCGGTGCAATATCATTTTTCCAGGGTTCACCGGAAACAGGCATGTCGATCTTCTCCAAATACAATTCCCAATATTCCTGTTGTGGATTATAATCGCCGTCTTTATCTTCATCCTGTTCAAGCAGCATTTTTAAGAATACATCAATGTTTGGTTCATCAGGATTTATCTCCTTACACTGGGTAAATACCTGAAGAGCTTCTTTATTTCTGCCTTGATAAAAATAGGCGTATCCCAGACGGAAAAGCCATCGTGCATCGTGCTGCCCTTGTTCTTTTACGCGTATCAGTGTTTCAATTGCTTTTTCGTATTTATCCGAATTGTTGTACGCCCGGGCGAGATGGCCGGTCAAATCGTAATCAAGCTCATGTTCCGGCAGCGGGAGGATTGCATCAATTATTTTTTGAAACTCGCTGTTTTCATGCCATTCGTCAAGTAGATTTAAAAACTCTTTGTCCATTTTAATTTTCCCTTCCCGCATCTTGGTTCGGGATCCCGGTCACATTGGCTTAGTCCCATTCAATATTGTCGCCCTCTTCCCGGACAATCCGGTAAAGTTCATCCTCGTTCTCTACAAGTTCCCGGATGATCTGGGCAAACTTTTCAGCCCGCTTCTCGTTGTCGGGGGTCAGATTATAATAGGCCGCGTACATCCCGGCTTCCGGGTCGGTATCCATACCTTCCATAACATCCGGCGCATATTTCGGCAGGTAGTAGTTGAAAAAAGCTTCCCAGTTGTATCCGTTCATGTAGGCTTCTTCATTGATTTCATTCATCTTCCCGCCAATGGAAAAAGGCTTGTCCTGTTCAATATAGAAACACACCGAGATACTGTCCTTGTGTTTTACGACTGCAGTATAACCCTGCATCGTTTTTTCAACTTCATCATCCTGTTCTGGATCATCGTCGCTGTTATCGGAAAGATTTTCTTTACAAAGGTTTATAAAAAAATCCGCATCCGGTTCCTTGGGATTTATCTTTTTGCATTTTTCAAAGAGTTCAAGAGCCGTTTCATATTCATCCAGATAGAAAAAAGCATAGGCCAGCCGGAACAGCCAGAGCGAATCATTCTCGCCTTGCTCTTTAACAGACAGCAGTTGTTCAATGGCTTTATCATACTCATCGTTGTTGTTATAAGCCCTTGCCAACTGTCCGATCAAGTCGTAATCCCGCTGGTCTTTGGGGATGTCTAAAATAGTATTGATGATCATTTCATAATCACCGGTTTCATGCCATTCCTGAAGTTGTTTTAATAATTCTTTGTCCATAAATTGTGTTCTCCAAAATAATTGTAACTGCTTAAACCACCGGCTGTGCCGGTGAGACTTGAAAAGGCTATGCCGAGTAAAGCGATTAAAAAAAGTATGCTGTACTCCTGAAGAAGCCCCTGAGAAAGCAAAAAAACAGGAGTACAGATGGAAGACTGGGAAAGTTTAGCACATACAAAATGAGAATGTAAGTACCATGTGGTAATCGTGCCGAAGTATCGAAAAAAGATACTATACGGAAGGATGCGAAAACGAATAGGAGAAATCCTGCGGGAGTTATGTCGGTATAAAAACATCGAAATATTGGAAACACATGTGGATTGGACGAAGAAAAAATCCGTCAGTACATACGGAATCAAGAAACGATAGATAGGGGAGAGCAAGGAACGCTCAATTTTTAGCCCCCTTTAAGGGGGCTTCCTCAAACCACCGGCTATGCCGGTGGTCTATGATTTGGATACAGGTTTTTACAGCAAAAAAGATCCTTTATATCATAGGCATGACGGCTTTGGACCGTTTTTCCATGGTTATCTGATTTTTTAAATGATATTCTTTGTTATACCATAACATGGAAAAATATCTTTATGTTTCCTATAAAAGCCATATATGATGATCCTTTTTCAAAATTCCGGACCTTTCGGTCCTGCGGATTTTGAAAAAGGCTCTCATGGGATAGCTTTTCAACCCCCGAACCGAATCCTGTTGCCGGAGAATATAAGGAGGTGTTTACCTTTACAACCCCTGTCAATTAATCCCGGGAATGGATTCTGGATTTTTGTCACCCGGAATAATAAATTGACTAAAATGGACTTGAATATATTGAAAGAAAAGTGGAACATTGTTCTTAAATGAAGGATTGCAGTCCTATATTCTTCGCCGCTCAAGGAACAGGATGGGAGAATTTTTCGTTTTTATGGAGATTTATGTTATCAAATGAAGGCTGATGCAACAATTGCGACGTACCAGCGGATGCGCCAGGAACCCATGTGGCGGCTTTTGGCATCCACCAATGGCCCGGTGGTAATCGGGCTCCTTCAAACCTGCCTGTACGAACATGAAAAGGAATTGCCCGCCTCCCTGCTTACGGAACGGATCGGCCGGGAACTGGAATCCCTGAATGCCAGGGGCCTTGATTTTCCCCAGACCGCTCAGATATATATCGCCGCATGGCTGTCGGAAGGTTTTCTGGAACGGCGGTTCCTTCCCGGCGCTGCGGAAGAATCCTATGAACTTTCATCCGCAGCGGTGCAGGCGATCCGTTTTTTATCTTCCTCGGTATCTCCCCATTCGTCCGCCACCGAAAGCCGTTTAAGCATTGTTATTCAAAGTCTTATATCTTTGGCGGGTGACACCGATACGGATCAGCCCAGAAGGCTTGAGGCGCTGCTGCGGGAGCAGGAACGGATTGAAGAGGAAATTGCCCTCCTGCAGAAGGGGGAGTTCCGGGTTTTATCCCAGGCCCAGGCCATGGAACGGACCAGGGAGATCATCGGGCTTATGGAGGATCTGATCGGGGATTTCCGCCGTGTCCGGGACCAGTTTGAAACCCTGAACCGGGATTTGCGGGAGAAGATTATCAATAATGAAGGAAGCCGCGGTGAGGTTCTGGATTCACTGTTTGCCGGGATCGATGTGATCAGCGAAAGTGAAGCGGGCCGGACCTTTTCAGCATTCTGGAAGCACCTGATGGACAGTGAAGGAGCGGCAGCCCTGGACCAGGCTTTGGATGATATCATGGTCCGGGATTTTATCCGGGAGCTTGACCCAAAGGACCGGCGGTTCCTGCTCCGCCTGACCCGTAACCTCCTTGATCAGGGCGGCGTGGTTCATGAGGTGATGCAGAATTTTGCCCGGGGGCTGCGGTATTTTGTCCAGAGCCGGGAATACCTGGAACAGCGGAGACTGAACCAGGTAATCAAGGAAGCCCAGAAAACCGCCCTGGAATTAAAGGAATATGTCAGGGCCGGACAGATCCTTCCCTATCAGCTCGAGCTTACCAGCAGCAGGTTCCGGTCGGTTTCCCAGTTGGTCCTGTACGATACCGCCCTGGCGGCCCCGCCCAAGGAAATGGAAGACGGGGACAGCCTGCCGGTGAGCCTCGAAGAAATCAGCGATATGGTTGCCAAGTCCGAGATTGATTTCCGTTCTTTGAAGGCGGATATCAGGAAGGTCCTGGAACACCGGAGCCAGGCAAGTATTGGGGAAATACTGGAAGTCTTTCCCGCGGTTCAGGGTTTGGGTTCCGTGGCGGGACTCCTGGCCCTGGGAAGCAGGTATGGCATACAGGATGGAAACCGGGAACGGGTCAAATGGACAGGAGAAGACGGACAGCACCGTTCCGCGTACATTCCCCGGATTTTTTTTATGAAGGAAGATGCGGATGAGTTGGTCTGATGATTTTAACCAGGGTATCCCGGACCCGGTGCAATCCGGGGGCAGTCCTTTGGGGGATACGGACTCCGGAACCGCGCTGTTTTCCGGGGATACCGGAGAGTTATCCCTGGCCGCCAGGAGGGTTTTGGTCCAGCTTCTGATGGGTCCTACCCTGGACAGCCGCCGCCACCCGAAATTATGGGTATCCCTTATGGGCAATGAAAAAATAATCCGCTCCCGGCTTTCGGATGTGTTCCTGGAGCTGGTCATAGATCAGGAAATGCAGGTTGCCTTTACCCGGCAGGCCGATACGGGGGAACTGGAAATAACCAAACTGCTCCGGCGTTCCAACCTGACCTTTATCGCGTCGGTGCTTATGCTTTTCCTGCGGTCCCAGCTGAGCCAGGCCCAGTCCAGGGGGGAGCGGGCGGTTTGTTCTACCGGGGAAATTGTCGCCCAGCTCAGGGTATATGAAAAAAGCGGCAGTACCGACCGGGCGGGGTTTGATAAAAAAGTGTTAGCCGCCATCGAACGGGCCAAGGAATACAATATTTTGCAGAAAATAGCCCACACCGAAGACCGCTATGAAATATCCCCCACCTTGAAATTGCTCTTTTCCGCCGAGGAAATTCAAGCCCTCCAGAAACAATACCTGTCGCTGTCACAACAAACCCTGTCCGGAGAAGATCCGGAAACTGAAGATGGCCAGGAGGAATGATGGACATAAACCAGCCTGTGTTATCATTTGAGCAGGAACAGCAGTACCGGATGACCCGGCTCCAGGTTTTCAATTGGGGAACCTTTTCCGGGCTCCATGACATTCCTATCCCAAGGGAAGGTTTTTTATTTATCGGTCCCTCGGGGTCGGGCAAATCGACCCTGCTTGATGCGGTCTCCGCATTGCTTGTTCCTCCCCGCTGGGTGGATTTCAATGCCGCCGCCCGGGAGGCGGACCGGAGCGGCAGGGACAGGAATTTGCTCAGCTATATCCGGGGGGCATGGGCGGAATTGAAGGACGGGGATTCCGGGCTCATCGCAACCCAGTTCATCCGGGAAGGCAGTACCTGGTCCGCCCTGGGCCTCACCTATAAAACCCAGCTCGGCCAGACCATTACCCTTATACATCTGTTGTGGGTCAGGGGAAATACCAATAACAACGGGGACGTAAAACACCACTACTTTATTTTTGAACGCGACGCGGATCTGCGGGAATTGGAAATTTTCGGGCAGACGGATTTTGATATCCGGAAGCTCAAGCAGACCTTTCCGGAGGATACCTTCAGCCGGGATGAATTCCGGGCCTACTGCGACCGTTTCTGCTACCTCCTGGGAATCGACAGCGATATGGCGCTGCGGCTGCTCCACAAAACCCAGTCGGCAAAAAATCTGGGGGACCTGAATACCTTCCTGCGGGACTTTATGCTGGACAAACCGGAAACCTTTGACGCTGCCGAACGGCTGGTGGAGGAATTCGCCGAACTTAACGAAGCCCACAAAGCAGTAGTAAGCGCCAGAGAACAGATCCAGGTCTTATCCCCGGCCAGGGAACAGCACAAGACCAGGGAAACACTGAATACAGAACGAAATAAATTACAGGAGCTGGAGACGGGAACCGATGTTTACCGGGAACAGCGCCGGATGAAGCTTCTTCAGGAGGATATAGACCGTCTGGAAATTGAATACCGGGCTATGGACGGCGAATGCGGGCAAAAGCAGGAAATGCTGCACATCGAGGAGCGTAAACTCCGGGACCTGGAGCACCAGCACCGGGACCTGGGCGGCGATCTCCTGGAACAGTGGAAGGAAGAAGTGCAGAACCTGGTACCCCAGCGGGAAGAACGGAAGCGTAAGCGGGATCAGGCGAAAAATGCCTGCAGCAGCCTGGGTTGGCTCCTGGGAGAAAGCCCCGGGGATTTTGCGCTCATCCGGGGGAAGGCCGGGCAGGAACTGACCGAATGGGAAAGCGGCGCCTCGGCAAACCGGGAAATGCGGGACCGGCTAATCGGAGAGAAAAATAAAAAGGCCGAAGATTTCAAGGAAGCCTCCGGGGAAGTCCGGTCCCTGGAGCGGCAGCCTTCAAATATCCCCGCCGCGATGCTTGACCTTCGCCGGGACCTGGCTAAGGCAATTAATGTTTCCGAAGATGTTCTGCCCTTTGCGGGGGAACTTATTGAGGTAAAGCAGGATGAAAAATCCTGGCAAGGGGCAATAGAACGGGTCCTGCACGGCTTTGCCCTGTCCCTTCTGGTGGATGAGCAGCACTATGCTGCCCTTTCAAATCATATCAATAATACCAATTTGAGGAACCGGCTGGTCTATTACCGGACCATCCAGCAGGATTGGACCGTAGAAAAATCCCCCCTGCCGGGATCCCTGGTACTGAAACTCGATATCAAGGATGGGTCCAAAAAGGACTGGCTTCAAAAGGAACTCCGGTCCCGTTTCGATTATGCCTGTGTGGAAACCATGCATGCCTTCCGCAGCACCGAGCGGGCCCTTACAAAACAAGGCCAGATCAAGCATAACAAGTCCCGGCATGAAAAGAACGACCGCGGGGATGTGGAGGACCGCCGTCTTTGGGTCCTGGGTTTCAACAACCGGGAAAAACTGGACCTCTATAAAAAGCAGGCCCAGGAACTGGCTGAACAGCTTGGCACTATTGAAAAGACACTGGCCTCCCTTGACGATGAAGACCGGAACCGCAGGGAACGGGCGATGCACGCCCAAACCCTGAGCAACCTGGAGTGGCAGGAAATTGATGTGATCCCCCTCATCGAACGGATTGCGGTGCTCGAGAAACAGATCCGGGAAACCCAAAGCGGAAACAAACGTCTGCAAAACATGGCAAAGCAAATTGAAACCCAGAATCAGATCCTGGAACAGGCAAGGGAGGATCTGGTGGAAAGCAAGGCAAACCTCATGCATATCTCCGATACCCTTGATAAAGACCGGGAAGCCCTTGATTCCATCCGGAACGACCCTTCCCTGGTCCCGCTCACCCCGCATCAGCAAAAAGGCCTGGATGAACGCTACGGTGAAATCCGGGAAGCAATCCGCCTGGACAACCTGGATAAACTGAATACCGGCGTGGTTCAGGCTCTGCACAGGGAGCAGGAGAAAATAAACCGGGAGATAGGACTCTGCGAAAAAAGCATTGAAAATAGTTTTGCCCAATTCAAACGGACCTGGCCTGCGGAGGCGGCGGATATGGACAGCAGCCTTTCCAGTGCGCCGGATTTTTTTGCCATCCTGGACCGGCTGGAAATCGACGGGCTTCCGGTCCATGAACAAAAATTTTTCAATCTCCTGGAAACCCAGACTATGCAGAACATGGCAGCCCTGTCGACGTATCTGAATGACGGACGGAAAGCCATCATGGACCGGATGGGACTGGTAAACCAAAGTTTACGCCAGGTTCCCTTTAACCAAACCGGGGATGATAAAACGTTTCTGCATATCGAGGTCAAGGACCGCCAGCTCCCGGAGGTCAGGGAATTCCGGCAGGATATCCAAAAAACATTACAGTATGCGTACAGCGAAAACCGGGAAGCCGCGGAGGCGCGGTTTGTTACCCTGCGCCAACTGGTGGACCGTCTGTCCAGCCATGAAACGGAGGATAAACGGTGGCGTGATTCGGTGCTGGATGTCCGGCAGCATATGGAATTTATCGGATTGGAACTGGACGAAGCCGGGGTTGAGGTGGAAATTTACCGGAGCGGCGCCGGAAAGTCCGGGGGACAGCGGCAGAAGCTGACCACCACCTGCCTTGCCGCGGCGCTCCGGTATCAGCTTGGGGGCAGTGACCATGGGATTCCCCGGTATGCACCGGTGGTTTTGGATGAAGCCTTTGATAAGGCGGACAATGAATTTACTGCGCTGGCCATGAATATCTTTGCCAATTTCGGATTCCAGATGATAGTCGCCACACCGCTTAAATCGGTGATGACCCTGGAACCATATATCGGCGGAGCCTGCTTTGTGGATATCAGTGACCGGAAAATCTCGGGGCTGCTGCTGATCGAATATGACCGGGAACATCAAAAACTGAAACTGCCCGCTCAGGCTGTGCCGGAAAATCCATGAAGTTCCCCGATGATATCCGGAAGGCACTGGAAACCCGGTACCGCCGTAACTACCGTTCTTGGCTCCAGGAAATATCTCCGGATTTCCGGGGAAATCCCGGTGTCCTGCCCCTGTCATTAAGCCTTGATCCTCCCGTGGAAAAAACAGGAATCCGGCACCAGGATGTACTGCGGGAATGGATAAAAACCTGGCGGCACTGGGCCGGCCCCGGTGAGGTAGTATGGGAAATCCGCCGCTGGAAAAACCTTGGGGTCCAGGAGCTTCCTGCCGGTATCATTATAAGAACCATGAATGAACTTACCGCCCTCTCCGGTACCGGTCCTGAATGGGAAAAGATACAGAACCGCTGCCGGGAGTTCCTTTCCCAATGGCCGTCGCTGGAACAGATCCTTCCGAAGTATGCGCCAGTCCTGGGTGAATGTAATGAAGATGATTATACCAGGCTCAGGGACATGCTCCTCTGGCTTACCCGGCATGGTGAAACAAACCTTTATCCCCGGCAGATTCCCATTCCCGGAATGGACAGCAAATGGCTGGAACAGCGGAAAAAAATTATTACCCCTATTGCCGGAGCCATTAAGGGTATTCCCGCGGATCATCCGGACATTGATCCGGAACAGGCAATAGTCCGGGACCGGACATTTTACCGGGTCTGCGGACTCAGGGCGCCGCCCCGCATTATCCGCATCCGTCTGCTGGATCCGGCCCTGCGTTCTATTGTCGGGGGCCTGGGAGATATGGGAATCCCCCTGCAGGATGCCGCATCCCTGAATCTCCCCGTCCGGCAGGCCATTGTTGTGGAGAATCTCCAGACAGGCCTTGCCTTTACGGACATCCCGGGGACCGTACTTGTCATGGGATTGGGGTACCATGTTTCATGCCTCGGACGGCTGCCCTGGCTCAGGGACATACCATCCTGGTATTGGGGTGACCTGGACAGTCATGGCTTTGCCATTCTGCACCGGGCCCGGAAATATTTGCCCCGGCTCATATCATTGCTGATGGACGAGGAAACCTTTTTGTTTCACCGGGCATTATGGGTAGAGGAAAAAAGTCCCAGCCCTTCATTGTTCCTGGACAAACTTGATGATACCGAGCAGGCCCTGTACCGGGATATTACGGAAAACCGCTGGGGATTCCGGCTGCGGCTCGAACAGGAACGGATTGCCTGGGACTACGCCTGGAAACGGATCTTAAAAGTTATGGGTTAACTATTGAGCTGCTTTGAAGATTGTAAGCGGCAATTTGCTTTCCGGTGATCAATGGAACCAAGTAAAGAGGCTCAATAGCTGGCAAAGTTTAAAAACAGTCCCATAAAAACCTCCAGCCTGAAAGCTATGGATATTTCTTATCCGAGAATTCAGGAACTTATCCGGAAATGGGTTCTTAAAAAAACCAAACAGGGATACTGCCAGCTTGCAGCAAAAGTCGATATTACTGATAAAGCGGCACCCATTGCCCAGCTTTATCCTGATGGTGTCCTTTGCATGTATACCGCTTTTTTTACTTTGGTTATTCCCACAGAACCCCCTTAATTGGGATATTGCCATTAATAAAAATGTTTCAAAATCCCGGTTCAACCTTGATTATCCCTATGTAAAACCCTATTACCTTTTACCTAGCTCATTCTCCGGCGGGTCTCTTCACCGGAAGAGCGGCCTACTACCACCGGAGACCTGGCTCAACTTTGCCGGAACAATGGCTCATTTTGAGAAGAATATTCAGAAAAAACCGGTAGTACCGTCATAGTTATTCCTGGTGATCCTCTTTTTCCTCTGGTGCATCCTCATGGAGCGGCGGATGGGGAGGCCCAGGCGGGTGCGGCGGTCCAGACGGATGCGGCGGTCCGGGCGGATGGGGTGGGCCAGGCGGAGGATGAGGTGGCCCAGGTGGATGGGGAGGCGGGCCAAAGGGATACGGTTCCGGCGGCGGAGGCGGTACAGGTCTTGCGGCAACCACACAGCTAGTCAATAACATGGTCATCAGCAGAACCACGATACTTTTTTTAATCCATTGTTTTATCATTTTATCTTCCTTGATCTTTTTTTACATAATCCGGTGGATTGTCAAAATATCAAAATTTGCCCAACCCACCCCCGGAATTTAACCTTGATTCATCTGCAATACAGCTATAATATACTCATTTTTTTTCCAGTTTGACAAAAATCCTAAAACCCCGCTGCATGCCAACGATGGTATTAACCTAGTTCTTCCAAATCTTCCTGTGCTGGTTCAAAACCTTGCTCCGCGGACTTTTCAAGCCATTCCCGGGCTTTTGGAATATTTTGACTGATGCCATACTCAGGTTCGGGATCCGCATACGCCATATATATACAGTATTGTGCCTCGGCGTGTCCGTTTTCGGCGGCCTTTTTATACCATTCAAAGGATTTTTTCTTGTCCACCGGTGTACCATCGCCGTCATAATAGAGTATTCCCAGGTTGTATTGGGCAACAGGGTTTCCATTTTGGGCGGCTTTTTGATACCATTCAAGACCTTTTTTCTTGTCCTGTACAACATGATCGCCATCAAAATAAGCCCCGGCAATTGATAACTGCGCCTGGGGGTCTCCATTTTCCGCAGCTTTGAGTACACTGGCAAAGTCAGTTTCTTCCCCGGTTTCTGAACTGTAATCCCGGCTTTTAAGGAGCCAGACGGCAACGGCAATCAAAAGGGAAATACCCATACCCGCCCCAAATGCCATGTTTCCCGGCCATTTCAAAAGGAGATATCCAGTGATAGCCAGGGCGATGGTTCCGTAAAAACAAATACTGAAACAGAGAGTTGTCAGGTCAACAAACACTGCAAAGGACATTTGTTTTACCGTGTGATAATGCTGTACCCAGAACCATACTCCAACCAGGATGGATGGAATAAGCAATAAGGCGTTTATTATTCCATTATTATTGTTTATGCCCATGGCGCTTGTCACAATTATCAGAACAACAAATACCCCAAAAGCTGCAAGTGCTGCTGTAAGCGTCCTGCCGACGATACCCATTTTTAATACAAGTCCTACAATGAACCCCAAAATTTTGGCGAATAACAATGGAATACCAATGAAAAGGAGTTTGAGTATGCCACCGCCAAATGCCGCATGCGCATCATTGCTCTTTTTGATTTCCTTCTGTTGTCTTTCGTATTCAGTCATAAAAATCTCCCTATGCGGCAATGCCGTTTTTATTTTCAAACACACGCCGTGCTAATGGCAGGCTGTTCATTGTTATGGTTAATATATCAAAACAATATTAGTAAGACCCGGGGAGGATTATTCGTTAAAATGCGTCTCACTATCTGTAAGGAGGTCGGGGGAAAAACCTTCCCATCCGAATAAGTGACTTAATAATATATGGAGAAAATAGTGTTAACCACTCACAAAATTGGGTGGGTTATGGAGGCCCAGGCAGTATTGCATTAAAAATCAGGGGTGTTTTTTGGGTAGGTACCGGTGTTGTGGACAGAAGCCTGTTCAATACCGGTTGCGGCCTTAAAATCTGTGTTTTGAAAAAAGGCTCCCGAAATTGTTCCGATACGGGAACTTCCGGAAGACGTTATGGGGTTTCCTTGACTAAAACTGAATAAAACTTATCAAAAAGCTCCGCTCTGCTTTGGATGTCCAGTTTCCGGTATAGGTTTTTTATATGGAAGCGGGTTGTTTCATAACTGATATTCAGTTTGCTGGCGATTTGTTTTGGGACTCTGCCGGAAAGCAGCATGATTAATACTTCCTTTTCCCGGGATGTCAGATTAAAGTGATTTTCAATATAGATACCTCTTAAACCCAGTCCCTGTCCGATAATATCCAGGTACTGTTTATCTGATTCTTCAAATTCAGCTTCTGCTTTTGCTTTGGTGAATGCCTTTGCGCTGTTATGGTATTCCCTTTGTGCCGTACCATAATCCTCATCCCTTTCTGCCTTCCATGCCTGGTGAAGGTGGTAATAAATATCATCATGTTTTTCATGCTTTCCTTTCCTGTCCTGGTGGGGCAGAGGAATGTAAAGCGAGGGAATTGTCAAATCCGCAACTTCAGGTTTGAAAGAATCATAGGGCAGCAGGTTTCCCAGGGATATATCCATACGTTCCTGGGCGGAACCTGCGAAACGGATTATCCCATCAGGGGACATAAACTCGCTGTAAATATGACGGCAGGCACCACAGGGGCCGACAGGGATGGGGGAATCAATCGCCGCAATGGCCAGGGCTAAGAGAGAACGCCGCCCTTCGCTGATGGCTTTCAGCAGAGCCACTTTCTCCGCACAAACGCTCAGACCGTAGGTTCGATTTTCGACGTTGCAGCCTGTATAAACAGTACCGTCCTCCGCCAAAACCGCGGCTCCCACCCGGAACCGGGAATACGGGGCATAAGCCGCTTCCGCCGCCTTTTTTGCTTTATCGAAGAGTCTGTCCAAATCTATCTTTTCCAAAAAACACCGCCAAAATATTAAGATTTTTCCTGAAGGAGGATTATGGGCACCTCTAAAAACTCGGTTGGATTTTTAGAGGTGCCCTGGGAGAAATTTTTATTCGCAAGTGGGTTTAATACCTTCTGCACGCTCCCGGGTGGGAGGCTCTGGGGCGTTCTAAAAATCTTGTAAATCAAAATTGTATGGATATTAAACCCACATAACATCCATACCTTACAGAACCAACAAACCTTCTGCACACTTTCGTGTGCGAGGCCCCGCGCGCTCTGCCTCGCACGCGAAAGCGTGCAGAAGGTTTTTGATTTCTTTATCCTATAACGGAATAAAAAAGTTTCTCCATGGACGTCTAAGGAAACTTCTAAAAACTGAAGTTTTTAGAAGTTCCCTTATTAAAATTATCCGGCTTTTAGTATAGCCCTTTACACAAAATTTGTTACAGGGTCATTTATAATTTCTGATAATTATTTCATTTCAGTCTTGATTGATAATTCCTTCCAATTTACATAATAAGGCTTGGTATATAATTGATCCAATGTACCAAGAATATGTGCGAGATTTTTTCCCAATGGCGATATCGAGGTAATTACCGTGTCGTCATACCGGGTTCCCTTATACACCTCTTTTATGATCATATCCACACTCCGGACTTTCCGGGGGAGCTGAATCACCTGGAACTCCGGCGCATCTTTCAACTCATACTCCTGCTCAAAATATGTTTCATTATCCGTTGACTTTATGAGAACCGTTTTCAACCGATTGTTTTTCAGGAATAAATCCGGGCGATAAAAATCAACATAACCGTTCATTAACACAATTACGTCAGACATTCCATTATATGCCAGTGAAGATGCTTGCAGGGAATCAGCTATTGGTGAACCGGGCAGAAAATGTATCGACAGTGTCACTCCAATTCCCGGGCCTTTTTCTCCTTCAGACCATGGCAGGTTCATGGTATTAAAGAGCATTCCTCCGTCATCTAAAACACCAATAAAGGTCTTTGTCAGGTTAGATGGTGTATAACGTTTTGCTCCTTCAATCAAATATGATGGACTGCTTACTTCAATGCCGCTGGGGTATATTTCATATCCCTTTATTATTAAATCCCGGCAAGTTGCTGGTAAAAATATCATTCCTGATTCTTCTTCATCCAGGAATCGAAAAATTACATAGTTACCGCCAAAAAGGAAATGGGCATCCCTCCCAAAGAAGGTTGCGACTGGAAAACCATTCTCATCCCTTCGAATTTCTTCTTTTTTAATTACATCAAAAATAGCATTTTTGCCCTCTTCTCCGGCAATCTTTACCAGAGCAATATCACTTCCTTTTGTATATAATTGATAATTTCCTTTGTGGGTCAATGGTGAATTAGGTCCTAAAACACTAATACATAAGGGATCATTATTAGACCCATACGTATATGTAATAAAACCGGCAAAAATACTTAGGCATAACATTATTTTTTTTATCATGATTATTTATTTCCTATTCGGGTTTTATACATATGTGAAATACATTGTTAATCTTTTTCATGGTAATACTTTACGAGCGGCGGCTGATACCGCTTGGATTGTCTTCTGATGCACTATAGTACTGCATGATGCTTTATCTTAAATCGGAAATTCTCATAGGTCAAGGATTTTCGTATGATTCAGTGGGATTCAGCATGGTTCATGGAAGGGCAGGGAAGGAGTTTTATACACTTTTATAGGAGCAGGTTTTGCCTGAATACATAATTTCTATGGGACGGTCTAAGTATGAGATGAGCAGATTTAAACCTTCTGAATCCATTCCGGTTACCTGCCGACTTATTAAGAAATCCGCTTATATATCCTCATCGCAATAATATAAAATACAACCGTAATCCCGGAGCACCACGCAAGGGCTATCCATATATCATTTCCGGCATCTCCGCCGGACAGCAGCGAACGCACCGTGTTTACGATTGACGTTACCGGTTGATTCTCCGCAAAGGCGCGGATACCGGCCGGCATAGTTGCGGTTGGAACAAACGCGGAACTTATGAACGGCAGGAAAATGAGCGGATACGAGAACGCGCTGGCACCGTCCACCGATTTTGCGGACAGTCCCGGAATTACCGCAATCCAGGTAAGTGCCAGTGTAAAAAGCGCCAGTATTCCGGCAACGGCTAACCATTGTAAAACACCTGCGGACGGGCGGAAACCCACAGCGAATGCGGCAAGGATAATCACAACCACAGAAATTGCATTGGAAATAATGGAGGTCAGTACATGCGCCCAGAGCACTGATGACCGGGCGGTGGGCATGGAGTGAAACCTCTGGAACAAACCTTTTTGGACATCCGTAAACAACCGCACCGCCATATAGGATATACCGCTTGCGATAGCCATCAACAGAATCCCCGGCAGCAGGTAATTCACATAGTTGTCAGCACCCGATTGAATCGCGCCTCCGAATACATATACGAACAGTAGCATGATCATAACCGGAACAATTGCAACCGTGATAATTGTATCCGGGCTGCGCAGAATATGGCGCATGGATCGCATGAACAGTATACCCGTATCCCTCAGCATTTTCATTTTACCGCTCCCTTCCTGCCGATAATCGCAAGGAAAATCTCTTCCAACGACGGCTGTTTCTCTATATATTCGGTTTTCACCGGGGGAAATAATTTTTTGAGTTCCTTCAGTGTACCTTCCGCGATTATCAACCCTTCGTGAATTATGGCAATTTTATCGGCAAGATGTTCCGCTTCTTCCAGATACTGGGTCGTCAGCAGAATTGTCGTCCCGCCACCGGCAAGCTCCCTGATCGTTTGCCACACCTCAAGGCGCGCTTCAGGATCAAGTCCCGTCGTCGGTTCGTCAAGAAATATAACGGAAGGAGTTCCGGCAAGGCTCATCGCGATGTCCAGCCTGCGGGTCATTCCGCCGGAATAAGTATCAGCCCTGCGGTCCGCCGCATTGCTCAGCCCGAATCGTTCCAGCAGGCTGACAGTGGTTTGGTCCACATCGGCTATCCCCCGGAGCCGGGCAATCATTTTCAGGTTTTCCCGCCCTGTCAGGAGACCATCCACGGCGGCGAACTGCCCTGTCAGGCTGATAATCTCACGGATCATTTCCGGCTGCCGGACTACATCGAAACCGCAGATACTTGCTCTGCCGGTATCAGGTTTAAGGAGCGTCGACAGAATTTTAATCGTCGTTGTTTTGCCTGCGCCGTTGGAACCAAGCAGCGCAAAGATCTCACCGCGCCGTACCTGACAATCAATACCCTTCAGAACCTCTGTGGATTTGAAGGATTTATGGAGCCCCTCCGCTTCGATAGTGTTTTCCATTCCGGTATTTCCTCTTATTTCATTTACCCGTAACCTTTTTCATGGCGTTGGCAACTTCCTGGTCAACTGATTCCTGGTAGAGATCGGCATATGTTTTCGAATCCTTGATCAGCCCGTCGCAGAACGCCGCTACGTCGCTGCTAGTCACTTCGAGTACACCCTTCCCCGAGGCTGCACCCTCTTCAAAAAGATCAATGATCCCCTCGAGTAAACCGGTCCCTTCCGTCAGCTCGACGGGGCCAACCTTGAAAAAATATTTCCGGATCTCCTTATAAACAATCTGGTAATCCTGGGGGAGCGCTTTGACGCGCAGCATGTGCGTGCGCCATTCTTTTTTCCCCTCGATGATATCCTGTATACCCATGTGACCCTTCCTCATTTGCTTAATTTTTTAGTGATCATAGTGTTGAGTTGTTTGCGCCATTTGTCTCGGTATGATGCAGCCCCTTCTGCCCCGGCCAGGGCTGAGCAGAAACCTTTGATGTCGCCGCCAAAAACCTCCTCAATGCTCTGACCCTCTGCTGCCGATTCTTCGAGCAGGGCAAGCGCACCGTCAAGAATCGGTAAAAGGTTGCGGCCGGAGAAATCCGAGTGCTTCCAGAGATTCGCCTTAATTGTTTCCCATGCCGCCTGGTAATCTGCCGGCAGCGTTTTAGCGCGCAGTTCGAATACTTTCAATGCTTTAGTCATATCACTGCCTGTAACTTTTTCCAGGAAATTCATTATTTCTTCTCCTTCAGCTCATTGATCTTTGACTCAACGAATTCCCATTTTGACCAGAAGCGGCGCAGCTCCCCGCGTCCGGTTCCGTTGAGGTTATAAAACTTGCGCGGTGGTCCCATGTCGGATGGTTTTTTCTCAATATTCACAAGATTGTTTTTCTCAAGCCGTACCAGGATGGTATAGACCGTACCTTCCACGACATCCGTGAACCCGAGGGTATTCAGCCGCCGTGTGATTTCATATCCATAAGTTTCCCCCCGGCTGATGATTTCAAGGACACAGCCCTCCAGCACACCCTTCAGCATTTCCGTAAGATTTTCCTGCACCGTTCCCTCCAGAGCTATTCTGCACTACTCATATTCAGTAATACTTATTACCAGTATATAGTACTACGTAGTAGCATGGTTGTCAAGAAAAAAATGAAATTTACCTATTCTGGAAGCAATAAAAATTCCAGCAGGATATAGAAGGCCAGGGAAGAAGTTTTGTGCACTTTTTGAAGGGTAAGTAAATCAAAAAAAATATTAGCAATAATGTGAGGCTTTTTCAAAATGTTAAATTTTGAAAAAGCAACTTTAGATGTAAGTGCAGAAAGAATACTATTTTATTTATGGGTAAGGAAATAGCATTCTTTCTGCAAAAGCCTTTTTCAAAACTAACCGAGTTTTGAAAAAGGCTCATGTATATACAGAATTAACTTTATATATGCTCATATTTGAATGGGATGAAGATAAGAACAATATCAATCTCCAAAAGCATGGAATTGATTTTAACTTAGCGCAATTTGTTTTTGCCGACCCCTATCATGTTGAGCTGTACGATTTATCCCACAGCATTGAAGAGAACTGTTATAAGATTATAGGTATGGTCGGAAAATTGCTGCTTGTCATCAGCACATTCAGAGAGGATGCCATTGGAATAATTTCTGCCCGAGAAACAGACAGCAATAAGAGGTAGGTATATGAAAAAATTACAGGAAGTACCTTGCTCGTATATCTGCGTCCCGGCAGTGATTGTAAACTTATACGGACTTCCTGCCCTTCCTTGATAGAGGCAATGTCCGCTTCCCCGATTGATGCGGTGATCTTCATTTCCGTGAGACCCGGCGCAAGGGTGAACAGTGTGTGGCCGCAGGACTGCCCCGGGCAAGTACCGGGCTGTCGGTATTTACCGCCCTGTCAATGACAATACCATCGATGGGACTGTAAACCACAATAATTTGTTTCTGCAAAGGATTGACCGCGGTGTTGATCTCCGCGATAATTTGGCCCTTTCTTACCGGCGTATTGAAATCGGCGTACAGGACTTCGATTATACCGGTAGCCGGAGACTGTACCGTCACCCGTGCGTTAACATCCAGCGTACCGGCAGCGGAAACGGTACTTTCAATAGTTCCCGTATTGATGACGGCATATTCATACAGAGCCACATTTTCTTTTGCCTTGCATCCCCACATCAGGGTTATAAAGGGAAAAAGGGTAAAAAATACCACGAAGGAACGAACTATTTTCATGTTGCCTATCCTTATAAAAAAAATCCCCGGACAATGCCGGGGTAAACAGAAGTCAGTACATTACCTCATAGGTTTTACCATTGAAGGTGACCTGCTTCGCCTGGAAATACTGGCCAGTGGATACGCCGGAATCCATAAGTACCGATGAATACCCCTGGAGGGTAACATTCGCGCCAACCACCAGGCCGGGTACGGTACGCATGAGACGGTTGAGGCCTTTAACATAATAGGTGGTTGTACCATTCTGTATAGCCAGGCTGCCGTTGACGCTGGTAAGGGTTCCCGAAATGGTTACAGCGATGAGGTCGCTGCCGCTTTGCCCGGCCTCGGGCAGCCCCTTGGAAGCGGGACCCATGCCCGGGCCTCCCCAGCCCGCAAATGCCGATACCGTCATGGTGAGGGCAATTAATCCAACAATAATAAACTTCTTCATACTATATTCCTTGCGGTCTTTCCCGCTGCCTTATGTTCTCCGCTCCAGGGCGGAGTGTTTGCTAACCTCAATTTGAGGTTATTATAGAATACAGAATGACGATCCATAAAACGGGGGTCCGGGCAAAAAAAATCGCAGCCCTTCGGCTGCGAAACATTATTATTTCCTGATTGCGGGGATTATCAATTCCCCGATGCTTTGTCTTCCCAGCTGCGCTGCAGCTCCTGACGTTTTTCCTGCCCCCGCTGCCAGTCATATCCGTCATCCCTAGTACTCGATTCAATAGTAGTACCGGTTTTATTACTCCGGCTTACCAGGATACCGATGGTGATACCTACGGCAAGGACCACCACTGCGCTGATAGTAATGAGCAGAATCTTCAGCCGCGTATTGGGCTTCACCGTAACCACCATGCCTACACGACAGCCCTCGGGAGTCGGAATGGCACTGATTTTGCCGTTATTAAAAAGAACTATGCTTTTCGGTTCTCCAACCTGAACGATTACACCTTCCATTAATCCGCCTCCTCGAACGACTGGGGTACAAAGGAATACACATAGGGATACTCACCCCGGCTTATGATAATAAGCGTTACAATATACTGACGGTACTTTTCCAGTACCTTATGGGAAAACCGTCCCTCTTCGAAAAGACGTTTAATAGGCAGCTGACGGGTCCGTACAATTTCAGCAACCAGCGGCGGATCATCGAGTATACGGCGTGCAATGCGCTGGCACGTTTCCCGTGACCGTGACTGCTTCGGGCAGTTTTTCAGCAATGAGGCCCAGGTAAACCCCCATTCGGTAAACTCACTATTGATAGTTTCAATTTCCGACCGCAGATTTTGTTCCTCCGCCGCTCGGTCATAGATTTGCCGGGACACATCAGCTTCCCAGGTTAATTCTTTTTCATCAACCGCGGTTGAAAGGGGAAGGAGATGCTTTTGTACTGAATTTTCCTTCAGTGCCCGGTTGATGAGGCGGTTCCTGATAACCACCCCTGCATAGGGAATAAAAGCACCGCTTTCAGGGTTGTAGGTTTCAACACCCTTGCAAAACGCAAGCATGGCTTCGGTGAGGTTATCCTGCCGGTCTTGGCCCTTGAAAAACACCGCGGAAACCGTCTTTTTAATAAAAGGCATATATTTGCGGATAAGTACATTGAGAGCTCGCTTATCGGTTTTAGCAAGCTGAACCTGTACCACCAATTCTGTATCCATGTGATAACTATCTCCTATCTATATAGAATACAAGATCAGCATACCTGAAACGGGGGGTACATCAATAGTAATGTAATTAAAAGCTTCATAATGATTATCCAGTCTTTCAAATCGAATATCAATGGGTCGGTCCGGGTACTTAATAAAATAAAGATTCCTCGTATAAGCTTGGTCTCCAAGGATGATATAAAGAAAACAGCCTCATTGAATGTGAACGATGTGGTTTGGTTTTCCTGATAGGTAATAATGAGCAGGAAACATAATTCATGCCCGATTGTATGAAGAATACGGAAAAACAATTGAGGCTTTTTCAAAATATCAAGTTTTGAAAAAGCCTCAATTTACAATGATATTATTGTGCGATTTCAACGAAACGGTAACAACGTGTACAACGAAAAATACAAAGCATATCCAATAAGCAACCTTGCTAACTTCACTGGCTTACTTATTGGACACGCCTAGTATAAGTCAGTACATTACCTCATAGGTTTTGCCGTTGAAGGTAACCTGCTTCGCCTGGAGGTACTGGCCGGCGGACACCCCCGAATCCATGATCACCGCCGAATAACCCTGGAGGGTAACATTCGCCCCGACCACAAGTCCCGGAACGGAACGCATCAGCCGGCTGAGTCCCTTGACAAAATAGGTGGTGGTTCCGCTCTGCAATGCCAGGCTGCCGTTGACGCTGGTAAGGGTTCCCGAAATGGTTACAGCGATGAGGTCGCTGCCGCTTTGCCCGGCCTCGGGCAGCCCCTTGGAAGCGGGACCCATGCCCGGGCCTCCCCATCCTGCAAATGCCGATACCGTCATGGTGAGGGCGATTACTCCAAGAATAATAAACTTCTTCATACTATATTCCTTTGCGGTCTTTCCCGCTGTCTTATATGCTCCGCATCATGGCGGAGTGTTTGATAACCTCTTAACTGAAGTTATTATAGAATACAGAATGAAGATCCCCAAAAACGGGGGGGGAGCGCAAAAAAATGCAGCCCTTCGGCTGCGAAGATGAACAAATCCCTATTCCCCATTCAACAACCTATTATTCCCTCATTCTTTTGCTGATTTTTGTCCCCAAGTTTGTGTTTTCTGTACTTTTTGAGGATACGGACTTTGAAAAGTCCCTCCGTCAAACTTATTGATAGGTACCGCGAAAACAACATGACAACCGACTCATTCTGCGGAATTTTTCAGGAGCGATTCCGGAGTTGGTAAGATGATAGGTGATAAAAACCTGTTCCAGAGATATATCAAGGTACAGGGTGTACTATTGTAAAAAAACATGTCCGAAAATAGCCGGATTTTTATAAATGGTAAGGTATACTAATAACATTGGAATACCTTATAAGGAGGATTATAAATGTATTACAAGACAATGTGCCAATCCCCAATTGGTGAAATAACACTTGCGTGTGATGGTACCGGGAGAAATCTGGTTGGGCTGTGGACGGAAGGACAAAAGTATCACGGGGATACCATACCCGAAGCAATGGTGGGGATACACGACATTCCGTTATTTGATACGGCAAAGAAATGGCTGGAAAGATACTTTGCGGGGGAGAGGCCAGCTATTTCCGAATTACGGCTTGCCCCCATTGGCGGTGAGTTTCGTCAAGGAGTATGGAAGATCCTGCGTGAAATTCCGTATGGTGATGTGATAACTTATGGGGGTATTGCGAAAAAGATGGCTGATAAAATGGGCAAGAAAAGTATGTCCAGCCAAGCGGTGGGTGGCGCGGTTGGGCACAACCCGATCTCTATCATCATTCCCTGTCACCGGGTAGTCGGCTCAAACGGCAGTTTGACAGGATTCTCGGGCGGTGTTCAAATGAAAATGAAACTGCTTGAATTGGAAGGAGTTGACATGTCCGGGATGTTTGTTCCCAAAAAAGGCACAGCGCTCTAGAAAATATTTTTTTTCAGGAAGGGGTGTTTACAAATGAAAGTATTTTCAAGCTATTATGACAAAGTACCTGAACTGGAGAAAAACGCATATACCTTTGCACGCGTTTCACGTATGAATTCTCCCGAATGGTTCCCGAAAACCATCGGCGAATATGTGGATTTGTCCGATACTTTTGGGCCAACCACAGCCATG
Source organism: Treponemataceae bacterium (assembly GCA_031549725.1). GTDB lineage: Bacteria > Spirochaetota > Spirochaetia > Treponematales > Breznakiellaceae > UBA937. The sequence goes on from JAVBPH010000035.1 coordinate 25,532, forward strand.
CTTGAAGAATACCATCCTGCAGAAGATTGGGGAGCGTTCGTACTGCGCTATAAAGAATCATCTTAGCATGAAATATATAGACGCTGGTTTTTGTAATAGGGTATATGAAATCGTCGCGAAAATACCCGCCGGGAAGGTCGCTACATACGGTCAAATAGCCGGAATGCTTGGTGACCCTTCCGCAGCGCGGGAAGTCGGATACGCCATGAGCCGGGCGCCCGCCGGTCTTTCGCTGCCATGCCACAGGGTTGTCAACCGTACAGGTACTTTGGCACCGGAATATGCTTTTGGTAGTCAGGAAAAACAGCGTACAATGTTGGAGGTTGAGGGAATCGTTTTCCTTACGGACGGAAGAATCGATATGTCATGTCATCTATGGGGCGAACCCGAACAGTTCACATTGTTTTAAGAATTTCCTGTTGCGCAGGAAATTCAAGTTACGGTTATTGCTATGCGTATGGAGAATTTTATGGAGGAAACGAATTGTATGGTTTTAGTAATATTTGAGGTCACGATCAAAAAAGGCTGTATGGATGCTTATCTTGCGCTGGCCGCCAATCTGAAAGATGAGCTTATGAAAAGCGAGGGCTTCATCCGCACAGAGCGTTTTTCCAGCCTTGCCAATGAGGGGCAACTACTTAGTCTGTCGGTTTGGGAGAGTGAGGAAAAGGTCAGTAAATGGCGCAATCAGACAGCACATCGCATGATTCAAAAACAAGGACGCGATTCCATGTTTGAAAGTTACAATATTACTGTAGTGAACCGCCCCGGGTATCCCGGAGAGCAGATTATGTGAGTCCTGCGCTTAACGGCAGGACCGTAGAACCATTATAATACACTTGTTCATATTCTGCAGGGGGCATATAGCCCAGGGGTTCCAGGATGCGTTTTGTATTG
>JAVBPH010000104.1:0-22087 GCA_031549725.1 Treponemataceae bacterium
CAATGGGCCCGTCCCGGGGGGGGCGGGGAAGCTGGGAAGAAAACCGGTTCTGATCCGGGGGAAAAATGGCCCGCCGACGGGGCGGAGCACGATGCCCGCCAGGTGTTTCACCGCCTGGCCTATACCTGGATGGACTGGGGCAAGGCCAATGGTTATTTCGATACCAAAGAGGACGCCAAGGCGTTTTATGACGAAACCTGTTACATGCTTGCCCGCCAGATAGCAGCCCCCAACAGTCCCCAGTGGTTCAACACGGGATTGCATGCCGTATACGGCATAGACGGTCCTGCCCAGGGGCATTATTATTTTGAACCCGCCGACGGGACCCTCAGGAAATCCGATTCCGCCTATAAGCGGCCCCAGCCCCACGCGTGTTTCATCCTTTCGGTCAACGACGATCTGGTGAACGACGGGGGCATCATGGACCTGGTGACCCGGGAAGCCCGGCTCTTCAAATACGGTTCGGGTACGGGGTCGAATTTTTCCCGGATCCGGGCGGTGCACGAACGGCTTTCCGGGGGAGGGGTATCCTCGGGACTCCTTTCGTTCCTCAAGATCGGGGACCGGTCCGCCTCGGCGATCAAATCCGGAGGAACTACCCGCCGGGCGGCCAAGATGGTCACCCTGGATGCGGACCATCCGGATGTGGAAAAGTATATCGATTGGAAAGCCGGGGAGGAACATAAAGTAGCCTCCATGGTTACCGGCTCGGGGATCGTAAAAAAACATCTGGATGCCATAAAAAAAGCCCTGGCCTCGTTCCGGGGCCCCGATGAAGACCGGTTTAACGCGGAGAAAAACCATGATCTGGCTTCGGTTCTCCGGGGAGCCCTGACCGACCAGATTCCCCCCACGTATATTTACCAGCTCCTCCGCCGGCTTGAACAGGGTGATGAAGGAGTGAGTCCGGCGGTGTTCAGTACCGCCTGGGACGACGAAGCCTATAATACGGTCTCGGGACAATCCTCCAACAACAGCCTCCGGGTGAGCGATGAATTTATGGAGGCCGTCCGGGATAACCAGGAATGGAAATTAACCGGCCGGGTAAAAAAGGAAACCATAAAAACCATGAAGGCCCGGGATCTCTGGGACCAGGTGGCCCGTTCCGCCTGGCAATGCGCGGATCCGGGACTCCAGTATCATACTACTATTAATGACTGGCATACCTGCCCCGGGGGAGGGAAGATCCGGGCTTCCAACCCCTGTTCGGAATACATGTTCCTGGATGATACCGCCTGCAACCTGGCCTCGATCAATCTGGCGACACTTTATGATAAAAAAAAGAAGGAATTCAATATTGAGGGATACCGCCACGCGGTACGGATCTGGACCACCATCCTGGAAATTTCCGTGGTGATGGCCCAGTTCCCCGCCCCCCGGATTGCGGAACTTTCCTATGAGTACCGGACCCTGGGGCTGGGTTATGCCAACCTGGGAAGCCTTTTGATGGTGATGGGCCTGGCCTATGATTCCGAAGAGGGCAGGGCCACCGCGGGAGCTCTTTCGGCTATCCTGACCGGGGAAGCCTACGCCCAGTCCGCCCGGATGGCTGCCGAGTTGGGTTCGTTTATCCGTTACGAGGAAAATAAAGACCATATGCTTCGGGTGATCCGGAATCACCGGAGGGCGGTGAATAATGCATCACCCCAGGAATATGAAGGGATCCATACTCCCCCTATTGGAATTGGCTCCGCATTCTGCCCATCCTATTTCCTGGATGCGGCCAAAACATGCTGGGATGAAGCCCTGGAATTGGGGATGAAACATGGATACCGGAATGCCCAGGTCAGCGCCATTGCGCCCACCGGAACCATCGGCCTTTTAATGGACTGTGATACCACCGGGGTCGAACCGGATTTTGCATTGGTCAAATTCAAGAAGCTCGCCGGAGGGGGCTACTTCAAGATTATTAATCAATCCGTGCCCCCTGCCCTGGAAGCCCTGGGCTACAGCCCGGATGAAATTGATGGGATTATTGCCTATGCCACCGGCCGGAAAACCCTGAAGGGTGCGCCCGGGGTTTCCCTGGAGGCCCTGGAAGCCAAGGGATTTACCAAGGAAGCATTAAAGGCCGTGGAATCCGCCGTGGAAAGCACCCTGAGCCTGGAGGGGATTTTCAGCCCCTGGATTATCGGGCGGGATTTTGTGGAAAAAAACCTGAATGTCCCCGAATCCACCTGGTCCCTGCCGGGGTTCAGCCTTTTAAAGCATCTGGGGTTCACCGACCCTGAAATTGCCCAGGCGGAGCTTTATGCCTGCGGAACCATGGGCATTGAGGGCAGCCAAATTCTGAAAAAGGAACATCAGGCTGTTTTTGATACCGCCACACCGTCCGGAAAAAACGGAAAGCGTTCGATCTCCTGGAAAGCCCATATCAGCATGATGGCAGCGGTGCAGCCCTTTATTTCCGGGGCGATTTCCAAAACCATCAATATGCCCAACAACGCAACCTATGAGGATGTAAAAGGCGCTTATATGCTTTCCTGGAAAAGCGCCCTGAAGGCCGTGGCCCTGTACCGGGACGGATCGAAACTATCCCAGCCCCTGTCGTCCTTTGCCCCGGGAACCGATCCCCTGGCGGATACCATCCTGGAAGTCCAGAGGAATATGCAGGAGGGAAGCAAGGTTCCGGAAACAGCGCCAAAATCCCCGGACCTCCGGGGCGTCCGGAAAAGTCTGCCCAACCGCAGGGTTGGATATACCCAGAAAGCGAAGATAGGAGGACATTCCATATTTATCAGAACCGGCGAGTATGAAGACGGCGCCCTGGGGGAAATTTTCCTGGACATGCATAAGGAAGGTGCCGCCTTCAGGAGTCTGCTGAACAGTTTCTCCATTGCGGTTTCCCTGGGACTCCAGTACGGGGTTCCCCTGGATGAGTATGTGGATGCCTTTACCTTCAGCCGGTTTGAGCCAAACGGAATGGTCCAGGGCCATGATTATGTGAAAATGGCCACCAGCGTAATCGATTATATTTTCCGGGACCTGGCAATCAGTTATCTCAAGCGGACCGACCTGGGCCAGATTAAACCGGAGGATCTCCTTACCACGGGAACCAAATCGGATTCCGGCAGGGGAAACGGGAATTCCAAGGGATTCAAGCCTGTAGCATCGGCCCCTGCGGCAACTACAAACAAAACCAGTACCCCTGCTCTTGTGGATATGGGAAAAACCGATAAGGTAAAGTCCGATCAGGAACAGGCTGTAAAAATTGCCCAGGCCCGGATCAAAGGGTATGAGGGCGATCCCTGCCCGGTCTGCGGATTTTTTACCCTGGTCAGGAACGGTACCTGCATGAAGTGTGATTCCTGCGGAGCGACCACCGGCTGCAGTTAATTATCATGATAACCCAATCAGCGGACCCGAGACAAAATGGACCTGTTCGGGTTCGCTGAAATAGCGAAGGGTTTTATTAATGTCGAAAAAAATATTATTTTGTTGACAAATATATCTCTATTCAAATAATCACAGGGCTATTACCGTTTTCATGCTGCAGCATAGAATTAAGTCTGTTATGATTTACTATTGGAAAAGAGACAATGAAAAAAGTATTGCCGGTGATGTAAAATCAATCAACGGAGAAAATATAAGGTAAATCACAGAGGTTCCCGGACAATAAAAATAGGCGGAACATTTTTGAGCTGACAATCAGTGTGGACTGTGGATTACAGTCCACACTGTAATGTTTTATTCATTCCATATTTACCGCAGTATATCCCGCTTTATAATGAATTTGAATTGAAAAACATAATCAGCTATATTTTAACCTATGGAATGGTTTACTCGTCAAAATGTAATTCTCCAGGCCCTGCTCTGTACCCTTTTTACATACGGGGTAACCGCCCTGGGGGCAGCCACGGTATTTTTCTTCAAATCGATTAACCGGAAAGTCCTGGACGGCATGCTTGGTTTTGCCGGCGGTGTGATGATTGCCGCCAGCTTCTGGTCCCTCCTTTCTCCGTCCATTGAAATGGCGGGAATGATGGGTATTACCCCCTGGGTTCCCGCGGTGGTGGGATTCCTGGCGGGAGGTATATTTCTGCGCCTGGTGGACCGGATTCTCCCGCATCTCCATATCGGGTACAATATGGATGAAGCCGAGGGTCCTAAAACCAGCTGGAAACGGTCAATCCTACTGGTCCTGGCAATTACCATCCATAATATTCCTGAAGGATTAGCCGTGGGGGTTGGAATCGGGGCAGTGGCCGCGGGGATCCCCGGGGCAGATTTAGCCGGCGCCCTGGCTTTGGCTATGGGGATTGGACTCCAGAACTTTCCTGAAGGCGCTGCGGTTTCAATTCCCCTCCGCCGGGAAGGGATGAGCCGGTTAAAATCCTTCTGGTACGGGCAGCTTTCGGGAATTGTGGAGCCCATTGCGGGTGTGGCAGGTGCGGCCCTGGTCTATTACATGAGGCCCATCCTTCCCTATGCCCTGGCCTTTGCAGCGGGGGCCATGATTTTCGTAGTAGCCGAGGAAGTAATCCCCGAATCCCAAAGGGAAGGAAATGAACATATCGCCACCATGGGGCTTATGCTGGGTTTTGCGGTGATGATGGCTCTGGACGTTGGATTAGGTTAAGGGTAAAATAAACCCACTCTGAAGCATTATTTCCAAGTCCGTTTTTAATAGGAGTTAAAGAATGAAATTGATTTTTCTCGGTCCCCCGGGTGCGGGAAAGGGAACCCTGGCCGTTAAAGCCGTAGAAATCCTGGGGATTCCCCATATTTCAACCGGAGCCATTTTCCGGGCAGCCATAGCAGCCCAGAGCCCCCTGGGGCTTAAGGTAAAAGCCATTATTGATGCGGGTAAGCTGGTGGATGATAATACCACCATTGAACTTGTAAAGGAACGCCTTGCCCGGGATGATGCCCAAAAAGGATATATCCTCGACGGATTCCCCCGGACTATTCCCCAGGCGGAAGCTTTGGCGGGATTCTCAACGGTGGACCGGGTGGTTAATTTTGACATCCCGGATACATCCGTGGTGGAACGGTTATCCGGCAGAAGGGTCTGCAAAAAATGCGGTGCCAATTACCATATCCTTTTCAACAAACCGAAAAAAGAAGGCATCTGTGATGTCTGCGGCGGAGAAATTTATACCCGGGAAGACGACAAGGAAGAAGCCATCCAGAAGCGGCTAACCGTATACCGGGAACAGACCGCCCCGTTGATCGATTATTACCGGGAAAAGGGTCTCCTTATTGATGTGGATGCCCGGCCCCAGGTTGATGAAGTGGTAAATAACTTCAAAAAGGCAATGAATATCAGCTAAGGAAACACTGATTAATGCCCATAGAGCATTAATCGGTGTATTCTTTAATCCATGCAATTCTTTGTGCAACAAAGAATTGCGGAGGGAACCGCTGGTTGGCCGCATATTGCGACCGGTTTATCAGCGGTCCCCTAACGTACGGTCTTGGGCATTTTAAAACGGATGGGCCCGGTTTCCAGGATAAGATTTTATCCGGATTATTGGCCCTCCGCATTTTTAAACTCTCCAGGCCCTTTCCATGGGGTGTTCGGTAAAATAATCCCTCAGAATTTTCCTCATTTCTTCGAATTCCGTTTCCCTTCCCAGCAATGTCATAAGATAGTTGCCCCATATCAAATTACCGCAGTAATACTGAAAAAACCTCTGGGCCCGGCTCTTATGGAATTCCCCGGGCTGGTACCTTTCCAGCAAATCCAGATACCCGAGGGCAATTTCCTCCAGGTTAAGGGCCGCAGCGAATGATTTCATGGATTGATCATCCCCGGATACCCGGGCAGCGGCAAATATCCAGGGGCATTTTACCGCCAGACGGCCCACCATGACCGCGTCCCAGGGACCATTTCCCCGGGAAATAAGTTCTTCCAGTGAAGAAATATCCCCGTTTCCGGCCACGGGAATTGATAATTCCGCCTTCAAATCCGCCACATAATTCCAGCGGGCCCGGCGTTTGAACTTTTCCTTTGCTGTTCTGGGGTGCAGGGTGATCAATTCCACCCCCTCTCGGGCTAATCCTGTGCAAAATGACAGTAATTTTGCAAAATCTTCTTCCGGGCCCAGCCGTATTTTCACACTGAGCCGTTTTTTTGTTGATTTTCTGACCAACCCCGCCATTTTCCAGGCTTTTTCCGGGGTGGACATCCATTTTACCCCCGCCCCGTATTTCGTGATGGCAGGAGCCGAGCAGCCCATATTGATATCGATGCCTTTACACTCCAGTTTATCAAGCATAGCCGCGGCGGATGCAAGTTTATCCGCATCCGCCCCAACCAGTTGGAAGACTACCTTGTCAGGACAGGGTTCTGCATCGATATAAAATCTTTCCAGAGGACCTCCGCTGATTAGCGAAGGGGCATTGATCATCTCAGTAAAATATTCTTCCACTCCGCCGAAGGAAAAAATCAGCTCCCGGAGGGCCCGGTGGCTTAATTCGGCCATAGGTGCTAGCAGGAACGGTTTGCCCATGGTAGTATTTTACCCGGAGTGGGGCCGAAAAGAAAAGTCTCAAAAGTTGGTCTCCTTATACTGGCTTAATTTTTATTATATTGTATAATATAAAGGAAGTCTTGGAAGTCACTTCCCTATAACTTTAATTTTCAAGGCAAATCCTTTCATGATTTTAGAGGTCCTTTTAATATGGCTTGACTTGAAATATATGATGTCATAGATTATAAAGGAAAGAGGAGCGTACCGCATGATAGCAAAGAGTGATATGCCCAGTATCAATGAGAAAGAGCCCGATGGAATTAAACCAGAGGGTGGTTCTTACCGGGTACTTATCGTTGACGATTCAATGTTTATTGCGAAACAATTGGGCCAGATTTTTACATCCGAAGGGTATGAAATAGCGGACACCGCATCCGATGGAGCCCAGGGCGTAGAAAAATACAAGGAATTGTATCCGAATGTTGACGTGGTTACCATGGATATTACCATGCCGGTAATGGATGGTGTTACCGCCCTTGAAAAAATTCTGGAATTTGATAAAAATGCAACTGTAATTATGGTGAGTGCTCTAGGAAAAGAAGATGTGGTTAAGAAATCCCTTCTTCTTGGTGCAAAAAGCTACATTGTTAAGCCTTTGGACCGGAAAAAGGTACTGGAACGGGTGATTTCAGTACTTAAACGGTAATTTTCCCTTGTAACAGACCATATACTATTGGACATTCCGGTAATGTGTGGTATGATTATACTTCTTCTCTTCACAGAATCTTCCATTTTCTTTGTCCTGTCTGCCCTCAAGGGCAGACAGGCTTTTTTACTTTTCTCAAAACCACCACTCATCCGCAGCCATTGCATACGGGAAATTGTCTAAGGAAACACTGATGGAGGGCTGTTGGGGTTCATACACGATGCCAGCATCGGTTGATTTTTAATATCCTGGATGAAGGTTGAATCGTTTGTATCTGGTATGAACCCTCAGCCTGTATAATAATTTCCTCTACAACGAAGATACCCACAGAGCACTAATCAGTGTATTCTTTAATGCAGGCAATTCTTTGTGGAGCAAAGAATTGCGAAGGGAACCGCTGATTGGTCGCATATTGCGACAGGTCACTCACGAAAAACTTTTCAGGCCATCAAAGTCCAGGGTGGCAAAATAATCCTCCACCGTTTCCCGCCGGCGGATTTGTTTGGTGGTACCCTCGGGGCGCAGGAGAACCTCCCCGCACCGGAGTTTCCCGTTGTAATTGAACCCCATGGCCCGGCCGTGGGCTCCCGCATCATGGATTATAACCAGGTCGCCCATATCAATTTTTGGAAGCATCCGCTGTACCGCAAATTTGTCGTTGTTTTCGCAGAGGCTTCCCACCACATCGTAGCATTCGGTTCCGGGGGCGGTTTCCTTTCCGGCGACTGTCATGTGGTGATACGCGCCGTACATGCCCGGACGCATCAGGTCGGCCATACATGCATCCAAACCAATGTACTCCCGGTATATGCTTTTTTTATGGATGGCCCTGGCCACCAGCCAGCCGTAAGGACCGGTGATGATCCTGGCCCATTCCATCCGAAGCCCCATAGGATCGAGTCCTGCGGGAACAATGATTTCATCGTAGGCCTTTTTGAGCCCCCGGGCCACATACTCGTAATCAATTGCTTTTTGATCCGGCCTGTAGGGGATACCCGCCCCGCCGCCGAGGTTTACAAATTCCATGGAAATCCCGGTTTTTTCTTTTATTTCCACCGCCAGTTCGAATAAAATCCTGCCCGTTTCGATATGATAGTCCGGGCTCAGTTCATTGGAGGCCACCATGGTGTGCAGGGCAAACCGCTTTGCTCCCTTTTCCCGGAGCAGGGCAAAACCCCGGATTATCTGTTCCCGGGTAAAGCCGTATTTGGCTTCCTCGGGTTTCCCTATTATTGCATTGCCTTCCTTCAGCGGACCCGGATTATAACGGCAGGAAATGAGTTCCGGAATTCCCGCGTTTTTTTCAAGAAAATCAATATGGGTAAAATCGTCCAGATTGATCACCGCCCCCAGGCCCCTGGCTGCCTGGTATTCCGGTGCGGGGGTTTCATTGGAGGTCAGCATGATATCCTCCCCCTTCATTCCTGCCTTGTCCGCCAGAAGAAGCTCGGGCAGGCTGGCGCAGTCGGCTCCAACCCCTTCGCCGGCCAGGATTTTCAGAATATATGGATTGGGTAATGCCTTTACGGCAAAATGCTCCTTAAAAACAGGAAATACCGAAAAGGCCTTTTTGAGGCGGCGGATATTTTCCCGGATAGCTTTTTCGTCATAAAGATAAAAAGGTGTACCGTACTTTTTCGCCGCATCTTCAAGCTGTCCCTTATTCAGGGGAAATGATTTTTCGCTCATAATAAACCCTCTTTAAAAAAATAAAACCAACCCCGGGGATACCATTACCGCGGGGTTGATGTAATTGTAATAAGAAGCTAACATTTGTCAAGGAGCCTGGAAAAAAAGTGAACATATCCGTATCAGAGGGCAGGCTGATTCCCCGGTCCGGCTTATTTCAGTAGTTCCATAATCCCTGCTGCATCATTGGTGCTGAATAAAACCGGATATTCCCTTGTGGGGATAAGCAGCACATTGGTCCGGTCGGTAATAAAAACCAGGGCTTTTTCACCGTTTCTCAGGTTGTACCAGCCGGATTTGAAACCGGGCAGGTTATTGCCGTATCTCCGCATCCCCAACTGGTAACCGTTCTCCTCTTCCAGGTTGATGGACTTTATCCGTTCTTTTTCTATATTTTCCAGGGGGATGGTTTTCCCGAAGAGGGGGGATTTTATAATAAGGTTTGTGTCGGTAATAATCAGCCGGGTGCTTTTCATTCCTAAAATAAGGCTCAGAAGGATTACCACAGTAAAAAACAATATAATAATCAGCAAAATTATTGGAAAGATGTAGGCTCCGGATTTAGGTTGGATGATAGAAAAAATATGTTCCATGATTAGTGCTCCTTATGTATTAAAATGCAGCCATGCATCAGGGCTGTACATAAATGACAGAAAAAAGATAATAAATGCGGCCACGATGCAGACAAATCCCGCGATAAGCAGCACCGGGCTGGGATTCCTTAACTGTCCCGGGGTTTCGTCCAGCCTGGACCCGCAGAAGGGACAATAGCTGCTCCCCGGGGGAACATCTGCCTTGCATGAAGGACAGGGCAGCCCTCCCTTTTTTTGCCGGACCAGGGTGTACAGAATAAGCCCGATAAAATTAGGGGAAACCAGGAACATCAGGATAATCCAGGGCCAGGGATTAATCTTTCTGATTCTGGCGTCCAGATAAACCCACCGGGATAATAAAATAATTCCTGTTTCCGAGATCAGGATAAAAACTATCAGGGTAACAATCATTACCGTATTTTGGGTGATCATACCAATGCCCTCCTTTGCGGCAGGTTATGCAGCAGGACCCAGGAAAGGCCCCCGCTTAGAATAAAAATCTGTATATATAAGGAAATGAACCCCGCAGGAACGGAAAAAAGTACGGAAATAATACAAGTCTGGATAATGATACAAATAAGACTCATAAATAGCACAATTCCCGCCAGGCGTTTTTCTTTCCGTTTATACCCCCGGAAAATTCCGGTTTTCGTATGGGTTAACAGTTCTTCGCTGGGTAAAAATTCCTTGCTGAAAAAGTCCTGCAGTTTTTTGTCCATATCATCATAATTCATGATACTTCTGCCTCCTCAGTTTGTTCCGTAATAGTTCCTTTGCCTGGTGTATCCGGAATTTAACCCGCCCCATGGGGATTTTCATGATCCTGCCGATGTCCTCATAGGAAAGGTCCCGGAAATAAAACAGGATTAGGGGGATCCGGTATATTTCTTTTAAGGATTGAAGGGCAGTATTCAGTGATGCGGCTTCTTCCCGGGCTGTATACTCAGCCTCCAGGTCCGTGGTTCCGGGAATCGTTTTTAAGATATCATTTTGTTCATCCCTGGACTGGAATACCGCTGTTTTTGATTCCTTAATACGTTGTTTTTTATAACAATTGATACATACCGAATACATCCAGTTCAGGGGAGGCTTGTCTTCCTTGAGATTTTTATGTTTTTCCGCAATCTTCAGCCAGGTTTCACCAAACACATCCTCCGCCAGGTCTTTGTTATTGGCAAGCCTCATACAAAGAGTGTAAATTTGGCGGTTATAAAGATGGAACAACGTTTCAATATCCAATAAAGCTGTCTCCCTCATCTATATGATATATCCATGGAGGAATGGTTTTGTTAGAAAAAAAGAAAATATTCCTGCAGATGGGGATTGCGGAGATACTGAAACTTTTTAAATCCGGGTGGAATCATGTCCGAACCGGGATTGTTCCCTTAATTCTCCGCGGAATTACGGTCAAATCTTATATTAGTCAAAACTAAAATAAAATCTTCCAATAATTGTCCCTTTATCTCCTGGCCGGGCAATGCAGCGGATACAACCAAATTCGCAAAATAGGTTAATTCCGGATCAAAGATCGCGGCGTATTGAAAAAGGGTACCCTTTGCATCCTTAAAGGCATAAATTTCCATCCGGTATCCGTTTTCGTTTTTTATGTCCCGGTCAATCTTCTCAACCGAATATCCTCTATTGTAGAAGAGAAATCCCGATATATCAGACTGTATCCATTCATCCAGTGTTACTTTCTGCCCGGGGTTATCTACAACATTCAGAACAATCGAAACATACGGATAATTTCGGGATATGAAAAATCCGGCCCTTCCTATTTGCCGGGCATAATCCGTATCTGCATTCCAATTCCCGGGCAATGCAATATCAATGGAATAGGTATTCCCGGACACGGTGATGGTCTGCAGGGTCCGGGTATTGCCGGATTGTGCGGTGAGTGCCGGCAACGTATGGAGCAGGATCAATACCGAAAAAAGGATGCTTCTCATGTTTCCTCCTATCATTCTACAACCACACCAAAATCATTTATATGCGCTTCCACATATTCCTTTATCTTTTCGGTTTCGCTGTCCATGACTTCATAAAATCTTGTTTCCAAAGGTTCAAACTCGGTTATCCTGGAATATAATTCGGAAAAATCCTCCAGGGATACCTCCTCTTCAAGTTCGTTTTGATATTTCTCATAAATTATTTTTGCTTCATCTATAATATCCGCAATTTTTCCGGCTCCCCATATTCTTAACTCTGTTGATAAGGGGTTATTAAAAACGTATCCCCCGTACCCATTTTGGATTAGCTGGATAAAGCCTCCGTTGCATACTTCCCCATAAAGGGAATTATATGCCAGAAGGGTATGCTGCGAGCTGGTAAAATCTCTCATTATTTCTTTGCTTGGGTCTTCATGGATTATTCCATAATACTTATCAATGAACAAAAACAAAAAATCCCAGGGGTCCTTATTGGCTTTTTTGATTTCCTTTGCTTTTATTTTTGGTAATGTATTCATGGTTCATTCCTTTAATATTTGTTCCTGGGAACCTCTAAAAAACCGGCTGGATTTTTAGAGGTTCACTCTTTATTCGCAAGTGGGTTTAATACCTTCTGCACGCTCCCGCGTGCGAGGCTCTGGGGCGTTCTAAAAATTGGGTATTAAACCCACATAAAATCCATACCTTACAGTACCAACAAACCTCGCCGCCCCGCGCACTCTGCGGCGAGGTTTTTGATTTTTTTATACTATTTTATTGGTGTTTTGCGATAGGCTTATCTATTCTCCTGTTTCCTCATTTCCCTGGGACACCCCGTGTATTCTGATTCCAAGACAAGTGGCCACGGCCCTTTGCTGGCCGGGGATCCCGTTGTGGATAGGTGTATTAACAGACCGGACCTTTCCGTCGGGGTATTTCAGGGCGAGACAGGTAGAACCTCCGCCGTCAAAAATAAGACCATCCCGGGCGCCAAGTTTAACAAGTATCGAGGCGGTTTCTTCCTCGGTGGCGCCTCCGCTGGATGGCCTCCGGCCGTCGATAACCAGGAGGTAAAGGTACCTTCCATCACTTGAAAGACCAGCGGCGCTTCTGGGATGCCGGGCCATTCTGCGGAAATCCGAAATATCATCCTGGAACTGACCGTCTTTCAGGATAACAAAAAAACCGCCCACCGCATTTTCTATGTTATCCAGGGAGCCCAGGTCTTTCTGCCAGAGTATTTCCGGCTTCCCGTCTTTATAGAACACCAGGGCCGCGTAATTCGTATCCGGCCTGGAGATCATTACTCCCCCGGATATGGTGATCCCCACAATGGTCAGGGGAACCCCTTCCTTTGTACTGGATGTATTAAAGGGATTTGTATTAATTGCCGCAGCACAGAGGTAGGTTTCTGCAAAGCTGCTGGTTTTGATGCTGGGAATTATCCCCATCCTTGAGCCGGGGCTGTTCACCACAATTTCCACCCCGGGGTTATGCAGATCGATTTTTAATCCCCAAAACTCCATTTGGGGAGATTTTATAATCCCCTCGGTGTATTCTATCCCGGTGGTGAGGTATTCCCAGTTGGGGGAATAGGTCCCGGGGGTTTCGGACTTTTCATGGAATAAGTCAATTTTCTGACTGACCGGAGATGTCTGGCAGGAATAAAAAAAGAAGGCTGCCCATAAAAATGAAATTATACGGAATATACGTTTAACCATGTTCATAAAAAAACCGCTCGGTTAAGAGCGGCTCCTACATGTAATGTAATGCAAATATCTGAAAAATCAATGTTCAGATATTTTTAATATTCGGCCTTGCCTTTCCGGTTCTTTTTCATAAGTTTCCGGGCAATTGCCTTTTTCTTCCGGTTAAGGATGGTGGAAGGTTTTTCATAGTATTCCCGTTTTTTATATTCCCGGATAATACCTTCTTTCTCAACCATGCGTTTAAAACGCTTAATTGCTTTTTCAAGCATTTCATTATCATCTACAATGATATGTGCCAAATGAATCACCTCCCTTCCGGCCGGGTAAAGATATTAAACAAGTCCTGCATTTTTTCGCCTAAAAGCAACGAAATATGCCTTATTTATGGTGGTTATCAGGAAAACAGCTGTTTATGACAGTTTGCGCTCTGAATAACTTTATTCGCAAGTGGGTTTAATACCCCGCCGCTATGCGGCGTTCTTAAAATCTTGTAAATGAAAATTGTATGGGTATTAAACCCACATAAAATCCATACCTTACAGAACCAACAAACCTCGCTGCTCTGCGGTGAGGTTTTTGATTAGGAATAAAATACATTTAATCCGCTAACAATAGATTTATTTTACCGATGATTGCTTCTTTGTCAAGCAGGTTCCGTGCCAAAAAAGCGTCGGGGTCGGCATTTTCCGTGGCGGTCCGTATTTCCCAGTGTAAATGGGGCCCCGTGGAAAGTCCGGTGGATCCGGAAAGCCCAATAACCGTACCAATGGATACCATGGTCCCTTCCTGGGCATTTATTTTATCCAGATGATAGTAGATCGAATATACCCCTGGAAAATGCTCAATAATAACCGAATTGCCCGTAACGATCCTCGATACGGCCAATACTACCTTTCCTGATGCGGAGGCCTTCACCGGGGTACCCCTGGGGACACCAAAATCCACCCCCGCATGGATGGAGGTATCTTTTTTCCCGGTGGAATACAGATACACCCGGCGGTCCCCGTAAAAACTGGTCCTCCGGGTTGACTCTACGGGAAGAATAAAAGCCGGATCATTACAATACACTTCTTTTCCGGTGGTGGACAAAATCTGCCAGAGAATCTGGGATTCCTTTGTTTTTTGAGGATCCGGCTCGGTTCTGATGGCGGTGTTGCTTTCGTTGAGGGGGATTTCCTCGGAAACAAAATCCCTGGTTTCAATAACCAGGGGAACGGCCCCAATCTCCAGGGAACCGTTTTTTACCACAATTTTTGCATTTCCCGGGAGGACCGTGGAAGGAATTGCTGTTATGGATACCTGGATGGGGTTACCGCCGGAGGGCAGTGCAAAAAACCTGGACTGACAAACCTGTTTCCCGCTGGTGTCGATTATACTGGCGGTCAGGTTATCAAAAACGGGGAAGGATACCACTATTGTCAGGGGATCCCCGGGTCTGGCGGATTCGGGAAATACCGCCAAAACTGTTTTCTGCTGGGCGGAAATTCCTGAAATAACAAAACAGAATAATACGACTGAAATCAATCCGGCAGGGAAGGTTTTATTCGCATGCGGGTTTAATAGCCTCTGTACGCTTTCCCGTACGAGCTTTAGGGCGCTTACCCTAAACAAAAGATTTGTCCAGGGGGTATTAAACCCGCTGCACCCAATACCTTGCCGAACCAGCATACCCTGCTGCTTGCGGCGGGGTTGTTGATTTTTTACATAACTCATCCAGGCCGCCTTAGATCGGTAATTATAATCTGGGGTGTTTCGGTTCCGTTAAACCAGTTCCGGTTAAGCTGAAAAACCAGATCCACCGTATCGTTCAGATCAAATTCCTTTTTTACTTTTTCCGCTGCCTGCCAGTATATGGCGGGCCATTTATGTTTTCCCGCATCCAGGGTAAGTTTCACATGGACTGCCCCGGTTTTTCCCATCAAATTGATATCCTTCACCTTAAGGCCCCGGGCCATAAAAGTGAGGGGATCGTTTTTTTCACCATAGGGTTCAAACCGGTCAATAATTTTAAAAATATCCGGGGTCATGTAGGAATGGGGAAGTTCCGCATCCACCAGGATGGTTTCCTCATCATCATCGTTTCCCAGTTCAATGGTGTGGGCCGCGACCTTAAGCCGTTCCAGGAACGCTTCCCAGTTGGAAACATTCATGCTGAATCCGGCAGCAAAATTATGCCCCCCCCAGTCGATGAAAAGATCAGCACATTGTTCCAGCAGTCCCCGGAGATCATATCCCCGGATGGACCGTAAGGATCCGGTGATGGTTTCGCCGCCGGTGGAAATTACTATGGCAGGGACTTTAAACAAATTTACCAGCTTATTCGCCATAATACCGGTAACACCCCGGGCTATCTCTTCACTCGCAGCCAGGACCAGTTTATTATCGTATTCTTTCAGGCTTGCCGCTGCCAGGGGTTCCGCAATTGCCCAAACGTCGTTGCCCAGTTTTTTGCGGTCTTCGTTCATGACAAGGATTTCATCCGCCAGCCGGTCCCGCTCTTTGGGGTCTTCGCTCAGGAGGAGGGCCACCGCTTTATCGGGTTTACCCATCCTGCCGGTGGCATTAATAGCCGGACAGACCGTCCAGGAAATATCCGTGGCGCTGATCCTGCGTCCGGCAAATCCCAGTTTAAACAGCAGATCCTGAAGGCCCGGCCTGGGTTTTTTCATCAGGGATGCAATACCCGCGCGGACTATGATCCGGTTCTCATCCTTTAGGGGCATGATGTCCGCCAGGGTTCCCATCATGGCCAGCTGGAGATCCTGCAGATCATCCTCACCAAAAAGATTTTCCTTCCGGTGAACAAATGAAATAAACAGGTTGATAAATACATCCAGTTCGTTAAGGGTTTTATTGGAATATTTGGCAATTTTGGATAGTTCCTTGATCCTGAGAAGGCTCTTTCCTGCGGCTGCGGGAATTTCCTTCCCGATTTCCGGGGCTATATCCAGGGTGTAAATTTCCACGCCGGTCCCGAAGATTTTGGCTATGTTCTTTTTTTGCTGCTGGGCGTCCCAGACAAGAATTTGCTGGCCCTCCAGGAACGATGTCAGCCTGGTCTGGTCCATGCTGACCATTCCGGGAACAATGGTTTCGGTGATCCGGTCGGTAACCATCAGGTTCCTGATTCTGACAGCTTCTATGATAAAGGCATCATTGCTGGGCCTGGTATTTAAAAGGCAGATTGGCTGGGCAAAAAGTTCGCTCTTCATGGCAAACCGGAGCGCGGAAACCAGTTTGTACGCCACCCCGCATCCCGCCAGGTCCTTAAAAGGATATTGGGAGGCGGGCAGTTTTGGATTTACGATGGTAAAGGCATTGGGCAATGTTTCCTGGGGATTATGATGGTCCGTAACGATTACATCGATTCCAAGTTCATTGGCCCGGTCAATTTCCGTATGGTTTGAAATGCCGCAATCCACCGTAATAATAAGGGTTCCGTAATTTTCCGCAAACCTTTCCACGGCTTCCCTGGAAAGGCCGTAAAAATCATCCCCCACGGGTACCTGCCACTCCGCATCAATACCGATTTTTCTCAGAAAACTAGTTACTATGGTGGTGCTGGTAATCCCATCCACATCCCGGTCTCCAAAAACCAGAACCTTTTCACCTTCGTCTTTAGCTCCCAGGATCCGTTCCACCGCATCTTCCATGCCGGGCATTTCAAAGGGGTTCCGGAGATGCCGGGGATCATCCTCCAGAAAGTAGCAGATGTCTTCGCCTTCGGTAACACCCCGGCGGGCTAAAATTGATGCAATCAGCAGATCACAGCCGTATCTGGCTGAGATATCCTTCACCAGTTCAGGAGGAACGTCTTTTTTCTCCCAATTCATTTTGATACAATTTCCTTCAGGATTAATGTCCTTGGTGCCGGAGGATTGGCGGAATATCCCACGGCAGCTTCTATCTGGGGCAGGGCAGCCTTGAGGGATGCTTCGTCCTTGGCCCAGACGGTCATGATTTTATCCCCCGGTTTTACCTTGTCCCCGCCTTTTTTGTAAAAAGCTATGCCCGCGGTGGGACTTACGGGATCTTCCTTCCGGTTCCGTCCTACCCCCAGGGTTACACCCGCATGGCCGATGGTCCAGGCGTCAATCCCGGAAATATATCCTGTTTTGGCCGCCTTTACATCCGCGGTATATTCCGACCGGTAGGTTCCCCGGAGCTGGAGGAATTTGTCCGGGTTTCCCCCCTGGCTTTTGATATTATCCAGGAACAGTTTTTTCGGTTTGCCCGAAGCCAGGGCTTCCTCGCAGACCGCCCGGCCTTCTTTTGCATTTTTTGCTTTGCCGCCCAGGACCACCATCCTTGCCGCAAGTTCCAGGGTAACCTCCATTAAATCCTCAGGGCCTTTCCCTTCCAGGCAGTCGAGACTTTCCTCAACTTCCAGGAAGTTTCCCATCATATTCCCCAGGGGTTCATTCATATCGGTCAGAAGAGCCGTAATTTTTTTTCCCATGGCTGCCCCGGTATCAACCAGGGAGCGGGCCAGTTTTTCACCGTCCACCGGGTCTTTCATAAATGCGCCGGAACCGAATTTAACGTCCAGGACCAATGCATCCGCCCCTTCGGCAACCTTTTTTGAAAGGATACTGGCGGTGATCAAAGGGATGGATTCCACGGTACCGCTCACGTCCCTGAGGGCATACAACAACCGGTCAGCGGGGACAATTTCCTTGGTCTGTCCGGTCATGGCAAAGCCATCCTGAGCAAGGATATTCCGGAATTCCTTGACCGAAAGGTTTGTCCTGTACCCCGGAATGGATTCAAGTTTATCCAATGTTCCGCCGGTATGTCCCAGGGCCCTGCCTGACATCATGGGATCCTTAATTCCCAGGGACGCCACGATGGGAGCCAGGATAAGGCTGGTTTTATCACCCACTCCCCCGGTGGAATGTTTATCCACAAAGGGACCGGTTATGCCGGATAAATCGATACTATCCCCGGATTTGAGCATCACATCCGTGAGGTAGGCCGTTTCCCCGGCGGTCATGCCCTGGAAAAAAACTGCCATTGCCCAGGCGGAAACCTGGTAATCCGGAATTTCCCCGGCCACATAACCGTTTATCAGGAAGGCAATTTCTTCCCGGGAAAGCTCCTTCCCGGCCCTTTTATTCATGATTACATCAACAGCCCTCATCCTGCTCCTCCTCTCTGTATATCCAAAAGAATGGTGACACCATGGGTTTTGCTTTACTGTTTATAAGGAACCTCTAAACCCTGGATGGATTTTCAGGGGTTTCTTGTAAAGGACATCTAAAACTTCAGTTTATCGAAATTCCTTATATCAAAATACCAAAAAAACCGGGTTAAAACCAGGGTTTTCTTCCAGTAATTATATCACACTATACCGGATGTGGTGTGGCTCCAGCGGAAAAATCAGGTAACCGCATTATAAAATAAGAGACAAAACCAGCTAACAAAATAAGACGATCCGGGTTTGCCACTTTGAATCAGGCTTTAGGGGCTCGGTGATTGAGGCTCCCGAAATCACCGTGGAGGACAGGTTTTACCTTCACGGGTCCCTTCGAGGGCCTCAGGGACCGGGTGTTCCGGTGATTGAGGCTCCCGAAATTACGTGGAAGACAGGTTTTCCTTTCGCGGGTCCCTTCGAGGGCCTCAGGGACCGGGCATGCCTTGTCCGGTATGTAAACGGCGGATTTTCGCACCTCTGTGTTGGATTTGAAGGTAATACCCGGGGCTGACTAAAATAAATCCCAGGACTGCAGCCGTTTTCCCAGGGCGGCGGTTAAAAGGGCGGTTATGAAGGTTCTTACCTGGTTCAGGGATGTGGTATCCATTTTATAGCGGCTTACCAGTCCCGGATTGAGCGGGCCCGTAACGGTGAGCCAGCGTCTTGCCCCCGGGCTCAGGGGCAGCAGGGAATTATCCGTTTCCAGGTTATGGCTGCCGCCGCAGCGGGAACAAAGGATTGTCCCGTCATA
Organism: Treponemataceae bacterium; assembly: GCA_031549725.1. GTDB lineage: Bacteria > Spirochaetota > Spirochaetia > Treponematales > Breznakiellaceae > UBA937. The sequence continues at coordinate 18,987 of JAVBPH010000104.1, forward strand.
TTTTGAATACCGGATAATCTCATCCTGGGAGCAGGGGGAATCACAGGATCCGCAGTGACCCAGGTCGGGCCGGATCCCCAGGATGTCAGTCCAGTTCCACAAAAAATGCAGAAACGGAAGAATCACATCCTTTTCGCTGGCCATGCTGATAGCATCCAGGCTCTGGCCTGCCAGGTTAAGGGCTTCCCGCCAGTTTCCGCCGCCGCCGTGGCCCGCCAGGATGGTTTCCGCCACCGCTCCGGATGCCATGGTCCTCTCATAGACTTCCCTGATTCCGGGCCGCCAGGATTGTACATCGAAGTCGGTAACCTTCCGGGAATCCTTGACCAGATCATAGTAAATCCAGAGGGTTCCGCTGTGGAACGGGGCTACATATGCCCGGAGTTTGCTTTTGGGCCCCCCAAAAACCATGGCCCGGATGATACCTTCCTCTGCGGTAAGAAAAAAGGATTCCCGGTTGGATTCGCCGGATTGTCTGACCCTGAGGACCAGGGCTTCATAGGTAAAGGATCTTCCGCCCATTAGAGATCCAGGGCAAAGATTTTACTTTTCCGGTTTTTGTCGTAATTGGCCCGTTTCCGGTTTGGGAGACTTTCCAGGGAGGTTTCCCTGAAACCGATCAATTCAAACCAGTCATGGGTTTTTGTGGTAAGCACAAAAACCCGCCGGAAATTCTGCTTCCGGGCTTTATCAATCAGATACCGGACCAGACGCCGGCCCATGCCTATATCGGAATAGGCCGGGTCCGTGGCAATTGCTGCTATTTCCGCCTGGCCTTCGCCCCAGTCATGGAGGGCCGCACAGGCATAAACCGAACCATCAATTTCAAAGACCGCATAATCGTTTTTTTTGTCCTGGATTTCCTCGGAACTCCGGCGGATGAGAATTCCCTGTTTCATAAGGGGTTCCATGAGCCGGAGAATATCCGGAATATCTTCTATAACCATAGGCCGGATGGATTCGTATTCATCCGCGTACACCATGGTTCCTACCCCAAGGTTGGAGAACAGTTCCCGGAGGATAGCCCCTTCCTGTTTGCCGTCGATTATATGGACCCGTTCCACCCCGGACATGGAAGCCTTGAGGGCCAACTGAAGTTCCCTGAGGGATTTATCGGTTTTGTTTGTTTCAAACTGGTTTGCCCTGAGGATTCCCTCGGCTTCCTGGGGGGTAAGCCTGACCAGCCGGCCCCGTTCATCCGTATGGATATGTTCGGGAATGGAATATTCCGGTGCGGAAATTCCTTTCCCCGCGGAAACGATAAAAAACTTTACCGCGTTTAACGCCTTGGATACCTCCAGGGCAATTTCGTCACTGGGCACATTGTAGGGTTTGCCCGAGCCGCTCCAGCCAATGCAGGGAAGAATCGGGACCATGCCCTGCTCCAGGATGGGTCCCAGGGCTTCGGTAAGGATTTTATCCACCATACCCGTATGGGCCATATCGATACCATCCACCACCCCGAGCCCCCGGGCCTTTATGAAATTACCGATCACCGCATCCACCCGGCTGGCGGAGAGCCCGGTAATAAATTTGGTGGCCACATTAAAAGCCGCCATGTTCACAAAGGGCATGGCCTCGGGGGTGGTAATCCGGAGGGTCCCCATATACCCCGTTTCAATCTGGTATTCCCCAAGGACCGAATCGATCCATTCCTTGGCGCCGGGGACAATCACCACCCGGATCCCGATTTGGGCCAGCAGTGCCATATCTTTCATCAAGTAAGAAAATCCCGCATCCTCTGTCAGGGGAAAATCAACCTTAAAAACCATGGTAGTACCGGAGAAACGGCTTTGGTAATGAAATGCTTCCCGGATCAGGTCCACCTGGGACCAACTTGGTTGTTCCATGGTTTTATTCTAATACATGAAACCCGGAAGAGTGAAGGGGGATTTTCAAAGCAGGGAAGATTTAAAAATCGAACCGGATTTTTAAATCTTCCCGGTAAAAATAATATGGAAGGAAAATTGCGATTTTGAAACTCCCCGCAAAGGAATCAGTCCTTGTGCATTTTTTCCTTCATGACCTTGGAGTAACTGGAGGACAGCTGGTAAGTATCCCGGAGCTGGTTCACCAGGGTATACAATTGTTCCTTATATTCCAATCCGGCTCCACCGGTTTTATATAACGAAACCATCCGGTCGTATACATCAGGGAATTGGTTTTTTATCGTATTAAGAAAATAGGGTTTTGTTTTGCCCCGGAGGTATAGTGTTCCGGGAAGCATATAATGAACCCCCGCCTCGTGTCCCTGGGCGCAGATGGATTTCATGTTTTCGCAGGAATCCGTAAGAAAGGGAATAATGGGCATCACATGCAGGCCCACCGAAGCATTGGTTTTCCGGAACTGCTTAAGCATCTCGAACCGTTTTTTTGTTTTTACCGAACCGGGTTCTATCCGGGAACGGATGGTTTCATCCGCGGTGGTGATGGTGGCCGCCACATTTACATAGGTTATTTTTGACAGTTCACCGATTAAATCATAATCCCGCAGGATAAGATCGGATTTGGTGGAAATGATCGCCGGGGTTTTATATTTTATCAGCAGTTTTAAAATATCCGGCATAAGTTTGTATTCCGCTTCACAGGGCTGGTAGCTGTCGGTTACCCCGCCGATATTGATAATTTCCCTTTTCCAGGTGCTGCTTTTCAGTTCCGATTCCAGCATATCCACCAGGTTGGTTTTTACATACGCATTGCCGAAATAGTTCCGGTCATTTAAGTAATCATGGGAATACATGGCATAACAGTAGCAGCAGCCGTGCTGGCAGCCCCGGTAGATGTTCAGGTCCCAGCCGCAGGGAATTTTCCGCTTCAGTTTATTCGGAAGTCTGGTTTAATACCCCGCGGCTTGCCGCGGCCCAGAGGACTCGCAGCTTACAAGTTATGGTATTAAACCAGACGGTATTATAAATTTCCTCTCGAACGAAACTCCCCGAGGCTCTGCCTCGGGGAGTTTCATTAAAGGGTCGTGACCCTGTTGCGGCGTTAGCCGCAACAATAAACCACCCGCTATGCGGGTGGAGACAAGCTGTTATACAAAAACACCTTACCTGAAGTAAACTGTGGAAGTTCAAGCCCACAAGAAAACAGGAGGTAAG
>JAVBPH010000089.1:0-28833 GCA_031549725.1 Treponemataceae bacterium
TAGCGGCTGATGGGAGTCGAACCCACGTCTCCAGCTTGGAAGGCTGGGGTAATAGCCGTTATACGACAGCCGCAGGATTTGTCCATTTTATAGAAAAGGGGCGGGGAGTGTCAAGTAAATGGGTGAAAATTGGTAAAAAAATGACCCGGCGGATGCTGCCGGGCCTGTTTTTAATTGTGGATATTCCTCTTACGGCACTATCCGGGGGTCCACCGCGCCTATATAGCCAATATTTTCCGTTTTGGGCCGGGTATAACCCCGCTGATCCTTGTCGGACATCGGAACGTAAACCTCTTCACTGTATCCGGTATATGACCAGCTTACGGGAAGCGTGATCTGCGCTTCCGGTATAGCGTTTATCAGGATGCTTGCCGTGGGACCACCGTTATCATTCAGAACCCCATGCTCCTCATGCCCGGCACCAGCGGTCTCCGCAAACAGGTTACGCAGAATTCCGGAATAGTTTGTTCCCCGGATAAGGTTATCCGTATTTTCTGAATTAATGTTATCCCCTTCTATTTCACTGGTATTGCCATTATTCAGGTAATTCCCCGCAAAAATGCTGCCGAAGACCTGGGGGCTGCTGTTGTCATTATACATCCCCCCGCCGGATTCGGCGCTGTTCCCCGAAAAAGTACAGTTGATGAGGACCGGGCTGTGGCTGTAGGTATTGCTCATTCCCCCTCCGGACCAGTCGGCGCTGTTCCCATAAAAGGTACAGTTGGTGAAGACCGGGGTACTGCCGGAATTGTACACCCCGCCGCCCCTGCCGCTGCCGCCTTCGCTGCCTATGGCACTATTCTCCGCAAAAATACTGCTGATGATCACCGGGCTGCTGCCGGAATTGTACATCCCGCCGCCGGATACTGCGCTGTTCCCCAGGAAGGCACAGTTGGAAATGACAGGACTGCTGTTGGCATTGTGCATTCCTCCGCCGTAATAGCCGCCGCTTCCGGTGCCGTTGCCTCCGGTAATCGTAACATTTTTCAGAACCGCCGTATTATCCAATCCGGTCCCGTCAGGATGGTAAAACACCCGGAACACATTGGATAAACCGGGGCTGCTGCCGGAAAGGGTTGTGGCTCCCCCCAGGGGATTAGCGTCTTCCTCATCTCCCCGGAATCCACCGATCACGGTTACCCCATTCCGCAGGGAAAAGTGTTTTAACCGTTCATCGGTTTGTACACCGCTCAGGTTCGGGTACCCCCTGGGATAATAGACCCCAGCCTTTATAAGCACATGGGTCTTCCCGCTGCCCGCGGCGGCTTCTATGGCCGCCTGTACGTCATCCATGGCATTATCCCAGGATGACCCGTCCCCGGTACCCGCTGCTGCCTCGACCACATAAAGGAACGAAAATACGGAACTTTTCGGGTCAGCTCCGGAACCGCCCGCGGGGTTCGAGCAGGAACCCAGGATAATACAGATGGATAACAGGATAAGCCAATATGCCGGTGTTTTTTTCATGGGAATCTCCTTAGATTACTGTTTTTTGAGCATCATATTTTAAGCCGCAATAATTATTATAGAAAAGGCTTTTTCAAAACCAAAAGGGTTTAAAAAAACCTTTATGACATTCTATAAATCGAACATATCACCAAAACTTGAATATAACAAGTTTTTCAGGCAAGAACGTATCCTGGGAATCGGGGTTGCGATAACTAGTTCCCTTCAAAAATACAGCCGAAGACCTTCGTGCGGCCGGTTTAATCGGGTTTTTTGGAGGTTCCCCGTATTCCATGGAAAGTTAATGAACCTCCCTGGGGCAAGCCGCATATATTTCACTAGGGAAACACTGATTAATGCCCACAGAACATTAATCAGTGTATAATTTTTTAATTTTCTTTATATAATCTATTATTGCTTCCCGTGTGGTCATCCATTTCCTTCCAATTTTTATTGCTTCTAATCTCCCAGTCCGTGCCAAATATGATAAATACTCAATTCCATATTCGCAGAGTGTTGATGCTTCGCTTAAACTTATATATCCATATTTATCTTCTTTATCATTTACACTTTTAAAAGCATTAAGAAAAATTAACAATGATCGTTCAATTGAACGTCCTATAAAATCAAAATAGTTATTATACTTTTCACTATCTGCTTCTTTTAATACTCTGTAATACTTTTTTCGGTCAACTTTTAAAATCACCGCAGGCGGATATCCATGTTGCATTAAAATAAGATTCATAAGCAAACGGGAGGTTCTTCCATTTCCATCAATAAAAGGATGAATATATACCAGCTTATAATGTACCCAAGCTGCCAATTCTGCCACAGACAATTTTTTCTTATTTTGATAATACCATTGAATAAATTCATCCATCAATCTAGGTATTTTTATGGCTGATGGTGGTATATGTACTGCTCCTAATATCATGACATTTGCTTTTCTGTAATGTCCTGCTTCTGCATCATTAATATTTTTTAATATAATTTTATGAATCTGTAAAATGGTATTTTCATCAAGCTCTTTCTTTTTTTTCACAAAGTCATATAAAAACTCAATTCCTTCTTTATGGTTTATAGCCTCAAAATGTTCTTTTAATGTTTTATTTCCAATGGTGAGTCCGCGATTTATAACTAAATCAGTTTCCTGTAAAGTAAGAGTATTACCTTCAATGGCATTTGAGTTATATGTCCATTCTACAAGAAATTGCTCTTGTAATTTCCTTACAATTTCAGGAGGAAGTGGTCGTAATTTATCTATCTCGTGTTTTTTTCCTTCAATACTTTTTAGCAATTCAGTGTTTATTATATTAATATCGGTTTCCATAATATTTATTATATCCGATGTTTATTATTTACTCAAGAAATATTTTTGTGAATTTTTTTCGGGACTTTCGCCTAACAAATTTTTCACGAAGAATGTATCCTGGGAATCAGGGTTGCACAAGCAATTATATACATACTCTTGGTTTCATGGCACCCGGGGATCCGCCGCTCCCATATAGCCAATATTTCCCGTTTTGGACCGGGTGTATCCCCGCTGATCCCCGTTGGGCATCGGCACAGCAACAACTCCACTGTCGCCGGTATATGACCAGTTTACGGGAAGCGTAATCCGTGCTGCATCGATTTCTTTTATCTTTATGGTCTTTGTTCCCGTGGGACCCGCGGTATCACCCGGGACACCGTGCTCGGTATTTCCACTTCCTTCGGTAGCATCAAACAGGGCAATCAGGGTACCGCTGTAGTTTGATCCCCGGATAAGGTTATCCTTGCTTGCTGGATCAATACTACTTCCTTCTATTTCACTAACCGAACTACCATTGCTTTTATGGTTTCCCGCAAAAATACTGCCGAAAACCTTCGGACTGGAGGTGGAATTGTACATCCCGCCACCGCTGACGGCACTATTCCCTGAGAAGGTACAGTTGGTGATGGTTGGATTACTATTGCCGGAATTGTGCATCCCGCCACCGCTGACGGCACTATTCCCCGAGAAGGTGCAATTGGTGATAATTGAATTACTATAGCTGGTATTATTTATCCCGCCTCCCTGACCGCCGCCGGCGCTATTCCCTACGAAGGTACAGTTTTCGATTATAGGACTGCTCTCGACATTGCACATTCCGCCGCCGGGTCCAGTTTTGTTCCCCGAGAAGGTACAGTTGGTGATGGTTGGATTACTATTGTATGAATTGTACATCCCACCTCCATAGGAGGCAGTATTCCCTGAGAAGGTGCAGTTAGTGATGATTGGATTACTATCGTTGGAATTACGTAACCCGCCTCCCATCCCGGTGGTGGAGCTATTCCCTAAGAAGGTACAGTTTTCGATCACCGGGCTGCAGCCATCATTATACATCCCACTGCCGCCGGAGCTGCTGTTCCCCGAGAAGGTACAGTTGATGATGGCAGGACTGCTCCCGGCATTGTACATTCCGCCGCCGTAGTACAGAGTATTTCCAGTGCTGTTTCCGCCGGTAATCGTTACATTGTTCAAAACCGCCGTATTATCCAGATTAGTCCCGGTGGGGTGATAAAATACATGGAACACATTGGATGTACCGGGAATACCATTCGTAACCGGACCGCCGGAGAGGGTGGTTGTTCCTCCCAGGGGATTATCGTCTTCCTCATCTCCCAGGAACCCCCCGATCACCGTTACCCCGTTCCGCAGGGAAAAGTGTTTATATTGGTCATCCGTGGTGACAATCAGTGAATCCAGTTCTTCATTGGGATATCCCTCAGGATAAAAGGTCCCCGCCTGGATAAGTACATGGGTCTTCCCGCTGCCTGGCTTTGCCGCCGCATCTATGGCTTCCTGCACGTCATCCATGGCGTTAGCCCAGGATGACCCATCCCCGGTACCCGCTGCTGCCTCGGCTACATAGAGGGGGGCAAACACGGAACTTGCCGGGTCAGCTCCGGAGCCGCCCGCGGGATTGGAGCAGGAACCCAGGACAACACAGAAGGATAATAATACAAGGCAATATGCCGGTGTTTTTTTCATGGGAATCTCCTTAGATTGCTGTTTTTTGAGCATCATGTTTTTAGTCGCAATAAGGTATTATAGAAAAGGCTTTTTCAAAACCAAAGGGGTTTAAAAAAAGCCTTTGTGAGATTCTATAAGTCGAACATATCACGAAAACTTGAATATAACAAGTTTTTCAGGAAAGAACATATCATGGGAGTCAGGGATTTAAATCAGTCATTTAATATACAGCTGCCCTGGAATACCAACACATGATGATTCCATTAATTATCCCTGTTTACCGTTAGATCACCGGTGCTGATGTTATCACCCGCATAGAGGGTGTTATTCCGGCGTTTGGAGCCATTGTCACAATACACCGCATGACCTAGGGTGTCTTGCTTTGCCTGGTTCCAGTTGGGACTTCCGGTTTCCTTTCCGTAGATGATTCCCCCACCGGATTTGCTGAAGTTACCTTGCCGGATATACACCCCGCCACCGACGGGAGTACTATTGTCCAAGGGAGAAGTAGCAATATTACCGCTGATAATTCCTCCGGTCATAATAAAGCTGCTGGTAGTATTGTTGAGACTCACCCCACCGCCATAGTAACCTTTATTACCGCTGATAGTCCCGCCGGTCATGGTAAAACTGCTGCCATCAGTGTAGACGCACACGCCACCGCCATCCGAACCGGTATTTCCGCTGATGGTCCCACCGGTCATGGTAAAGTTTGCATTGCCGTAGGCACAAACCCCTCCACCATAGTCGCCGGAATTGCCGTTGATGGTCCCGCCGGTCATAGTAAAACTACCACCGTAAATTCCCACTCCACCGCCCCAGCCGGCAGTGATGGAATTGCCGCTGATGGTTCCGCCGGTCATGGTAAAACTACCAGCGCTGCCACCGCTACCATTGACAAAAACTCCACCGCCCCTATAGCCAGTAACGGTATTGTCGCTGATAATTCCACCGGACATGATAAGACTGCCTCCACTGATATGTACTCCGCAAGTACCGACCGCAGTTCCATTGCCAGTTATAGTCCCGTCCCGCATATCCACAACGGCGTTAGTATTGATAAACACTATGCCAATATTGTTAGAAGAATTTCCCTTCAGGCTAACCGCATCATCAATAATAAGGGTCTGCTTTGCGTCGGAGGAACTTCCCCGCAGATTGACAATGCTGCCTTAGCCGGAGAGGGAAAGACCTCCGCTCCCCCAAAGGACAACAATCAAATCCTGGACGGTTCCAAAGGTATAGGAGGAAGAAGTAAATCCGGGCACGGAAATATCATTATTGTTGATAGTCAGAATATAGACTTTGCTGTTGGAACCGGTTTTGATAAGATTTGTATAATTGTACCAATCGGTGGTATTGTTGATGATATAATTAGCACCTGCTACGATAACATCGCAGGTTGCTTTATGACTGCCGTCATTGGTGGTTACGGTAATAGTGGCGGTTCCTTCTCCTGTGGCCTCAATGATACCGTCGGTTACCGTTGCTACACCGGGATTGCTTGTTTCCCATGCGACGGTTTTATTTGTGGAACCACCGGGACTTACCGTGGCGGTGAGGGTTTCGGTGGTTATTCCCCCGGTGTACAGGATAACACTGGATTTGTTAAGTGTTACACCTGAAGCAGACACAGCACTGGCTGAGTCACCGGAACCACCCCCTGAAGGATTCGAGCAGGAACCCAGGATAATACAGAAGGATAACAGGATAAAGCAATATGCCGGTGTTTTTTTCATGGGAATCTCCTTGAATTACAGTTTTTTGAGCATCATATTTTAAGCCGCAATAATTATTATAGAAAAGACTTTTTCAAAACCAAAAGGGTTTAAAAAGCCTCCATGCATTTCCAGGAATTCAGCTTACCACCGAAACCGGCTCCGCACAAGCAGGTCATGTACTATTTTCCTGCATCACGGAATCCGGAGATCCACCGCACCCATATAGCCAATATTTCCCGTCTTGGGCCGGGTATAGCCCCGCTGGTCCCCGTTGGGCATCGTCACATTGACCACTCCGCTGAAGCCGGTATATGACCTGCCTGCGGGAAACGCAATCTTCGCCATGTCTTATTCAAGTATCCTGATATTTTTTGTTCCGTGGGACCCGCAGTATCATCCAGGACAGTTGGAATTGAACATTCAGCGGCCGCTGGTCCATAACATCCTGGGTGAGGCCCCGGGAAAAATCATATTGCTATTATTACAAAAACTGCGGGATTTCCTTTACCACTTTTCTTCATCCTTTGCTCCTTATTCAACATTTCTATCATTTATTTCTTCTGTGATATGAGTACAATTATTGTTTTTTCTCATAACTGTACTCCCCCGTTTATTATCAGTCTTATGTAATTCACTCCAAAGCTGTTGTCAATAACAATAGTTATTTTACCCTTAAAGGCTGAATATAGCTCTGGTGCTGGTGTTGTTAGCCTGCGCCAACCCCTCAAGCAGTAGCGACAACACAATCCCAGGGGCCGGCAAATCCGCGGGCGCAGCGGTTGCTGTCCCGATGCTGGCATCAAACACGCATAATAGTATTACCATTAATGCGGTACCTGCGCCTGGCAATGGGCAGACCGTTGAATACGCCAAAAATACGGACAATTCAGCGCCGGCGCTGGGCTGGCAGGAAGGACTAGTATTCGGGTATTTAACCCCGTCAACTGATTATTATATATTTGCCCGGTCCAGGGCGAATGCATCGTATGAAGCCGGGACTGCAAGCGGCGCATTGGAAGCGGCCACCGATACGGCGCCTCAGTATGGCCCCTACGCTATAGGAGATACGGGTCCCGGGGGTGGAAAAATCTTTTACGTAAGCGAAACAGGTTTTACGGTGGAAGGGCTGGGAACATGCCACTACCTTGAAGCAGCGCCGTCAGATATGAATGAAACATTAAAATGGGCGCCAGTAGGCTCACCGGTCTACTCGAATATAACAGGTGCGGCGGGAACGGCCATAGGTACCGGGCGGAAAAACACCGCTGCAATATTAGCGGCAGCCACCGGAACTAAAGCAACAGAGGCGCCTGCAGCTTATGAATGTAGTATATATGTGACAGGAACAACCACTGCGGGGGAGTGGTTCCTTCCGAGTAAGGATGAATTAAACGAGCTCTATAAAAACAGGGGAGATCTTGGAATACCTGATTCCGGCTGGTATTGGTCTTCTTCGCAGGTCGGTAACTCTGATGCGTGGTGTCGGGATTTCTCCAACAGCGACCAGTACACCCACATCGGCAAGGGTATCAGCGGCGTCGATGTCCGCGCCATCCGGGCTTTTTAACTATTTAACCATTTAACTATTAAATGGGGGAGTGCAGAGGGGGTATCCCCCTCTGCACATAGACCGCCTGGTTTGGTCAAATTAATTTTTCAGGAATGTTATGGCATTATATTACGATTTACCGGTATTCGGCGAAACATACCGGTAAACGCCGAAAGTGTCTGAATTAACCCGGCATTTTTTACGGGAATACAAATGTACCCTTGGACAGGACATGAAACGTGACTGCATTACCCTTGTCCGCAGTATATTCAGAGCAAATAAAACCAAAGAAAAAGAACTTTATTTGGAACAGTTCCCGGACGAATTTGAAGTCCTTAAACCGAAGCTTCGTTTATGCAAGGATCTGCGTCTTATCACCATCAAGCAGCAGGCGGCTGCTTGCGCTTGCTATGGAAAAGACAGGAAAACAGATAACAGGGCGGCGGAATGCACCGCATAAATCTGCCTTTCCTGGATAAGGAGCTTCGGATACCAAAAAAGGCCATCCCGTTTCTGCTGTTGCCTGACCGCCATGGGGCATTTCTATTCTGGCTTGGCAGACGCTATTCGCGGTACGTATTGCCTCAGAACCAACATACCCCGCAAGCAGCGGGGTATGTTGGTTCTGTAAGGTAAGGATTATATGCGGTTTTCATACCCTGCAAAACAATTTCTTTGTTGATTCGAAGAATCGCCTTAAAAAGCAGGGTATTAAACCCGCCTGCAAATAAAATCTAGTATTGACCTTTTTTTTCCTTCTTGTTATTATACAATACCATTTAAGTATGTTGCGGGCCCTGTCATGGTTCCTGTTTTATACATAAAACAATAGGCTTTTCACGAAGTCGGTTATATTAGTAGAAATGGCTCCAAAGCTTAATTATGGGGTCTTTAAATACGTATGTCGGGTGCTGACGGCGTATTACAAGGGAGTTTTTAGCTCATGCCTACGATTAATCAGTTGGTTCGTTTTGGACGGCAGAAGGTTCTGACCAAGACAAAAAGTCCGGCCCTCCAGTCCTGTCCCCAGAAACGCGGTGTCTGTACCCGTGTTATGACCGTTACGCCCAAGAAGCCCAATTCGGCCCTCCGGAAGGTTGCCCGTGTGCGCCTTTCCCATGGGACCGAGGTTACCGCATATATTCCCGGTATTGGCCACAACCTTCAGGAACACTCGGTGGTGCTGGTCCGGGGCGGCCGTGTCAAGGATCTTCCCGGGGTACGCTATCATATTATCCGCGGTGCCAAGGATACCCTGGGCGTCGAAGACCGCAAGCGGGGCCGTTCAAAATACGGCGCCAAGAAGCCGAAGGCGTAAGGGGAGAATAGTTTTATGGGACGCAAGAAGAAGAGTATTGACCGGGGAATCCTCCCGGATCCTAAATATAACAGTGTGGTGGTTTCCAAGTTCGTCAACCGCATGATGTGGCAGGGGAAGCGGTCCATCGCCCTCCGGATTGTCCATGATGCGCTGGCGGTGCTGCAGACCAAGGCCGAAAAGGAACCTTTGGAAGTGTTTCTTAAGGCAATTGATAACGTAAAACCCGTTATCGAAGTTAAATCCCGGAGGGTCGGGGGTGCTACCTATCAGGTGCCCGTGGAAATCCGGGAAACCCGCCGGGAAGCCCTGGGGATGCGCTGGATAATCAATGCATCCCGGTCCAGGTCGGGTCATGAAATGAGTGAACGCCTTGCCGCGGAGCTCCTGGATGCGTATAATAACACCGGTACCGCCTTCAAAAAGAAGGAAGATACCCACAAAATGGCGGACGCCAACAAGGCATTTGCCCACTACCGCTGGTAGAAATACCCGGCCGGGTTTGTTTCCGGCCGGTTTATTGTCAATCCCTGGGATTGATATCCGGATATGTTATCCGGAATAATACGGCGGCGGTTAAAGCCTTCGGGCTTTGCTGCTGTTTAAGAATTAACTCCGGTTAATTCATGTTCTTTGAAATCTTTCCTGGTTTTTTAAAAACCAGATGATCACCGCACCCGGCGGATAATCAGGAGGTATGAACATATATTCTATCGATTATCGATGCTTTCCGGTGCGGGAGTCTCGATGATCCAAACCGATCATCAGGAAGCGGAAACGCTTCTCGGTACAGTGCTGCTGGTGGGATAGGTGGAACGGGACGAAAAATCCAGGGACTTTGTTTCAAAAGTCCGGATCTTCGTAAAAAGTTCCTTCCTTTATTCCAAATAACAACCGGTATTCGCTGTATATAACCAAGTTTCATAGTTTGCTGTGTCTTGTCATCTTTCGGGTGATCAAGTATACTGCCAAAACTTAAATTCAATTTTTTGTGTGCCCAAATATAAGTAAGGAGGACACGTAATGGCAAAAGATAAGTTCAATAGAACTAAAATTCACATGAACGTCGGAACCATCGGTCACGTCGACCATGGGAAAACCACCCTTTCTGCAGCTATCACTGCACACTGCGGTAAAAAATTTGGTGATAAGGTACTTAAGTACGATGAAATCGATAATGCTCCGGAAGAAAAGGCCCGCGGTATTACCATTAATACCCGTCACCTGGAATATCAGTCCGAACACCGGCATTATGCCCATATCGACTGCCCCGGCCACGCCGACTATATCAAGAACATGATCACCGGTGCTGCCCAGATGGACGGCGCTATCCTCGTAGTGTCCGCTCCCGACTCGGTTATGCCCCAGACCAGGGAACACATCATCCTGGCCCGCCAGGTAGGCGTTCCTAACATGATCGTATTCCTCAACAAGGTTGACCTGGTGGACGATCCTGAACTTATCGAACTGGTAGAAGAAGAAGTGAAGGAAGTTCTGACCACCAACGGTTTCCCCGGAGATGAAATCCCCATTATCAAGGGATCCGCCTTCAAGGCCCTGACCGAACCGGACAATCCCGAATCAACTAAATGTATCGATGAGCTTCTTGAAGCAATGGATACCTATTTCCCCGATCCTATCCGGGACGATGCAAAACCCTTCCTTATGCCTATTGAAGACGTGTTCACCATTCCCGGCCGGGGTACCGTAGTAACCGGCAAGATCGAACGGGGTATCATCAAGTTGAACGAAGAAGTTGAAATCATCGGTATTAAACCCAACAAGAAGACCGTTATTACCGGTATTGAAATGTTCAATAAGCTCCTCGACGAAGGTGTGGCCGGTGACAATATCGGTGCTCTTCTCCGGGGTGTTGATAAGAAAGAAGTTGAACGCGGACAGGTTCTTGCCAAGCCCGGTTCAATTACCCCCCATTCCAAGTTCAAGGGACAGATCTACTGCCTCTCCAAGGAAGAAGGCGGCCGCCACAGCCCGTTCTTTACCGGCTACCGGCCCCAGTTCTATTTCCGGACCACCGATATTACCGGTACCGTAAAGCTTCCCGATGGAAAAGAAATGGTTATGCCCGGTGACAACACCGAAATTTTCGGTGAACTGATCCACCCCATCGCCATGGAGAAGGGACTTCGTTTTGCTATCCGTGAAGGCGGTAGAACCGTAGCATCCGGACAGGTTATAGAAATCACCGAGTAACATACTTCGGCTGCGATAAATGCATCCCCATCAATAAACATTGATGGGGGCATTTTCTGGAGGAATAATGGCTAAGGAACGAATTCGCGTCCGTTTACGCGGTTTCGATGTAGAACTAATCGATCAAAGTGCGAAGTCTATTGTACAGACCGTACAAAAGGCCGGGGCCAAGGTCACAGGGCCTATCCCGCTTCCCACCCGGATCAACAAGGTGACGGTGCTCCGTTCGCCCCATGTTAACAAGAAGGCCCGGGAACAGTTCGAGATGCGGACCCACAAGCGCCTGATCGATATAATTAATCCTTCTGCTGAAGTTATGGATTCTTTGATGAAGCTGGAACTTCCCGCAGGTGTGGATGTGGAAATAAAACAGTAAAACCTGTTTTTATAATCCGAGCGTTAATGCTCTTTGATGTTTGAATAGAATCCCTAGGATTTTTAATAAGGCAGACGGTCCTGAGACCTCAGGATAGCGTGCCGGATTTTTGGAGTTACAAGATGTTAGGTCTGATGGCCAAAAAAGTGGGCATGACACAGGTCTTCGACGATGACGGTAACCTTGTCCCCGTGACGGTTATGCGCATCGATCCGAATATTGTCATCGCCCAAAAAACCGAAGCCGAGGATGGTTATTCCGCGGTGGTTCTCGGTTTGGACGACATGAAGGAAAATAGGGTAACGAAACCCTATGCGGGTCAGTTCCCGGAAAACATTAAACCGAAAAAGCGTTTAAGGGAGTTCCGGGATTTTGAGAAGGAATGCGCCGTGGGTGATTCCCTGGGCATTGAGCTTTTTGAAGATTGCCGTTACGTGGACGTAACCGGCATGTCAAAAGGTAAGGGGTTTCAGGGCGTTATGAAGCGCTGGGGGTTTGCCGGAGGACGGAGTACCCACGGTTCAAAGTTTCACCGGGAACCCGGTTCCACCGGGCAGTCAACCTACCCCGGACGGACCTTCAAGAATAATAAAATGCCTGGCCGCATGGGCAGAGAAAGGGTAACTGTCTTGAGCCTCAAGGTCGTCAAGGTAGATAAAGAAAACCAGCTTATCATGGTTCGCGGTGCTGTTCCCGGTGTTAACAAGGGAATTGTAGTTGTCAGAACCGCGGTGAAGAAGTGATGAGGGACGACATGAATCGGACAGTGTATTCCATTGACGGCAAGGAACTGAGGAGCATCGAATTGGATGAGACCGTTTTTGGTCTTCCCATAAATGAAGATGTGATCTGGTATGCCATTAATAATGAATTAGCCAACAAACGGATTGGAACAGCCTGTACCAAGGGACGGGCGGAAGTTCATGGTTCCAATGCCAAGCCGTATAAACAGAAGGGCACCGGCCGGGCCCGCCGGGGTGATAAAAAATCCCCCCTGGTGGTCGGCGGCGGTACCATATTTGGTCCCAAGCCAAGGGATTATTCCTATGCTATGCCTAAAAAGGCCAAGCGTCTTGCCATGAAGAGCATTTTGAGCCTCAAGGCACAGAGTGATACCCTTAAAATCGTGGAAGATTTTTCCGTCGATAACGGCAAGACCAAGCAGCTGGCAAGCCTTTTGAAAAAGCTTGGTGATAATGAAAGGACCGTAATCATCCTCAAGGATGATGATGAAATGATCAAGAGAGCCGGAAACAACATTCCCTGGCTTACGTTCCTTTCATACAACCGCCTCAGGGCTCATGATCTTTTTTACGGCCGCCGGGTGATTATGCTCGAATCCGCCGCAAAAAACCTCAACGAGTTCTACGGCGAGAAGGCTGAAGGGGCCGCAGAATGACATACGAAAAAGTATTGATTGAGCCAGTGCTCTCGGAAAAATCAAATCAGATGAGGGAAGAAGGAAAGTACGTATTCAAGGTCGATCCTTCTGCTACAAAAATTCAGGTAAAGGAAGCGGTTCGCAGACTTTTTAATGTGCACCCCATTTCCTGTACAATCATGGTGGTCGGTGGTAAGCCCAAGAAGCAGCGGTATAAATCCGGATATACATCGACCTGGAAGAAGGCTATTGTTCGTCTGCCCAAGAATGAAAAAATCAGCCTTTTTGATGGCGTGTAAGACCAAGGGAGTTTAGGGTAACTATATGGGTGTTAAAACGTATAAACCTGTAACGCCAGGGATGCGACAGCGGATAGCCCTTGATAATTCGGGACTAACCACGGACAGGCCGGAAAAATCCCTTACCTCAGGCAGGCCCGAAAAGGCCGGCCGGGATACCAAGGGCCGGATCAGCGTATGGCATAAGGGCGGCGGGCATAAACGCCGGTACAGGGAAATTGACTTTAGAAGGGATAAGATCGGTATTCCCGGGGTAGTTGCTACCCTTGAATACGATCCTAACCGCAGTTCAAATATTGCTCTGATCAAATATGCGGACGGAGAAAAGCGGTATATCATTGCCCCCAGGGGGCTGCAGGTGGGAGCCAAAATTATGAGCGGTCCCAATGCTCCTATTGAAAACGGGAACGCCCTGCCCCTGGAATCCATTCCGTTGGGATTCACGGTCCACAATGTGGAACTGACCCTCGGAAAGGGCGGACAGATGGTCCGTTCCGCGGGCGGCGGAGCCCTCATTGCTGCAAAGGAAGGGGATTATGTAACCCTTAAGCTTCCTTCCGGCGAAATGAGGATGATTTTCAAAAAATGCTACGCCACCATCGGTACCGTAGGAAATGAAGACCACATGAACGTTCAGCTTGGAAAGGCCGGGCGGACCCGGTGGCTCGGCATCAGGCCTACCGTCCGGGGTATGTCCATGAACCCCGTCGATCACCCCCACGGAGGCGGTGAAGGACGGAACAAGGGTATTCATCCGGTTAGTCCCTGGGGACAACCCACCAAGGGTTTTAAAACCAGGAATAAGCATAAGCCATCTTCCCGGTTTATTGTCAGCCGCGGTAAGAAGAAATAGGAGAGAAGGGTGTCAAGATCTATAAAGAAAGGGCCCTTCATTGAGAAGAGCCTCTACAAGAAAGTGCTGGAAATGAGCAAGGCTGGCGACCGGAAGATGATTAAAACCTATTCCCGTTGTTCAACCATCATACCTGAAATGGTAGGAGGTACCATTTCAGTGTACAACGGAAAAACCTGGGTTCCGGTATACATCACGGAAAACCTTGTCGGTCATAAGCTTGGGGAATTTTCACCTACCCGGATTTTCCGGGGGCATGCGGGTTCCGACAAGAAGGCCGGGAAAAAGTAGGCGGATATGGAAAAGAAAAGCGGTTACAAAGCGGTTACAAAATTCCTTATCGCCTCTCCTTACAAGGTGCGGCCCGTGGCAGATTTAATCCGCCGCAAGGGTTATCCGGAAGCGATGTCTATTCTGGAAAACATGCCCCATAAGGGCGCCAGGTTAATCAGGAAGACCGTAAAGTCGGCAGCTTCAAATGCCTTGAGCAAAAACAAGAAGCTTGATGAAGACATGCTGTATATCAGGGAAGTAATGATCGATGAAGGTCCCCGGATGAAGCGGATTTGGTTCCGCGCCAGGGGCCGGGCGGATATGCTTCTGAAAAGAATGTGCCACATTACTGTGGTAATAGATGAGACCGGAAAGGCGGGGGATTAAAGTGGGTCAAAAAGTTAATCCAATTGGACTCCGGATTGGTATCAATAAAACCTGGGCTTCACGCTGGTACGTGGACCCCAAAGAATATGCCAACACACTTCACGAAGATTTGAAACTCAGGAAGTTCATTTTGAGCATGCCCGAGACCAAGGGTGCGGATATTGCGGAGCTTGAAATTATCCGGCATCCCCAGCGGATCACCATCGTGATTCATACTGCCCGGCCCGGTGTAATCATCGGTGTAAAGGGCGCCAACATCGAAAAAATCGGTGTGGAACTTCAGAAGATCGTGGCTAAAAAAGTGCAGATCAAGATTAAAGAAGTCCGGAATGCGGATAACAATGCGCAGATCATTGCCCAGAACATTGCCCGGCAGCTTTTGGCCAGGAGCTCCTTCAGGAGAACCATGAAACAGGCCATCAGCAATGCCATTAAAAAGGGAAATGCCCAGGGCGTTAAGGTCAGGCTTTCGGGCCGCCTCGGCGGTGCGGAAATGTCCAGGACTGAAGAAGCTAAGGAAGGAAGAATCCCCCTTCATACCCTCCGGGCAGACATAGACTACGGCTTTGCCGAGGCTATGACCGGATTCGGCGTGATTGGCATCAAGGTGTGGGTTTACAACGGAATGAAATACGGCAAGGAACAGAAAGAAGATGCGGGTGCCCTGGTCCGGAAGCGCCGCGAGCGCAGCCCCGCAAGGAGTTAAGGTATGCTCAGTCCTAAGCGTGTAAAACGCCGGAAAGTACAGCGGGGCAATATGCCCGGCAATGCCACCAGGGGAAACACGGTTGCCTTCGGCGACTTTGCCCTGGTAGCCATGGACCGGATGTGGATTACCAACCGGCAGATTGAAGCTGCCCGTGTTGCATTGAATCGTAAAATCAAGAGGGGCGGAAAGGTCTGGATCAGGATTTTCCCTGATAAGCCCTATTCCAAGAAACCCGCCGAAACCCGCATGGGTAAAGGTAAGGGAGCCCCCGAATATTGGGTCGCGGTGGTAAAACCCGGGACTGTGATGTTTGAGCTTGGCGGCGTTGACCGGACCCTGGCGGAGGATGCGATGCATCTGGCCGGATCCAAACTGCCGATAAAAACCAGGTTCGTAGCCCGTTCCGACATGGAACTGGGCGGACAGGCCTAAGACGGAGGATCAGCGATGAAAAATTCATTCAAGAATTTGAGCCTCCCCGAACTTAAGGCAAAACGGGATGAGCTTAATAAGAAGTACATGGAACTCCGGTTCCAGATGGTTATCGGTCATGTGGATAATCCGCTCCAGAAGCGGACCATGCGCCGCCAGATTGCCAGGGTTAACACCTTAATCCGGCAGCACGAACTGGCTTCGAAAGCATAAACAGGGAGCATAGCGTGGAAAAGCAGGTTGAAAAAGCCTCCAGCGGCAAAAAAGAGTTTGTAGGGGTTGTGAAGAGCGATAAGATGGATAAAACCATCGTGGTCGCCATTGCAAGCAAGACCCTGCATCCTCTTTACAAAAAGTATGTAACCCGGATTAAGAAAGTGAAGGCCCACGATGAAAAGAACGATGCCAAAGTGGGTGACCGGGTAAGGGTTATTGAATGTCGTCCAATCAGCAGGGAAAAATGCTGGACACTGGCCGAAATTGTTGAAAGGGCAAAATAAGGAGTTGATGAAATGATTCAGGTAGAAAGTTACCTTAATGTTGCCGACAATTCAGGTGCCAAAACGGTCCAGTGTATCAAGGTTTTGGGCGGCTCCAAGCGTAAATACGCCAGTATCGGTGACATTATTGTGGTGGCGGTGAAGGATGCCCTTCCCACATCAACAATTAAAAAAGGTTCCGTCGAAAAGGCCGTAATTGTCAGGACCCATAAGGAATACCGCCGTCAGGACGGTACCTATATCAGGTTCGACGATAATGCATGCGTCATAATCGATGCGAATAAGAATCCCAAGGGAAAACGTATCTTCGGGCCGGTGGCCCGGGAACTTCGTGAGCAGGACTATATGAAGATAGTGTCCCTGGCTCCGGAAGTACTGTAAGGAGCGGTGACATGTCAGAAAATGCACCCCATAAGTTCAAACTTAAAAAAGAAGATACCGTCCAGATTATTGCAGGCAAAGACAAGGGAAAACGGGGCCGGATTTTAAAAATCCTCCGTGATAAAGACCGGGTCGTGGTTGAAGGCGCCAACTTTGTAAAAAAGGCGATGAAGCGCAAAAGCCAGCAGGATCGGGGTGGAATTGTTGAAGTTGAGGCTGCGGTCCACAGTTCCAATGTGATGATCGTTTGTAAAAAATGCGGACCCACCAGAATTGGTTATAAGATTGACGGAGCTAAGAAAGTCCGGGTCTGTAGAAAGTGCGGAGAGGCGTTATAATGAAGAACTACGAACCGCGGCTCAAGAAAATGTACCGGGAACAGATTGCTCCCGAATTATTCAAAGAGTTGGGATATAAATCGACCATGGAAACTCCACGACTTGAAAAGATTGTGGTGAGCATGGGCGTAGGCGAAGCTCTTCAGAATAAAAAACTGCTTGATGCGGCGATTACCGATCTTACCACTATTACCGGCCAGAAGGCGGTAAAGACCAAGGCCAGGAAAAGTATTGCCAACTTCAAGATCCGTGAAGGCCAGGAAATCGGTGCCAAGGTTACCCTCCGGGGAGCCATGATGTACGAATTCCTTGACCGTCTGGTAAACGTGGCCCTCCCCCGGGTTAAGGACTTCCGGGGAGTCAACCAGAATGCCTTTGATGGTCATGGAAATTATTCCCTCGGTATTACCGAACAAATCATTTTCCCTGAGATCGACTTCGATAAAATTGAAAGGGTCTCCGGGCTGAATATCGCCATCTGTACATCAGCAAAAACTGATGCCGAAGCCAAAGCTTTTCTGGCTAAATTTGGCATGCCCTTCAGGAAATAAGAGAGGAATCCATGGCAAGAAAATCGATGATTATAAAGGCGCTTCGGACGCCAAAATATAAAACAAGAAAAGTGAACCGTTGCCGGATCTGCGGAAGAGCCAGGGGCTATCTGCGGAAATATGAAATGTGCCGTCTTTGCTTCCGGAAACTCGCAAGCGAAGGGATGCTTCCCGGCGTCACTAAATCCAGTTGGTAAAGGCAGGAGAGTAGGATGAGCGTATCAGATCCCGTAGCGGACATGCTGACCAAGATCCGCAATGCCGGCATGGCAAAGCATGAAAAAGTGGATATCCCTACCTCAAAGCTTAAGCTTGAGATCGTTAAGATCTTAAAGACGGAAGGGTTTATAAAGAATTTCAAGAAGATCAACCAGGACGGGGTAAATACCATCCGGGTGTTCCTGAAATATGATGAACAAACAACACCGGTCATTCATGGCATCGAAAAGGTGTCCACCCCTGGCCGGCGGGTATATGCGGGGTATAAAAATATGCCCAGGGTATACAATGGATATGGAACTCTGATCGTATCAACATCGATTGGTGTCACCACTGGTAAAAAAGCTGCTGAAAAGAAAGTAGGCGGTGAAGTTATCTGTACTGTCTGGTAAGAGGGATTTATGTCGCGTATCGGAAAAATACCGGTTAAGGTTCCCCAGGGCGTAAAGGTCACCTTCCAGAATGAAGTAATGACCGTGGAAGGCCCCAAGGGAAAATTAACCCAGAAATATCATCCTGTGATAACCTTTGACCCCCAGGGGGACACCATTGTTGTCAGCAGGGTGAATGAAGAAAAGCAGACCAGGGCTTTCCACGGACTGTACCGGAATCTGCTTAATAACATGGTTACCGGTGTATCCGCCGGGTTTGCCAAGGTTTTAATTATTAACGGCGTCGGCTTCAGGGCCGAGGTTCAGGGAAAGCTTCTTACCATGAACCTGGGTTTCTCCAACGATGTGTATGTGGCTATCCCGGATGATCTTAAAGTGGAAGCGGAAGCCAGCGGTAAGGTAACCATCAGCGGTATCGATAAACAGCGGGTGGGCGAGTTTGCTTCCCAGATCCGTAAGCTCCGGCTGCCTGAACCTTATAAGGGCAAGGGAATCCGGTATGAGGATGAACAAATCAGAAGGAAAGTCGGTAAGTCCGGCGTTAAATAGGATATAAACTATGATACGAAAAATGATCGATAAGGACAGAAAGCGGCTTAAGAGAAAGGTTCACATCAGGAAGCGCATTTCCGGTACTGCCGAATGCCCCCGGATGAGTGTTTTCAGAAGTAACAAAGCCCTGTCTATACAGGTTATTGACGACACCAAAGGGCACACTATTATTTCCGCATCTACCCTGGAAAAGGATCTGGAGAAGATTAAGAGGAATGTGGAAGGTGCGGGCCAGTTGGGTGAAGTAATGGGAAAGCGGCTTCTTGAGAAGAATATTAAACAAGTGGTCTTCGACAGGAACGGATATCTTTACCATGGTCTTGTAAAAGCCATGGCTGATGGAGCCCGGAAAGCCGGCGTTCAGTTCTAGGGGGCGGAATGGAAAACTCAAGAGATAATAACAGGGAACATACAAGGGACAACAGGGAACACCGGGACCGGGAAGGCAGGGACAAACGGTTCGAAGAAAAAGAATTCGTTGAAAAGCTGGTTAAACTTAACAGGACCGCCAAGGTTGTTAAGGGCGGCCGCCGTTTTTCCTTCTCCGCATTAACCGTAGTGGGAGACCGCAAGGGTAATGTGGGATACGGCTTCGGCAAGGCCAATGATGTTTCCGAAGCAATCCGGAAAAGCATTGATAAGGCAAAGCGGAACCTGATTTCCCTGCCCATTAAAAACGGCACCATTCCCCATGAAATTATCGGGGACTTTAAATCTTCATCGGTTTTATTGAAACCCGCATGTTCGGGAACCGGAATTATTGCCGGCGGTCCTGTCCGGGCAATCATGGAAGCCGGCGGGATTACTGATATCCTCAGTAAGTCCATCGGCGCCAGCAATCAGTATAACGTGGTGAAAGCTACCTTTGCATGTATTGAAAAAATGATGGATGCAAAAAGCGTTGCCAAGAACAGGGGCAAATCCCTGAAAGAACTGTGGGGTTAAAAAATGGCACAGAAAGTTAGAATCCGTCTTGTACGGAGTACCATTGGCAGCCTTCCCAACCAGCGGGCCACGGTCCGCTGCCTGGGTCTTCGGAAAATCGGTTCATATTCCGACAAAGAGGCGTCTCCTGCGGTTATGGGGATGGTGAAAACCGTCAGCCATCTGGTCTCGGTGGAGGAGATTAAATAATGCATGACTTTAACTTGCGGGCTCCCGAGGGAGCCAATAAACGCAGGCGGATCGTCGGCCGCGGACAGGGTTCCGGCCGGGGTACCACCGCGGGAAAGGGAAATAAAGGACAGCAGTCAAGGTCAGGCGGTAAGACCTATGTGGGGTTTGAAGGCGGACAAATGCCTTTATACCGCCGGCTCGCCCACCGGGGATTTTCCAATTATCCTTTCAAGAAGATTTTCCAGGTAATCAACCTGGGTGAAATCCAGAAAAGGTATAACGACGGGGAAACCGTCAGCATAGAAACCCTGGTCCAGAAAGGACTGATCAAAGGTTCTGTTCCAGTCAAGGTCCTCGGAGATGGGGAATTCACCAGGAAACTCAGCTTCAATGCGGTTGCCATGTCAGCATCCGCAAAAGAGAAGATTGAGAAAGCTGGCGGCTCAGTCGCAGTTACCACTGATGCTTAACGCATCAATATTAGGGAATGTTTCATGGCTAATCCATTGGTAGGTATTTTTAGGGTTAAGGAGCTCAGGGAACGGATCTTGTTCACCGCCGTGATGCTTATTGTTTTCCGCTTTGGTGCGATTCTTCCAATTCCTGGAATCAACGTCAGCGAACTTAACGCATATTTCGTTGCCCAGCAGAATTCCGGGAATGCAATAATTGACTACCTGGACTTCTTTGCTGGTGGTGCATTCTCAAACTTCTCCGTTTTCATGCTTGGGATTATGCCCTATATCTCCATGTCCATCATCATGCAGCTTCTGCTGATCGTTTTTCCTTCACTGAAAAAGCTGTCCGAGGAAGAGGGCGGAAAGAAGAAAATCCAGGCATACCAGCGGATTGGTACCGTGGCGGTTTGTCTTGTCCAGTCATTTGCGGTGACCCGGTATGCGGAATCAATTTCCCGGGAGGTTCCAAACCTGCTCCATATCTCCATGCTGTCATTTACGCTGATCGCCATGATGACGGTTACCACGGGAACCATGTTCCTGATGTGGATGGGAGAACAGATCACCAAGAGGGGTATCGGAAACGGTATCTCCCTGCTGATTTTTGCGGGTATCGTAGCCCGGCTTCCCCATGCGGTATGGGAACTGATCACCAAAGTACGGGCCGGAGAGTTGAACCTGGTATTCGTTATTATCGTTTTGATTATGTTCGTCGGTATCGTTACCCTGGTAGTGTTTGAGCAGCAGGGGCAGCGAAAAATACCGGTTAACTACGCTAAACGGGTGGTGGGCCGAAAAATGTACGGAGCCCAGAATACGTATATTCCCTTTAAGATTAATCCTTCGGGGGTCATTCCGGTCATTTTTGCATCGTCAATTTTGACTTTCCCCCTTCAGATTGCCCAGACCGTGGGCGGTAATATTCCCTGGCTTGCGGCTGTATCCAGGGCGCTTAACCCGCAGAATATGCTGTACAATGTTTTGTACGTAATCCTGATCGTTTTCTTTGCCTATTTCTATACCCAGGTCAGCCTGAATCCTATAGAAATTGCAAAAAATATCCGTGAAAACGGCGGTTCCATACCGGGTATCCGGTCAGATAGAATAGAAGAATATCTGACAAAAATACTGAACCGGATTGTACTGCCCGGGTCTTTGTACCTGGCGATCATTGCGGTGCTGCCCACACTTATTCAGCGGCTGTTCAATTTCCCCCCGTCAATTACATACCTGATGGGCGGTACTTCGCTGCTGATCCTCGTGGGTGTTGACCTGGATACCATGAGCCAGATTGAGGCGCTGCTTAAAATGCATCACCATGAAGGGCTTACCAAGAAAGGCCGGATCCGGGGACGGAATTTATAGTTTAAATAATAGTAGCAGCGGTTTCATGGCTAAACGGGCCTTGGAACCGTTCTTTAACCACTAGGCGAATCGAAAAAAATTCGTTTTAATAGAATGATAGGAATCTATGCACCCCAATCTACGACGCATGGAGCCCATTCACAGATTAAAAAGGGAGAACCGAGGATGAAAGTCCGGACAAGTGTAAAACCTATTTGCGATAAATGCAAAGTGATTAAGCGGAACGGAATTATCCGTATCGTTTGTCAGAATCCCAAGCATAAGCAGAAACAAGGCTAGGGGGAGGAGACGCATGGCACGTATAGCGGGGGTCGACCTCCCAAACAAACATGTTAACATCGCTTTGACGTATATTTTCGGGATTGGCCGCTCCAGTGCAGATGAAATCTGCGCAAAGGCAAAAATCGATCCCATGCGGTTTATTAATGATCTGTCCCAGGAAGAATTGAACGACCTGAGGACCCTCATTGAAAATGAATATAAAGTTGAAGGCCGTTTAAGAACCGAAATTGCTTTGAATATTAAGCGGCTTATGGATATTGGCTGTTACCGTGGTTTACGCCACCGGAAGGGATTACCCCTCCGGGGTCAGCGGACCCGGACCAATGCCCGTACACGCAAGGGTAAGAAAAAGACCGTTGCCGGCAAGAAGAAATAGGCGGAGGATACTGATAAGTGGCTGCTAATACAAAGAAACGGAAAGAGAAAAAGTCCGTATATGAAGGGAACGTATACATCCAGGCTACGTTCAACAATACAATCGTTACGATTACCGATCTGATGGGTAATGCTATTTCCTGGGCAAGTTCCGGCGGGCTTAACTTCAGGGGAGCCAAAAAATCAACCCCCTTTGCCGCCCAGTCGGTAACCGAAACTGCCGCACAGAAGGCCCTTCAGGTGGGGCTCCGGGAAGTACACGTGTATGTAAAGGGTCCCGGAATCGGCCGTGAGTCGGCTATCCGCCAGCTTGGCGCCCTGGGAATTAAAGTGAAGTCCATCAATGATGTGACCCCCATTCCTCACAACGGCTGCAGGCCCCGGAAAACCCGGCGTATTTAATAAGGGAGAAAAGTAATGGCACGATATACAGGACCGGTTTGCCGGCTTTGCCGTACCGAGCAGAAGAAACTTATGCTCAAGGGAGACCGGTGCAAAAGCGACAAATGTCCCATCAATAAAAAACGCGCCGCCCCGGGAAAAGATCCCAAAGCCCGGGCCGGGAAACGTTCGGATTATGGCTTTCAGCTTCGGGAAAAACAGAAGCTCAAGAGAATTTACGGCATGCAGGAAAAGCAGTTCAGCCTTTTCTTTGAAAGAGCCCTCAGGATGCCCGGTATTACCGGTGAAAACCTGTTTGAATTATTGGAACGCAGGATCGATAATGTAGTGTATAGGATGAGGTTTGCCGTAAGCAGAACCCAGGCCCGGCAGGTTGTACTGCATGGCCATGTAACTGTAAACGGAAAACGTGTGAATGTGCCTTCCTATCTGGTGCGGCCGAACGATGTTATCGCAATTAAGGAATCCAGTAAAAACCTGGTAATAGTAAAAGAGGCTCTCAAGGAATATGGCAAGGCAGGACTTATGCCCTGGCTTCAGCTTGATCCCGATGCTATGAAAGGTACATTCATGGCTGTTCCCCGACGCAGTGATATAACCGACTTGGCGGATATTAAGGAACAGATGATCGTCGAATTATATTCTAAATAAGGAGTCCCCATGGCCCGTAAGAACCTTCTTAAAGGATTCAAACGCCCGAAAGGTATCACCTTTGAGCATGGTGAACTTAAGCCTGATTATGGCAAGTTCATTGCCGCTCCCTTCGAACCTGGTTTTGGTACGACGGTGGGAAATACCTTGCGAAGGGTACTTCTGTCCTCGATTCAGGGATATGCGATTACCGCCGTCAAGATCATTTCCTATGATACCGACGGGGTTCCCCATAATGTATCCAGTGAGTTTGAGACTATACCAAATATAGTGGAAGACACCCTGGAGGTGATCAACAATCTCAAACAGGTAAGGCTCAGGCTCCCTGAAGATGTAGAACAGGACATACTTTTATATGAATGGTCCGGCAAAGGTGAAATTAAAAGTGATGATTTTGCCCGGGTTGGCCAGGTTGAGGTGTTAAGCGCCGGACAGCACATCATGACATTGATGGACAACGCCCGGCTGGAGTTTGAAATTCAGATTGATCTGGGCCGCGGCTACGTTCCTTCTGAAGTAAATGAAAGGTACGTTGAAGTAATCGGAACCATCCCCATGGATGCAATTTTTTCACCCGTGAAAAAAGTGAAATTCGCCGTGGAACCCACCCGGGTTGGACAGCGGAGTGATTACGATAAACTGGTTCTTGAAGTTTGGACCGACGGCACCATTAAGCCGGATGACGCTTTAGCCGAAGCCGCCAAGGTAGCCAAGGATCATTTTTCCGTATTTATCAATTTTGATGAAAACAATATCGGAACCGATGAGGACCTGGATGAAGACGATGAAAGGATCCGCCAGATTCTTAACACTCCGGTGGAGGAACTGGAACTGTCCGTCCGGTCTTCAAACTGTCTGAAAAATGCGAATATTAAGACCATTGGGGAATTGACCCGGAAAACCGAAGACGATATTGCCAAGACAAGAAACTTCGGCAAAAAGTCCCTCCAGGAAATCAAGGAAAAACTGAAAGAATGGAACCTGGGCCTTGGAATTACGGATATGAACGTTCTTAAGAACGCGGTAAAGATGGCCCCAAAAAAGGAAGAGAAAGATGAAGCATAGAAGAGGCTTTAATACACTTGAACGGCGTTCGGCCCACCGTAAAGCCCTTACCAGGAATATGGTTACTTCTTTATTCGAACATGAAAGAATTACCACCACCAAGGCAAAGGCCCTGGAGATCCGCCGGAGCGCGGAAAAACTGATTACCCGGGCTAAGGTTGATTCCGTCCATAACCGCAGGATCGTTTCCCGCCGTCTGTTTGATGAAGCGATGGTGGCAAAATTATTCACCGATATCAGCCCCCGGATGAAGGACAGACCCGGCGGATACACCAGGGTTATCAAACTCGGTGAACGCAAGGGTGATGCCGCGGAAATTGTTATCCTGGAACTGGTGGATTATAAACTTGATACCAGCGGCGGTGACAAAAAGGCTAAAAAAGAAGCCAAGGACAAAAAAGCCGACGCATCCAAAGATAAAACTGAAAAGGCCAAAAAAGAAGGGGCAAAAAAAGCCGCCCCTAAAGCTGAAAAGGCCGGAGCATAAGGGGAGGAACGGAGCATGTCAAAAGCGCACAGAGGAAAAGGCATCCGGGAACTTCCTTCCCGGGGACGGGGTGAATGCCCTGTATGCAAAAGGGAAAGAATTAAAACCCTGTACGAACAGGCCTCGGGGGAAGCAAAGGTTAAAATTTGTAAAACCTGCAAAGCCGCAATCAAAAACGGTACAAAGAGTATCTAATTAAACTGATACAGGCTTGTCATAATATGCTCCCGGGGGAAACCGCCGGGGGCATTTTTTTTAATTCCATCATGAGGAATTGGATGCCTGTTTTTAACCAGGTTTTTAATGTGCCTGCATATTACAAAGGAATATTTTAATGTTCAGAATCGGTGAGTTTTCAAAATTAACCCAGGTTTCCATCCGGATGCTCAGGTATTACGACGAAACCGGGCTGCTGAAGCCCGCCGAAACCGACATGTTTACCGGGTACAGGCTGTATTCGGCGGATCAGATCCCCAGACTCAATAAAATTATCTTCCTCCGGGACACGGGGTTTAACGTATCCGAAATTGCGGTTGCCCTGGAACATTGGACGGATGATTTTATTACAAACCGGCTTGAACATAAATATCATGAAGTCGAAAAGCTTATTGAGGCCGAACAGAACCGGCTGTCGAAGATTGCATTGGCCATCCGGGATATCCGGCAGGAAAAAATAGCTGTCCATTACAATGTAATGATAAAAAGCATCCCCGCTT
Source organism: Treponemataceae bacterium (assembly GCA_031549725.1). GTDB lineage: Bacteria > Spirochaetota > Spirochaetia > Treponematales > Breznakiellaceae > UBA937. The sequence goes on from JAVBPH010000089.1 coordinate 25,804, forward strand.
ACCAGGTGCTTTCCCTGAGGAAAATTATTCCGGATTATTATGCCGAGGGAGAACTATGGAAGGAAATGTCCGGTTTTGCGGAGAAACGTACCATTTCCATATCCGACCATACATTCTCTATTTATTACGATGAGGAGCATAAAGAAAGGGATGTGGATGTGGAGCTCTGTGTTCCCGTATTAACCATGGGTAAAGATGAGGATGGATTTGTCTACCGCCGGACTGCTCCGGTTCCTGTGATGGCCTCTACCATGGCTTACGGCCCGTTCAGGAATATTGCCGGGGCCTACATGTCCTTTGCGGATTGGCTTCAGGAACATGATCAGTACGGAATGGCTGGACCCACCAGGCAGATTGTCCACCGGGGCCCCTGGAACGAGGATGATCCTGAACAATATTTAACAGAAATCCAGATCCCCCTGGAAAAGAAACCAGGGGACATCTAAAACCCGAAGTCTTTAAATGTTCCCGCTATAAAAAAATATAATTTCTTAATATTTCATTGACTCTCCCATGGTGTCAGGGTCCACACTGGATATGCAGGACAACAAACACTAAACGGAGGAATGTACTATGAAGAAACTGCAGGTAAGTCCCATTGGGAAAATCAGAGCATCCGGGGACCGGTTGTTTATCGAACTTGAATCAGCGTATATACCGGCCCTGAAGGCCCTGGACGGATTCAGCCATCTTAATGTGATATGGTGGTTCAGTGATTTTGACAATGAAGAAATGCGGAGTGTTCTGGAAACCCCAAAACCCTACAAAAATGCCCCGGATACCATGGGCATTTTTGCCACCCGGTCCCCCATTCGGCCAAACCTTATTGCCCTGAGTGTGGTGCAGGTTATCGATATTGATTACAGGAAAGGGATCATTGAAATCCCCTATATTGATGCCAACGATGGCAGTCCTGTGCTGGACATCAAACCCTATACTCCAAGCCTCGACCGGGTGGAATCGCCGGATGTGCCTAAGTGGTGCCGCCATTGGCCGAAAAGTATTGAGGAATCCGGGAATTTCAACTGGGAAGAGGAATTTAATTTTTAATTAATTTCAGAATACGATTAACCTGAAGGGGGCAATATATAATGCCCCCTTTTATATGAGACAGCGAATCACAATTCAGGCATACCATTCGGGGGATAATCTGGGCCCGCATTTTTCCTGGAACATCTTCCCTGCCGCGCCGTACATAATTCCGGAAAAATTTCTGGCTTTCCGGGGGCAATGGTAAATACAAGCGGTACAGGATATACAGGCATTTTTATCGGTTTTCCGGGGATTTTTTTCCGAGATTGCGGCGGTGGGACAAATTTTGACGCAGGTATTGCACCGGTTGCAGGACGCATTCCCCTTGGGTTTCAGGGGCAGCGGGGAGGCTTCCATGTAGGGACGTTTTCCCCGGAATCCCAGGGGGAAATCATCCTTAAATGCCTTCTTTTCTATTTTTTTGCTGCATTGAACTGCGAAATCCCTGATGGATTTTTTGTCATTTCCATCAGGCCTGGATTCGGCGACCCTGGGGAAAATAGAGTGCCTGGCCACAAAAGCCCCGGCGCCAATAACAGAAAATCCGTTTTCCTTCAATATATCACATAATTCCAGGAGCGCATCATCATAATCCCGGTTTCCGTAAACAACCATGGCTACCGCGGGGGTTTTCTTTCCTTTATAATGCCTGAGCATCCCCCTGGCTATTTGGGGTAGCCGTCCTGCAAATACCGGCATGGCAACCACCAGGAGCTCCTCCGGATTAAATTCTATTTCCCCATTGGGCTTCTGTGTTAAAAACTCAATGGTAGTTTTATCCTGGGAAAATTCCTGACAGAACAGGTCCGCCACGGATGCGGTGGTCCCGCCGGGGCTGAAGGTAATTTGTGTGAGTTTGCGGCTCATCGGTCGGTCTCCCTTTTTTCCAGACCCTGGGTTATGGTCGGGGCCTGGAGGATCATTTTTTTATAGAGGGAAATCATATAAGATTTCTCTTCTTCTGAAAGATTTTTAAATACCCTATTCTTCCATGCAGTCCTTATTTTGGGTTCTGCCTCCTTGGCTTCTTCCCCCTTTGGGGTAAGGGATACCAGCATAGAACGTTTATCATCATTTGAACTGTTCCGGACAATAAGTCCTTTTTCCATGGATTGCAGAATTCTTGTAACAATTGCACTGTCGGTGAAAAACATCTCCGCCAGGGCAGCTTGGCTGGCCGCCTCATTTTCCGTCACTTTTAAAAGATAAATCACCTCCGAAGAGCTGACCCGGTAGGGTTTCATGTTTTTGTTCATAAATATCTGGAATTGGCGGTATAAAACAGAAGCCAGTTCCCCGATGCATAGGTGGTCAATGGATAGATTTCCGTCATTCATAAAACCCCCGGAACTTGGCTGTTGAATATCCTATCCGCAAAATAGTTGACCGGTCAAGCATTTGCGGATAATGACTTATAACTGAATTATTTCAGCAAAAAACTATGAGTTAACGGAATATATATGCTGTTTCTATATGAAATGTAATAAATATTTTTGTGTTTTTTTAAAAAATATTCGTTTAAAAACTCAGGGTAATTTGCGGAGATTTTTGTAAAATATTTTGCAAATTTTTGTATTTTCACTTGACACAATGGTCATTAATCAAGTATATTTTTCCTCACCGCTGAAAAAACGGTAAATGTATTAGCAACAAGTCGATGCGAATCTTTCCAGGTTTTGTTGAAAAAATACAGAAAACATCAAAAACTGCTTGACATTGAATGTTAAAATGTTGTATTGTCAGCAGGTCAGTAAAAAAAAGAGAGAATATGGCACAGTATTTGCTGGCAAAGTTCGGCAGGTGCCTCAAATGGTTTTAAAAGAAACAAATAGTTTCTTTATATAATCCCCCAAGAAGGGGGAATGATCTTTGGCAATATAGGGAAGGGGAGGAGTGACGAAACTACGTTTCGTCTTAGGAGAAAGAACTTTGTTCAATCTCCAGGGCGGGATGGAGACGTCACAGAGAGAAGAAAAAATGAAGCCAGCAGAGTCTACC
>JAVBPH010000052.1:0-27914 GCA_031549725.1 Treponemataceae bacterium
GGAGTTGTCTTAATCTGTTCTTCATACCCTAGGAATGGGTATGACTGACGGTTATGCTTCTCCTTTTTCTCCTTTTTTGATCTTTTTCTCACCTTTTTCTCTGCACAGAGGTACGCAATACTCTGTACACAGAGGTGAAAGTTTTGGGCGGGACTCTTTACACAGAGGACAGACAAAAAACCCTAAAACCAACTAATCGTTATCACTATTCACAAAACCCCTTTTTTATGATATAATAACCCCATATGAGTAAGGCAAAGGGCTTCCAGGTTGATCAAAAAATTGTTTATCCCAGTCAGGGTGTTGGTGTAATTCTTTCTATTCAGGAAAAACCATTTAAAGGTGACAAGTTACTCTATTACGTTATTTACCTTGAAGTTTCAGATATGACTATCATGGTCCCTGTCGATAAGGCTGTTGAGCTTGGAATCAGGGCTATTGTTCCAAAAGACGAAGCACAAAAGGCCCTGGAACTTATCAGTGAAGAATATGAACCGATTCCGTCGGACTGGAAGCAGCGGTATCAGATGAATCTGGATCTTCTTAAAAAAGGCAGTGTTATGGATATTGCATCCATTGTCAGGTCCTTGTATCACCGAAGCAAGGTTAAAGAACTGCCTATTCTTGAACGTAAGTTGTACGATTCTGCATTGAAACTTCTGGTAGATGAAGTTTCCTTCTCACTTAAGAAGCCCAAGGATGATGTGGAAACGCTGATATTCAACCGTCTCGAAGCTAAATAATTATAAAGCAGAATATGATGGACGGATTACTTGCAGCAATAATATGTGCAGCCGGTTCGTCAAACAGAATGGGCGGGATCAAAAAAGAATACCGCTTTCTTAATAATGCTGATACCGAAGGAAATCCCCTCAGTGTACTTGGTGCATGCATAGAGAGTTTTGCATCCATAAAGGAAATCAAATTCATTGTTATCACCGTCCCGGATGATCCTGTAAATGGAGAGGATACTGCCCGTAGGGTAATTCCACCGTATCTGCTGCATAATCCGTTAGGGCCGCAAATCTCTTTTGTAACCGGAGGGGCAACCAGGCGAAGTTCTGTTCATCAGGCTCTTTTGTCCCTTGACCCGGTTCACCCGGATTATGTACTTATCCACGATGGGGCCAGGCCCTGGGTGGATCCGGAATTAATTGAGCGGTGTATCAAAGGAATGATACAGTACAAAGCCGTACTGCCGGTAATACCCTTGGTAGAAACACCGAAAGAAATTGATGCCCAGGGTTTTGTGACCCGCCATTTAAAACGGTCTTCGGTTGTTTGTGCCCAGACTCCCCAGGGGTTTGCCTTTCCTGAAATTCTCCGGGCACATGAAAAAGCTTCCCTACGGGAATTGAATGATCATAAAGAATATACCGATGACACTGAAGTTTGGGCCGAATTTATCGGACCGGTGGCAACGGTTCCCGGGAGTCCCATGAATAAAAAAATTACCTTTCCGGAGGATTTGCCGGAAACTGGAAAAGGAGTCATAGGATGATACGGGTTGGTCTTGGCAGGGATCTGCACCGGCTGATCGAAGGCCGGCGGTTTATTCTCGGAGGTGTGGTAATTCCCTTCGAAAAAGGGGAATTGGGCCATTCGGATGGGGATGTGCTGGCCCATGCGGTCACCGATGCCATCCTGGGTGCAGCCGGTATGGGAGATATCGGGGAGTTGTTTCCTCCCGGGGATAATGCCTGGAAGGATGCCGATTCCATGGTACTTCTCCGGACAGCCTATCAGAAGATAAAATTCGATGGGTGGAAGATTGTAAACATTGATTGCGTTGTTACCTGTGACAAACCAAAAGTTCTTCCTTATAGAAATGATATTCAGAAACACATTGCCCGGGTTTTAGAAATTGATGTTTCATCGGTTTTTATAAAAGGAAAAACCAATGAAGGTCTTGGGGAGATCGGCATGGGTCTTGCAGTAGAAGCCCTGGCGGTCTGTCTCCTGGAGCGTTCATAATGGCAAAAAAAGAATCTCCCCAATGGGATATAATTTTTTCTGCCCTGGAGACCTGGAAATCCAATTACATGAAACAGAGCACCCGGGAGGAACCTTCGGTAACAGCTCTGGCATTAACCCATAAAAGGGATCCCTGGGTTGTGTTAGTATCCACCATCCTGAGTCTGAGGACCAAGGATGCGGTCACCGTAGCTGCTTCCAGGGCTCTTCTGGCAAAAGCGCCGGGTCCTCAAAAACTGCTGAAGCTGACGGAAGATGAAATAGCACAGCTTGTTTATCCGGCGGGTTTTTACAGGGTGAAGGCAGCTAACCTCAGAAAGATAGCATCGATCTTAATTGAAACCTATAAGGGCCAGGTTCCGGATACCATGGAAGAACTGCTGGCATTGCCCGGTGTAGGAAGAAAAACCGCAAATCTGGTTCTGACCGAAGCCTTTGACCAGGATGCAATCTGTGTTGATGTTCATGTCCACCGGATCTGCAACAGGATTGGATGGATAGAAACAAAAACCCCTGATGAAAGTGAAATGGTACTGAGGGAAATCCTTCCCCTGAAATACTGGAAAACTATAAATGCCCTGCTGGTCCTCTATGGTCAGCAGGTATGCAAACCCGTAAGCCCCATCTGTTCATCCTGCAGCATAAAAAAATTCTGCGAACGGAAAGGTGTCGAAAAGTCCCGGTAAAAAAGAATTTCCTGAAATCATCCAGAAAGGCTTGATCCTGTCCATTTTAATCACAAACCTTCTGCACGCTTTCGCGTGCGAGGCAGAGCAGCGAGGCTTGTTGGTTCTGTAAGATATGGTTTTTAAGTGGGTTTAATACCCATACAATTTTCATTTACATGATTTTTAGAACGCCCCAGAGCCGCGCACCCGGGAGCGTGCAGAAAGTATTAAACCCACTTGAGAATAAAATAATTCTACATGCCGCCGGGGATAAGTTCCCGGCGGCATGTTTCCAAACCTTAATCCTTTGGACTAATTTCGAGGATAAGTTCAACCTCGCCCCTCGACAGGTTCACCGCCCTGGCAATTTCATCCACCTTCCATCCCTGATGGGCAAGCTTGGTAACGGTTTCCCTGGTACCAATGGGCGGAGCCCCCCGGTCTTTCGGAGCTCCCTTCTTGGCTTCACCCTTAATAAGATCGCCAAGGAGTTTGACGTAGTCCTGGGCTTGTTTGGCCACTTCCTCAAGACGGCTTTCGGTACGGGCCAGCCATTCCCGGGCAACCTGCATGGTTTCAATCCGTTTCTCGATGTCCACCAGGCTGTTATCCAGTTCGGAAAGTTTATCCTGGGTGAGTTTGATCTTTTCGTTTTCCTTGGTCAAATTTCCCATGACGAACTGGATGCCTTCCATATCGCTCTGCATCCTGGAAAGGGATTCGTCAAAGCGCTTAACCTTGCTTTCGGTTTCCTGGAGGATTTTAAAGTTCCGGTCAATCCCGTCATTGGTCATATCCATGGCCTGGCTCTTCTTTTCAATCCGCAGGTATTTTTCCTCTGTGTCGGAAATCGCATCATTCAAATGCCGGAGCTGAACCTGCAGGGACTGGAGGGTATCGTCTTCGTTGGAAACCTGAACCAGTTTTTCTTCCACCGCCTGGGATGTGGTGAGCAGCCGGTTGAAATCAGCCTCCATAAGCTCGATCCGCCGTTTTTCCGAAAGGAACCGGGTCATCTTGGCGTTCACCTCATCCTCCAGCCGTTTTATTTTAACAAACTGGATTTCCAATTCTCCGGCTTCGGCCCTCTGATGATCCAGTCTGCTGATATCCGACTTGAGATCTTCAATACGGCGTTCGAGTTCTGTTTTGAGCAGTTCCGCCTGGTCAAAGAGTTTAGTCTGATTAATAAATTCCTTGATCTGCCGGTCCGCGTCTTTAATGGCCATTTCCAGGGTCCTGACCTGTTCTTCGGTCCGGGAGAATATTTCCGTTCTGTAGGTTTCAGCTTCGCCCCGGACTCCTTCAATGGATGTCCGTACCGCGGCCAGCCGGTCTTCGGCCTCGTTGGCCAATTCCCTGGCTTTGCGTTTTGCTTCATCCACCGAATCATCCGCTTCCCGGAGCTGGGCGGTAAACTTGACTTTCCAGTCCGCCACATCCTTCCTGGTTTCATCCAGCAGGCTGGTAATCTCGGTATTCCTGTTTTCAACCTGATCGGCAATCTCCTTCACCGTTGACTCCAGGTCACGCTGGCTGCGCTTAAGACTTTCGGTCATGGAAAGCTCATACCGGCCCACTTCGGTTTTAACCATGGCAGCAGCGGTATTCCGGGCTTCCTCCAGATCACGGTTAACCTGTTCCCGCAGGGATTCCAGGGACTGATCCGCCTGGGCCATCTGTTCCCGGATACCTTCCTCAAAGGCGTTTGTCTCGGCCTTGAGATGTTCCAGTTCAGCCACAATCCGTCCATCCATATCGGAGAAACGGGATTTGAGGGATTCGGTGAAATTCTGTTCCAGGATTTTCCGTTCCGCGGTACCGGCCTCACCTAGTTCGGCCAGGGCTGTATCAATTCCGGCTTTCCATTCATCCAGACGGGAATCAATGGCATCACTCCGTTTGGACAGGTCCCCAAAGAAATCGTCTTCGAAAATTTTAAGTTTTTCGGAGACATTTTCGTATGCCCGGTTTTTAAGTACGTTGAGTTCCTTTTCAAGACCGTCCATATCTGCCTTGATGGCTGACACCGCGTTGGCAAATTCCGAAGCGGCGGAACTCCGGGATGCGGCGGAATCCTTTTCAAAGTGGGAAAAATCATCCAGGACCCGTTTTTCGGTTTCCTGCATATACCGGCGGAGTTCCGCATCCAGCTGGACAATATCATTGGAAATTGTTTCGAGTCTGCGGAATTCTTCGGACTGGGCGGTCCGGTAAATTTCGAGTTTGCTCTCCGCCGCTTCCAGGGCTTTATGCTCCGCGGATTCTGCGGTTTTCCGGATCTGCTTATCAATGGCAGCCATCGATTCATCGACTTTTTTCTGTATATCCCCAATGGCGGCGTTCAGATCCCCCAGGGTTTTCCGCAGTTCCGTATCCGTTTCGGCGGTGGTTTTTTTCCATTCTTCTTTCTGATTTTTTGCCAGGGCATTCAGTTCCTGGACATCCTTTTTCCATTCTTCCTTGTAAGCCCTTTGTTTTACTTCTATTTCACTGGTTTCGTTTCGCCATTCATCCTTGTAGGTTTTAACATAGCCCTGCACTTCCAGGATCCTGGTCTTTGCCGATTCCTGGAGCATCTTGAGCTTATCCTCAATTTCATCCTTAAAACGATGGGTCCGTTCCAGGGCCTGTTCCTTCAGCTTAACCAGCGCGGTTTCTTCCATTTTATCAGCCCGGACACCGGCTTTTTCCACGGCTTCCCGGAGGATTTTATTGATGGTATCGATGTCCTTGGCGAGATTTGCCGCCCGCTGGTGTTCCACCTTAGCCACGGCTTCCCGGTGGTCCTCCACCTGCCGTTCAATGGTTTCAGCAGAAGCCTGCATATCCGAAATGGTGGACTTTACCGCAGCAATGGCGGCTTCCATGGTCCGCTCCAGGGCATCCGCATTTTCCCGTTCAAACCGGAATTCCAGATCCGCCAGGCCTTTTTCCAAATCCCCCAGCCGGCCCTTGGCTTCGGTGATTTTCTTTGCGCTGGATTCAACAAAGGCAGATTCATCCCTGATCCGGTCCAGGTTTTCCTGGACCCGGCCGGTCATCCGCATCAGCTCATCCAGGGCTGTATCGTAGGCGGTGATCCGTTCGTCGATCCGGGTCACGGCTTCGGCTTTACTGGCCAGACCTTCATCGGTCATAACCAGCCGGTTCATCAGCTCCTTGGCGGCCTTCTGCTGGACATCCAGTTCTATGGCATAGTCCCTGACGGATGCTTCCTTTTCAGCGATAAAAGCCGACAGCTCTTCCTTAAGTTTTTCCCCGTACTTCCGGACCTTGTCCATGGAACGGTTGTTCTTATCAAGCTGGCGGTACAGCACCAAAACAGCGATCACGATACCCAGGGTCAATAGATTTCCGATGGTAAAAAAACTCATTTTTCTAACCTAAAATATATGAATATAGTTGTTTGTATTTGGTGAATACGAAATCGGCGCCCCCGTCTTTCCTGGATAATACCTTTTTGTATACGGGCCTGATTAATGCGGTTTTCATCCCCACCCCTTTAGCTCCAATTATATCATAAGATACACTATTTCCTACATATAAAATTCGTTCAGGAGGCACGGAAAGCAGTTCCGAAAGTTTAAGGAACGGTGCCGGGTCGGGCTTTAAATGATTCACCTCTTCGGAACATAGGACTACATCCCAGTAACCCGAAAGTCCCAGATATTCAATTTTTTGTTCCGGAGGAAAGTCCGATAAAAGGCCGAGCTTCAGCCCCGCATCCTTAAAGGCCTTCAGGGTTTCATGTACATGGGAAAAAACCTTGATTTTCTTGAAAAGGGGTTCCCAGCCCCGGTAAATGAGCTTTTCTGTTTTGTCCTTAACTGATACAGGATCATCCTTGAGAATCTCCGCCATAATCCTGGCCTGGTGATCGTAAAAATGCCCCTTGTGATCTTTTTTCCGGAGCACGTCCCTGGCTTTTCCCATGGCCAGAAGGAGTCTATGTTCCTTCAGGATAAAGGGAATTAGGCGAGAATAAAATCGGTAATTTGGATAGAGGGTTCCATCCAGGTCAAAGGCAACTGCATCAATTTCTTTTCTCATCTTACCTTTATACTATACTGAAAACGAACCTGTCCATCCGAATCCGCAGGAGAAAAGAGCCAGGACCCGAAAAAGGCCCGTAAAAAGGCATCCAGCTCCTGGGGTAAGGGTGGTTCAAAACGGATGGTGTTCAATAGCACACTTCCGCCGGGTTCTATGGTAAAAGAGACCCTGGTGGATATGGTATCCGGCTGGCCCGCCAAAAACCGGTCCGGAACCCTGGTTTTGCGGGAACTCCAAAGTTCCCGGACAATTCCTTCGCCAAAATCAAAATTTCCCGCCAGATCACCACCGCCGGAAACAACTCCGGTTCCGGCCTGTCCGGAACCGGAGGTACCAAAACCGCCGGAAGACCCGGTTCCCGTGCCCTGGGCGCCGCCGCCGGGTCCGGAGAGTTTTTGCTCTGCTTCACCTAAGGAATTACTGAATCCGTCAGTCCGGGGTAGTCCCTGGGGAGCGGCGGTTTGCCGGCCCTCCGGGGAAGAAGCCCGGGCTGCCGGGGCACTGGTGTTCACCGGTGCAGGGGGCGTATCAGACCTAAGTGAGTTTTCATTTAAAGGCGCAAAAGGATCGGTTCCTCCCTGGTAAGCCGAAGGGTTCCTGGGCTGGGATGGCAGGGATGATGATTCGGGATCGGGCCGCAGGGACGGCGCGGGGGTACTTTGACCACCCTGCACCGGGCCGCTTGTACCCTGTCCTGAAGCCCCCTGCTGGGGGACGGACCGCCCGGTATTAACCAGGGCATTGGATGCGGCGTTGGAAGATCCGCCGACCCGTTGCTGCTGGGGCGGCGGCTCGGGAATTATTTCCGGCGGAGCCAGTTCTATATACAGCGGATTCATGGAATCCCTGGGAATGGGGGGCCCTTTAATCCGGATAAAGGCCATACATAAAAACAGGAATGCCCAGATGATGAAAGAAATGAGGATACTCAATTCCATACGCCGTTTATCATACTCTGCGGTCATGTTAGTTTCCCCGGGGCCGCCCCTTGGTGAGGGGTAATTGGTATAAATCAGGGTGAGGACCCGGAATGAATCCTTCCAAGGCCCCGGAAACCGTCCGGCCCCTGCTGCAGGCAGAAGACCCGCCCCGTATCTTCATCATCTATCGCTCCAGGGTATGGAGGTTGATCCCCCGGAATCCGGCCATCCTGAGAATGTCCAGGACTTCGATGGTCAGGCCGTACGAAACGGACTGGTCCGCTTCCAGGGTAACACTTTTTATTTCCGCCCGTTCAGCTTCGGAAAGCCGGGCAAGCCGGGATTCCAGATCACCCAGGGCAATCCGGTCCTTGTTCAGGTACACCTCATCCCGGCTGACCACCACCACCGCCAGGCGGGTCATGGCGGTGGGCTCCGCGGTGGAGGACTGGGGAAGCTGCAGGGTGATCCCCGGGAGAATAGCAAAGGTGGTGGATACCAGAAAAAACAGAATCAGCTGGAATACCACATCGATCATGGGGATCATGTCGATGGTGCTCCGGGTGCTGAGGGTTCTTTTAAACCGCATGGTCTTCACCTTTTTCTGTAAGCAGGAGGATCAGGTCCCCCATGGAAGTTTCGGTTTCCACAATAAGGTGGTTCGACCGGGATACAAAATAGTTGTAAAAGATGGTCGCAGGAATCGAAACAATCAGACCTGCGGCGGTGGTAATGAGCGCTTCCGCAATAGCCCCGGCCAGCAGCGCGGGATTTCCCATGGCTCCGGACGCAGCCAGAACCCCAAAGGCCTGAATATTCCCGGAAACGGTTCCCAGAAGTCCCAGCAGGGTTGATATATTGGCAATAGTTCCCAGGGCGGCCACATACCGCTCAATCCGGGGAACCTCCCGGGTGGATGCATGGTTCACCGCTTCTTTTACAGCCCGTTCTCCCCGGTCGGAGAATTCCAGCCCCGCCTTGGTAAGTTTCGCCACCGGAGAAGCCGAATTATCACAGAGCACCTCTGCTTCACTGAATTTGCCCTTCCTGAGCAGACCCTTCAAGGTTGGAATCAGGGTGTTATATTCCTTTTTAATGGAAAAGTAATACAGAAAACGCTCCACGACAATCACCGTGGCAACCACAGCACAAAGCCCGATGAAGATCATCACCGGTCCGCCCTTAACTAGTATATCCAGCATATGTACAATTTCTCCTTACTATTCCTTACATGTTCAACCCGGGTTGGTTAATCAACACAGAGGAGAATCCCTCCCGGTTACACAGAGGTGATTTCCCCCGGGAAAACTGTTCACCTCTGTGTTCGTTATACCTCCCCGGTAAATACACCTACATTATAGTGAAAATTGAAGCTTGATGCTCGCTTGGAAACCGGTACTGAGATAGGGTTCCCAGAGGACCCGGCCATCGGTATCCGCAAAGGCGGCTCCTATATCCAGGAATTCCGCAATCACCCTGATTCCCTGGGTAATTCTGAAAAATCCCGTTACATCAACCCAGGGGATATCCATTCCTGTTTCGTCCAGGGAAAAGCTAAACCCCAGGGTAGCCCCAAACCGTTCCTTCTGGTCCCGGTATTCCAGGGCCGAATAAATTAGATGCCTTTTCAGGAGTACCGGCGGGTCCAGCCATTCGGCACTCCATCCCGCGGAAAGGAAAACCGGACCAAACCATTTCCTCAGGGAGATATCACTGATCAGGGACTGGTAGGACTCAAAGGTATAGGTGTACAGCCCCCGGGTCGATCCGGGGGCTGCTTCTATGGGATTCAGCCGGCCGCTGTCGCCGAAACTCAGGGAATAGCCCAGGTTTGTCCTGAGGGTTAGATCCTGGATAATAAAGGTATCCATGGAAAAATCCGCATACCAGCGGCTGTTGTCTTTTAAAACCGGTCCCACATCCAGGTATGGGTTGAACTTCCATGCCAGGGCCAGGGAATGCTGTTCCGCCTTGAGTCCTCCGGATACATTGATAGCCGCAATCTCACCGAATCCCGAGGAAATCCAGACACTGAATGGGACCATCACCGCATTGGTATCCGAATTAAGGAAACCCAGGGATGCCCCAAAGGAAAAAGCCGGGGAATACTCATATCCCGCATAGATATTTCCTCCCGCATGATATGCGGTCCGGTCCGCATTGCTGACGCCTTCGGGATCATTCACCAGGCCGTGAAAGGCAATATCCGTTTCCAGGCCCAGGGTTAATTTGTCATGTTCCCATGCCAGATTGATATAGGGAATTGCGGAAAGTTCGTGGCTTTTTGTATCCCCGGAATCTACGGTACGGCTCTTTTCTAAGGAAAGGGCGGAACTTAATCCCTGGATATTTACCATCAAATTCAATGGTCCCAGGGGGGCGGCAATCCCGGCCAGCACATCAAAATACCTGTGGTCGGTGCCGTAAAAATCTTCGCTGTTCCCCTGGAGTCCATCCGCCTCATCGGAAAAGGCAGCGGATAATGAAAGGGATGTATCCTTCACGGTTCCCCGGATCCGGCCCTGGACCGAAGTTTTCCGGGTGGAATAGCCGTCCCCTGAATCATGAAAGGCAAAACCATCCAGGGAATTGTGGGCAAAGCTCAAACTGTAAGCCGGGTTGATCCCTGGTTTATACAAGGAAAGATAAGCCGAAATACCTCTCCAAAGCCCCAGACCAATTCCCGCTTCACTGAAGGTTTCCCCCAGGGCCGGCCTGGCCTGGGTATCCAGGGTGATCTCTGCGGATGGAGCCGGTTCCGGTATTACCAGACTGCCCTCCTCCGGCAGGGGAGGCGCCTTTTCAGGCATGGCCAGCGGCGGAATTTCGGGACTGGGTACCGCCACCTCCTGGTTCTCCAGGGCGGTTACCTCGTCGTTAATGTCCGGCAGGGAGACCACAGGAACATCCGGATTCACCGCTCCGTCCAGGCCGGGGTTTTCCTGGGAAAAAAGGATTCCCCCGGAAACCAGCAGACATATAAAAAGACAAATCCATCGTATTTTTTTCTTTTGAATCATATTGATACTTCTCATTGTCCGCCCTCCAGGAGTCGCCTTGCCTGGTTTGTCCAGGTTGATGAAGGATACAGCCGCTGAAGGGTTCCGGTAATTTCCACAGCACTGTCCCGGCGGCCTAATCTGAGCCTGGCCCGGGCTGCCTTGAACAGGGCTTCCGGCGCCAGGGCGCTCCGGATATCCTGGCCGCCGGTGGTTTTTGCTCCCTGGGGGCTGTCCCCGGCGGCGGTCGCCGCATCAAGATAGGCCTGGGCTGCGGGTTCCCAGCTTTCCAGGGCACCGTAATAATCACCTTTTAACAGATAGGCCTCCGCGGCCTGGCCGGGGGATTCCCTCCGGAAGGCAATCACATCATCCGCCAGGGATGCCCCAATTTCCCGCTGGGCGCTTTCGGTTATATAATACCGGGCCAGCTGAAGCGCCGCGGAACGGCCTTCTGCGGTACGGACACCGTTAGCCTTATTCATGGCCACGTGAAGCCGGGCAGCTTTTTCGGGAAGTTTTGCCATGATATAACGGAGGGTTTCCGCTTCATCATCCACACCGGCCAGCCGGGCCCGGTCCCCGAATTCCGCCAGGGTTGTGGTGTAGGTATTAAATACTAGTTCCCACTCCTGTTTTTCCCGGTAAGCCTTTGCCAGGGCCAGAAGTCCCGGGAAACGGTACCTGCTGGTTTTATAGTCCGAAATTAGGCGTTCCCAAAGCAGGATAGCCCGGTCGGTACTTCCCAGGGCTTTCTGGGAAAGCCCTGCAAAATACACAGCCCCGTCGGCAAACCGCCCTTGGGGATATTTCTCCCGGTAGGTATTAAACCGGTCGGCAGCTTCACTGTAGCGTTTGGCACTGTACATAATTTCTCCCCGGCGGTAGGCCGCTTCTTCAGCCAAGGGGTCATTGGGGAAATTGCGGATAACCATTTCGTAGGCCCGGTCGGCCTCGGTTATTTGGCCTGCCAGGGTATAAACCGTTCCTTTTTCGAAGGCTGCCCGGATGGTGTAACTGGTCCCCTGCTGCCCCGGGGCCTTTACCGCCCCAGCCTTGTCCAGCGCAGTAAGGGCTCCTCTGAAATCAGAGAAGAACGGCCGCAGGGTTCCTTCCAGATACCAGGCCCGGGCCTCGGCTTCGGCATTGGCCGGTGAGGGCTGACCTGACCTGGCTATTGATGCCGCCTGGGATGCCATGGCGGCACCGTTCTGGTATTCACCCAACCGAGAATAACTCCAGGCAGCCAGATAAGCGGCGGCATACCCCTGGGGATGGCTGGGATATTTTTTTACAAAACCGGATAATGAATCCGCGGCATCCCTGAACTGGGAGGACCGGTAAAAAGACCAGCCCCGGTAAAACTCCGCCCAGGAAACCTGATCACCCCCAAAAGCAGCAAGAGAGATGGCCCTGTCCAGGGGAGGAATAGCATTCCGGTAGGATCCCTGGATTGCCAGGGCAATCCCCTGCATATAATTAAAGGCAAACTGTTCCTGCTCGGACAATAACCGGAGATCCATCCGGTGTTCCATTTCGGCTGCGGCGGTGATAAGCTGGCTGTACTGGGCCTTATCAAAATAGAGCAAAAGGATTCCCAGCCGGGCATGGACATTGGAAGGTGAAATTTCCAGGATTGCCGAATACTCCTCCAGAGCCTTTTCGGATTGTCCCAGGGATTTGTGGAGCTCCGCACTCAGCAGGGTCCGCATTTCCCGGTCCGGTTCATCACCAAGACTGCCCAGAATTGACAATGCGGGATCCGCCTGGTTGGACCGGTACAAGCCATAAGCCAGGTATATCCTGGCCAGATCCGCCAGGTCCTTTTTCCCGGCTTCATCCGCCAGGGAAACCGCCTTGTTCAGGGAATCCCTGGCTTGGGGCCAGTTTTCAAGAAGCAGCGAATACCAGCCCATCCTTATGTACAAAAGAGTTTTATCACCCTTAACCCGGCTTTCCGCATCCGCCAGGGTCTGGTAAGCCCGGGCGGTATCCCCTTCCCTGAAAATTATTTCCGCAAGAAAAACAGGCACATCTTCGGAATAACCCTCATCCCCCCGGATTGCCTGGACCCGGATAAAATAATCCCTGGCCAGTTCATATTTTCCCGCATGGAAGGCATTTGAACCTAAACCAAGCCAGAAATCCGCCAGGGCCTTAGGATCGGAGCGGAGGACATTTTCTACTTTAATAACAATAGTTGATACCGCGGTTTCATTTCCCCGCTGCTGCTCAAATTCCAGAAGATGCTGCAGCGCTGCGATGGACACATCCCGGCGGGATGAATTTTCCAGCATCTCATAAAGGGCTATCCCCTTCACCTGTTCCCCTGTCTGAAGATATGCCCCGGCGGCCCGGAGGGTTAACTGTTCCCGGACAGGGGTGTCCAGTTTGGCCGGGTCAATTTCCTCCCAAAGGGAAACCATTTTCTCCGGTTCCGACAACTTATCATACATATCCGAAAGGAAAAGCAGCACCGACGGGTCGGATTCCAGGGGAATGTTCATCTTTTTAACAGTACTGATATAGGTTTCAAAGGTTTCTTCCGCGGTTTCATACTGTTCCAGGGCAGCATAGGTTTTCCCCAAATAAACCAGGGATTGAACCAGCGTATCCTGGTCGGGCGGTTTTTTTGCAAGGGCATTAAAATGATCCAGCGCCTTGGGGTATTCCCCCCGGTCGTATTCAATAACCCCCATCCAGAAAGGCACATAAGCCCGGTATTTGGTGGACCAGTACCGGGCTTCTATGGCTGAAAAAGCTTCATAGGCCTCGTCCTTCCTGCCCAGCCGGTAAAGGCTGACCGCCCTCCGGTAACGGGCATCCGCCGCATAGGGCGAATTAGGCCAGGCACGGATAAATTCATCATACCGTTCCAGGGCCAGGGAATAATTCCCCCCCATAAAACGGACCTCCGCATCCAGAAACGCTTCCCGGTCAAGGTTCTGGGCAAAGGCTGTCCCCCAGATACCCCCAAGAATCAATACAAGCAAAATTTTTCTCATATTATAAAGATATATCTTTTGGATTAAAGTTACAAAGAAGTGGAGCATTTTGTTTGGTTATCAATTTTATCTATATTTTTAAATTAAAAAGCCATAGTTGGATACGCATTAATCACATCCACCTATGGCTGTTTTTATGGTTCAAAAAATATTATTTAAACCGGTATCCAACCCCTAACCTGGCGGTAAAGGTATTAACCCAGCCGCTGGTCCGTTTTCCGTTATCCTTGCCTTCAATAAAATCATCGCTGTTTTTGTCGTATTCGGTGGGCATTAACTTAAATCCATAGAGGGCTTCAAAATTGATGAAGATTTTTTCAGTAAGTGCATAATTCACCCCGCCGCCCACATTAAACCAGAGGCTGTTGAAATCCGATGCCTTTGTTTCAATTGAATTTTTAGCATAATCATCTCCATAGGCGCCGCTGAAAAAAATCTGATATGAAACGCCTATCATGGGAAACAGGGTAAATTTATTCAATTCAAAAGGATATTTTCCAAGAAGGCCAATGCTCATGCTGGAAGTGGTCTTGTCAAAGGGAGTTGTATTACTATCGACTTTATTTCCCGACACATAGGTATTATTTTCACTTTCCAAGGAAGTAGAACCGCCATAAAAGCTTACATTGAGCTGTACATAAGTGGCATCAAAAAAAAGATAGCCACCATAATTAAGGTCCGTGATGGTTTGGTCCGATTTAGTTGTCGCCGTCACTGGAAATGGAATTGGGGGCATTGTAATATCAGCATCAAACTGGGTTGTAGCAGTAGTCCAATCCCCAAAAAACTCAAACCCACCGCCGAAACTCATGGTAAATTCGGCGGCAAATGCGGCCGACCCAAGCAGCAGAAGGCAAAATAGTAACATAAGACATTTTTTCATGAAAGAATCCTCCTGGTGACAATTGTAATATAGTTTGTCATGCTGTGAGAAGCCCCCCGGAAACTCACAAAATCAGCATATTTCACTACAATATTGAAGAAATAACCACATAATTGTGATAAAAAAATCATTTTCTTATCACAATTACGATTTCCCCTACTCTTTTTTCCTAAAGATGCTATGTTTAATAATATGAAACAGTTCTTACGTTTTACTATGGCATTGACCGGAATCCTGCTGGTTTTTATATTAACCGGCTGTATATCCGCCAAAAAGGAAGATGCCCCGGGGGTGGTCTATACCGCCGATGAGCTGAGGAATCTGGAAATTTATATTATTACCGGCCAGGCAGAAGAAAACCGTTCCAGAGCAGTACAGGAATTGTACGATGAAAATATGTATATTCCCCAGGCTGTGGCTGCCTATTATGGTATTCCCTTTGTAATAAAAAACAACCAATATGCTTTTGATTTTTCCAGTCAAATTATGTGGAGGATTACATCCAGGAAAAACATTGGGGATTCCCCTGGGGTCCTGCTCCGGGTCTACCAGGTTGAAGCCACGGGACCCGGGGGCAGCCAGAAACCGGGAATGTACTACACCTGCAGCATAAAAATGGATGATGCGGATAGAATAAAGCAGCCCTTCTGGATAGCCATGGAAACATGTGTGAAGCAGTCCGGAGCTGCCCGCGGTTTTGCCCGGCTGGATTCGATGCAGTTTGACAGCACCTCCGGGAAATTTACCGCCCGGGTGGCGGTCATTGCCGACTAATCAGCCTCTATTCGATGATCATATAATCCGTAATATAAAGGGTATCGATAAAACCAAGCCGGAGCTGATCATTGTACCGGCCCAGGAGATCCCTCCGGAGTTCATCCTCTGACTTAAGCCGGAGTTCATCCGGGGTAAGTCCCTGGAAATACCGGCTCGTCTCGGTCCTGAACCGGGCCACCCTGGATGCCAATTCTTCGCTGAAACTTTTATCATCCGGATCATAGGGAAATGCAATGGTGATAATCACCGCCGCAGGCTGGGTTCCCGCCGTACTGGTCCGGATCCTGCCGATGCCGGTAAAAATCCTGCCGTCCGCCTGGATAAAAGTCCCCTGTACCGGATCATTTTCCGGCAGCTTTTTCCCGGGCTTGGCGATCAGGGCATAGATGGTTCCCGCCAGGATAATGAGGGTAACCAGAATCAGGATACCCGCCAGGATTCTTTGAACATTGATCAGAACCGGCGAAGGTTTATCTGCGGTATGTTTCATTAACTACCAGTTTATCCGGAGAATGCTTCAAAGACAATATCTATTAATTATAGGGCGTCCCGGTGGTTGAGGCTGCGTGCCCTGAGCCTGTCGAAGGATCGAAACCGTCAGAGAGATAAAAGCCTTTGTATTCACAGGCCCTTCGAGAGCCTCAGGGACCGGCCTTCCTTCTCATTCATACCAAACAAAAAAACACAGAGGACAACGATCAAAGCAGCGTCCTCTGTGTTTTTGTCCTCCGGGGCAAAAAAAGCCCGGAGGAATGCACTTCCGCCGGGCTTAATATATAAACTCCTGGGTTTTACACTTTTTCCAATACCGAAGGATCGTAATCCGCGGGTGGGATGAAGCCCAGAAGATCAGCGCAGGTTGCCGCAATGGAGCTGATGCCCAGATCTTCCCTGAGGGAGCTTTCCCGGGGATCATTTTTATATTCGCCCTTGTATTCCGGGTCATATATGATACAGGGAACAGGGTTCAGACTGTGGCTGGTTTTTGCCTTGGGGCTGCCGTCTTCCTTGTGGATTACTTCGCCGGTTTTTTTGTTGTGTTCATACATATCATCCGAATTGCCGTGGTCCGCGGTAAGAATCATGGTTCCCCCGGCTTCCTTAACCGCCTCCTGGATCCGGCCTATCTGGATGTCCATACCTTCCATGGAACAGACCACCGCCTGGTAAACCCCGGTATGGCCCACCATGTCCCCGTTGGGAAAGTTGAGCCGGATGAAATCAAATTTACCGCCCCCGATGGCATCAATCACCGCATCGGCAATTTCGGCGCACTTC
The DNA here is from genome assembly GCA_031549725.1 of Treponemataceae bacterium. Classification (GTDB taxonomy): domain Bacteria; phylum Spirochaetota; class Spirochaetia; order Treponematales; family Breznakiellaceae; genus UBA937. The sequence continues at coordinate 16,561 of JAVBPH010000052.1, forward strand.
ATCCAGGGGCGCTGTTCAAAGGGAACCACATCGCTTCTTATTTCCGTATAGGTTTCCAGCTTATCATCAAACTTGCCGGTCCGGTTTCCGTTAAAGAAATAGGTAACATGGCCGAACTTCTGGGTTTCGGAAATCGCCAGGGTCCTGACCCCGGATTTAGCTAAATATTCACCCAATGTCCGGTCAATCGCAGGGGGGTTCACCAGGTACCGCTTCGGCACATGCATGTCCCCGTCGTATTCCATCATTCCCGCATAGGTTACCACCGGGCGCCGCTGACGGTCGAACTTATCAAACTTGTCTTCCTCAAAGGCGGCGGTTATTTCCAGGGCCCGGTCGCCCCGGAAGTTGAAATAAATCACCGAATCGCCGTCCACAATGGGACCCACCGGGAGGCCATTTTCCGCGATAGTGAATTCCTTCAAATCCTGGTCAATAATTCCGGGGATTTCCTTCCGGTAGGTTTCCACCGCTTCCCGGGCAGTGGCAAACTGGCGGGATTCGGCCAAAACGTGGGTCTTCCATCCCCGTTCAACCATGGACCAGTCCGCACCGTAGCGGTCCATGGTAATCCACATGCGGCCGCCCCCGGAGGCAATCCGGGCGTTGAAACTGCCGTCATTGAGACCTTTAAGGAATTCCTCAAAGGGATCCAGATAATCCAGGGCGCTGGTTTCACCCACGTCCCGGCCGTCAAAAAGAACATGCACCCGGACCTTGGCTACCCCATCTTTTTTTGCCTGGACAATCATCGCCTTAAGATGGTCTATATGGCTGTGGACATTTCCGTCCGAAAAAAGACCGATAAAATGGAGGGAACCCTTGCTGGTTTTTACATTATCCACGATTTCCTTCCAGGCCTTACCCTTAAACATATCTCCCGATGCAATGGACCGGGAAACCAGAGCAGCCCCCTGGTCAAAAACCCGGCCGCAGCCCATGGCGTTGTGGCCAACCTCACTGTTTCCCATATCCTCATCACTGGGAAGACCTACGGCTTTCCCATGGGCCTTAAGTTTTGTATTGGGACTGATTGCCTTGATGGCATCAAGATGATTCATCTTGGAATCCGCCACCGCATCGCCCTCTTTGTATTTTCCGTAACCTACGCCGTCCATAATTACCAGGACCAGCGGACCCCGGCGGCCTTTCCAGGCGCTATTCTTTTTTAAAGCTTCCATAACTATTGAAACTCCTATTGGGTAAAAACCAGAGATTAAAAACAAAAAAGTTCTTCTATATAAGTTATACTAAAAATAGCCTGATATTTGAAGGGGTTTTGGGATATTTTTATTCGCCGGCGGGTTTAATACACGCTTTTTAGGGCGATTCTTTAAAGCAACAAAGAAATTGTTTTGCGTGTATGAAACCCGCATAAAATCCTGTACCTTTCAGAACCAACATACTCCGCTGCTTGCGGCGGGGTTGTTGATGATCCCCGGCTTGGAATTACCGTAAATATTGATGAAACCGGCGATTTTACTGATCCCCGGGACAAAAAAATTATAGGACATTTGACGGATCCCTCTACAGGTGCTATGGTTACACTACCGGATGATTGGGGAATCGGTTTTTACAGAAGGATGAGGAGTAACCCGATGGTTGAATTTAAAGACATTTTAAACCCCGTTTGTATCGAGATTGACGGGACCGCCCAGAACAAAGATGAAGCCCTGGAATATGCGGTATCCCTTTTGGCGAAAAACGGAAAAGTCCCGGATACCCAGAAACTCCTCAAGGAGGTAAAAGCCCGGGAGGAACTGGCTTCCACCGGAATCGGCAACGGGGTCGCCATTCCCCATGCCCTCTGCGATTTTACCTCGGAAACCATGCTGGCGGTCCTCCGTCTGGAAAAACCCATTGATTTTGAAGCCGCGGACGCCCTTCCGGTGGACCTGCTTTTTTTAATCACCGGCCCAAGAATAAACACTTCCATTCACCTGAAGCTGCTGTCCCGGTTAGCCCGGTCCCTGCATGATGAAAAATTCCGGAATTCCCTCAGGGATGCCCCGGATACGGAAGTCCTGGCTAGTCTGATATATGATAAAGAATAAGATAACCCTAGAATATTCAGGATAATTGAATTTATATAAAGTTGAGCCAGGGTAAATTCTATGAGATTTATCCCGCATCAAAAAGAGACCGCCTGAAACTATAATCAGGCGGGGTTATTGGCTAACCGGTCAAAAATACGGTTCTGCTGGTTTCTTTTTAGGTTTCACCATCCAATAATTGGCCATACTCCATTCTTATTGTCCCATTCCTCATGATTTTCTCTTCCCGGCCAAGTATGGGACCTCTGATTTTTTCGGAATCTGCTTTTATTTTCTGTACCGGTCCGTTGTTCAGTGATATTTCATTCCCGAAGTCTTCACTATCCACCGAACGGTCATATGTCAATTTGTAGAAAGTCGGCCCTCTTGGAGATAATGCAGCTCCAAACCATAGATCATCACCATCCGTAAACAACCCACCTTCATCAACTTCTATGGTATAGTACATATAATAGTTAAACCCAGTCCCCCCGTATGTCATGTAATAAGTCCCCGAGTTTGTAGAAAAATAGACATCATTATAAACGTTGTGTGGTGTAGACGGATTACTATCAGTCATATATGAGAGAGGTGATGTCCAGTAATATTTAAGATATGAATTGCCGTCAATCCCTTTACAGGAAAGAAAAAATACAGGTATTAGCAATAATAATAGTGATAATTTTTTCATTAATTTTCTCCTTACCTTATTTATTGATTAATATATCACAAAAACAAATGTTTTCAGTCAACAATCACAAATAATTCCCCGCGGGGCAGGCTTCGCGGTATCTTCAGCAAAGAGGACTTGGATTAACGGATGTTCGTTCGTAAGGAAATGTATTAAACCGGATTTGGCAGTAATTTCAGTCTTCACGTTCCCGAAGGGAACCTTGACATATCTAAAGGAAATTTTAATTTATCTATATATAATAAGATTCCTCCGGAAAACTCCCGGAGGAATCAAAAGCCTTATTATTAAACCTAGGAGGATTCAATAAAAACTATGCGCATTCTGAAAATGTTGCTCAAGATTCCCAGGATACTTTTAGTAAGCTTCTGATTATAAAACAACAAAAAATGTAAAAGGTAACTTTTAATTAAAGATTAATTTTAATATGCCGGGTGCCACGTATGGATGAACCCGGCAATGATGTACAAGATAAAAAACTATTTTTATTTCAGGGGGATATGGATCCTGAAACAGCTTCCTTTGCCCTTTTCCGATTCCACCGTAATAGTCCATCCATGGGAATCGGTAACACCCTTCACCACCGCAAGCCCCAGGCCCATGCCCTGTTCCCGGCGGGAAGAGGATCCCCGGTAAAAGGTTTCAAAAATCCGGGAAAGATCCGCACCATCTATCCCGGGACCATTGTCACACACTTCAATCACCACTTTATTTTCCTGGATATATGCGTTCATTTGGATCAGTCCCCCCGGACCGGTATAACGCAGGGCATTATTGATCAGATTTTCTATGGCCCGGAGAGCAAGACGTTCATCCATAGGAACAGTGAGATTTTCCGGAAGTTCCACATGGGCTTCGAACCGGCGGTTCAAAAGTCCCGCATCGTCCTCCATACGCCAACCATAGCTGGTCAGGGTTTTATAAAGATTTACCTGGCTCAGATTCTGGCGCCATTCCCCGGTATCAACCCTGATGAAATCCATGAGATCGTCTATCATGCCTTCCAGCTGGTCCACCTTGGCGGCGATGATTTCCACCGACCGGATCCTGGATTCGGGATCATCGGCTATCCCGTCTTCGATGGCCTCGGCATACCCCTTGATAAGAGCCAGAGGAGTTTTAAGATCGTGGGTGATTCCCATGATAAACCGGGACCGGCGGTTTTCCTCTTCCTTAAGGGCCAGGCGCATTCTGTTCAGGGAAGCGGTAAGCGAGGTTATTTCGTTGCTTCCTTTAACATCCACCGACAGATCCAGCTCTCCCTCGGCTATGCGCCGGGTAGCGTTTTCCAAAACCAGCACCGATTTAGTGATCGACCGGGCAATCATACCGGACATGCCGATCACGAATACCAGAACGGTCACCACAAAAAAGAAAAATGAAAGGGCTACAATTTTAACAGGATTCGGGGGCCGGGGCCGGTCCTGGTCAACCCAGATGAGCATGTAGGCATGGCTTTCGGTGGTCCAGCCCCGGGATTCCAGGACATACCCAAAATGAGTCCCGCCTGCCTTAACCATATCCAGCAGTTCCATATCAGATAATACCTGACCAAGGGTAAAAGACTCCGAAGTGGAATACACCACTTTCATATCCTTGCGGAAAACCACAATGGACGTGTCCAGCCGGGCCCGCACAATGGTATCCGCGATATTATCCCATTCCTGCCGTTCCAGACTGCCGTCAAACAGTGGAAGCATTTCCTCATAGGTAGGCGCCACATACCCGGCTTCATCATTCCGGAAGCGGTCCAGCAGCAAAAAAGCAAGACCGGTCAACAGGGGAAGCAGAATTATTCCGCCCGCAAGCAGCCGGAACTGGGTATTAATTTTCAAAATTGAACCTCTGCAGGGGAATCAGGATTAAGCTGGTACCCTATACCATGGACGGTTTCGATATATTCGGGATTTCCCGGATCATTTTCAATCTTTTTCCTGATCCTCTGGATATACACCGCCACGGAGGTAAGATCCCCGTAGACATTCTTCCATACATCTTCATAGATCCGTTCCGGCGCGGTGGGCTTTCCCGCATGTTCTGAAAGATAGGAAAGCACCTCAAATTCCTTGGCCGAAAGGGGTACCTTTTTATCCCCTTTTTTCAGTATACAGGCGTCATAATCCAGGGTAAAGGGCCCGAACCGGAAAAGCCTGTTCTCATTCAACTCCTGATTTTCAGAACCCCGTCGGAGTATGGCCTTGACCCTGGCTACCAGGACTTTGGGAGAAAAGGGTTTGGTAACAAATTCATCCGCACCGTATCCAAGCGCCGAAATAATATCCTCATCGGAATTCCTGGCGGATACAATAAGAACCGGAGCATCGCTGTTCTTTCTGAATTTATGTAAAAATTCCAGTCCGTCCATCCCGGGTAAATTAATATCCAGGACAATTAAATCCGGGACCCGGGTTTCCAGAATCGACAGGGCATCCTCGGCGCTTCCCGCGGATCCTGTATCAAACCCTTCTTTGGTCAGGTAGAGGGCTACAAGTTCCGCCAATTCCTTTGCGTCTTCAACAATTAAAATATAAGATCCCACCGCCGTACCTCTACATAGAATATATGCCAGGTCTCTTCCATCCAGCAAGCTTCAAAATGATTTATAACAAAAAGTTATAAAACCTTCATACCCTGTTAATGGCGTTTTGATTTGATAAAACTTATCTTTTTGAACATGAACAAGCACATTATCGCATTTACAATTATTCTTTTAATCGGCAGTACCGCATTTCTTCAGGCAGAAACCGTCCTTACGGTGGAAGAAGCAGTAAAGGTCGCCATGGAAAACAACCTTTCCCTTGAAAGGACCATGGTAAACACCGCCGGAAAAAAACGGGCCGCCGACCGGTCCTGGAATGGATTCATTCCTTCGGTAACCGCTGGCGGCATTTTAAGCCATGCAACTTCGGTGACCGGAGAACTTCTCCCGGCACAGGATAAGTGGATTCCCGGGTTCAACGTATCGGCCTCCATGGGGTTGAACCCGGCGCTGGTCACCAATATCAGCGCATCCAAAAGGGATTATGAATCGGGGCTTATTACCTATGAAGCGGCAAAACAGGAACTGGAATTATCAGTCCGGAAAGTCTTCTACCAGATCCAGCTGATCCAGGCCAACATGGACCTTATTGCCCAGCAGATTGCCACCGCCCAGTCCCGTTACGATCAGGCCGCGGCCCTTGCCAGAGTCGGCCAGGCTTCCGCACTGGATGAACTTTCCGCCCGGGTGGATCTGGAAAACCTTAAACCCTCGTTGAAAAGCATCGAAGCCCAGTATTTTAATGCCCTGGATTCTTTTAAGCAGGTCCTGGGGCTTCCTGCGGAGGATGATATAACTCTGAAGGGAACCCTGGCGGATATCCATGGGACAGTAGATATAAGCAATGTATCCTCCCAGAAGGGGGAATCCTATTCCATATCTTCCCTGCGGAAATCCCTGGAAGTGATAGAAGCCCAGAAGAAGTCCGCGGTAAGTTCGGCCTATGTACCCAGTTTAAGTCTTTCATGGACGTCCATGCCCTTATATACCAATGATATCTGGAATGATGCCAACGGTTCTTTTTCACTGGGACTTACCTTCAAGCTGGATAATTACCTCCCCTGGTCCTCCGCCCGGGAACAGATCGACACCTTAAACGATACGATCACCAACTACAAGAGCCAGATCACCGAAGCTATGATGAACTCGGACAATAAAATCCGCCAGTATCAGCGGACCATTGAACAGTCACTGGAAAATATTAAAGTCCTGGAGCTCAACGTTTCCCTGGCGGAACAGACCTATAAGATGTACGACGAGTCATACAAAAAAGGAACCGCGGATCTGCAGAGCCTTCGTTCCGCCAACGACAGTTTGCTGAGAGCCCAGAACAGTGTTCTGGAAGAAATATATAACCTTATGTCCGCAACACTGGACTTAGAAAAAGAATTGAATGTTCCCTTTGGGACATTGTGGAGGAGTTAGCATGAAAAAGAAGGTAATCCTTTTTCTGGTGGTCGCCGGGATATCCGGGGCGTTCATCTTTGGCCTTCCCTTACTAGCTGGAAACAATAAGGAACCCGGCATGGAACGGCGGGGGGCTCCCCAATCGGAAGCGACCGTATTTTCGGTATGGGTGGAACCGGCTGAGGTACAGACCCTCCAGTCTTATATTGAAATCAACGGGAATATCGTGAGCGAACAGCAGGTTTCGGTGGTTCCCGATACCGCAGGCAAGATTGCGTCCGTCAAGGTGGGACTGGGATCGGTGGTCCGCAAGGGCCAGTTGGTGGCGGAGGTGGACCCCTCCAGACCAGGAACGACCTATTCCATGAGTCCGGTGTACGCCCCCATTTCGGGGACCGTGACTTCCACCCCCATGGCGGTGGGATCCACCGTAAGCACCGCTTCGGCGATCACCACAATTTCGGTGATGAACGATCTGGAGATCGAAGTACTCATCCCGGAAAAAGAAGTGGCCCAGCTGTATGAAGGCCTTAAGGCTACCGTGGACCTGCAGGCATTTCCCGGGGAACAGTTCACCGCCATGGTGACCAACGTATCCCCGGTGGTGGATCCCGCATCGAGGATGAAGAAGGTGGTGCTTAAGTTTGACCGGAATGACAGCCGGATCAATACGGGGATGTTCGTCCGGGTGAAGCTTAATACCCGGACCTACAGCAATGTGGTGACCATCCCGTCGGACGCGGTGGTGGAAACCCGGGGATCAACCTACGTGTTTGTCCTTGACGGGAATGACCATGTGAGCATGCGGAAGGTGGATATTGGAAACAGTGTGGATGACCTGACCGAAGTGAAGAGCGGGTTGCAGGCGGGAGAGTCGGTGGTAGTCCAGGGACAGCAGTTCCTTGCCGACGGCGCCGCAGTAAAAGTTGTTAAAGTGAGGAACCAGGCATGAGTATCGCAAAAAAAGTTGTTGACCGACCTGTATTATTTTTAATCATATTTGCCCTTATCGGCATCGTTGGACTATATGTTGTCTCCAATGTGGCCATTGATATGTTCCCCGAAGTGGATCTTCCGGTGGTACTGGTTATGACCACCTATGAAGGAGCAGGACCGGAAACAGTGGAAAAAACGGTGACCAAGCCAATGGAATCCAGCCTGGTGAATATCGGTGGGTTAAAGGAAATAAGTTCCCGGTCGTCGGAACATTCAAGTATCGTAATCCTCCAATTTGATTATGGTACAAATATAGATAATAAGATAAACGATGTCCGGGACAAGCTGGACCGGGTAAAGGCCCAGCTTCCCGACGGGACCGACAGTCCTATGATCATGAAGATGGACCCTAACTCCATGCCGATCATGCAGATCGCGGTCAGGGGAAACCGGAGCCAGAATGAACTCCGGACTTTGGCGGAAGACATGATCCAAGACAGGCTGGAACAGATCGACGGTGTTGCGTCCACCAGTGTACGGGGTGGCCAGTCCCAGCTCGTCCGGGTGGAACTGTCCCAGAACCGGCTTGAAGCTTATGGCCTTACCATCACCGGTATTGCCCAGGTACTGGCAGCCCAGAATATAGAACTGGGGGCGGGAACCATCGTTGACGGTTCGAAGAATTATTCAATCCGGACCACCGGGGAATTTGCTTCCATCCATGATATCGCAGAAACGGTGGTGACAAAACTCAACGGCGCGGATATCCGTCTGCAGGATGTGGGCCGGATTTACATGGGATACGAGGACACCGAATCCACCGTTTATATCAACGGACAGGAGGGGGTCTATGTTTCGGTGACAAAACAGAGCGGCACCAATACGGTGTCCGTGGCGGATAAGGTCTATGCCAGGCTGGACGAACTGCGGGCGGATCTTCCTTCGGATATTACCCTGGAAATGACCTCGGATTCCTCCGAGCAGACCCGGGATATGATCAATGAACTGATAAACTCCGCAGTCATTGGATGTGTCCTGGCCATGGCAATCCTTTTTATCTTCCTCAGGAACGTAAAGGGTGCGCTGATCATCGGTATCTCCATCCCATTTTCCATTATCGTAACCCTCCTGTGCATGTCCATCATGGGCATTACCCTGAATATGATGACCCTTACGGGACTTATCCTTGGGGTTGGTATGATCGTTGACTCTTCTATTGTAATCCTTGAAAATATCTTCAAATTCCGGGAACGGGGCGCCAAACCAACCATCGCAGCAATCCTGGGGACCCAGGAAGTGATGTCCTCCATTGTATCATCAACCCTTACAACGGTTTGTGTATTCCTTCCCATTTTCCTCTTCCAGAAGGAACTGGGCATTGTGGGACAGCTTTTCAACGGGATGATCTTTACCGTGGTTATTGCCCTGCTCTCAAGTCTCCTGATAGCCATCTTCCTGGTGCCTGTCCTTGCGAGCAAATACCTGAAACTGAACACCCGGGTTCAGAAACCTATAAAAAACCCCGTTCTCAAGAAGCTCGATGGTGTTATCGACGGTGCTATTAACAGCCTCACCCGGGGTTACCGGTGGCTCCTTTCCAAGGCAGTAGTCCATCGCCTGGTTACGCTGGTACTTATCGTCGCGGTGTTCCTCGGTTCTGTCCTGGCCCTCACAAAGATGAACATCAATATGATTCCTTCTATGAACGAGGACTCGGTAACATTGAATGTGGAATTGCCCCTGGGCAGCAGGTATGAAGATACCCTGGCGGTAATGCTCCAGCTCCAGGAGTTTGCTATTGATGAAATCCAGGGGGCAAAGAACATCACCGTGAACGCGGGAAGTTCTTCAAGCTCCATGAGTTTCGGCAGTACCACCAACCAGGGAAGCCTCAGTGTGACATTGGATATGGACAATCCCATGGCGGATACCAGTGAAGATGTCAAGGCTAAACTCCGGGCACATTTTAATGATTTCCCCATTGCCACCATGAGTTTCAGCCAAGGCATGACCCAGCAGATGGCCGGGGGTGCGGATATCGATATTGAACTCCGGGTGGATGATATAAATACGGGAATGTCCGTTGCCCGGGAAATGAAGGACATAATAGAACAAAATGTTCCTTCCCTGTCGGAAGTGGTGATTGATACCAGCGACGGACTGCCCCAGGTTGAAATTGTCATCGACCGGAACAGGGCGTACAACCTGGGACTTAATATCGCAACCATCGCCAAAGAAATATATGCATCCATGAATGGTGTGACGGCCACCACCTTCCGGTACAGCGGGGAGGAATATGATGTAAACCTCATGCTCCAGGAAGAGGACCGGAAAAAACTTCCCGACCTGGAACAGATCTTTGTAGCGTCCACCAAGGGAACATTGATTCCTCTTTCCAACGTTGCTTCCCTTGAAAAGGGCGTGGGTCCGGTTACCATTAACCGGGAGAACCAGTCCAGGGTTATCCATATCACAGGAAACATTCTTACCAATGACCGGTCCGACCAGGTGGAAGGACAAATCCAGACGGCTATCAATGACAACATGGTATTACCCTCGGGGGTTACCTATGGCTTCGCCGGCCAGTGGGGTGAGATTTCCAAGATGCTCAATACCTTCATATTGATTATCACCCTGGCTATCCTCCTGGTATTCGGGGTTATGGCAGGCCAGTACGAATCCTTCAAGGACCCGCTGATAAACCTCTGTACTATTCCGCTCCTGGTAATCGGCGTGGTTATTATCTACATGATCACCGGCCAGATCCTGAGTACCTTCACACTGATCGGTGTGGTAATGCTGGTGGGTATTGTGGTCAACAACGGGATCATCCTGGTGGACTATACCAACCTCCTCGTAGGCCGGGGCATGCCGGTGAAGGAAGCCTGTATCGAAGCGGGTCAGTCCAGGCTCAGGCCGGTACTTATGACCACCCTTACCACAATCCTGGGAATGGTCCCCATGGCGTTCTTCCCCGGAAAATCATCCATGATGATCCAGCCTATCGGGCTTACGGTAATCGGGGGACTTACATCCTCCACATTCATCACCCTGCTTTTCATTCCTGTGATGTACTCTCTGATCAACGAACACAGAGGAAAAAAGAAAAGGCTGGAAAAGAAACAGTTACAACTTGAAACGGCCAAGGAGGCAGAATAATATGACCAGGGTTGAAATAATTGCAAACCGGTCCGTGGAGGACGAAATCATTGAAGGGCTGGAGGAAACCATACCGGGATTTTACTATACCCTCCTTCCGGTAGTTCATGGACGGGGAAAGGAGGAATACTGCCTTGGAACCGCCACCTGGCCGGAGGAAAACTTCCTGCTCCTGAGTTATATTTCCGACGGTGATATGGAAGCGGTATCCCAGGTTATCCGGGATGTGAAAAAGCAATTCCCCAAGGAAGGGATCAAGCTTTTCTTCCTGAAAGGAGAATAATCCGGAAAAAGAACCGGGGCTGTCCAGGTGCTTAACCATTTTGGGCAACCCTTCCGGTTCTTCTTAAATTTGGCATTTCCGGCTGCGGGTAAAAGAATAACCCTAACAGTTGGATATGATTATGTAAAAACAGAAAGTTAATAATGAAGAACCCCGAGGGCAAAGCGAGCCCACTGAAAAAAGGCTTATTTTCGGAAATGAAAAGAAGCCTTTTTTCCTATGCACAAGATATGGAAGCGGAAGAGACAAACATCTCCCTCTTTATGTCATCTGTATCTCAGCTAATTTCACAATTCTCTTCGTATT